>NZ_JBVHKV010000001.1:0-648647 GCF_055559335.1 Streptomyces sp. NPDC024555
CACCGCCCACATCGAAGCCGACGAACTCACCGTCCACACCCCCGACCTCGACGACGTCTTCTTCGCCCTCACCACCACCCACACCAGCACTTCCGCGAAGGAGACCACCCGATGAGCACCCTCACCCTCGCCGTCCGCGACTCCACCACCATGCTCCGACGCAACCTCCTCCACGCCCGCCGCTACCCCTCCCTCACCCTCAACCTCCTCCTCACCCCGATCATGCTGCTCCTCCTCTTCGTCTACATCTTCGGAGACGTGATGAGTGCCGGGATCGACGGCGGAGGGGCGGACCGCGCCCGGTACATCGCGTACCTGGTGCCCGGGGTGCTGCTCATGACGATCGGTTCCACCACCGTCGGCACCGCGGTCTCGGTCTCCAACGACATGACCGAGGGGATCATCGCCCGCTTCCGCACGATGGCCATCCACCGCGGGTCGGTCCTCGTCGGGCATGTCGTCGGCAGCGTCCTCCAGTGCGTCGCGAGCGTGGTCCTCGTGGGCGCGGTCGGCGTCGCCATCGGCTTCCGCTCCACGGACGCGACCGCGCTGGAGTGGCTGGCAGCCTTCGGCCTCCTGGTCCTCTTCGCCACCGCGTTCACCTGGATCGCCGTGGGCATGGGCCTCGTCAGTCCCAATGCGGAGGCCGCCAGCAACAACGCGCTCCCGATGATCCTGCTCCCGCTGCTCTCCAGCGCCTTCGTCCCGCTCGACTCCATGCCCGGCTGGTTCCGGCCCATCGCCGAGTACCAGCCCTTCACCCCCGCCATCGAGACCCTCCGCGGACTCCTCCTCGGCACGGAGATCGGCAACAGCGGCTGGATCGCCCTCGGCTGGTGCGTCGCCCTGGCCGTGCTCGGCTATCTGTGGGCCACCGCGAGGTTCGACAGCGAAGCGGCGTAACCGCCTCCGTCCACCGAAGGGCGGCGCCCCCGACACCGGTCGGGGCCGCCGCCCTTCGGCGCGCCGAAGCCCCTGCCGCCCGCCGCGCGACCCCCGCGAGGCGGCCTGCGAAGTGGTCCACCCCATGGCCGTCCCTCCTTTGTTTCACAGGGTGTTCATGGGTTGTCTACGCGCGGAGCTACGAGTCCCGAACGATCATTCGGGCAATTCCGGCAGCTTCGCGTCTGCCTATTACCGACTGGTACCCGAAGCTGCTACAACAGGTGACGCTCACTCAACCCCCCACCCACCCCCCACACTTCGGAGGGCTGACAGCTATGTCAGTACGGAGATTCTGGGCGTCCGCATCCACTCTGCTCCTCGCCGCCGCGGCCGCCCTGGGCATGGCCCAGCCGGCCTCGGCCGCCGCCGGCGGGTACGTCGCCCTGGGCGACTCGTACTCGTCCGGCGTCGGTGCCGGAAGCTATCTGTCCGACAGCGGCGACTGCCGTCGCAGCACCAACGCCTACCCCTATCTCTGGGCGCAGGCGAACTCCCCGTCCTCGTTCGCCTTCGTCGCCTGCTCCGGTGCCACCACCAGCACGGTGGCCGGCGGCCAGCTCGGCGCACTCAGCTCGTCCACCTCGCTGGTGAGCGTCACCGCGGGCGGCAACGACGTCGGCTTCGCCGACGTCATGCAGGACTGCGTGCTGTCCGGCGAGGCCACCTGCATCGCGAGCGTGAACACCGCCGTGGGCAAGATCAACAGCACCCTGCCCTCCCGGCTCGGCTCGCTCTACTCGTCCATCCACGCCAAGGCGCCCTCGGCGCGCGTCGTGGTGCTGGGCTACCCGCGCTTCTACAAGATCGGCGGCAGCTGCCTCCTCGGTCTCTCGGACAAGTCGCGCACGGCCATCAACAACGCCTCCGACGTCCTGAACGGCGTCATCGCCAAGCAGGCGGCCAACGCCGGCTTCACCTTCTCGGGTGTCGCCGACGAGTTCACTGGGCACGAGCTGTGCTCCGGAGACCCGTGGCTGCACAGCGTCTCGATCCCGGTCTACAACTCGTACCACCCCAAGGCCATCGGCCAGTCGAACGGCTACCTCCCCGCCTTCCGCTCGGCCGCATAGCCCGCTGGGGCCCCGGGCCGCCGTCGCCGTGCTCACGGCGACGGCGGCCTCCCGCGTGTCAGTACCGCTCCACCAGGTGCGCGCGCCCGGCCGGCGGCTCGTACGGCTCCGGCCAGAAGTCGGTGACCGCGCTGATCCGGCCCTCGTCGTCGAAGGTGAAGAAGTGCACCGCGTGCGCCTCCTCGCCGTCGACGACGAATCTCGTCCGCGCGGCGGCCTGCCGCTCCTCCGCGTCGGCCACGACGCGCACGACGCTCGCCCGCCAGTCCCCCGGATACTCCCGGTTGAACTGCACGTACCGCCCCTTGCCGCGGATGCGCTCGCGGCTCTGCGGCAGCTCGTACACCACGTCGTCGGCGAGCGTCTCGGCGAAGTCGTCCCAGTCGCGCAGGTCGGCCGCGGTCCAGTAACGCTCGACCGTGGCCCGCAGATCAGCATGCGTGGTCATGGTTCCGAGTGTGGACCCCACCACTGACAATCGGTCCGGGCTGCCGGTTCCCGCCCCGGGGACCGGCCGGATGTGCCCGCCGTTCGGGGCCTCAGGGCCGGCCCGGTCGCGACGCCTTGAGCGAGTACATGAGCGGAATCCTCGGACGCTCCTCCGGGAAGCGGTAGAAGCCGTCCGGGTAGCGCTCCAGCACCGGGAAGCGGGCGAAGAGCGAGGCGTCGTGCTCGTGCAGGAACTCGATGCGCAGGCCCGCCGTGGCCAGCGCGGAGACCACGCTGCCGACCGGGTGCTGCCACTCGACGCTGCGGTTGTGGACGGTCGCCGCGTCGAAGTCCGCGTACGTGCCCGGCGTCTCGTCCACCCACGCCTCGCGGCTGAAGTAGTCGTGCACGACGCGCGAGCCCGTCGCGTCGTCGAGGCAGTCCGTCATCGGATGGAACTCCGCCAGGTACAGGAACCCGCCGGGCGCGACGAGCGAGGCGGCCGTCTCGGCCCAGCGCTCGATGTCGGGCAGCCAGTTCAGCGCGCCGACCCCCGTGTAGACGATGTCGTACGCGGAGTCCGGCACGGCCTCGGCCGCGTCGTACACGTCGGCGGCGACGAACGCCGCCCGCTCCGGGCCGAGACCCAGGTCGCCGGCGAGCGCACGGGCGGCCTCGACGGCCGGTTCGGAGAAGTCCAGGCCGACCACCTGCGCCGCGCCGTGCCGGGCCCAGGACAGCGTGTCCACGCCGATGTGGCACTGCAGGTGCAGCAGCGTCCGCCCGGTGACGTCCCCGACCTCGGCCCGTTCGAACGGGCGCAGGGCGTCCTTGCCCGCCCGGAAGGCGGCGAGGTCGTAGAAGTCGCTGCCCGCGTGGATGGGCACGCGCTCGTCCCACAGGGCCCGGTTGGCCTCGCGCCAGTCGGCGGGTATCGGTCCATGCATGTCCGCGAGGTTATCCACAGGCTGAGGACGAGGCGAACGGATTGTCGGCCGTCCGGCGCAGAATGGGGGACATGACTGAGAGCAATGGTGCGACGACCGAGTCCGTCCCGGAGTGGGAGCGGCGCTTCCGCGCGCCCCGGGTGTCGCTGCCCGACTGGGCGCAGGACGCGCCGGACCGCGCCCTGTTCGTGTCCAACGCGACGGGGACGTACGAGCTGTACACATGGGACCGCTCGACGGGCGAGCAGCGCCGGATCACCGACCGGCCGAACGGGACGACGGACGGCGTGCTGACCCCCGACGGCGAGGCGGTGTGGTGGTTCAGCGACACCGACGGGGACGAGTTCGGGGTGTGGATGCGCCGGCCGTTCGGCGCGGGCAGCGAGGAGGACGTGGACGAGCCCGCGGCGCCCGGACTCGACCCCTCCTATCCGGCGGGGCTCGCGATCGGACGGGACGGGACGGCGGTGATCGGCCGTTCGACGGACGAGGACGGGTCGACGGTCCATGTCGTGCGCCCGGGGCAGGCTCCCGTGGAGATCTACCGGCACCGCGAGTCCGCCGGAGTCGGTGATCTGTCGTACGACGGGACGCTGATCGCGCTGGAGCACACCGAGCACGGCGACGCGATGCACTCCGCGCTGCGCGTGGTGCGCCCCGACGGCTCGACGGTCGCGGAGCTGGACGACACCGAGGGCGGCACGAAGGAGCTGGGGCTCAGCGTGCTGGGCTTCGCGCCCGTCGCCGGGGACCCCCGGCTGCTGGTCGGGCACCAGCGGCGGGGCCGCTGGGAGCCGATGATCTGGGATCCGGTCGCGGGCACGGAGACGGACCTGTCCATCGAGCTGCCGGGTGATGTGGGCGCCGAGTGGTACGCGGACGGCTCCGCGCTCCTCGTCGAGCACGACTTCGAGGCCCGCAGCGAGCTGTGGCGGTACGCCCCGGCCGCCGCCGGGGGGACGCTCGCCCGGGTGGAGACGCCCGCCGGTTCGGTCTCGGGTGCCACGGCCCGGCCGGACGGCACCGTGGAGTATCTGTGGTCGTCGGCCGCCGAGCCGCCCGTGGTCCGTTCCACGACCGGCGCGGTGGTCCTCGATCCGCCGGGGGCGAAGGCTCCCGCGTCGGTGCCGGTCGAGGACGCGTGGGTGGACGGGCCGGGGGGCCGCGTCCACGCGCTGGTGCAGCGCCCGGCCACCGGTGAGGGCCCGTTCCCCACGGTCTTCGAGATCCACGGCGGCCCGACCTGGCACGACAGCGACGCCTTCGCGGCCGGTCCCGCCGCCTGGGTGGACCACGGGTACGCGGTGGTGCGCGTCAACTACCGGGGCTCGACGGGCTACGGACGGGCCTGGACGGACGCCCTCAAGCACCGGGTGGGCCTGATCGAGCTGGAGGACATCGCGGCGGTGCGCGGCTGGGCGGTGGAGTCCGGTCTCGCGGACCCGGCGAAGCTGGTCCTGGCCGGCGGCTCCTGGGGCGGCTATCTGACCCTGCTCGGCCTCGGCACCCAGCCCGACGCCTGGGCGGTGGGGCTGGCGGCGGTCCCGGTCGCGGACTACGTCACGGCGTACCACGACGAGATGGAGGCGCTGAAGGCGATGGACCGCACGCTGCTGGGCGGGACGCCGGAGGAGGTGCCCGAGCGGTTCGAGGCCTCCTCACCCCTCACGTACGTCGACGCGGTACGGGCCCCCGTCTACATCTCGGCGGGCGTCAACGATCCCCGCTGTCCCATCCAGCAGGTGGAGAACTACGTGGACCGGCTCAAGGGCCGCGACGCGGTGCACGAGGTCTACCGCTACGACGCCGGGCACGGCTCGCTCGTCGTGGAGGAGCGGATCAAGCAGGTGCGCCTGGAGCTGGACTTCGCGCGACGCCATCTGGGAGGCCCCGACGAGGGGGTGTGAGCGCAGGCTCCCGTCGCGCACCCGCACCGACCGGCGCGGGTGCGTGACCGGAGGGCACGAGGCGGGTCCGTGGCGGGAAGGCGCGAGGCGGTGCGGGCCGTCGCGGCTCCGGGAAGGAGGGGCGTGTCCGGGCGTAGGGGCCGTATAAACGGGCGGCGCGGGGGTGCCCCCGCGCCGGGGCGCCGGGGCGGGGACCGTACCGTGGAGGGGTGTACCGGTTCCTGCTGACCCCGCGCTGGTGGGGGATCAACGTCTTCGTCGTGCTGGCCATCCCGTTCTGCGTGTTCATGGGCACCTGGCAGCTCGGCCGCTTCGAGGACCGCGTGCAGACGCACGAGGCCGCCGAGAAGCGGCCCGATCCGGGCACGCGGGCCGCCGCTCCGCTCGACGAGCTGCTGCCCGTCGACACGGAGACCTCGGGCCGTCCGGCCACCGCGAGCGGACGGTACGCGGACCAGTTCGTGGTCCCCGGCCGGAAGCTGGACGACCGCGACGGCTTCTACGTCCTGGACATGCTCCGCACCGACAGCGGCAAGGCGCTGCCCGTGGTGCGCGGCTGGCTGCCCGGGAAGCCCGGGGAGACGGCGGTCCCGGACGCGCCCACCGGCCGGGTCACGGTCACCGGCGACCTCCAGGCCTCGGAGAACGCGGGCAGCACCGGGGTCGACGCCTCGGGCGGACTGCCCGAGGGCCAGGTCGGCATCATCGGCGCCGCGTCGCTGGTCAACCTCGTGCCGTACGACGTCTACGACGCCTGGGTGACGCTCCAGGACACCGGCGAAGGACGGGGCGCGTCCGGGACCGCCGCCGACACCCCCTCGAAGGCGGGCGGCGGGCTGCGCCCCGTACCGGCCGCGGCGCCCCAGGGCACCGGGCTCGATCTGAAGGCGTTCCAGAACCTCGGCTACACGGGCGAGTGGTTCGTCTTCGCCGCGTTCGTGCTCTTCATGTGGTTCCGGCTGCTGCGGCGCGAGGCCGAGGCCGCCCGGGACGTGGCCCTGGGCCTGGTTCCCGACGCGGACACGGAGCCTGAGACCGCGTCACCCGCCGCACCGTCGGCACCGGTCGGCGCGGAGCGCTGACGGGCCTTCCGTACCCGCCCGGTCCGCGGGCCGTGTGCGCGCGGCCCGGCGGGGCCGTCGGCCGGGATCGTCCGGACCGTCCGGGCCGGACGAGGGGCCTCCCCTCGGCAGCGCGGTCCTACGCGCCGGGTTCGAGGACGCCCGTCCGGTAGATGGTGCCGGCGCAGGCGTTGGGGATCTTCGCCTCGGCGACCGGGGCTCCCGGCTCCGGGGTGTGCTGCACGGAGACGCTGCCCGGGGCCGTGCTCGCCCCGTCCTCGCCGCCCAGCTGGGTGTCGGCACCCGATTCGCCGTCCCCGCTGCCCGTGCCCGCCGTGGACGAACCGGCCGCGACCCCGGTGCTGCCCGCGGCACCGTCCGTCGGCGTGGGCGACGGCGATCCGCCGGAGGTCGGACAGGTCTCCTGGGGGATCCAGGCGAACTTCACCTCGTAGACCATGGTCGGCTTCAGGAGGATCGTGGACTCCTCCTCCGCCGGATCGGGCAGTCCGGAGGCGGGGTCGCCCTGGGTGTGGCGGACCACGACGATCTTGGCCGGGTCGGCGGCGCCCGCGGCCTGGAAGCCCACGGTCCCGCCGCTGCTGACCGAGCAGTTCGTGCCGGAGACGTTGGCGATGCGGAAGCTTCCGTAGACCGTGCCGTCGGCCCCGGCCGCGCCGGTCGTCGCGGAGGCGACGCCGAGCTGGTCGGGGGAACAGGCCGGCATCGCGGCCTCGGCGCTGGCGACGGGACCGTCCGCCGAACCGCCGTTCACCTCGCTGCCCGAGCCGGGCCCGCTGGTGTCGGTCGGGCTCGCCGTGCCGTCGGGGAGGCCCTGCCCGCTGGTCTGCTCGCCGTCGCCGCCGCCGGAGCCTCCCCCGTTGCCGGTCTGCGCGCCGGCGTCCTCGCCGTTGCCGCCCTGCGCCTGCTCGCCGTGGCCGGCGATGGCGGGGTTGGCGGCGTTGGAGCCCTCGGAGTTGGCGACGTGGACGAAGGCGGGGACCGCCGTGCCGATGAGGAGGGCGGCGGCCGCCGCCCCGACCAGGGCCTGGCGGCGGCGGGCCCGCCGGGCGGGCACCGCGCGGTGCAGCCGGTCGAGCGTGCCCTCACCCGGTTCGAGGCCCTGCACGGCGCCGCGCAGCATCCGGCGCAGCGCCTCCTCGTCGAGGGAGTCCTCCCCGAACGGGGCGCCGGGCGCGCCGAACGCCAACGTGTCCGGTCCTTCCCCGTCCCGGTCGGCGTGCGGGGTGTTCTCCGGCCCGTGGTTCACAGTTCCGTTTCCAGTCGGGTCTGTCCGGTGTCCGCGCAGGGGCCCCCGGCGGAACCGGCCACCGCCCGCGTGCCCCTGCTCGTCGTGGTGGCGGTTCATGCCTGCGCCTCCATGACGACGCGCAGCGCCGCGATGCCGCGCGATCCGTAGGCCTTCACCGAGCCCAGGGAGATCCCCAGCGTCTCGGCGACCTGTGCCTCGGTCATGTCGGCGAAGTAGCGCAGCACCAGCACCTCGCGCTGGCGCCGCTGCAGTCCGCGCATCGCCTTGATCAGCGCGTCCCGCTCCAGCTGGTCGTACGCGCCCTCCTCGGCGCTCGCCATGTCCGGCATCGGCTTGGAGAGCAGCTTCAGCCCGAGGATGCGGCGGCGGAGGGCGGAGCGGGAGAGGTTGACGACGGTCTGGCGCAGATAGGCCAGGGTCTTCTCGGGCTCCCGCACCCGGTTGCGCGCCGAGTGCACGCGTATGAACGCCTCCTGCACGACGTCCTCGCAGGACGCCGTGTCGTCCAGCAGCAGGGCGGCGAGCCCGAGCAGCGAACGGTAGTGGGCGCGATAGGTCTCGGTGAGATGGTCGACGGTGGTTCCGGCTGCCACGCTCTCGTCAGCGCCCTCGCGCTGCGACGGCAGTGCTGTCGGTCGGGCGGCCGGCATGGGCGCGATCACCGGCATGCCGCCGGACGCGCGGGGCCGTCCGAGCGGTCGCACCGCGGCGCCGCGCAGGGGGCCCACCACTGTGATATCGAGAACCTCTGCCACGCCAGTTGGACACGCTTCCCCCCGTCAGGGTTGTACGCATACGGCACCGCGTTTGACACCATGCGAAATGCCCTCATACGAACCCGTTCTTCCGCAAATACCCCGAACATGCGCCCCGCCGCGCAAGAAGTGACCGCTTAGACGCCTGCCGTCCGACCAGCGGTTGCAACAGACCGAAAGGTCATCGTCGGCCACCGCAACGCCCCAGCTCAAGAGGTTCAGACCAGCAACTTGCTCACAGGGCGTTCACAGAGCGTACAAAACAGGTTCGATCAGGACCGGGGAAATTCGGCGGCGACCGCTTCGGCGATCTGAGCGACGTTCAGCGCGGCCCCCTTGCGGAGGTTGTCGCCGCAGACGAACAGCTCCAGCGCCCTGGGATCGTCCTTCGAGCGGCGGACCCGGCCGACCCAGGTCGGGTCGGTGCCCACCACGTCGGACGGGGTGGGGAAGTCCCCCGCGCCCGGGGAGTCGTACAGCACGACACCCGGCGCGGTGGCCAGGATCTCGTGGGCCCGGTCGACCTCGACCTCGTTCTCGAAACGGGCGTGCACCGACATCGAGTGGGTGGCGATCACGGGGACGTACACACAGGTCGCCGAGACCCGCAGCTCCGGCAGGCCGAGGATCTTGCGGCACTCGTCGCGGATCGCCAGCTCCTCCGAGGACCAGCCGTCCCCGGCGTCCGTACCGGCCCACGGGACGACGTTGAGGGCGACGGGGGCGGCGAAGGGGCTCTCGCCGCCCTCGCCCACGACCCGGCGGACATCGCCCGGTTTGGTGCCGAGTTCGGTCCCGGCCACCATCGCGAGCTGTTCCCGCAGCGCGGCGACGCCGTCGCGCCCGGCCCCGCTCACGGCCTGGTACGAGGAGACGACCAGCTCGCGCAGCCCGAACTCGGCGTGCAGGGCGCCGACCGCGACGATCAGCGCCAGCGTGGTGCCGTTGGGGTTGGCGACGATGCCGCGCGGTCTGATCCGTACGGCATGGGGGTTGATCTCGGGAACGACGAGCGGGACGTCGTCCGCGATGCGGAAGGCGGCCGAGTCGTCGATCACGACGGCGCCCTTGGACGTGGCGACGGGGGCCCAGCGCGCGGACACCTCGTCGGGCACCAGGAACAGGGCCACGTCGACGCCGTCGAAGACGTCCTCGGTGAGTTCGAGGACCTCGGACTCCTCGCCGCGGACGACCAGCTTGCGGCCGGCCGAACGCGACGAGGCGACGAGTCTCACCTCGCCCCAGACATCCGCGTGCTGCGAGAGGATCTGGAGCATGACGCCACCGATCGCCCCGGTCGCACCGACGACCGCGAGCGAAGGGCGGCGTGCGGTCATCGGCCGGTGCCCCCGTACACGACGGCCTCGTCCGAGTCGCTGTCGAGTCCGAAGGCGGTGTGCACGGCGCGCACGGCCTCGTTGACGTCGTCGGCGCGGGTGACGACCGAGATGCGGATCTCGGAGGTCGAGATCAGCTCGATGTTCACACCGACGTTGGACAGCGCCTCGAAGAAGCCCGCGGTGACCCCCGGGTTGGTCTTCATACCGGCGCCGACCAGGGAGATCTTCGCGATCTGGTCGTCGTAGCGCAGCGACTCGAAGCCGATGCCCGCCCGGTTGCGCTCCAGGGCGTCGATGGCCTTGCGGCCCTCCGACTTGGGCAGCGTGAACGTGATGTCGGTCAGTCCGGTCGCCGCGGCGGACACGTTCTGCACGACCATGTCCATGTTGATCTCGGCGTCCGCGATGGCGCGGAAGATCGCCGCCGCCTCGCCCGGCTTGTCGGGCACGCCGACGACCGTGACCTTGGCCTCGGAGACGTCATGGGCGACTCCGGAGATGATCGCGTGCTCCACCTTCTGGTCCCCTTGCGGCTCGTTGCTGACCCAGGTCCCGCGCAGTCCCGAGAAGGACGAGCGGACGTGGATCGGGATGTTGTAACGGCGTGCGTACTCGACGCACCGGTGCAGCAGCACCTTGGAGCCGGACGCGGCCAGCTCCAGCATGTCCTCGAAGGAGATCCAGTCGATCTTCTTCGCCTTCTTCACGACCCGGGGGTCCGCGGTGAAGACTCCGTCGACGTCGGTGTAGATCTCACAGACCTCGGCGTCCAGCGCGGCGGCCAGCGCGACGGCGGTCGTGTCCGACCCGCCGCGGCCGAGGGTGGTGATGTTCTTGCCCTCCTGGCTGACGCCCTGGAACCCGGCGACGATGGCGATGTTGCCCTCGTCGATCGAGGTCCGGATGCGGCCCGGCGTGACATCGATGATGCGCGCTTTGTTGTGGACCGAGTCGGTGATGACACCCGCCTGGCTGCCCGTGAACGACTGGGCCTCGTGGCCCAGGTTTTTGATCGCCATCGCCAGCAGGGCCATGGAGATCCGCTCTCCGGCGGTCAGCAGCATGTCGAACTCACGCCCGGCAGGCATCGGGGATACCTGCTCGGCGAGATCGATCAGCTCGTCCGTCGTGTCGCCCATCGCCGACACCACGACAACCACCTGGTTGCCGTTCTTCTTGGCGTCGACTACTCGCTTGGCGACCCGCTTGATGCCCTCGGCATCGGCTACGGAGGAGCCTCCGTACTTCTGCACGACAAGGCCCACGTGCGCTCCTCGCTCAATCCATTTATCGCGGTCGGCTCAGTTTAACGAGCAGCCCGGAAACGCCCTCCTGATACCACATGCTGAGATGTCCCGCTCAGAACGTGATCATCGGCGTGTCGCCCCGGACTGCTCGTACGAGCCTGCTGCCCGCCGATCACCGGACCACTCCCCGGTGTGGCCCAGACCACAGGGGGTCGGGCCGCACCGGGGCGGGATCAGCAGCTGAGGCAGGGCTCCGCGCCGGTCCCGAGCTGACCGAGGGTGACGACGCTCAGCGCCCCGGAGAAGACCTGCACCTCGTCGACCGATCCGTGCAGGTACGCGCCCCAGCCGTCGGCCGTGTGGCCGCGCCCCACCTGGAGGCCGCCGGTGCTCGTCCAGGCGGAGCGGAAGGAGGCCTCGGCCCTGGCGAAGCCGTCCACGTAGAGCGTGACCCGGTTCAGCTGCGCGTCGTGCACGACGGCGACGCGGTAGCCCCGGCCGCCGTCCGACCCGGGGGTCTTCCCCTCGATCACGGTCTCCTGCGCGCCCTGTGTGTCTCCGTGGCCCATCGCGAGCGCGAAGGACCGCGTCGCCGGCACGTACCGCACCGCGAAGGCGTCACCGTACGCACCGCCCTGCGAGAGGACCGTCATGGGTTCGTCCGCCCCCTCCGCGACGTGGACGACCGCACCGACGGTGAAGCTGTCGCGGGTGTCGACCACGGGACCGGCCGTGGCCGCGTGGCCACCGGCCCCGTCGAGGTCCAGATGACCCGCGCCGACGAGCGGAGCGGGTGCCGGAGAAGGCTCGCAGAACGGGTCGGACTCCGGCTCGCACGACGGGGCCGGACGGGTGTAGACCGAGGCACCCGCGGCGAGGGCCAGCGGCTCGCCGCCGTGCGCCTCCGGGCTGAGCCCGTCCGGCGCCGCCTCCAGCGCCCAGTGCCCCCGCTCCTGCGGGGTGCGACGGGCCAGCCGCGCCGCCTCGTCGGGAACGACCACCCGGTCGTACGCGCGGACGTCGCCGATCTGCCCCTGCCAGCGGTCCCGGTAACCCGCCTTGCCGCGGGCCCGGCCGATCTGGAAGTCACCCGCCGCCGTCGCGGGCGTGGCCGCGGCGGCGGTGCCCGCCTCCTCGCCGTTGACGTACAGACGCGCCAGCCCGGTCTCGGCGTCGTACAGCCCGAGTACGTACGCCCATTCGCCGGCCTCGGGGCTGCCGCCCTCGACGCGCGTGCCACCCGTGCCGAAGGACCAGACCGGCTCACCGCTCGC
The DNA here is from genome assembly GCF_055559335.1 of Streptomyces sp. NPDC024555. NCBI lineage: Bacteria > Bacillati > Actinomycetota > Actinomycetes > Kitasatosporales > Streptomycetaceae > Streptomyces > Streptomyces sp. NPDC024555. The sequence goes on from NZ_JBVHKV010000001.1 coordinate 12,249, forward strand.
CGTACGCACCCCCAGGGTGAACCCGGGCGCGGTGCCCGCGTCCTGGCTGACGGCCGTCATGTCGTGGTCCAGTGCCGCCGGACGCACCCAGCCGCCGACCGCGAACGTCCTGCCGGTGTCCACCACCGGCGCCTCCGGCGTCAGGAAGCCGTGTCCGGTCCCGTCCAGCGTGGCCGTGGACGTCAACGCGGTGCCCGAGGGCGCCGGGCCCCCGAAGGCGACGCCCGTCCCGGCACGGGCCGCGGGGCCCGCCGTCGCCCCGGCCGTCCGGGAACCGGCCGGATCGGACAGGGCCCACTGCCCGACGGGGGAACGGCCCTCCTTGACGTAGAAGTTGTAGCTGGTGGTCGCGCTGCGGCGGCCGGAGCGGTCGTTCGCGTACACCTCGATCCGATCGGGCCTCGCCGACGTGGGGAGGAAGCGGACCTCCGCCGAACCGTCCGGCCCATCCGCCGTCACTCTCGTCGGGACACCGCCGAGAAACCTGTACGTGTACCCGACGACGTCGTCGGAAGGGGAGTCAAAGTGGAAGGTGCCGTAGACGCCGACGCCGTCCGTCCACAGCACGTCCTCCGGATACTCGGCCGAGGTGATCACCGGCGGCTCCGGGTTCGTGTCGTCGATCACGAACTCGCAGGCCCCGTCGCCGCCGTCGGCGGCGCTCCAGGGCGAGACGGCATCGCCGTCATCGGCCCGCACCCGCCAGGAGACGACCGTCCCCACCGGAAGGCCGGAGGGCAGCTGCCACGAAAACGTCGAACCCGAGGGCAGGGACACGGGATCGCGGTAGGTGCGACGCTGCTCGACGCCGTCGGCGTCCTGCCACCACGCCTCGAACTCACCGGTGACGGAATTGCCCTCCCCGGGACGATCGTCCTCCACCGGATCATTGAGCACCGCGTAGGCCCGCGGAGCCTCCGGCACGTAGGGCCGGTCGTCTCCTGCCGCGCACACCCGGGAATCGGTCGTCAGATCCGCCACACCCGGCTGAAGCGGCGGCAGGTTGTCCGCCGCGACGGCCGCCCCCGGTGCCGCCATCATCAGAACCGCACCGGCCGACAGCGCGCCGAGCAAGCCGGCTCTCCCCCGGTGCCTCGTTCTTTCCCACATGCCCGTGTGTCCCCTCCCCTTCACTGTCCGTGGTGATCACGGACAGGAGGGGACGCTAACAGGGGGTACTGACAGTGGGCACCTGGATTACTGCACCGGCCGCAGCCCCAGCGGGCCCGCGATCTCCTCGGCCATGACGCGGCCGGCCTCCTCGGCCAGGGCGTCGTCGCCGGCGTCCTGGTCGGTGTCGAGGCCGTCGAGCTCCTGGAGGGGCTGGTTGAGGCGGATGTGGGCGATGAGGGACTGGAGGGCGCGCAGGGCGGCGGAGGCGGTGGAGCCCCAGTTGGAGAAGTAGGAGAACTGCCACCACCAGAGGGCCTCGGTGACGCGGTCCTCCTCGTAGTGGGCCAGGCCGTGGCGCAGATCGGTGACCAGGTCGGCCAGATCGTCGGAGATCCGGGCGGCCACCGGGGCCTTGCGGGGCTCGTACGGGTCGAAGACCTCGGAGTAGACGTCGATCGGCTCCAGCAGGACGGCGAAGCGCTCGCGCAGGCCGTCCGCGTCCGGCTCGGCGCCCAGATCGGGCTCGTAGCGCTCGTCGGGGAGGATGTCCTCGTACGCGCCCAGCCGGCCGCCGGCCAGCAGGAGCTGGGAGATCTGGAGGAGCAGGACCGGGACGGCCTCCTCGGGCTCCTCGACCTTGGACACCTCCGTGACCGCGACGATGAACGTCTTGATCTGGTCGGCGATCTGGACGGCGAAGTCGTCGGGGTCCTGGGTGACGGTGTCGAGCGTGGCGTCAGACATCGAGGAGACCTCCCGTGGGCACGGTCGCGGACGGTGGGAAGCAGTTAACGACGGCGACCGTAAAACCCCGGTGAGGCCACCGGGCGACGGTGCGGCGACGGGGGTCAGACATCGAGCAGACGCCTCCCCTCGAAGGCGCGGCCGAGGGTGACCTCGTCCGCGTACTCCAGGTCCCCGCCGACCGGAAGACCGCTGGCCAGCCGGGTGACGCGCAGCCCCATCGGCTTGACCATCCGCGCCAGGTACGTCGCGGTGGCCTCGCCCTCCAGATTGGGGTCCGTCGCCAGGATCAGTTCGGTGATGGAGCCGTCGGCGAGACGGGCCAGCAGCTCGCGGATGCGCAGATCGTCCGGGCCGACGCCCTCGATCGGGCTGATCGCCCCGCCCAGGACGTGGTAGCGCCCCCGGAACTCCCGGGTCCGCTCGATCGCCACGACGTCCTTCGGCTCCTCGACCACACAGATGACCGTGCGGTCGCGGCGCGGGTCGCGGCAGATGTTGCACTCCTCCTGCTGGGCCACGTTGCCGCAGACCGCGCAGAAGCGGACCTTGTCCTTGACCTCCAGCAGCGCCTGGGCCAGCCGGCGCACATCGGTCGGCTCGGCCTGCAGGACGTGGAAGGCGATCCGCTGCGCGCTCTTGGGACCGACGCCGGGCAGCCTGCCCAGCTCGTCGATGAGGTCCTGAACCACGCCTTCGTACAACGGATCGCCTTTCGTGCCGGCTCGGCCGGGTCGTGGTACGTACCGTAGGGGGTACGTACGGTCTTGGGTACGGACTCGGTCAGAAGGGGAGGCCGGGCATACCGCCCAGACCCTGGGTCAGCGGGCCCAGCTTCTGCTGCTGGAGCTGCTGGGCGTTCTCGTTCGCCGCCTGGACCGCCGCGACGACGAGGTCGGCGAGCGTCTCGGTGTCCTCCGGGTCGACCGCCTTCGGGTCGATCACCAGGCCGCGCAGCTCGCCGGAGCCGTTGACCGTCGCCTTCACCAGGCCGCCGCCCGCCTGGCCGTCCACCTCGGTCCTGGCCAGTTCCTCCTGCGCCTGGGCGAGGTCCTGCTGCATCTTCTGGGCCTGCTGAAGGAGCTGCTGCATATTGGGCTGACCGCCACCGGGAATCACGGGTCACTCCAGGCATTTCGACGACAAATGTTTCGGTACGCCGAGCCTACGTGGTCCCCGGGCGGCGCGCCCCACCCACTGGCGGGCAACTCTTTCGAGTGAGTTCGGGTGGGCGGTGGCGGGACTCCTATACCTGACCAGAGGCCCGGTGCACCCGGGAATACCGCGATTTCGACCCCACGGCCCACCATTCGGCGGTAGGAAGGGCATGCGTCCCGGTACGCGCACCCACCTCTCCCGTCACGCAAGGTTACGCATGGGGGACTGCCCGTGGCGCCGGGCCGATGAGCAGCGAGTGCGCAGAGAGCAGAGACCCGCCCGTCGTCGAGTACGCCGTCGAGAACCACGCGTCGTGATCCAGCATGCAGAGGAGTACCCCGGTGAGTCAGCCGGAGATGCAGCCCGAAGGGCCGCCCCGCAACGAATCCGGTGTGCCCGGTCCGTCCGCGCCCTCCGCGACGGGCTCCGGCGAGCGCGGCCGGAAAACGGCGCGGCCGCGGGGCGGGGATCTGACCGCGGCACCGTTTCCGGCCGGTGACTGGGGCGATCCCGCGCAGCGGCTCGACGAGCTGTACCGCTGGCTGGAGGCCGACGCGCTGCGCACCGCCGACTGGTATCTGGGCGACCGGCTGTGGAAGCGGCGGGGGGCCAGGGCGCTGCGGATGGGCACCGCGGCGGGGGCGGTCGCCGGTGCCGCGCTGCCGCTGCTGGATCTGACCGGAGCGCTGCACGGGGCGGCCGGCTGGGGGTATCTGTCGCTGCTGCTGGGTGCCGCGTGCATGGCCTGCGACCGCTACTTCGGGCTGACCTCGGGCTGGATAAGGAGCCTCGCCACCGCCCAGGCCGTGCAGCGCAGGCTCCAGGTGCTGCACTTCGACTGGGCGTCGGAGTGCGTGCGCGAGGTGCTGGGACCGGCCGAGGGGACGGCCAGCGAGGCGACCGAGCGCTGCCTCGGGGTGTTGCGGCGGTTCTCGGAGGACGTGACGGAGCTGGTGCGCTCGGAGACCGCGGACTGGATGGTGGAGTTCCGGGCGGGTCCGGCGCCGATGGGGATGCAGGCGCTGGTGTCCGGGGGGCCGGGCGGCGGCCGTGCCGAGCCGGGCGCGCAGCCGGGCCGCTTCCCGTTGCAGTCGATGGGCCGGCCGAACATGCCCCGGCAGCGGCCGCCGGAGTCCCCGCGGTGAGAGGCCGGTCCTCGCCCGATGCCTCGTCCCGGAGACGGCCCCCGGGCCGGCGCGGGGCCGCCCGGTACGGAGCGCGGGCGGCCGCCGGCCTCAGCTGAAGATGATCATCGAGCCCTGGGCCAGGCTGCGGGTGACGGCCGCGTGGAGGCCGAGCCAGACATGGCGTTCACGGGCGAACGGATTGTCGTCGTAGGGGAACGGCACCGCGGGCTCCTCCAGCGAGGTGGGCGCGGCGGGCGGCAGCGGAGCGGCCGGCGGGTTGCCCGGGTCGATGCCGATGGACGGGGCGACGAACTCCAGCTCGCGCAGCAGTCCGTACGAGGAGCCGAGCGGGCCGCCGCCCTCCAGCAGGGCGTCGGTGGTCAGCGGGGTGGCGAAGTCCACCGGGACGTACGCCCCCGCGTGGTCGTAGTGCCACACCAGGTGCGACTGCTGGGCCGTGGCCTCGAACATCTCCAGCAGCTGTTCGTAGTCCCCGCCCAGTTCGTCGACGGGGGTCACGGCGAGGCCGCTGAGCCGGAGGAGATAGGCGCGGCGCAGGAAGTGCAGGGCGTCGTAGTCGAAGCCCGCGACCGGGGCGACGTCACCGGTCAGTCCGGGCATGTAGGCGTAGACGGGGACGGGCGGCAGGCCCGCGTCGCCCAGCGCCTTGTCGTAGACGGCTATCTCTTCGGCGAACGGATTGTCGGGGCTGTGGCACAGCACGTCGACGAGGGGGACCAGCCACAGGTCACAGGCCACGAAGTCTCGCTCTCATACGGGGATGCGCGGGGTGGTGCGATGGTCGGGACAGCGTAATGCGGTCGGGACGTCGCGGACAGTGCCCCTCCGGCCGTCGCCGGACGCTCCTCGTCCCCGGCGGGACGGCTCAGGCGGCGGTGCCGCCGGGGCCGGGGCGGTCCGCGGCCGGTCCCGGGTGCGGCGGGTCGCCGGCCGCGAGCCGATCGGCCCAGCTCAGCGCGTGGTTGTTGTAGTCGTCGACGGCGGCGCGCAGCGCGGCGCGGTCGCGCAGCGAGATCGCCGCGACGAGTTCGGGGTGCCCGCGCCAGAGCCAGTCCCGCACGTCCGCGTCACCGCGCAGGTAGGGCACGGCGAAGACCCAGGCCTGGACGCGCAGCCGGTGCAGGAAGTCGGTGATGTACGGGTTGCCGACGAGGGCGCCCAGTTCGCGCCAGAAGCGCAGGTCGTAGCCGATGAGGATGTCCAGGTCGCCGCCGCGCGCGGCGCGGGCGGCCTCCTCGGCCCGGCGGCGCACGGAGACGAGGGCCTCGCGGTAGGCGGCCTGCCGGGCACCCGGGGCGGGCGGCCCCTCGAAGACGTCACGGATGACCCCGTCCATGACCAGGGTGCGCGCCTCCACCATCGCCCGGTAGTCGGCGACGCTGAACTGGTGGACCCTGAAGCCGCGGTGCTGGTCGGATTCGAGGAGCCCCTGCGCGGAGAGGTCGAACAGCGCCTCGCGGACGGGCGTCGCGGAGACCCCGTACTGCTCGGCGATCATCTTGACGGTGAACTCCCGGCCGGGCTGCAGACGCCCCGCGAGCACCTCGTCACGCAGCGCGTCCGCGATCTGCTGTCGCAGCGTACTGCGGGTGACAGCTCCGCTCGCGCGCATCGCGCCCCTCCCCTGTTTCGGCCTCGGGTCACCTTAGACGAGGCCACGGGGAGGGGCGCGGAAGCGCCGGGCGTACGGAAGCGGCGGGGGCGCGCGGATGGTTCACCGCGCGCCGGTGGTCACACCGTGTGCTGGTCGGCCACCGACAGCGCGGCGTCGAGCGCGGCCAGGCCCTCCTTGGCCTCCTCCTCGGAGATGGTGCAGGCGGGCACGGCGTGGGTGCGGTTCATGTTGATGAAGGGCCAGAGGCCGTTCTTCTTGGCCGCCGCGCCGAAGGCGGCCATCGGCGCGTTGGCCTCGCCGGTCGCGTTGTACGGGACCAGCGGCTCGCGGGTCTCCTTGTTGCGGACCAGGTCCAGCGCCCAGAAGGCGCCGAGGCCGCGGACCTCGCCGACGGACGGGTGGATCTCGGCGAGTTCGCGCAGTCCGGGGCCGAGGACGGTCTCGCCGATGCGGGCGGCGTTCTCGATGACCTGCTCGTCCTCCATCACCTGGATGGTGGCGACGGCGGCGGCGCAGGCGAGCGGGTGGCCGGAGTAGGTGAGTCCGCCCGGGTAGGGGCGGGTCTCGAAGGTGGCGGCGATCTCGGCGGAGATGGCGACACCGCCGAGCGGCACGTATCCGGAGTTGACGCCCTTGGCGAAGGTCATCAGGTCGGGGACGACGTCGTAGTGGTCGGCGGCGAACCACTTCCCGGTCCGGCCGAAGCCGGCCATGACCTCGTCCAGGACGAAGACGATCCCGTACCGGTCGCAGATCTCCCGGACGCCGGCCAGATAGCCGGGCGGCGGCGTCATGATGCCGGCCGTGCCCGGGATCGTCTCCAGCACGATCGCGGCGATCGTCGAGGGACCCTCGAACGCGAGGGTGTCCTCCAGGTGCTGGAGCGCGCGGGCGCACTCCTCGGCCTCGGTCTGCGCGTAGAACGGCGAACGGTAGAGGAACGGGGCCCAGAACCGGACGACACCGGCGGAGCCGTTGTCCGAGGGCCAGCGGCGCGGGTCACCGGTCAGGTTGATCGCGGTGGAGGTGGCGCCGTGGTAGGAGCGGTAGGCGGAGAGCACCTTCGTACGGCCGGTGTGCAGCCGGGCCATCCGGACGGCGTTCTCGACGGCCTCGGCACCGCCGTTGGTGAAGAAGATCTTGTCGAGGTCGCCGGGGGTGCGCTCGGCGATGAGGCGGGCGGCCTCGGAGCGCGACTCGATGGCGAACGCGGGCGCGAAGGTCGTCATCTTCGCCGCCTGCTCCTGGATCGCGGCGACGACGACGGGGTGCTGGTACCCGATGTTGGTGTAGACGAGACCGCTGGTGAAGTCGAGGTAGCGGTTGCCGTCGTAGTCCCAGAAGTACGCCCCCTCGGCGCCGGCGACGGCGAGCGGGTCGATCAGGCCCTGGGCGGACCAGGAGTGGAACACGTGCGCGCGGTCGGCGGCCTTGACGGCCGCGCCGGCGGCGGAGTCGACAGGGGGATGAGGGGTCATGCCCCGAGCGTAGGCGGCGCTCCGCACCTGCCGGTATGGCCATCTTGTATGGCGCGGGCCGCCTGGTTCGGCAGGGTGTCGCGTCCCCCGCGCGGAAGCCCGGCGCGGCGCCCTGCCTCTCATTGACAGCACACTGTCGAAATGACAGCATGTTGTCATCAGCGTTCTTCCGAGGAGGCCGTCATGACCCGCGGGACCGTTCATCTGGCCGTGTACGACACCTACGCCGACTGGGAGCCCGGGTACGCCACCGCCCACCTCGCCGCCAACGGCTTCACCGTCCGCTCGGTCGGCCCCACGACCGTCCCGGTCACCAGCATGGGCGGGCTCGTGGTCCGCCCCGATCTGGCGCTCGACGCGCTGCGCCCCGAGGACAGCGCGCTGCTGATCCTGCCGGGGGCCGGGCTCTGGGACACGGGTGACACGCTCGCCCCCTTCGCCCGCGCCGCGCGCGCCTTCCTGGACGCGGAGGTGCCCGTCGCCGCGATCTGCGGGGCCACGGCGGGCCTGGCCCGCGAGGGACTGCTCGACGCGCGGCCGCACACGAGCGCGGCCGACGTCTATCTGGCGGCCACCGGTTACGCGGGCGGCGCCCACTACACCGAGGCCGACGCGCTCACCGACGGCGGCCTGATCACCGCCGGGCCGACCGAACCGGTCGCCTTCGCCCGGGAGATCCTCGCGCTGCTCGGGGTGTACGACGCGAAGCGGCTCGACGCCTGGTACCGGCTCTTCCACGACTCGGACGCGAGCGCCTACCCGGTGCTCCAGGGATGAGCCGCGGGAACCAGGACCGGCTGAGCGCCGGCGCCCTCGCCGTCTTCCGGCTGAACGGCCAGTTCCTGTCCGTGGCCGAGGAGCTGGCCGGGCCGGCCGGACTGACCGCCGCCCGGTGGCAGGTGCTCGGCGCGGTGCTCGCCGAACCGCTGCCGGTCGCCGGGATCGCCCGCGCGATGGGCATCACCCGGCAGAGCGTGCAGCGCATCGCCGATCTCCTGGTGGACCAGGGTCTCGCGGAGTACGCGCCCAACCCGGCCCACCGCCGCGCGAAACTGCTCCGCCCGACCGCCGGGGGCCTGGCGGCGGTGGGCCGGATCGGCCCGGGGCACGCGGCGTTCGCCGAGCGGCTGGCGCAGGAGCTGGGCGAGGAGGAGTTCGACCGGACGGTCCGGGTCCTGGAGCGGCTGTCGCGCGCCCTGGACACCGTGGGCCCGCCGGCCGCTCCGGACGGGCCCGGTACGCCGGGGGCGTGAGCGGGGCGCACCGGCCGTCGCGCGGGGCCGCCCGCCCCGGGGTCCGGGCGGCCGGACCGGTTCCGGGCGGACGCGGCGGGCCGAAGCGGCGCCGCTATTCTCGACCCCGTCCGGCGTGTCGTCGTACGGGGGGAGACCGCACACCATGGAGAAGCTCGGGTCCGCCGATCCTCAACGCATCGGCGGCTACCGGCTGCTGGGCAGACTCGGCGCGGGCGGCATGGGGCAGGTCTACCTGGCCCGCTCGGACCGGGGCCGGGTCGTCGCACTGAAACTGGTCCGCGCGGAGCTGGCCGAGAAGCAGGAGTTCCGCGAGCGGTTCCGCCAGGAGGTGGGGGCGGCCCGCCGGGTCGGATCGGCCTGGACGGCCCCCGTCCTGGACGCCGACACCGACGCCGCGGTGCCGTGGGTGGCCACCGGCTACGTCGCCGGACCCTCCCTCCAGACCACCGTCTCGGGGCGCACGCTCCTCTCGGCCGGTCCCGCCCCGGGGGCGTACGGCCCGCTGCCCGACCGCTCCGTGCACATCCTGGGCACCGGCCTCGCGCACGCGCTCCGGGCCATCCACGCCGCCGGGCTCATCCACCGGGACCTCAAACCGTCCAACATCCTGCTGACGATCGACGGTCCGCGCGTCATCGACTTCGGGATAGCCCGCGCGCTGGACACCGTCACGGACGGCGGTCTCACCCGCACCGGCGCGCTGGTCGGCTCCCCCGGCTTCATGGCCCCGGAGCAGGTGCGCGGCGAGCGGGTGACCACCGCGTGCGACGTGTTCTGCCTGGGGTCGGTGCTGGCGTACGCGTCGACCGGACGGCTCCCGTTCGGGACGGCGGCCACCGGGGTGCACGCCCAGCTCTTCCGGATCGCCCAGGAGGAGCCGGACCTCACCGGGGTCCCCGTCGACCTCGTGGAGCTGGTCCGCGACTGCCTCCGCAAGGATCCCCCGGCCCGCCCGACGACGGACGAGATCCTGGACCGGCTGGACGAGGGCGACACCGCGGAGCCCTGGCTGCCCGCCGCGCTCATCGCCCAACTGGGGCGCCAGGCCGTGGGTCTGCTCGACACGGAGGACCCGCAGGACGCGGCCCCCGAGTCCGGTCCCTCGACCGCCGTCCTGCGCGTCACGGCCCCCGCCGGCCCGCCTCCGGTCCCGGATCCCGCCCAGGACCCCGGCCGGACCCCCGCGACCGCCGTGGCACCGCAGGACACCGCACCGACCGCACCGGTCGTTTCGCCCACCCGGGCCGGGGCCGCCCACCCCGATGCGCCCTACGCCCCGGCGGCCGCCGAGGGCACACCGCCGCCGGGCGGCACGGCCCCGGGCGCACCCGTGGCCGGCGATCCGCACGCGGCACCGGCCCCGCCGGCGTACGGCTACCCGCAGACCACCGCCGGCCCGCCCGCCCACGGCTACCCCCCGCAGACCCCCGGCTCGTCCGCCGGCTACGGCTACCCGCAGCCGGGGCAGCCGCATCAGGGCTACGCCTACGCGTACCCCCAGCAGCCGGGCTTCGGCTCCGCGCCCCCGTACGGCCCGGCCGACGGCCGCCCGGAGCGGCCCGAACGCCGGAGCACCGGGTCGACGGTGGCCCTGATCGTGATCGCGGTGCTGGTCGCGCTGGGCGCGGGCGGTTCGGTGTACGCGCTGATGAGCGACAAGGGCTCGACGCCCAAGGCCTCCCCCAGCGGCACACCGGACCCCGCCCCCACCGACGAGTCCGCCGACCCCCCGTCCCCCTCCCCGGGCGACGACGGCGGCAACGGCGGGCCCCCGGCCGGGGGCGACGTGCCGGACGGCTACGTGGGCACCTGGACGGCAGGGCTGGACAACGCCTCCGGCCACTCCACCCGCACCCTGGTCATCGGCCGGGGCAAGGTCGGCGAGACCGTCCTCACCCTCACCGCCGAAGGGCCGCTGGACACCGGCGGCACCTACCACTGCGTCTTCAGCGCCGCGCTGGCGGCACAGCCCTCCGCGGGCTCGCCGGTCAGCATCGGCCCGTCCACGGTGACGGAGGGCGAGCCGATGACCTCCTGCACCCCGGGCGGCGCCACCACCCTCACCCTCCTCCCGGATGGAAGCCTGAGCCGGGTGAACACGGACACCGGCGACCGGCTCACGTACACGAAGTCGGACTGACCCGATCCCGCACCGGACGGATCGGCACAGCCCTCCCGGCAGACCGGCGCCGCCCGCTACACCAGCGGCTTCAGCGACATCAGCAGATGCCGGTGGGCCGGCTCCCCCGTCGGACGCAGCGCGTCCTCCCGGTCCGCGTGGCCGGAGACCAGGGCGCGCTGGCCGGGGCCCATCATCCGGAACCGGACGACCGGTTCACCGAAGGAGGACAGGGCGTCCATCAGATACGAGGGCTTGAAGGCGACGGTGATGGCGTCCGGGCTGCTGAGGACCGCCGGAAGGCGCTGCGAGGCCACATCGTCCTCGTAACCGGCCCGGAGCAGTACGGAGCCCTCCTCGAAGGCGAGTTGGAGGGGGCTGTCGCCCTCGGCGACGACGGAGACCCGCTTCACCGCCTCGACCAGCGGCTCCCGCTCGGTCACCGCCTCGACGGGGTCGGCGAGGGCGAACAGCTTGTCGTGGCGCGGGAGTCTGCCGTCCACGAGACGGACCGTGGTGCGCATCCCGTCCCGCTCGAAACCGGCCGAACCCGCGTCGAGGGCCAGGCTGACCGGGCCCGCGCCGTCGAAGGAGCGGGCGATCTCCGCGAGCCGGCGCGCGGAGACGACGACATCGGCCGACGCCTCCCCGGCCGCGGGCTTCCATCCCAGCGTGCGCACCGCGAAGCGGTAGCGGTCGGTGGCCGCGAGCGTCATCCGGTCGCCGTCGAGCCCCAGCCGGATCCCGGTGAGGACCGGCAGCGCCTCGTCCCGCCCGGCCGCCACCGCCACATCGGCCACCGCCGCCGCGAACTCCCGTCCGTCCACCGCCCCCAGCACCTCGGGCAGCGGGGGCAGTGTGGGGCGGTCGTCGAGCGGCAGCACCGACAGGCCGAAGCGCGCCCCGCTGCCCGTGACCGTGAACCGTGAGCCCTCCGTCCCGCACTCCACCGCTCCGTCGGGCAGCACCCGGCACACGTCCAGGAGCCGCCGCCCCATGACCAGGACGCGGCCGGGCCGGAGCGTCTCGGCGGCGATCTCGATGCGGGCGGACGCCTCGTAGTCCAGTCCGGAGATGCCGAGCCGGCCGTCCGCCGCCTCCAGCAGCAGTCCGCCCAGGACGGGCACCGGTGACCTGGTGGGCAGCACCCGGGCCGCCCAGGCCACGGCGTCCGCCAACGCGCCGCGCTCGATACGGAATTCCACGGTGACGCCCTCTCCTCGGCCGCACGCCGGCCGCCCGAGCCATGCGGGCGGGGCCGGTCCTGACCCTTCCGACGGTAGAGGGCACCACTGACAACGCCGGTGCGCCGGACACGGTCCGACGGCACCGGCGCCGCTCCGCGGGTCAGCCCCGCGAACGGACACCGCCGCCGGGACAGGTCACCGGCGGCAGTGGAAGGAGGGCGGTTGCGGCCGACCGCAGCGGCCACCCCCGTGAGCCGATGCCGTCGTCCCCCGTTCCTCTCCCCCGAAAGGCCCGCAACCGCGTTCGGACTCTAGGTCGCGGGGCAGACGAACGAAAGAATCAGTTCGCACGGTGAGGCCGGGCAGAGGTATCAGTCCGCACAACGGAACCGGTACGCTGCACTCCGGTTTGGGGCGGGAGCGGGGGAAACGTGCAGACGCGCAGGCGGGCGGACGACGTCATCCGGATGCATGGCCTGGCCAGATCGGGCGGCACCCGGGAACTGCTGCGCTGGCTCTCGGGGCGGGCGGACGGCTGGGCCGGGCTGCTCGACGGCGACGGCACCGTCCTGCACGGCGTCGCCCGCGCCCCGGACACCGCGAGCGCCGGCGCCCCCGGACTGGCCTCCGAGGGGGCGCGGGAACTGACCGGCCTCGGCGCCAGGTCGCTCTCCTTCGACCGCGGGGCGCACACCGTGCTGCTGTTCTCGCTGGACGCGCCCCCCGGTGTGGCACCGCCGGTCCTCGGCGTGGTCACCCGCCGCCCCACCGCCGCCGGGCTGACCACGCTGCTCGCGGACGCCGCCCTGCCGCTGGCCCTGTGCTGGTCGGCCGAGGCCGTCGAGCGCAAGCGCCGGCGCGTGGACCTCGCGGAGTCGCGCGGCCGGGAGGCGGTGCTGCATCTGCTGATGACCGGACAGCTGTCGATCGCCCATCAGGTGGCGGGCGCCCTGAAGCCCGGACTGCCGGACCCGGTCCGGGTCTGCGTCGTCGAATGCCCCGGGAGCAGCCGCGACGAGGTGGCCCGGATCTGCGCGGAGCTGTCCGGGGGGCGGTCCTGGATCGTGCGGTGCCCGGTGTACGCCCGCCATCTCATCCTCATCACCCCGGTGGGCCCCGGGCCGGAGCGGGACCGTCTCGGCCAGGCGGTCGCGTCGGCCGTGGCCGACTGCCACGTCGGGATCAGCGAGGACGCTCCGCTGGCCGACACCCCGACCGCGTACCGTCAGGCGTTCCACGCCCTGGCCGTCGCGCGCGGACTGCCCGGCCGCAGCGCCCGCTTCGGCACCGCCCCCTCCCCGGCCCTGGTGGCCGGCGCCCGGGGAGCGGCCTGGGCCGACGCCCTGCTCGCCCCGTTGCTCACACATCTGCCCCGGCGCGCCCAGGACCCGGGCGCGCAGGAGCTCGCGGCCACGCTCGCCTCCTGGCTCGCCTTCTCCTCGCACGCCACGGACCATCTGAAGATCCACCGCAACACCCTGGCCGCGCGGCTGCGGCTGATCGGTGAGCTGCTGGGCCACGATCTGCAGCGGGTGGCCGACCAGGCGGCCCTGGACCTGGCGCTGAGCATCCGCGCCACGCCCAGCCTGCCCCGCCCGCCGGGTCCCGGGGCCGCTGCGGAACCGGCGCCCTGCCTGGACGACGTGCTGCGGCAGCCCGCGGTCCGTTCCTGGGCCGTGCAGCAGGTGCGCCCGCTGGGCGGCGCGGAACCGGGCGGCGGCTCGGACCCGTACACGACCCTGCGCACCTGGCTGGACTGCGAGGCGCAGCTCGGTCCGGCGGCCGAGGCGCTGGAGATCTCCGTGCCGGGGGTGCGCAAGCGGCTGACCCGGCTGGAGAGCGCGCTCCAGCGCTCGCTGCTGCGGACGCCGAGTGCCCGATACGACCTGTGGCTGGCGTTCCGGGCCCTGGAGCTGGCGGAGGACGGCTGACCGGGTCCGCGTACGGCGGAAGGGGCGCACCGGACCGTTCGGGTCCGGTGCGCCCCTCGTCATCGGGGTGTCCGCCGGTTCAGCAGCTCAGGTTCGATCCGGGCGTGGTGCCCAGGATCTGCGTGAAGGAGGTGTAGCGGTCGATCCGGCTCTGGACCTGGGCGGGGTTGCCGCCGTTGCACTCCAGGGAGCCGTTGATGGAGCGGATGGTCTCGCCGAAGCCGGCGCCGTTCACCATGGCGTTGTGGGCCGTCATGGTGCCGGGGCCGTTCTGGGTGTTCCAGTACCAGAGGCCGGTCTTCCAGGCGACGGCCGCGTCCTGCTCGACGAGGTAGGGGTTGGCCAGCAGGTTGATGCCGAGGGCGTCACCGGCCGCCTTGTAGTTGAAGTTCCAGCTGAGCTGGATCGGTCCGCGCCCGTAGTACGCGGCCTGGCCCGCCGGACAGCCGTAGGACTGGCTGGTGTCGCAGTAGTGCGGGTAGTTGGCCGTGTTCTGCTCGACCACGTACACCAGCCCGCCGGTCTCGTGGCTGACGTTGGCGAGGAAGGCCGCGGCCTCCTGCTTCTTCACCGTGTCGCTGCCGGTGTTGGCGAAGCCCGGGTAGGCGCTGAGGGCCGCCGTGAGACCGCTGTAGGTGTAGAAGGAACTGCGGTTCGGGAACATCTGGTTGAACTGCGCCTCGCTGACGACGAAGCCGTCCGAGGAGCCCGGACCGCCCGGGTCCGTACCGCCGCCGCCGCAGCTGCCCTGGTCGGCCCAGACGTCGGCGTTGCCGGGGGTCTCGTTCTGGGTCCACCACTTGGCGGTCCAGTTGTGGCCGTTGTACGAGGCGGAGCCGCCGCCGGTGTAGACGGCGGAGGAGCTCCAGGGGGACGCGCACTCGGCCGCGGAGGCGGTGGTGGCGGGAAGGATGACGACCGTCGCGACGACCGCGCTGAGCGCGGCGAACAGGCCCATGACACGTTTGATCATGTGAGCACTCCTTCGGCGCGGCGCGCCGCTCTCGTCGGCACGCCGCCATGGGGGGATGCCGTCACTCAAGCGGGAATGGTCTGAACCTGTCAAGGTCTAGACCATCGCCGAACATTCTTACGACAGCGGAAGAGCCAACCACCGGCCACTGCCGTCCACTTGCGCACCACACGCCTCAACAGCCCTTATTCCGGAGGAGGTTCGTCCGGATGGGGCAGCCGTACGGAGAAGAGCCCGGAGGAAAATCCTCCGGGCCCGTCCAGCATGCGGAACGCCGTCCCGCGGCGCCCGCACTCCGTCACCGCGTCAGCAGGTCAGCCCCGAACCGGGGTTCACCCCGAGAATGCCGGTGATCCGCTCGTACTTGGCGACCCGCGCCGCCACCGAGGCGGGATTGCCGCCGTTGCACTCCAGGGAGCCGTTGAGCGAGCGGATCGTCTCACCGAAGCCCGCGCCGCCGACCATGGCCTCGTGCGAGGTCATGGTGCCGGGGCCGTTCTGGGTGTTCCAGTACCAGAGGGCGGTCTGCCAGGCGACCGAGGGATCGCGCTCCACCATCCACGGATCGTTCAGCAGGTCCAGCCCCAGCGCGTCACCGGCCGCCTTGTAGTTGAAGTTCCAGCTGAACATGATCGGCCCGCGCCCGTAGTAGGCCTTCTGACCGGCCGGGCAGCCGAAGGGCTGGCTGTAGTCGCACTTGATCCAGTAGTTGGCCTCGTTGATCTCCTTCACGTACTGCAGACCGACCGACTCGAAGTCGGCGTGCGTCAGGAACGCCGCCGCCTCCCGGGCCCTGGTCGTCTCCGTCCCCGTGTTCGCGAACCGGGGATAGGCGTGCAGGGCGTCGATCAGTCCCTGGTACGTGTAGAAGGGGGCGCGGTCCGGGAAGATCGCGTCGAACTCGTCCTCGCTGATGACGAAGTCCGAGACGCCGCCCGTACAGGCGCCCCCGTCCTTCCAGACCGAGGTGGCGCCCGGATTCTCGTTCTGCGTCCACCACTTGGCCGTCCAGTTGCGGCCGTGGTGCGACACGGTCCCGCCCGCGCCGTACGCCGTGGACGAGCTCCACAGGGGCGCGCACGACACCTCGGCCGCGGGGGCGGGCGCGGCCTGCGCCGCACCGGGGAGGAAGGCCGCCGTCGCGACGACGGCGCTCAGTACGGTCAGAACGCTCTTGATGCGGTTCAGCGCTGCTCACTCCTTCGGCAGGGCACCCCGAACAGGCTCCGGCATGCCGTCGGGCACCCGGACACCCAACCGTGATTGGTCTGGACCTGTCAAGGTCTGGACCAAGTGCCGTGCGCGCGGCCCCCGTTCCGCTCCCCGGCCGAACGGCGAGCGAACAACGGGCGACGGGTCCCCGTACGACCCGCCGGACGCGCCCCGGCCGCCCTACGGTGACGCGCACGCGCACAGCCGTCCGGAAGCCGAGGGGGAAACGGGCCGTGGAGTGGTTCACCGCCGAGAACGTCGTGGCCGTCCTCACCGCCGTCCTGGGCGTCCTCGCCTCGATCGGCGTGCTCTGGTACGAGCGCCGCGTCCCGCGCCGCAAACGCATCGGCTACCGCGTGCAGATGGACACCCCGATCGGCGGCGACGCCGGACAGGGCCGGGCCAACGTCCGGCTCGGGCTCTTCGACGAGACCCCGGACATGGCCGACGCCACCCTCGTCCTGCTCCGTATAGAGAACGACGGCTCGCAGTCGATCGCGCGCGGCGACTACACCGGGCCCGACGAGCAGCTGCACGGGCTGGTCGTCGAGTTCACCGACCGCCGGGTGCGCGGGATCGCCGTCACGCACTCCCCCGGCGCCGACCATCTGATGGACCACTTCACCCCGTCCGCCGGGCTCCGCGAGAGCGGTTCGCTGATCCGGCTGCCGCGCGTCCCGCTCAACCGCGGTGAGCACTTCAAGCTCCTGGTCCTGCTCACCGGGGCGCGCGTCGGCAGCCCCGTCCGCATCACCGGCGGCATCCGGGACGGCGAGGTGCGGCCCAACTCGGCCGCCCGGCCGGACGAGAAGCCGCCGCTGTTCGGCCGCGCCGCCCGGTTCATCACCGTGGCGCTCACCGTCTGCGTCATGACCCTGTCCACGATCATCCTGGTCCGCGACGACACCCCGCCCCCGATCGGCTGCGCGCGCGGCGAGCTGACCGTGACCGGCTCCACCGCCTTCGAACCCGTCCTGCGCGAGCTGGCCCAGAAGTACGCCGAGGCGTGCGCGGGCGCCACCGTCACCGTGGACGCGCACGGCAGCACCGCCGGGATACGGGAGCTGGCCGAACGCGGCGCACGGGCCGGCCGCTCCGGTTCGCCCGCCCTCGTGGCGTTCTCCGACGGCCCGAAGCCGAGCGGCTTCCCGCAGCTGCGCGAGAACCGCGTCGCCGTCTCCCTCTTCCGCCTGGTCGTCAACGACAAGGTCCCGCTGAAGAACCTGGGCCTCGACACCGTCCGCGCGCTCTACCGGGGCGACATCCGCAACTGGAGTGCGCTCGGCGGCCCCGACCTGCCGGTGCTCCTGGTCAGCCGGGACGCCAACTCCGGCACCCGCGAGGTCTTCCAGCGCCGCGTCCTGGGCCGCAACGAACCCGCCCAGTCCTCCCGCGACTGCACCACCAAGGACGACCCCCGGGCCCCCGTCATCCGCTGCGAACTGGACTCCACCGATCAGGTCCTCGCCGAGGTCGGACGGCTCGACGGCGCCATCGGCTACAGCGAACTGCGGGCCGGGGCCAAACCGCCCGGAGCCCATCCGGTCTCCCTCGACGGCGCGGCCCCCTCCGTGGACACCCTCGCCACCAGCCGCTATCCGTACCGGGAGATCGAGTACGCGTACACCTACGGCCACCCGCCCGCCGACTCCCTGGTCTCCAGCTTCCTCGCCTACCTCGGCCGGGGCAGCGGCCAGGACGTCGTCCGCACCCACGGGCACCTGCCGTGCGCGACGCCCGAGGGGCTGCGGCTGTGCGGGGCACGCCGAGCCCGGACGCGCCGGAGGGCCGGGACGCAACCGCGCCCCGGCCCTCCGGCCGCCCTCCCGCCTACAGGAAGGAGTTGATCTCGATGGTCTCGGTCCGGCCGGGGCCGACGCCGATCGCGGAGATCGGGGCGCCGGACATCTCCTCCAGCGCCTTCACGTACGCCTGGGCGTTCTTCGGCAGGTCACCGAAGGTCTTGGCCTTGGTGATGTCCTCCGACCAGCCCGGCAGCATCTCGTAGACCGGCTTCGCGTGGTGGAAGTCGGTCTGGCTGTACGGCAGCTCCTCGACGCGCTTGCCGTCGATCTCGTACGCCACGCACACCGGGATCTGCTCCCAGCCGGTCAGCACGTCCAGCTTGGTGAGGAAGAAGTCGGTGAGACCGTTGACCCGGGTCGCGTACCGCGCGATGACCGCGTCGAACCAGCCGCAGCGGCGGTCGCGGCCGGTGGTGACACCGCGCTCCCCGCCGATCCGGCGCAGCGCCTCGCCGTCCTCGTCGAGCAGCTCCGTCGGGAACGGACCGGCACCCACACGCGTCGTATAGGCCTTGAGGATGCCGATGACGCGGGTGATCTTCGTCGGGCCCACGCCGGCCCCGGTGCAGGCGCCGCCCGCGGTCGGGTTCGACGAGGTGACGAAGGGGTACGTGCCGTGGTCGACGTCGAGCAGCGTGCCCTGGCCGCCCTCGAAGAGGACGACCTTGCCCTCGTCGATGGCGTCGTTCAGGATCAGCGTCGTGTCGGCGACGTAGGGCTTGATCTGCTCCGCGTACTGGAGCATGTCCTCGACGACCTTGCCGGACTCGATCGCCCGCCGGTTGAAGACCTTGGCCAGAAGCTGGTTCTTCTGCTCCAGGGCCGCCTCGACCTTCTGCTCCAGGATCGACTCGTCGTAGAGGTCCTGGACGCGGATGCCGACCCGGTTGATCTTGTCCGCGTACGTCGGGCCGATGCCGCGCCCGGTCGTACCGATCTTGCGCTTGCCGAGGAACCGTTCCGTCACCTTGTCGACGGTGACGTTGTACGGAGTGATCAAATGAGCATTGCCGCTGATCAGCAGCTTGGACGTGTCCACGCCACGCTCGTTCAGCCCACTCAGCTCGGAGAGCAGGACCGCCGGGTCGACGACGACACCGTTACCGATGACCGGGGTGCACCCCGGCGAAAGGATTCCGGAGGGGAGGAGATGCAGTGCGTACTTCTGGTCACCGACGACGACGGTGTGTCCGGCGTTGTTGCCCCCTTGGTAGCGCACCACATAGTCCACGGACCCACCGAGGAGGTCGGTGGCCTTTCCCTTGCCCTCGTCACCCCACTGAGCACCGAGCAGCACAAGTGCGGGCACAGGCGTACACCCCTTCCGGGCGGGGCATGTCCAAGGTCAGGGGGCGTACGTAAACGCCGTACATGCCGTACGACGCTGTACGACACGGCCTGAACCGTCGAACCGGGTGCCCCGGAATAGACGAAGCCCCTGGCGCAATAGCGCAAGGGGCTCTTGCACCAAGATGCTACCCGAGGAAGGACCGAGGTGTCGGCTGCCCAGCCCCCCGGCAACGGTGCGCCCCATCTGCTGGTGGTGGTCGATCCGGACGCCCGCCGGACCGACGGCGAGTCCGTCCGGATCGCGAAAGACGTGCTGAGCGCCGGTGCGCACGCCAAGATCTGCCTTCCGGACGGTCCCGCGGAGTTCGACCGGGCGCTCTCCCGGCGGGGCTCCCGCAGGCCCGTGGTGATCGGTGACGACCGCGCTCTGCGCCGTGCGGTCGCGTTGCTCCATCGGGAGCGGGAACCGGCCATGAGCGCCCTCTCGCTGATCCCCGTGGGCACCGCCGCCCGGCTGGAGCTGGCGCACGGGCTGGGCGTGCCCGCCGGCGCGGTGGCGGCGGCGCGCACGGCGCTCGACGGGGTGGTGCGCCGGCTGGACCTGCTGGTCGACGACAGCGACGGCGTGGTCCTGGGCGCGCTGCGCATCCCGGCCCCGGGCGACGCTCCCGGGGCCCGTCAGGACCGTTCGGGTGTCACGGCCGTCTGGAACACCTGCCGCTCCCTGGTCCGCACGCTCGTGCGCCCGGCCCCGGCCGCCCCCGCCGACGGACCAGGCACCCACCGGCTGCGCGTCGAGGCGGACGGCGTGGTGCTGACCGACCTGGGCCGCCCGGTGGAGTCGGTGACGGTCACCTCGGGCACCGACGGAGGCGTCGCCGAGGTGACCATCCACCCGCCGGACGGCGGCCCCCTCACCACGGAGGCCAAGGCCGTCACGGTCTCCGGCGCGGACTTCCGCTACCGGGCGGACATACAGGTCGGAGGACCGGTGCGGACCCGGACGTGGACGGTGCGGGCGGGCGCCTGGGGGCTGATGCTGCCGGTGTCGGGGGGCTGACGGGGGGTCCTGGAAGCAGCGCCCCAGGCTCTTTGTGGATCTTTGCGGGGCGGCCCTAGCCGGCGGATCCGGCGGCGTCCTCGCGCGGCTTTCCGTCGCCCGGCAGGCCGAGGGTCCTGCGGTGCTCCTCCCACCGGCCCATCAGGGCACCCAGCTCGTTCTGGAGGAACTCGAAGAAGGCCGCCGTCTCGGCGATGCGGGCGCCCGCGGGCGTGTCCTCGCCCAGGGTGCGGGCACCCTCGCGCAGGGTCTGCTCCCAGCGGGTGAGCACCCGGTCGCGGCTGGCGAAGGTCGTGTACCAGATCTCGTTGTGCAGCCGGTAGCGGTCGCGGCGCGAGCCCGGCTCGCGCTCCCGTCCGACCATGCTGACCTGCGTGAGGTAGTTGATCGCGCCGGACACGGCCGCCGGACTGATCTGCAGGGCCAGGGCCAGCTCCGCCGAGGTCATCGACGCGTCGTCGTCGGCGAGCAGCGCGGCGAAGACGCGGGACGCCATCCGCTGCATCCCCGCCTCGGTCATCTCGGACGCGAACCGCTCGACGAACCGCGAGACGGCCTCCGCGTCCCGCTCCCCGCTCCCCCGGGCGGCGCCGGGCGCCTCGCGTACGTCCTCTGCGGATTCGCTGCTCATCGGTTCCTCGTCCTCTCCGCGGCCCCGGCCCCTGCCCTTCGCCCGGGTCACTCCTTCGAGTTTATACGTTTCCTTAACTTCACAACTTTGTGAAAGTAGCGTACGTTCAGAAGCATGACGAAGGCAATCACCGTGGCCGGGCTGCACAAGTCGTTCGGCCGGACGCATGCGCTGGACGGGCTCGATCTGACCGTCGAGTCCGGTGAGGTGCACGGCTTCCTCGGACCGAACGGATCGGGGAAGTCCACCACCATCAGAGTGCTGCTGGGCCTGCTGCGCGCCGACTCCGGCGCGGCCCAGCTGCTCGGCCGCGACCCCTGGCGCGACGCGGTGGAGCTGCACCGCAAGGTGGCGTACGTGCCGGGTGACGTCACGCTGTGGCGGAATCTGTCGGGCGGCGAGGTGATCGATCTCTACGGCCGGCTGCGCGGCGGGCTCGACCCGGCCCGGCGCGCGGACCTCGTCGAGCGCTTCGAGCTCGATCCGACGAAGAAGGGCCGGACGTACTCGAAGGGGAACCGGCAGAAGGTGGCCCTGGTCGCCGCCTTCGCCTCCGATGTGGACCTGCTGATCCTGGACGAGCCGACCAGCGGCCTCGATCCGCTGATGGAGGAGGTCTTCCAGAGCTGTGTCACCGAGGAGCGCGACCGGGGGCGGACCGTGCTGCTCTCCAGCCACATCCTCAGCGAGGTCGAATCACTCTGCGACCGGGTCTCCATCATCCGCCAGGGCCGGACGGTGGAGACCGGCACCCTGGCCGGACTGCGCCATCTGACGCGGACCAACATCACCGCCGAGCTGGCCGCCGACCCGGACGGACTGTCCCGGCTGCCCGGGGTGCACGACCTCGACGTGCGGGGCCGGCGGGTCTCCCTCCAGGTCGACACCGAGCAGCTGGACGCCGTCCTCAAATCGCTCTCCGCCGCCGGGGTCCGCTCCCTGACCAGCACGCCGCCCACGCTGGAGGAGCTGTTCCTGCGGCACTACACGGCGGAGACCGGACAGGACGCGGAGGTGAGCGCGCGATGACCACCGCGACCATGGCCGCCGCCACGGGCGAGCGGCACCGGGCGGGGACCGGGCAGCTCGCCGGGACCGGGACCCTGTTCCGGC
Source organism: Streptomyces sp. NPDC024555 (assembly GCF_055559335.1). Taxonomy (NCBI): domain Bacteria; kingdom Bacillati; phylum Actinomycetota; class Actinomycetes; order Kitasatosporales; family Streptomycetaceae; genus Streptomyces; species Streptomyces sp. NPDC024555. The sequence continues at coordinate 34,082 of NZ_JBVHKV010000001.1, forward strand.
TCGCCCTGCGGCGCGACCGGATCATCCTGCCCGTCTGGGTGCTCGTGCTCGGCGGCTCCTTCTCCTCCGTCGGGCGGTCGATCTCCGCGCTCTACGGGACGGCCGCCGAGCGCGCCGAGCTGGCCGCGTCGATGAACGCCAACAGCTCCGTGCGCGCCCTGTACGGGCCCGTGTTCGGCGACTCCGTGGGCGGACTGGTCAGCTGGCGCATGCTCGCCTTCGGCGCCGCGCTGGCCGGGGTGATGAGCCTGGTCGTCGTCGTGCGTCACACCCGCGAGGAGGAGGAGACGGGCCGTCAGGAGATGATCTCCTCCGCCATGGTGGGACGGCGCGCCCCGCTCACCGCGGCCCTGCTCGCCGCCCTCGCCGCCAACGCGGCGCTGGCCCTGGTGATCGTCGCCGGGATGGCGGGCTCGGGTGCGGGCGGCGCCGGGGCGGTGGCGCTCGCCGCGGCCGTCGCCGGGGTCGGGATGCTGTTCGCCTGCACCGCGGCGATCGCCGCGCAGTTCACCGAGAGCGCCCGGCTGGCGAAGGGGCTGACGGCGGCGGTCGTGGGGGCCGCGTTCGTCCTGAAGGCGGCGGGCGACTCCGCGACGGACGACGGTTCGTCCGTCCTCACCCGGCTCTCCCCCCTCGGCTGGGCGGAGAACGTCCGGCCGTACGCGGACGAGCGCTGGTGGGTGCTCCTCGTGATCGCCGGGGCCGTCGCCGTCCAGGGGATCGTGGCGTACGCGCTGGCCGGGCGCCGCGACGTCGGCATGAGCTTCCTGCCGACCCGGCCCGGACCGGCGCGGGGCAGGCTCGCCTCCGCCCGGGGTCTCGCCCTGCGCCTCCAGCGCGGCGCGCTCGTCGGATGGACGCTGTCGTTCGCCGTGGTCGGGTTCGTCTTCGGCGGGCTGACCGACGGGGTCGGTGATCTCGTCGGGGACAACGAGAAGACCCGGGAGATCTTCGAGCGGATGGGCGGCCAGTCCGGACTCACGGACGCCTTCCTCGCCTCGATGGTCTCCGTCCTGGGCACGGTGGCCGCGCTCTACGTCGTCTCCTCCGTGCTGCGGCTCTCCGCCGAGGAGACCGCGGGGCGTGCCGAGCCGGTGCTCGCCGGGGCGGTGAGCCGCGTCGGCTGGGCCGCCGGCCATCTCCTCATCGCCTTCGGCGGAGCCGCCCTGGTCATGGCGATCGGCGGGCTCGGACTGGCGGTCGGCTACGGCCACGCGATACCGGCGGTGCTCGGCGCCGCCCTGGTGCAACTGCCCGCCGTCTGGCTGCTGGGCGGCGTGACCGTCCTGCTGTACGGGGCGCTGCCCCGGCTGGCCGCCGCCGGATGGGGGCTGGTGGGAATATGCCTGGCGCTGAGCTGGATCGGCCCCGCGCTGAACCTGCCGCAGGCGGTCATGGACCTGTCGCCGTTCACGCATCTGCCGAAGCTGCCGGGGGCGGCGGGCATGGCCTGGGGTCCGGTGGTGCTCCTGACCGTGATCGCGGCGGGCCTGGTGGCGGCCGGGCTGGCGGCGCTGCGCCGGCGCGACCTGCTGACCTGACAGGCGCGGGGCCCGCGCCGCCGGACACCGGTCCGGCGGCGGGGGTCGACGGCGGGGGTCCGGCGGGCGGGGTCAGAGGGCGACCCGGAGTTCCTTCAGACCGCGGATGACATAGCCAGGGTTCCACTCCGGTTCGGCCACCAGCCGCATGCCGGGAGCGCGGCGGAGGAGTTCGCCGAAGGAGGCGGCGAGTTCCACCCGGGCCAGCGGCGCCCCGAGGCAGAAGTGGATGCCGGCGCCGAAGGTGATGTGGGGGTTCTCCTGACGGGCGAGGTCCAGGGTGTCCGGGTCGGCGAAGCGGGCCGGGTCGCGGTTGGCCGAGCCGAAGAGCAGGGCCACCTCGGAGCCCCGGGGGATCACCGTGCCGTCGATCTCGATGTCGTCGAGCACCCAGCGTTCGAACATCTGCAAGGGGGTGTCGTACCGCATCAGCTCCTCCACCGCGGTGGGCAGCAGCCCGTGGTCCGCGCGGAGCGCGGCCAGCTGCTCCGGGTGGCCCAGCAGGGTCCGCCAGCCGTTCACGGTGGTGTTGACGGTCGCCTCGTGCCCGGCGTTCAACAGCAGCACGCAGGTGGAGACCATCTCCTGCTCGGTCAGCCGCTCGCCCTCGTCATGGGCGGCGATGAGGGCGGAGATCAGGTCCTCTCCCGGGTTGCCGCGCCGTTCGGCGATCAGTTCGCGCAGATACGCGGAGAAGTCGAGCGAGGCGCGCACGGCGGCGCGGGCGGTGTCCTCGGACGGGTTGAGCTCGAACATCCCGCAGATCGCCGCCGACCAGGGGCGCAGCGGGGCGCGGTCGGACTCCGGGATGCCCAGCATCTCGGCGATGACGGCGACGGGCAGCGGTTCCGCGACGGCGGTGAGCAGATCGCCGCCGCCCTCGGCGACGAAGTCGTCGACCAGCTCGGCGGCCAGCCGCCGGACCGTGGGGACCAGCCGCTCGACGGTGCGCGGGGTGAAGGCCTTGGAGACCAGGCGCCGGATCCGGGTGTGGTCCGGGGGCTCCAGGTCCAGCAGCCCGTTGCCGTTGAGCGTGTCGAAGGGCTCGTGCTCGGGCGGCGGGGGCGTCCGGCCGAACTCCTCGTGGGTGAAGCGGTGCAGATAGGTCCGGCCCAGCCGGCGGTCCCGCAGCAGCGCCGACACGTCCGCGTAGTGCGGGACGAGCCACTGCCCGGTCGGCTCGAACCAGTGCACCCGGCCGGTGGCGCGCAGCTCGGCGTAGGCGGGGTACGGATCGGCGACGAACGCCGCCGACCAGGGATCGAACGGGGCGGCGGGGCCGGAGGAGGGGTGCGTGGGCTGGTCCATGCAGCGACGCTAACCGGCCACCCGCCCCCAAGCCAGCCCTGCCCGGCCGGCCCTGCCCCGGACCCGCCTCCCGTCCTGTCCAGGACCCGCCGCCGACCCTGTCCCGGACCCGCCGTCCGTCCTGTCCCGGACCCGTCTCAGGACGGGGTGACCAGCCGGGCCTCGTAGGCGAAGACGGCGGCCTGGGTGCGGTCGCGCAGCCCCAGCTTCACAAGGATTCTGCTCACATGGGTCTTGATCGTCGACTCCGCGACCACCAGGTGCGAGGCGATCTCCGCGTTCGACAGGCCCTGCGCGATCAGGACCAGCACCTCCGTCTCGCGCTCGGTGAGATCGCCGATCTGGGCGAGGGCCGGAGGGCGCGGGGCGGCCGCCGCCAGCTTGGAGAACTCGGTGATCAGCCGCCGGGTGACGGTCGGGGCGAGCAGCGCCTCGCCGGAGGCGACCACCCGGACGCCGTCGGCGAGCTGCCGGGCGGAGGCGTCCTTGAGGAGGAAGCCGGAGGCCCCGGCGCGCAGCGCCTGGTAGACGTACTCGTCGAGGTCGAAGGTGGTGAGGACCAGCACCTTGGCGTCCGCGTCGGCGGCGACGATCTCGCGGGTCGCCTCGATGCCGTTGAGTTCCGGCATCCGGATGTCCATCAGCACGACGTCGGGGCGGAGCGCGGCGACCTGGGCGACGGCCTGCCGCCCGTTGACGGCCTCGCCGACGACCTCGATGCCGGGCATCGCGTTGAGCAGGACCGAGAAGCCCTCGCGGACCATCATCTGGTCGTCGACGATGAGCACCCGGATCGGCGCCCCGGCGGCGCCGGTCATGCCGTCCCCCCGGAGGTGCCGGAGCGGCCGTCGGAGGGGGCGTCGGCCGGGGCCGTCTGCACGGGGATGAACGCCGTGACCTCGTAACCGCCCTCCGCCGTCGTCTCGGCCGTCATCTCGCCGTTCAGCATCGCGACCCGCTCCCGCATCCCCGTGATCCCGTGCCCGGCACCGGGCGAGGGCTTGACCGGGCCGGTCGGCGGCCCGTTGACGACACGCAGACCGAGCCCGCCGAGCACATAGCCGATCTCGACCTTCGCGGTGGCCCCGGGGGCGTGCCGCAGGCTGTTGCTGAGCGCTTCCTGGATGATCCGGTACGCCGACAGCTCGACGCCCTGCGGGAGTTCGCGCACCGCGCCGGTGACCGTCTTCTCGGTGGGCAGCCCGGCCTCGCCGACATTGGCGATCAGTCCGTCGAGTTCGGCGAGGGTGGGCTGCGGGGCGTCCGGCACCTCGTAGTCCTCCGCGCGGACGACGCCGAGCACCCGGCGCAGTTCGGTGAGCGCCGCCACGGCGTTCTCCCGGATGGTGAGGAAGGCCTGCTCCAGTTCGGGCGGCGGGTTCTCCACCCGGTAGGGGGCGGCCTCGGCCTGGATGGCGACGACGGACATGTGGTGGGCGACCACGTCGTGCAGTTCGCGGGCGATGGTGGTGCGCTCCTCCAGCAGGGTGCGCCGGTCGCGTTCGACGGCGGTGACGGTGCGCTGCACGGTCACCTCGCGCTCGGCCTCGCGCCGCACCTGCACCAGGCTCACCACCAGCAGCGAGAACGCCGAGGCGACGGCCATCGCGGTGGTGGGCGGTCCGGAGTGCCAGCCGGCGGCGTTCTCCAGGAGCACCCCGAACACCAGGGTGAGGCCCCACATCCAGGCCCCGGTCCGCGGCCGGGTCCGGGCGGCGACGACGGTCATCACCACCAGGTGCGCGAAGAAGGTGCCCGCCACCCACGGACCGTCGGACGCCGAGGTGACCATGCACAGCGGCATGAGCGCCATCGACATCCAGAACGCCCCGACCGGCCGCACCAGCGTCATCCCGACGCAGGCGGCGGGCAGCAGCCCCGACACGAGGACTCCGGCGTTGCCGGTGGTGGAGAACCCCACGAAGAAGGAGATCAGGGCGGCGGTCAGGACCACCGCGTGCGGGGTCCACGCGACCCGGGCGCGGAAGCGGTCCGGCAGCCTGCGGGTCAGCACCCCGTCGGTCCGCATCGGCGCCAGCGGCCGGTAGGCGAACGCGTCGTGGATCAGGTCCTGCCGCAGGCCGCCTATCGCCCCTGCGGCCACACGGAGCTCCGGGCTCCTGGTCTTGGTCTCGGTCACGATTCCAACGTACGGGGACACGGGACCCCGGTCGTCAGCAGCGCTGCGGATCCTGAACCGTCCGTCGCAAGTACTACGCGGCCCTCCTCCGCCTCCGCACCGGGTTCTACCAGGCCAGTTGCGCGATCTCCTCGGCGACGACCGCGCAGGCGTCGGCCGCCGGGTCGATGAGCGGGAAGTGCCCGACCTCGGGCAGCAGCGTCAGACCCACCGTCTCGCCCCGGCGCGCGGCCTCGTCGACGAACGCCTCGGACACGGCCTGCGGAACGGTGAGGTCCGTGGTGCCCTGGACGACCACGGTCGCGATGCCGGTGGGCAGCAGGCGCGCCGGATCGGCGTACGCGGACCGCTCCGCGTAGTCCTCCGCCCGGCCCAGGAACTGCCCGATCGCGCCGGAGCACACGTCCAGTTCCACGGCCGAGGCGAAGTCCGCGATCGGGGCCAGCGCGACCACCCCGCGCAGCGCGGGCGGGCGGGGCAGCCGCCAGGGCGAACCCTCGGGCAGCACGTGCCGGGCGGCGGCCCACAGGGCGAGCTGCCCGCCCGCGGAGTGCCCGGTGACGACGGTCCGCCGGGCGTCCGCCGCGGGCAGCTCCCGCGCCAGCAGGGCGGGCAGCGCGTCCATGGCCGCCGCGATGTCGTCGAAGGTCTCCGGCCAGCGACCGGCGACCGGACCGGAGCCCCGCTGCTGCGGGAGCTCGCTGCCGCGCCGGTACTCCACACTGGCGACCGCGAAGCCGCGCCGGGCCAGGAAGTCCGCGAACGGCGACACATGGCCCCGGTCGTACGGCGCCCGCCACGCCCCGCCGTGCAGCACGACCACGACGGGCGCGCCGGTGCGCCCGTCGCGCGGCGCGTAGAAGTCGATCACCTGGTCGGGATGGCTGCCGTAGGCGGCGGAGGTATCGGGCGCGACGGCCGGATGGGAGAACGCCGACTCGGTCTCGACGGCGTCCCGATCGCGCGCGGCAGAATCCGACATGGTGCTCCAACCGTCCCTGATGCCTAGTCAACTGGCCTGACCTGCGGGGACGGTACCAGTACCACGCGGGTGCCCGCCCGGCGGGAACCCCCGGGCTGCCGGGCGCCCGCCCAGCCGTCCGGTGACCGGGGCGAGCCGGTCACCGGACGGAGCCGGAAGCCTACGCCGAGGGAGCGGCCAGCACGTCCGCGAGCACGCGCGCCGCGCGTTCCGTGTCCGCGAACCCCACGTACAGCGGGGTGAATCCGAACCGCAGCACATCGGGGCGGCGCAGGTCCCCGACGACCCCGCGCGCGATGAGGGCGCGCATGACCGGTTCGGCGTCCTCGCACCGCAGCGCGATCTGGCTGCCGCGTTCGGCGTGCGCGGCCGGGGTGACGGAGGCGACCCGGCCGCGGGGCGCGTACGCCTCGACGCATTCCAGGAAGAAGTCCGTCAGGGCCAGCGACTTGGCGCGCACGGCCTCCACCGGGACCCCGTCCCAGACGTCCAGGGAGGACTCCAGGGCCAGCATGGACAGGATGTCGGGCGTTCCGGTCCGGCCGCGTACGGCTCCGTCGGCGGGGGTGTAGCCGGGGGTCATGGCGAACGGGTCGGCGTGCGAGGTCCACCCGGGCAGCGGCGAGTCGAAGGCGTCCTGGTGGCGGGCGGCGACGTACAGGTACGCGGGCGAACCGGGGCCGCCGTTCAGGTACTTGTAGGTGCAGCCGACGGCCAGGTCGACCCCGTGCGCGTCCAGGCCGACGGGCAGGGCGCCCGCGCTGTGGCAGAGGTCCCAGACGGAGACCGCGCCCGCGGCCCGCACGGCGGCGGTGAGACCGGGCAGGTCGTGGAGCCGGCCGGTGCGGTAGTCGACGTGGTTGAGCAGCACCGCGGCCGTCCGGGGCCCCAGCGCGTCGGGCACGTCGGCGGGGGCGACCGGGGTGATGCGGTGGCCGGTCATCCGGGCGGCGGACGCGGCGATGTAGCCGTCGGTGGGGAAGGTGGCGGCGTCGACCAGGATCTCGTCGCGGCCCTCCGGCGCGAGCCGGCAGGCGGCGACGACGGCCTTGAAGACGTTCACGCTGGTGGAGTCGCCGACGACGATCTGCCCGGCGGCCGCGCCGACGATCGGGGCGATGCGGTCGCCGATCCGCTCCGGCGCGGTCCACCAGCCGCTCTCGTCCCAGGACCTGATGCGCAGTTCGCCCCACTCGCGGGTGAGGACGTCCTGCATCCGCGCGGGGACGTGCCGGGGCAGCGCGCCCAGCGAGTTGCCGTCCAGGTAGACGGTGTCGTCGAGGGTGAACAGCGCCCGCAGCGGGGCGAGCGCGTCGGCGGTGTCGAGCGCCTGTGCGCGCTCCTGGAGGTCAGACATGGCTGCGGGCCGTCCAGAGTTCGGGGAACACGTTCTTCGTGGCGCGCTTCTCCAGCCAGGCCACCCCGGCCGAACCGCCCGTGCCGGTCTTGGAACCCATGGCGCGGCGGGTGGCGACGAGATGGTCGTTGCGCCAGCGCCACACGAGTTCGCCGACGTCCGTCAGCGCCTCGCCCAGCCGGACCAGTTCGCCGTGCTGGTCGGGGTCGGCGTAGATCTCCGCCCAGACGGCCTCGACCTCGGGCGAGGGCTCGTACTTCAGGGTGAGGTCGCGTTCGAGCACCGCCGGCGGGATCGCGTACCCGCGCCGGGCGAGCAGGGCCAGCGTCTCGTCGTACAGCCCCGGTTCGCCGAGCGCCTTCTCCAGTTCGGCGTGGACGCGGGGCGCGCCCCGGTGCGGCACGAGCATGGACGCGGACTTGTCGCCGAGCAGGAACTCCATCCGCCGGTACATCGCCGACTGGAAACCGGAACCCTCGCCGAGGGCGGACCGGTAGGAGTTGAACTGGGCGGGGGTGAGCTGGGCGAGCGGCGTCCAGGAGGCGTTCAGCGCCTCCAGCTCCCGCACGGACCGCTTCAGCGCGTCGCGCGCCACCGTCAGCCGGTCCTGGCGCAGGGCGTGCGCCGCGGTCTCCCACTCATGGACGATGACCGTGAACCACAGCTCCATGACCTGGGTGGTGACCAGGAAGACCATCTCGCCGGGATCGTCCGAGCGGAGGTGCTGGAGGTGGGTGAGAACATCCGCCTGGACATAGTCCTCGTACGGAGTCGTTCCCGCGAAGTCCAGGTGCGGGGTCGCCGCACCGGTGGCTTCGGGGTCGGGGTGGATCGTCGACATCGCTGTCTCCTCGACACGAGCTTCCGGGTAGCGGTCCGCCCCTTCCGGTGAGGAAGTGGAGCCCCGGTCCCCTGTTCGCATCCTAACCACGGCCCCCGCGAACGCGCAGGCCCCGCGGACGGCGGCGTCCGCGGGGCCCGCAGGGCGGGAATCGGCTAGCCGAGGGTTTCGGCGGCGGTCGGCGAGGAGTCGCGCAGGAACGTGGAGCAGCGCTCGTACTCGTCCTGCTCACCGATGGCCTGCGCGGCGCGCGCGAGGGCGTGCAGGGCGCGCAGGAAGCCGCGGTTCGGCTCGTGCTCGAACGGGACGGGGCCGTGGCCCTTCCAGCCGGCCCGGCGCAGCGCGTCCAGGCCGCGGTGGTAGCCGGTGCGGGCGTACGCGTAGGACTCGACGACCCGGCCGCCCTCGAAGGCCTCGTCGGCGAGCTGTGCCCAGGCCAGCGAGGAGGTCGGGTACTTCGCGGCGACGTCGGCGGGCGCGGTGCCGGCGGCGAGCAGGTCGCGCGGCTCCGGGTCGTCGGGCAGGTGGGTCGGGGGCGGGCCCCCGAGCAGGTTCTCGTGGATCGACATGGGTTCCAGTGTGCCTGTCCCGGGCGCCGCCCGGGGCACGCCGGTTCAGTCCGCGCCGGTTCGCGCCGCGCGGGACGTGCCGGTTCAGTCCGCGCCGGTCGTGGTCGTGCCGCCGTCCGGGCGGGCGGTCTCCGGCGCGGGTTCCAGCGGCGGGCCGGAGACGCCGCAGTGCACGGTGCACTCGGGCCGGGCGGCGTCGCGCACGGCGGGCGCGGGATCGCGGACGGTCGCCCAGGCGATCAGGGCGCCGGCGGCCAGCAGCCCGGCGCACATCGGCATGGCCCGCCGGAAGGTCGCGGCGAACTCCCCGGCGTCCCGGTAGGCCTCCGGCCCCATCCCGGCGAGCAGCGGAAGCGCCGCCACCGCGATCAGCCCGGCGGCGCGGGCGGCGGCGTTGTTGATCCCGCTGGCGAGCCCGGCGCGGGCGGTGTCCACGGAGGCCAGGACGGTCGCGGTGAGCGGGGCGACGACGATGACGAGCCCGGTGCCGAGGACCACGACGGCGGGCAGGACGTCGGTGAGGTAGCCGGTGACGGAGGCCGAGCCGGGCCCCACGCGCAGCATCAGCAGCATGCCCGCCGCGGCGATCAGCGGACCGGCGGTCAGCGGGATGCGCGGCCCGATGCGCTGGCCCAGTTCGCCCGAGGCGGCCGAGAACAGCAGCATCAGCAGGGTGGTGGGCAGCAGAGCGGTGCCCGCGCCGAGCGCCGAGTAGCCGGCGACGACCTGGAGCTGGATCGCGGAGAGGAAGAAGTAGCCGCCGAGCGCCGCGTAGACGCACAAGGTGACGACGTTGACGGCGGTGAACTGCCGGGAGGCGAAGACCGAGGGCGGGAGCATCGGGTCGGCCCGCCGCCGCTCGACCCCGACGAAGACCGCGCCGAGCACCACCCCGCCCACCGCCGCGCCGATCACCGCAGGGGAGGCGCCCCGCCCCGGCGCCTCGATCAGCGCATAGGTCACCAGGGCGAGCGCGAGCGCCCCGAGGGCCGCCCCGAGGACGTCGAAGCGCCCGTGCGCGTACGGATCGCGGGACTCCGGTACGTGGCGCAGCGCGACGGGCACACAGAGCGCGGCAAGCGGCAGATTGAGCAGGAACACCCATCGCCAGCCGGGCCCGTCGACCAGCCAGCCCCCGACGAACGGTCCGACGGCGGCCCCGATCCCGCCGAAGCCGGACCAGAGCCCGACCGCGCGGGCCCGGTCGTCCGGGTGGAAGCTCGCCTGGATCAGGGCCAGCGAACCGGGGGTGAGCAGGGCGCCGCCCACCCCCTGGAGGGCGCGGGCGGCGATGAGCACGGCGGCGTTGGGCGCGAGTCCGCAGATCAGCGAGGCGACGGCGAACCAGACGACGCCCAGGACGAAGATCCGCCGCCGCCCGTAGCGGTCGCCGAGCGAGCCGCCGAGCAGGATCAGCCCGGCGAGCGTGAGCATGTAGGCGTTGACGGTCCACTGGAGCGCGGCCAGATCGGTGCCCAGGTCCTCGCCGATGCGGGGCAGGGCGACGTTGATGACGGTGGAGTCGAGCATCGCCATGCCGGAGCCGAGCACGGTGGTCAGCACCACCCAGCGCCCGGCGGCGGAGGCGACCCGGATACCGGGCCCGTCCGCCTCGCTGTTCGCCATGGCCCCAGCATCACCGCCGCGCGCACGGCGGACCAGCGGGGTGGGCCGGACGCCCTACCCGGACGCCCTGCCCGGACGCCCTACGCGGCGGACCGCACCGTCCCGATCCCCCGGATCAGCGCCTCGACCCCGGCCAGCGCCTTGCTGCGGGGGCAGCCCACGTTGAGCCGGACGAAGCCCTCGGCGCCGTAGACCCCGCCGGGCATGATGGCGACCCGTTCCTGTTCGACGAGCACGCGCTGCAGCGCCTCGTCGTCCGTGACGCCCGCCGCCCGTACGTCGATCCAGGCGAGGTAGCCGGCCTGGGGCGGCTCCCAGCCCAGTCCGGGGAAGGCCGCGTCCAGCCGTTCGGCGACGAGGGCCAGGTTGCCGGCGACGTAGTCGCGCAGGGCGTCCAGCCAGGGCGCGCCCTCGCGGTAGGCGGCGATGTGCGCGGTCAGCGAGAGCACCGCCGGGGAGGCGAGGCCCTCCGCCGTCTCCATCCGGCGCAGATACTCCGTACGGTCCTCGGGCCGGCCGATGAAGCCGTACGAACCGGTCAGCGCCGGGAAGTTGAAGGACTTGGAACCCGAGGTGATGATCGCCCAGCGGCCCTCGCCCGCGACCCGCGACCAGGGCACGTGCGGGCGGCCGTCGTGGACGAAGTCGGCGTGGATCTCGTCGCTGATCACGGCGACGCCGTGGCGGGCGGCGAGCGCGGCCGTCGCGGCGAGTTCCGCCTCGGTCCAGACCCGGCCCGAGGGGTTGTGCGGGGAGCAGACCACCAGGACCTTGCTGTCCTCCCGGGCCAGCTCCCGCTCCAGCGCGGCGGTGTCCCCGAGCGCCACTCCGCGCAGCTCCCGGCCCAGTCCGGTGATGGCCTTGCGGAAGCCGTCGTAGGTGGGGGTGTGGAGGACGACGCCGTCGCCCTCGGAGGTCCACATCTGGAGCAGCTGGGAGAACTGGCTGAGCACGGAGGGCCCGTAGACGAGGGTCCCGGTGTCGATCGCGGTGCCGTACCGGGTGGCGTACCAGTGGGCTATCGCGGAGCGGAAGTCGTCCTGCCGCCAGTCGGTGTAGCCGAGGACGCCGTGGTCGAGCCGGGCCCGGAGGGCGGCCAGCACCTCGGGGGCGGTCTCGAAGTCCATGTCCGAGATGGTGAACGGCAGCAGCCCGTCCACCCCGAAGCGGTCCGCGACCCCGTCCCACTGGACGCACCAGGTGCCGCGGCGGTCGATGACGGTGTCGAAGTCGTAGGACGTGCTCACAGCTGTTCCCTCGGGTCGTGCGGGTGGGGTCCGGACATGCCGTGGGCCCGGACACCCCGAGGGGTGCCGGGCCCACGCCGCACATCCGTACGGGACTACTTCAGCTTGGTGCCGGTGGACCGCAGGTTGGCGCAGGCCTCCGTGACGCGCTTGGCCATGCCGCCCTCGGCGGACTTGCCCCAGCTGCGCGGGTCGTAGACCTTCTTGTTGCCGACCTCGCCGTCGACCTTCAGCACACCGTCGTAGTTGCGGAACACGTGGTCCACGATCGGGCGGGTGAAGGCGTACTGGGTGTCGGTGTCGAGGTTCATCTTCACGACGCCGTTCTCCAGCGCGGTGGCGATCTCCTCGGCGGTGGAGCCGGAGCCGCCGTGGAAGACGAAGTCGAACGGGGAGGACTTGCCGTACTTCGCGCCCACGCCCTCCTGGAGGTCCTTGAGGAGCTCCGGACGCAGGACGACGTTGCCCGGCTTGTAGACGCCGTGGACGTTGCCGAAGGACGCGGCCAGCAGGTAGCGGCCCTTCTCGCCCAGACCCAGCGCCTCGGCGGTGCGCAGCGCGTCGTCGACGGTGGTGTACAGCTCGTCGTTGATCTCGTGGGTGACGCCGTCCTCCTCGCCGCCGGTCGGGGTGATCTCGACCTCAAGGATGATCTTGGCGGCGGCGGCCTTGGCCAGCAGCTCCTGGCCGATGGCCAGGTTGTCGGCCAGCGTCTCCGCCGAGCCGTCCCACATGTGGGACTGGAACAGCGGGTTCAGGCCCTTGGCGACGCGCTCGGCGGAGATGTCGAGCAGCGGGCGGACATAGCCGTCCAGCTTGTCCTTGGGGCAGTGGTCCGTGTGCAGGGCGACGGTGACGTCGTACTTGGCGGCGACGATGTGCGCGAACTCGGCCAGGGCGACGGCGCCGGTGACCATGTCCTTGTTGTACTGGCCGCCCAGGAACTCCGCGCCGCCGGTCGAGATCTGCACGATGCCGTCGCTCTCGGCCTCCGCGAAGCCGCGCAGCGCAGCGTGCAGGGTCTGGGTCGACGTCACGTTGATGGCCGGGTAGGCGAACTTGCCTGCCTTCGCCCGGTCGAGCATCTCGGCGTAGACCTCGGGGGTTGCGATGGGCATCTGTCCGCTCCTTGGGATGTGCGGGTGTGCGTTGCTGGTTCCCTGACCTGGGGGCGACGTCATCGTCGCCCCCATCCTCCCAGACTCTGGCCTGGGCTCCACCCGGTGTACTCCCCCAGCGTTCGGCGACCGGGTCTGAAGGGGTACGACAAAGGCGGTCGGTTTCACGTGAAACCGACCGCCTTCGCGAAGAACCGCAGGTCAGGACAGGTCGAGGTCCGGGACCGTGTAGGCGTGGACATACGGCAGCCCGGCCTCGGCGATGGCCGGGGCGGCCCCCCGTTCCACGATCACGGCGACGGCGACGACCTCGCCACCGGCCTCGCGCACCGCCTCGACGGCCGTCAGCGGCGAACCACCGGTGGTCGAGGTGTCCTCGACGACCAGGCAGCGGCGGCCCTTGACGTCCGCGCCCTCGATCCGGCGCTGCATGCCGTGGGCCTTCTGGGCCTTGCGGACCACGAACGCGTCCAGCACCTGACCACGCGCGGCGGAGGCGTGGAGCATCGAGGTGGCGACCGGGTCGGCACCCAGCGTCAGCCCGCCCACGCAGTCGTAGTCCAGCTCGGCGGTCGCGTCGAGCATGACCTGACCGACCATCGGAGCGGCCTTGCCGTCCAGCGTGATGCGGCGCAGATCGATGTACCAGTCGGCTTCGAGCCCGGAGGAGAGCGTCACCTTGCCGTGCACCACGGCCTTGTCCTTGATCTGCTGGAGCAGCTCAGCGCGTACGTCAGTCATGGCTACGAGGATAAGGCGCCGTGGGCACGGGGCGTGCCGGGCGCGGTCCGCCCCGGTGCTCAGAGCGTGCGCCAGCTCCAGGTGGTCGCGATCTCCAGGGGGTCGATGGGGGTGACGTAGCGCGGGTCGGTGTTCAGCCCGTTCGGCGGGCCCGACTGCGGTTCCACGCAGACCGCCTCGTCCTGCTCGTCGTAGACCACGACCCACTCGCTCCGGCTCTTCACCGTGAGCTCCAGCCGCTCCGGCCAGGTCAGCGTCACGTCGACGCCGTCGGGCATCCCGAAGCAGTCGTCCCAGGGGCCGGGCTGCGGCGGGATCCGGCGGCCGGTCGGCAGATGGTCCTCGCCGCGCTCCTCCTGCCAGGCGGCGTCGAACGCGATCCGGACGTCCCCGCCCTCGCCGAGGCTGCGCCGGAACCAGGGGTGCCAGCCGGCCTGCGCCGGGAAGGAGTCGCCGTACGTCTCGATGCCGAACGCCACCGTGAGCGCGGACCCGGTCAGCTCGAAGGTCTGGGTGACCCGTCCCGGGTACGGCCAGGGGTCGGCCAGGTCGTAGTAGAAGGCGGCCTCGGTGTCACTGGCGTGCGCGGTGCGCCAGGCGGTGTCCCGGCCCGTGCCGTGGATGGCGTGCGGCGGCGCGGTCAGCGGGAGCCGGTGCAGCACACCGCCGTTGCGGAACTGCCCGTTCCCGGTCCGTCCGCACCACGGCACCATCGGGAAGCAGCCGTAGCGCTCCCCCTGCCGCAGCAGTTCGGTCCCACCGATCCGCAGGCTGCCGATACGGCAGCCGTTGTCGGGATTCACGGTCAACTCTGCGTCGCCGACGGCCAGCCGGACGCTCTTCTCGCTGCTGCTCACCCGACGACACTACTGGCGCGGCCCGGACCCGATCCAAACGTCGGCCACCGGGGGTGTCCCGCCGGCCGGGCCGGAGCCGCCCCCTACTTCCGGCGCCGCAGCGCCCGGCCGACCACCACCGCCGAGGCGAGGGCCAGCGCGGCCGCCGGGGCCACCCAGCGCAGCGTGGCACCCGCACCGCTCGCGTCCGGTGACGGCACCGGGGCGTACCGGCCGCGCGGCGGGGCGTGGTCGACCTCCTCCGCGCTGCGCCCGATCATCGTGCGCCGGGCGTGCGCGGCCTCGGCCGGCGGCCCGTCCGGAACGGTGAACTCGATCCCGGCCACCGGGTCCAGCGACGATGGCGGCACGGGGGCGTCGAACACGGACCCCCGCTCCTCGTCCGCCTCCTCGGCGGCCTCCTCGATGGCCTGCTCCACGGCCTCCCCGACGGCCTGCTCCTCGTCGGCGGAGACGGCGGGAGGCTTCTCGTCGGGGACGGGCGGCTTCCCGGCGGCCGGAACCGCCGTACCCGAGGCGGTTTCAGTCGACGCCGGATCGCCCGAAACCGATTCACCCGCGGCGGAGTCACCCGCGCCCCCGTCGCCCTCCTCCGCGCCGTCCTGCCCGTGGGCCGTCAGGGATTCCGTCACGAGTTGCTGCGCGAAGCGGTCCAGCAGGCGGTGGGCGGCCGAGAGGGCCGCGGCCGGGTCCAGCTCCAGGATGCGGCCCTCGCCGGTCGCCGTGCCCGCGAAGGTGATCGCCGTGCCGTCGTCGCGGGCGGCCAGGCGGAGGGTCAGGGCCAGCAGGGCGGAACCGCCGCCACGGGCCTCGGTGCCCTCGCCCTCGACGGAGAGCGCGTAGTCCGCGCCGTCCGCCGCGTCCGGCGACGGGGTCAGCCGCAGCGCGCCCCGGTACGTGATGGTGTGGCCGCCGGCCCTGATCCTGAGCCGGCCGGTCAGCGGGCCCGCGGACGCGTCGGCGTCCCGCTGGAGCCCCGGCACACAGCGCGCGACACGGGCGGGATCGTCCAGCGCCCGCCGCAGGGCCGGAACCGGAACCGGTACGAACACCTCATGCTCCATGGCACCCGAGGCTACTCGGACCCCGGCCGCCGCGTCAGCGCTTCCGGACCGGCGCACCCCCTCCTCCCCCGGCCCGGCACACCCCGGTCACCGCTCCCAGTACCGGGGGTGCACCAGGGTCGAGGGCGCCTGGTCCGGCAGCCGCCCGGCCTCCGCCCGCCGCCCGGCGTCCCGCAGCAGGGGGCCGGTCAGCGAGCGCAGGCGCGGGGCCCCGGGAGCCAGCCCGAGGCGCGGCACCGCACCGGGGGCCGCCAGCACGAACCCCCAGCCGTGCGCCTCCCCGGCCCGGCGGCTCGACCGGTCGGGGCCGGCCGGGGACCCCGCGTACCGCCCGCTCACCCGGTAGGCGCGGGTCCGCAGCCCCGCCGCCCGGACCGAGGCCTCCACCGTCCAGAACGTGTGCGGCCGGCTCACCGGGGGCCCGCCGTGCACCACCAGCCGGCCGCCGGGGGCCAGCGCCCCGGCGACCAGCCCGTAGAACTCGGCGGAGTACAGCTTCGTGCTCGCCGAGATCCCCGGGTCCGGAAGGTCGGCGATCACCACGTCGAAGCGGTCGCGCACCGCGCGCAGCCAGGTGAACGCGTCCCCGGTCACGGCGGTCAGCCGGGGGTCGCGGTAGGCGTGCGCGTTCAGCGCGGACAGGGCGCGGTCCGTCCGGGCCAACTGGGTGACGCCGGGGTCCAGCTCGACCAGCGTCACCCGGCGTACGTCCGGGTAGCGCAGCACCTCGCGGGCGGCCAGGCCGTCCCCGCCGCCCAGGATGAGCACCCGGGCGTGCGGCCCGTTCATCGCGGGGTGCACCAGCGCCTCGTGGTAGCGGTACTCGTCCTTGGAGCTGACCCGCAGCCGCCCGTCCAGATACAGGTCCAGGGAGTCCCGGCCCCTGCCGGTGAGGACCACCTCCTGGACCTCGGTCTGCACGGCGACGCGCACCCCGTCCCCGTACACCGCCCGCCGCGCCGCCCGTTCGAAGTCGTCGCAGAGCAGGGCCGCCGTGGCGAGCACGGCGATCACCCCGACGTTGGCGACGACCAGCAGCCAGCGGGAGCGCGTGGTGAGGTCGCGGCGGAACACCCACAGGACCAGCGCCCCGCCCGCCGCCGCGTTCACCGCGCCGGTGAGCAGCGCACCGGTGAGCTGCCCGAACATCGGGAGCAGCAGGAACGGGAAGGCCAGTCCGCCGACCAGCGCGCCCACGTAGTCGGCCGCGAAGAGATCGGCCACGGCCCCGCCCGCGTCCTGCCGGTCCACCCGCTGGATCAGCGTCATCAGCAGGGGGATCTCCGCACCGATCAGGATGCCGATGGCCAGCGAGAACCCGACCAGGGCGACTCTCGACTCCCCGAACCAGGCGAACGAGGCGTAGAGCACCAGGGCGGAGAAGCCGCCGATCAGGGCGAGCGCCGCCTCGATCAGCCCGAACCCGACCGCCGCGTGGTTGCGTAAACGTTTCGCGAAGAGCGAGCCGATCCCCATGGCGAAGACCATCACGGACAGCACGACGGAGGCCTGGGTGACGGAGTCGCCGATCAGATAGGAGGCGAGCGCCACCAGTTCCAGCTCGTACACCAGCCCGCAGGCGGCGCAGATGAAGACGGCGGCCAGCACGAGGTACCGGCCGGTCCTCGGCCGCACGGGGAGCCGCGCCGCGCCCCCTCGCAGCGACACCTGCTGGTCGATCATGCCGCGAACGCTACGTCACGGACCCGTCGCCGCTTGTCACCCACAAGGGTGTAATCGGCGCACGCGCACCGGAGTTGGGCCCGGTCACAGCGCTGCCGCGGCCGGCATCCGCACACCCACCCGGGTCCGGGTGACCACGAGGCGTCCCTCCTGCGGGTACGCGTGCCAGGTGCGCCAGCGCACCTGGCCCTCGGTCCGCTGGGCGAGCATCGCCGTGAAGGCGTGCGGGCTGCCGGGAAACGTTCCCGCCAGGCCGTGCGGGTGGTCGGCGACGAGCGCGAGCAGTTCCTGCGCCCGCCCGGCGAACGAACCCGGCGTGAGCGTCTCGACGCGGGCGGCGAACTCGTAGTCCCACTCCCCCAGCCGCTTGGAGACGCCGAGGGGCAGCGGGGTGCTGCTGCCCGGGATACAGGCGACGGTCTCGGAACAGTCGCCGTACTCCTCCTTGAGGAGCACCTGGTGGGAGGCGCCGAGCAGGCGCAGCTGCAACTGCGCGCCGCCGAGTTCGAGGTCGAGCACGGCGAGCGCCGGGAGCGGTTCGCGCCCCAGCGCCCAGGCCAGATCGGCGGCGCGGGTGTCGGAATAGGCCGTATGGAGGGTCGTGAGCATGGGTCGGCTCCGCAAAACACACATGGGACACGTGGACAGGGGGCGCCCCGACGTGGTGCACGTGGGAGGTGGGAAGCGCCCGATCAGGTCCAACTGGGGTCCGAGGGCTGAATGTTCTCTCTCATGAGGGAATCACGGACTACGCCGTACTCGCAGCGTTTTTGCCCAACTTGACGTGGTTTCCATCCCCCCGGGGGCCCTCCGGTTCTGATGTTCACCGCGCACGCGCCGGACGGCCAACAAAAAGGTGTCCGAAGGGACTTAGGGGGATTTCGATGAATCCCCCCGGTCCCTCCGAACACCTTTCTGCCGGACCGGGCCGGACACGTGGGCCCGGCCCGCGCGGACCAGCTGCCCCGTGTCAGCTGCCTCCGCCGCATCCGCCCCCGCCCCCGCACGACGAGCCGCCGCCGCACGAGGAGCCTCCACCGCACCCGTGACCTCCGGAGTGGCCGCCCGAGTGGCCCCCGGAGTGGCCGCCCGAGTCACCGCCGCCGCCGTCCCCGCCGCCGACCCACCAGCTGCCCCCGGCCGCACCCCCGCTGCGCGCCCCGCGCCGGCTCCGGGGCGCACCGCTCAGCGGATTCCCCCGGCTTCCGGCGTTCGCCAGCCTCACGACGAGGAGCACGACCCCCACGATCACGATCACCCCGACGAGCAGAGCCACCATCGACCTCACGTCCTTCCGTCCCCCGCGGCGGAGCCCCCGCTCCCTGCCGATTCCCGCGTGCCTGGGGGATGCCCCCGCCGCCGCCGCGCCAAAGCCGACTTGAGCAACTCCAGAGCTTCCGCGCAGGATGACGTCCATGACACAGCGCCGACCGCTGCTCAACCGCCGCCTCGCCGAGTTCGGCACGACGATCTTCGCGGAGATGTCCGCCCTCGCCGCCCGCACCGGAGCCATCAACCTCGGCCAGGGCTTCCCCGACACCGACGGCCCCGAGGAGGTCCGCGAGGCCGCGGTCCGCGCCCTGCGGGCCGGCCACGGCAACCAGTACCCGCCGGGCCCCGGCGTCCCCGAGCTGCGCACCGCGATCGCGGACCACCAGCTGCGCCGCTACGGCCTGGCGTACGACCCCGACACCGAGGTCCTGGTCACGGCGGGCGCCACGGAGGCCATCGCCGCCGCCATGCTCGCCCTGCTGGAACCGGGCGACGAGGTCGTCGCGCTGGAGCCGTACTACGACTCGTACGCCGCCTCCGTCGCCCTCGCCGGGGCCACCCGCGTCCCCGTGACCCTGCACCCCGAACCGTCCACGCGCACCTACCGGCTGGACCTCGACGAACTGCGCGCCGCCGTCACCCCCCGCACCCGGCTGCTGCTGCTCAATACCCCGCACAACCCCACCGGCACCGTGCTCGGCCGCGAGGAACTCGCCGCGATCGCCGAGCTGGCGTGCGAACGCGACCTCCTCGTGGTCAGCGACGAGGTCTACGAGCACCTGGTCTTCGAGGGCGAGCACGTCCCGATCGCCTCGTTCCCCGGCATGCGCGAGCGCACGGTCACCATCTCCTCGGCCGGCAAGACCTTCTCGTTCACCGGCTGGAAGGTCGGCTGGATCACCGCGGGCGCGGAGCTGGTGGCGGCGGTCCGCTCGGCGAAGCAGTTCCTCACGTATGTGTCGGCGGGGCCCTTCCAGTACGCGGTCGCCGAGGCGCTGCGTCTGCCCGACGCGTACTTCGACGGGCTGCGCGCCGATCTGCGGGCCAAGCGCGACCTGCTGAGCGACGGGCTGGCCGAGGCGGGCTTCGAGGTCTACCGCCCCTCCGGCACCTACTTCGTCACCACGGGCATCGGCCCGCTCGACCCGGCCGGCGACGGATTCGCCTTCTGCCGCTCGCTTCCCGGGCGCTGCGGTGTGGTCGCCGTCCCGAACGCCGTCTTCTACGACCACCGCGAACAGGGCGCCCCCTTCGTGCGCTTCGCCTTCTGCAAGCGCACCGAGGTCCTGGAGGAGGCCGTCGCCCGGCTGAAGACGCTGGGGGCGGCCGGGTTCCCGCCCGCCCCGTCCCGGACATGACGGAGCCCGGTCCGGGGCGGTCCGCAGGGGCCGCTCCCGGGCCGGGCCCGGTGTCGTGACGCGGGGGCTCAGACTCCCGGCGGCGTGGGGTCGCCCTCGGCGGCCTCCGTCTTCTCCTCGGCCGGGGCCAGGCCCAGGCGCTCCAGCAGCCACTTGTCGAACTCGATGGAGGCGCGCACCCAGCTGACCGTCGAGGAGACGAAGTGCTCCAGCGAGACGCCGGTGCCGATGAGCATCTGCGCCTCACCGATCAGCCGGATCGAGGTGCCGGTCTCCTCGGAGCCCTCCTCGGGCTCGTGGGTGTGGGTGTAGACCTTGGGCCACAGGGTGCGGCGGTTCCAGTCGTCGATCGCGTCGAGGAGGACCGGACGCTGGTCCGCGTCGTGCGGGCGGTCGTAGAACGTACGGACCGAGAAGACCTGCTGCTCGCCCTCGCCGCGGAACATGAAGTACGTGCGGAACTCTTCCCACGGCGCGGCGAGGTCGCCCTCGTCGTCGACGACGTACTTCAGCTCCATCTGCTCCAGGAGCTGCTTGACGAGGTCCTGGTCGGGGACGACGGGGCCCTCCGGTCCTGTCGCCTGCGGTTCGGGCTGGCCCCCGAAGTTGGGGATCGAGGACGGGTCGATAGACATCGCTGGGTACTCCTGTGGATCGCGCGTGGTTTCCTGCCGACGACCCTAGCCGCGTTTGGCCGCCGGAGCGTAGACCGCACGGGGCCGGGAGGCCTGTGTGCGGATCGTGCGAGCGGCGTGGGAGGCCCTACGCCTTCCCGGGGATCATCTCGGCCCCGGTCCCCCGTGCCCGTGCCCAGGCGGTGGCGGCCAGGACGGCGCAGATCACCCCGAGGAGCCCGGAGGCCCCGATGGTGGTCCCCGAGGAGCCGGTCAGCTCGGTCACCGCCCCGCCGGCGGCCACACCGACGCCCTGCATGGCGGTCACCCCCGACCGGGCGAGCCCCAGCGCCTGGCCGCGCCGGTCGGGCGGGGTCAGCAGGACGAAGGTGGCCCCGGCGGTGATCTGGTACGCCGAGCAGACCCCGGCGACCAGCAGCAGGAACATGGCCACTTCCGTACTGGGGTGGAGCAGGTAGACGACCAGCGGCAGATTCGCGGCGACGGCCAGCGGGCCGAGCAGCCGGCGCCGGGTCTCGTCCCCGACCGCGGAACGTCCCAGCAGGGCCGCGCCCAGCACCATGCCCGCCGGATGCGCGGCGAGCAGCAGCCCCACCGCGTAGGTCCCGCCGCCGGCCTCGTCGGCGAACGGGGCGGCCAGCCCCTCCGGCAGGACGACGAACCCCGCGAGCCAGCCCAGGGCCAGCAGCGAGCGGAGCCTGCGGTCCGACCAGATCAGCGCGGCGGCGCCACCGACCTGGGCGCCGAGCTTCGCCGTACGCGCCTCGGCGCTCGTCACCGGGCGGGCCTTCACCCCGAACCGGATGAGGGCCGCCGAGACCAGGAAGGTCGCCGCGTTCACCGCCAGCGAGCGGTTGCTGCCCAGCCACGCGACCAGCAGCCCGCCCCCGGCGAACCCGACCAGCTGGCCCGCCTGGTGGGTGATCTGCATGACCCGCTGGCCGCGCTCGTACCGCTCCACGCCCAGCACGGTGGGCAGGAGCGCGCCCTGGGCGGCCCCGAAGGGCGCCTCGGCCAGCTGCGCCAGCACCAGCAGTCCGGCGAGCAGCGGCAGCGGCATCCCGGGCAGCGCCATCAGCCCGACCAGCACCATCCGGGTCAGATCGCAGCTGACCATGACCGTGCGCCGGGGGAACCGGTCCGCCAGACCGGAGAGCAGCACTCCGGAGAGCAGCGCCGGCAAGGTGGTCAGGGCATAGGTCGCCGCGGTCCATCCCGGCGAGTCCGTACGTTCGAAGACAAGCAACGAAAGCGCCACACGGGCCAGCTGGTCGCCCAGGATCGACTGAGCGTAAGCAGCCCAAAGGGTACGGAATTCGCCAAGGTGAAAGAGATTGTCAGATCTGGACTTCTTGGGTCCGTTGGTTATCTCATCGCCTGTCCGCTCGTTCATGCGGGCACGCTACCGGCCGCACAATTCGACCTCTATTCCCAGCCGCGGGCAGGTCGCCGCAGGTGGGGTGCGGTGTCCTGTTTATACGCGCACCCCTGGCCGGACGGTGGGGCTCCGCACCCCGAACTCCCTTGCCAGAGGGGGTTCGGGGTGGTCGCGGAAGCGCCGGTATGGGTGTTCGCGCACAGGGGGCGGGGCAGCACCTTTGGCGCGATTCCGATGTCGGGGAATGGATCGCTCCGGACGGAGGACGTCCCGTCCATTCCTCGGGAATCACCGTATTCCCGGCGCCCCCGTCGCGGCGGCGGCTCAGACCGCCCGGCCGACCAGCAGTCCGTCACCGGCCCGGTCGACGCGCACCGTGTCGCCGTCCGCGACCTCGCCCGCGAGGATCTCCTTCGCGAGCCGGTCGCCGATCGCCGTCTGGATGAGGCGGCGCAGCGGCCGGGCGCCGTAGGCCGGGTCGTTGCCCTCCTCGGCCAGCCACGCCAGGGCCTCGGGGGTGACGTCCAGCGTGAGCCGCCGGTCGGCCAGCCGCTTGGCGAGCCGGTCGATCTGGAGCCCCGCGATATGCGCGAGTTCGTCGCCGGACAGCGCGGAGAAGACCACCAGATCGTCCAGCCGGTTCAGGAACTCCGGCTTGAACGCGGCCCGGACCACGTCCAGGACCTGGCTCTTCTTCTCCTCGGGCTTGCTCAGCGGATCGGTCAGGTACTGGCTGCCGAGGTTGGACGTCAGGATCAGGATGGTGTTGCGGAAGTCCACCGTCCGGCCCTGTCCGTCGGTGAGCCGGCCGTCGTCGAGGACCTGGAGCAGGATGTCGAAGACCTCGGGGTGGGCCTTCTCGACCTCGTCCAGCAGCACGACGGTGTACGGACGGCGGCGGACGGCCTCGGTGAGCTGGCCGCCCTCCTCGTAGCCGACGTATCCGGGCGGGGCGCCGACCAGGCGGGCGACGCTGTGCTTCTCGCTGTACTCGCTCATGTCGATGCGGACCATGGCCCGCTCGTCGTCGAAGAGGAAGTCGGCCAGAGCCTTGGCCAGTTCGGTCTTGCCGACGCCGGTCGGGCCGAGGAAGAGGAACGAGCCGGTGGGCCGGTCGGGGTCGGCGATCCCGGCCCGGGTGCGGCGCACCGCGTCCGAGACGGCCTGCACGGCCTCGGTCTGCCCGATGAGCCGCTTGCCCAGCTCCGCCTCCATGCGCAGCAGCTTCTGCGTCTCGCCCTCCAGGAGCCGGCCGGCCGGGATGCCGGTCCAGGCGCCCACGACATCGGCGATGTCGTCGGGGCCGACCTCCTCCTTGACCAGGGTCTCCTTGGGCTCGCGGGCGGCCTCCTGCTCGGCCTCGTCGGCCTCGGCCAACTCGCGCTCCAGCCCGGGGATCTCCCCGTACAGCAGCTTGGACGCGGTGTCGAAGTCGCCGTCGCGCTGGGCGCGTTCGGCCTGGCCGCGCAGGTCGTCGAGGCGTTCCTTCAGCTCACCGACCCGGTTGAGGCCCTGCTTCTCCTTCTCCCAGCGGGCGTTGAGGCCGCGCAGCTCCTCCTGCTTGTCGGCGAGGTCGCGGCGCAGCTTCTCCAGCCGCTGCTTGGAGGCGGGGTCCGTCTCGTTCTTGAGGGCCAGCTCCTCCATGAGCAACCGGTCCACCGAGCGCTGGAGTTCGTCGATCTCGACGGGCGAGGAGTCGATCTCCATGCGCAGCCGGGAGGCGGCCTCGTCGACGAGGTCGATGGCCTTGTCGGGGAGGAAGCGGGAGGTGATGTAGCGGTCGGAGAGCGTCGCGGCGGCGACCAGCGAGGCGTCCGCGATCTGCACCTTGTGGTGGGCCTCGTAGCGGCCCTTGAGCCCGCGCAGGATCGCGATGGTGTCCTCGACGGTCGGCTCGGCCACCAGCACCTGCTGGAAGCGGCGCTCCAGGGCCGGGTCCTTCTCGATGCGCTCGCGGTACTCGTCGAGCGTGGTGGCGCCGACCATCCGCAGCTCGCCGCGGGCCAGCATCGGCTTGAGCATGTTGCCCGCGTCCATCGCCGAGTCGCCGCCGGCGCCCGCGCCGACGACGGTGTGCAGTTCGTCGATGAAGGTGATGATCTGGCCGTCGCTCTCCTTGATCTCGGAGAGGACGGTCTTCAGGCGCTCCTCGAACTCGCCGCGGTACTTCGCGCCCGCGACCATCGCGCCGAGGTCCAGCGAGACGAGCCGCTTGTTCTTCAGGGACTCCGGGACGTCCCCCTTGACGATGCGCTGGGCCAGTCCCTCGACGACGGCGGTCTTGCCGACGCCGGGCTCACCGATGAGCACCGGGTTGTTCTTGGTCCGGCGCGAGAGCACCTGGACGACGCGGCGGATCTCCTGGTCGCGCCCGATGACCGGGTCGAGCCTGCCCTCGCGCGCCGCGGCCGTGAAGTCCGTACCGAATTTCTCCAGGGCCTTGTACTGGCCCTCCGGGTCCGGTGTGGTCACCCGGCGCCCTCCCCTGCTCTTCTCGAACGCGTCCAGCAGCTTCTTCGCACTGGCGCCCTGCCCGTCGAGGATCTCACCGGCCCGGCCGCCCTTCGCGGCGACGCCGATCAGCAGATGCTCGGTGGAGATGTAGTCGTCGCCCAGCTCCTTGGCCCGCTCGGCGGCGTCGGAGATGACGGCCAGCAGCTCGCGGTTGGGCTGCGGGGGTGCGACGGTCGAGCCGGTCACGCTGGGCTGGGCGCCCAGCAGCCGCTCGGTCTCGGTGCGCACGGCGATCTGGTCCGCGTCCACGGCGGCCAGCAGATCGACCAGGTTCTCGTTGTCCTCGCCCGAGAGCAGCGCCAGCAGCAGATGCCCGGGGGTCAGATCGGGGTGCCCGTCCTTCACGGCCCTGCTGGTGGCCGCGTTGATCGCGTCCCGGCTCCTGTTGGTCAGCTCGGCGTCCACGTGCGCTGTCTCCTTCCTGCGGCGGCGGTTTCCGGCTCAATACTGATGACTGACACAGTCAACGTGCACAAAGTTGAGTCTATTCCACTCAAGGCAGTTTCGCGGACTCCGCGCGCACCCGTCCGCTCCGAGTGAACCGGCGCCCCGGTCGGCCCGCCACCGCAGCGCTCCCGGCCCCTGCATACGCTGGCCCCATGGCAGTCGACGTACGCGATCCCGGCCCGGACTACCTGGCCTTCTGGCGCGAGCCCCACTATTCGGCCCTCACCACGCACCGCCCCGACGGCACCCCGCACGTGGTGCCGGTCTGCGTGACGTACGACCCCGAGGCGGGCCTGGCCCGGGTCATCACCAACAGGAACAGCCGCAAGGCCGCCCACATCCTGGCCGCCGGCCCGGACGGCGCCCGGGTCGCGGCCTGCCAGGTGAGCGGGCGCCGCTGGGCGACCCTGGAGGGCGTCGCCCGGATCCGTACGGAGGAGGACCGGGTCGCCGAGGCCGTGCGCCGGCACACCGAGCGCTACACCCGCACCCCGTCGCCCAACCCCGACCGCGTCGTCATCGAGATCACCCTCGACCGGGCGCTCGGACGGGCCTGACCGCACCCGCGCCCCGCCCGTACCCGGACAGCACAACGGCGCCACCGTGTTCAGGTCACGGAGGCGCCGTTGTGTGGGGGAGTGACTGAGCGACGTGGAACGACGGGGGATCGCTCAGGCACTGCGGGGGGTGGCGGAAATGGTTTCGGGTTCGAACAGCTGGTGGTCACGCCGGTCGAGGTTCACAAAGATCATGTCGTACCGGATGGCACAGCGCACCGGCTGCGGCGCGCCGCGCGGCTTGCGGAGGCAGCGGTAGGCGCGCACCTCTCCGTCGTCCTCGCGGGCGACGACGACCGGGTCGCCGAACAGAGTGACCATCAACGAATCACCACGGTGGGGGAGGGCCGTGACGAGGTCGATGAAGTGCCACCCTGAGCGGTAGGCCGTTGCCATCTCGCGCCGGAAGGTCCGGTCGTCCGGCGGGGTGGTCATGTCAGGCGCCCGCACGGGTCGGCTGAACCCAGGCGATGTCGCCGGGGGCCGCGGCCTGGACACGCCACGCGATGTCGGACGGTGCGGCGTTTCCGCCGAACCAGGCGATGTCGCCGGCCGCACCCGCCCGGGTCGACCAGGCGATGTCGCCCGCCGTCGCCCCGGACCCGCTCCTCCAGGCAATGTCGCCGGCGCTCAGGGCCCCGAGGCTCAGAGCCGCAACGAACGAGGCGGCAAGCGCCGAGCGAAGCATTCGCTTATACATAGTCGGCTTCGTCCTCACTTGTGGATTCTTCTCCCCCGCACCAAAGACGATGTCTCACCTGGGCACACGAACACCACCAAGTCGATGCATCATGTTCCTGCATGTTCAGGAACCTGGGGGGTGGAGAAATGGTCAGAAGTGATATAAAGCCGACACATCCTCATGGCATCACTGAGCTGTGCGACGAAGGAAGACGTCTCTACGCAAGTGCGCTGCGTTCGGGCCGCATCGCACGGAGCGAGGCCGAACCCGCCCCCTGCCTCATGGACTTCGCGCTGCTGCACCCCGACCCCGACGACGCCGCCTGGCTCAGACCCGTCCCTCCGTCGGCCGCCCTGGCCAAGCATCTCAACCCCATCGAGCGCGAGATCCAGGAACGGCGCCGCCACTCGATCCAGTTGGCCGAATCCTTCGAACCCTTCATGGACATCAGCGCGCAGGACGCCCCCACCACCCACGCCATCACCGTGCTGGAGGGCTTCAACCGGATCAACGCGGCACTCGACCTGGCCACTGCAGAGTGCCGGACCGAGGTCCTCACCGTCCAGCCCGGCGGCGGCCGGAGCGAGGACCGGCTCAGCGAGGCGCTGGAGCGCGGACTGTCCGTCGTGGACCGCGGTGTCAGCATTCGCACCCTGTACCAGCACACGGTCCGCCACAGCCCCGGAATACTGGCGTACGCCGAGCGCATCGCCGACGAGAGCGTCGAGATCCGCACCCTCGAGGAGCTCATCGAACGGCTCATCATCTTCGACCGCACGGTCGCGTTCATCCCGGCGACGGACGACCGCCAGAACGCCCTGGAACTGCGCCACCCCGGCCTCGTCGAGTACCTGGTCAAGGTGTTCGAGCAGCTGTGGGCCCGCGCCGCCCCCCTCCGCGAGGAGGTCAAGTACGACTCCGTGCCCCGCGGGATCAGCGGCGTCCAGCGGTCCATAGCCCAACTGCTCGTCGAGGGCCACGTCGACGACTCCATCGCCCGCCGGCTCGGCATGAACGTCCGCACCTGCCGCGCCCACGTGGCCAAGCTCAACGCCGCCCTCGGCAGCAACAGCCGCGCCCAGCTCGGCTATCTGATCGCCCGGTCGGGCATCCTCGACCAGGAGGCCTGACCGCGCCCCTCCCCCGGCACACGAGAAACCCGCCACCCCGGCGAACGGGATGACGGGCCTCTCCTGCGGGCTGTGCGGGCCGTACGGGCCGTACGGGCCCCGGACGGTGCCGGGAACCCCTCCGGGTCAGTCCTTCGGCCGCTTGGGGCGCCAGACGACCAGCGCGCTGGTCTGCTGCACGTCCTGGTACGGCACGAGATCGCGCCGGTAGGAGGCGTGGACCTGGGCCTCGCGCTGCTGCATCGCCGCCGCCGCGCCGTCCACCGCCGCCGAGAGCTCGGCGACGCGCTGCTGGAGCGCGGCGACCTGGTTCTCCAGCTCGATGATGCGCTTGATCCCGGCGAGGTTGATCCCCTCGTCCTGCGACAGCTGCTGCACGGTGCGCAGCAGCTCGATGTCGCGGGCCGAATAGCGCCGGCCGCGCCCGGCCGTGCGGTCGGGCGAGACCAGACCGAGCCGGTCGTACTGGCGCAGCGTCTGCGGATGCAGGCCCGAGAGCTGGGCCGCGATCGAGATCACGTACACCGGGGAATCGTCGGTGAGTTCGTACGGATTGCGTCGTCGGCCGTCCACCTCAAGCTCCCTTCGCTGCCTGGAACAGCTCCGCCCGCGGGTCCTCGTCCGCGGTCGCCTTCCGGTAGGCCTCCAGGGCGTCCCGGGCCTCGTCGCCCAGGTCCCTGGGGACCGCCACCTCGACGGTGACCAGCAGGTCGCCCCGGGTGCCGTCCTTGCGCACGGCGCCCTTGCCCCGGGCGCGCATGGTGCGTCCGCCCGGCGTACCGGCCGGAAGCTTCAGGGTGACCGGCGGCCCGCCGAGCGTCGGCACCTTCACCTCGCCGCCGAGCGCCGCCTCCGTGAAGGAGACCGGCACGGTGACCGTGAGGTTGTCGCCCTTGCGGCCGAAGACCGGGTGGGCGTCGACGTGGACGACGACGTAGAGGTCGCCGGCCGGTCCGCCGCGCTCGCCGGGCGCGCCCTTGCCGCGCAGCCGGATCCGCTGGCCGTCGAGGACGCCCGCGGGGATGCGCACCTGCATGGTGCGGGACGACTTGGCCCGGCCGCTGCCCTTGCAGACCTCGCAGGGGTCCTGGGCGATGAGGCCCCGGCCCTTGCAGTCCACACAGGGATCGGTGAGCGAGAAGCCGCCGCCGCTGCCGCGCGAGACCTGGCCGGTGCCGACACAGGTCGGGCAGACCCTCGGGGTGCCGTTCTTGTCGCCGGTGCCGGAGCAGGCCTTGCAGGGCGCCTGGCTGGACATCCGCAGCGGGACCGTGGCCCCGTCGACCGCCTCGGTGAAGCTGAGCGTCACCTCGGACTCGATGTCCTGGCCGCGGCGCGGCTGCACCCGGGGGCCGGCACCTGTGCCGCCCCGGTTGAACAGCCCGCCGAAGACGTCGCCCAGACCGCCGCCGCCGAATCCGCCGGCGCCGCCCTGGCCGCCCTGCGCGCCCCCGAAGAGGTCGCCCAGGTCGAAGTTGAAGTTGCCCTGCGCGCCGCCGGGTCCGGCGCGGAAACCGCCGTTGCCGAAGAGGGCGCGCGCCTCGTCGTACTCCTTGCGCTTCTTGGTGTCGCCGAGGACGTCGTTCGCCTCGGAGATCTCCTTGAAGCGCTCCTCCGCCTTGTCGTCGCCCTTGTTGGCGTCCGGGTGGAACTCGCGGGCGAGCTTCCGGTACGCCTTCTTGATCTCGGCGTCGGTGGCGTCCTTCGGGACGCCGAGAACCTTGTAGTAGTCCTTCTCGACGAAGTCCTTCGTACTCATCGACGTCCCTCCTTCCGGACGATCGGCCGGGGGCCTCCCGTACGGACCCCGCCGCGGTGCGGCAGCGTCCGGGCGAGAGGCCCCGTGACCGGGCGGTGTGCGGCCTGGTGGTCGGACAGGATGTCAGACCTCCTCGCCGCCACCGCTCTCCTCGTCGTCGGTCTTCTCTTCCTTGGCGGCCGGGGTCGCCCCCGGCTGCGGCTCGGCCACGGCCACCCGCGCGGGGCGGATGGTCCGTTCGCCGATCCGGTACCCCGGCTGCAGGATCGCCACGCAGGTCGTCTCGGTGACGTCCGGCGCGTAGCTGTGCATCAGGGCCTCGTGGATCGTCGGGTCGAAGGGCTCGCCCTCCTTGCCGAACTGCTGGAGTCCCAGCTTGGCGACGACCGTCTCCAGGGATTCGGCCACCGACTTGAACCCGCCCACCAGCTCGCCGTGGTCACGGGCCCGGCCGACGTCGTCGAGCACGGGCAGGAGCTCGGACAGGAGCGCCGCGACGGCGATCTCCTTGACCGTGACCCGGTCCCGCTCGACCCGGCGGCGGTAGTTCTGGTACTCGGCCTGGAGGCGCTGGAGGTCGCCGGTGCGCTCGCTGAGCGCACTGCGTGCCTGGTCCAGCTGGGCCGTCAGACCGGTGGTGCGGTCAGCGTCCCCGGCCGGGGCCGCCTTCTCCGAGGAGGAGTCGGCGGCCTTCGGCTCGGCGTCGTCGGGGGTGGCGCCGGAGGGGACGTCGGGCTCCTCCTCGAAGCCCGGAGTCTCCTCGGTCACGCCGCACCGCCCTTGGTGTCCTTCTCGTCGTCGACGATCTCGGCGTCGACGACGTCGTCCTGGCCGTCGGCCTGGGCACCCGGCTGCGGGTCGCCCTGCGGGCCGCCCTCGGCCTGGGCGTTGGCGTACATGGCCTGGCCCAGCTTCTGGGAGACGGCCGCGACCTTCTCGGTGGCCGTGCGGATCTCGGCGGTGTCCTCGCCCTTGAGCTTCTCCTTCAGCTCGGTGAGCGCGGTCTCCACCTCCGTCTTCACGTCACCGGGGACCTTGTCCTCGTTGTCCTTGAGGAACTTCTCCGTCTGGTAGACGAGCTGCTCGCCCTGGTTGCGCGACTCGGCGGCCTCGCGGCGGGCGTGGTCCTCCTCCGCATACTTCTCGGCCTCCTCACGCATCCGGTTGACCTCGTCCTTCGGCAGCGAGGAGCCGCCGGTGACGGTCATCTTCTGCTCCTTGCCGGTGCCGAGGTCCTTCGCGGCGACGTGCATGATGCCGTTGGCGTCGATGTCGAAGGCGACCTCGATCTGCGGGACACCGCGCGGGGCCGGCGGAAGGCCGGTCAGCTCGAACATCCCGAGCTTCTTGTTGTACGCCGCGATCTCGCGCTCGCCCTGGTAGACCTGGATCTGCACGGACGGCTGGTTGTCCTCGGCCGTCGTGAAGATCTCGGAGCGCTTGGTCGGGATCGTGGTGTTGCGCTCGATGAGCTTGGTCATGATCCCTCCCTTGGTCTCGATGCCGAGGGACAGCGGGGTGACGTCGAGGAGCAGGACGTCCTTGACCTCGCCCTTGAGGACACCGGCCTGGAGCGAGGCGCCGATGGCGACGACCTCGTCCGGGTTCACGCTCTTGTTGGCCTCCTGGCCGCCGGTCAGCTCCTTGACGAGCTCGGCGACGGCCGGCATGCGGGTGGAGCCACCGACGAGAACGACGTGGTCGATCTCGGAG
Source organism: Streptomyces sp. NPDC024555 (assembly GCF_055559335.1). NCBI lineage: Bacteria > Bacillati > Actinomycetota > Actinomycetes > Kitasatosporales > Streptomycetaceae > Streptomyces > Streptomyces sp. NPDC024555. The sequence goes on from NZ_JBVHKV010000001.1 coordinate 64,601, forward strand.
AGCTGGATGCCCGCGTCCTTGATGACGTTGTGGAACGGCGTCTTGCAGCGGTCCAGGAGGTCGGCGGTGAGCTGCTGGAACTGCGAGCGCGTGAGCTTCTCGTCCAGGTGCAGCGGGCCCTCGGCCGACGCCGTGATGTACGGCAGGTTGATCGTGGTCTCCGTCGAGGAGGACAGCTCGATCTTCGCCTTCTCCGCGGCCTCGCGGAGACGCTGGAGAGCCATCTTGTCCTTGGACAGGTCCACGCCGTGCCCGTTGGCGAACTGCTTCACCAGGTAGTCGACGACGCGCTGGTCCCAGTCGTCACCACCGAGCTGGTTGTCGCCGTTGGTGGCCTTCACCTCGACGACGCCGTCGCCGATCTCCAGGAGGGACACGTCGAAGGTGCCGCCACCGAGGTCGAAGACGAGGATCGTCTGGTCGTCCTTGTCGAGCCCGTACGCCAGCGCGGCGGCCGTCGGCTCGTTGACGATGCGCAGGACGTTCAGGCCCGCGATCTCGCCGGCCTCCTTCGTCGCCTGGCGCTCGGAGTCGTTGAAGTACGCCGGAACGGTGATGACCGCGTCGGTGACCTTCTCGCCCAGGTAGGCCTCGGCGTCGCGCTTCAGCTTCTGCAGGATGAAGGCGCTCATCTGCTGCGGGTTGAAGCTCTTGCCGTCGAGGTCGATCTTCCAGTCCGTGCCCATGTGGCGCTTGACGGAGCGGATGGTCCTGTCGACGTTCGTCACAGCCTGGCGCTTGGCGACCTCGCCGACCAGCACCTCGCCGTTCTTCGCGAAGGCGACGACGGACGGCGTGGTCCTGGCGCCTTCGGCGTTGGTGATGACGGTGGGCTCGCCGCCTTCGAGAACGCTGACGACGGAGTTAGTCGTGCCCAGGTCGATGCCGACCGCACGTGCCATTTCAATTCCTCCAACTGACTACTTGAGTGGATCTGGCTCAAGGATGCATGACACCCGCCCCAGAGTCAACAGACCTGAGTCGAGTCGACTCAACTAACATGCACGCACCCAACGCGACCAGGGGAAACGTCGCTCCGAAGCGGAACGGACACCCTTCGCATACGGGCCGTACGCGCCCGACTCGCCCCTCCGGTGCGCGACACCCCCGCACCCCCGGGGGCCACACGCCCCTCCCCATCATCGCCTCGTGGGATCGTTCTGTCACAAAATGCCGAGAGCCGTGCAAAACCGGCACCCGATCCGCCGACACCGGGCGGTCCGACCCAGGCAGGTGCGAACGATGCAGACGCGTACACCGAGGTCCACGCGGGGGCGCACACCGCGCCTCCCCTCCGCGAAACGCGCCCTGGACCTGACCCTCGGCACGGCCCTCCTGCTGCTGGCCGCCCCGCTGATCGCCGCGGCCGCCCTGGCCCTCGCCGTACGCGGCGGCCCCGGCTCCGTCTGGACGCACGCGCCCCGGATCGGCGCCGGGGGCCGCCCCTTCACACTGCGCTCGCTGCGCACCCGGCGGCTGCGGCTGCACGTCCTGTCCCGGCTGCCCCATGTCGTACGGGGCGAACTGTCCCTGGTCGGCCCGGCACCGCTCACGCCGGCCGAGGTACGAGGGCGGCGGACGGATGCGCGAGACTGGCGGCTGGAACTGCGGCCCGGCCTGACCGGTCTGGCCCAGGTCCGCCACCGTTCGGCCATGCCGTGGGACGCGGCGGACCTCCTCGACCAGCACTACGCCGAACACCACCGGCTCCGGCTGGATCTGGCGATCCTGGTCCGGGCCGCGGGAGGACCCCTGCGCGAGACGGCCGCCCGGCTGCGGCACGGCAAGGCACGCCTGAGCGACACAGATCACCGCCTGCCCGGCTACAGGACGGCGGAATAAGTGGATAGTGTCAGCACAGACTGATTAAGTTACTGCTTAGTAATCAGCGATCATCGCTGAATCCCACCCGAGCAGGCCCGAGGAGCCCCCACCATGCAACTCGCCGCGATCATCGTGTCGCTGGTGCTGACCGTCGTCGGCGTCGCGCTCCTCGCCCGAGCCGTCGCGCAGATCTACCGGTTCGTCCGCCTCGGACAGCCGGTACCGGCGGGCAGTCGCACCGACGATCCCAAGCAGCGCACGATCACCCTGGTCAGGGAGTTCCTCGGCCACACCCGGATGAACCGGTGGGGCATCGTGGGCTTCGCGCACTGGTTCGTCGCGATCGGCTTCCTGACCCTGCCGCCGACGCTGCTCCAGGCCTACGGCCAGCTCTTCAAGGCCGACTGGGTGCTCCCCATCATCGGCGAGTGGCTGCCGTTCGAGCTGTACATCGAGTTCATCGGCCTGATGACGACGGTCGGCATCCTCGTGCTGATCGCCATCCGGCTGCTGAACCTCCCGTCCCGGGCCGGCCGCAAGTCCCGGTTCGCGGGCTCGAAGGCCTGGCAGGCGTACTTCGTCGAGTACGTCATCCTCATCATCGGCCTGGCGATCCTCACCCTGCGCGGTCTTGAGGGCGCGATCCACCACGTCGACGGCTACGAGGCCGCGTACTTCGTCTCGTATCCGCTGGTCCTGGCCTTCAAGGGACTGGCCCTCGGCACCCTGCAGAACCTCATCTACTTCGTCGCCATGATCAAGATCGGCACCTCGCTGATCTGGATGATCACGGTCTCCCTCAACACCAACATGGGTGTCGCCTGGCACCGCTTCCTCGGCTTCCCGAACATCTGGTTCAAGCGGAACGCCGACGGCGCGGTCGCGCTGGGCGCCCTGCAGCCGATGACGACCGGCGGCGAGGAGATCGACTGGGAGGACCCGGCCGAGGACGCCGTCTTCGGCGTCTCCCAGGTCGAGCAGTTCTCCTGGAAGGGCATCCTCGACTTCTCCACCTGCACCGAGTGCGGCCGCTGCCAGTCGCAGTGCCCCGCCTGGAACACCGGCAAGCCGCTCTCCCCGAAGCTCCTGATCATGTCGCTGCGCGACCACGCGCACGCCAAGGCCCCGTACCTCCTGGCCGGCGGCGGCAAGGACATGGAGGGCGAGGAGAAGGCGACCGAGGAGCAGCTCAAGGACGTCCCCGCCGCCGCCCTCGCCGAGGCCGAGCGCCCGCTGATCGGCACGGCCGAGGAGAACGGCGTCATCGACCCGGACGTCCTCTGGTCCTGCACCACCTGCGGTGCGTGCGTGGAGCAGTGCCCGGTCGACATCGAGCACATCGACCACATCGTCGACATGCGCCGCTACCAGGTGATGATCGAGTCCGCGTTCCCGTCCGAGGCGGGCACGATGCTCAAGAACCTGGAGAAGAAGGGCAACCCCTGGGGTCTCGCCAAGAAGCAGCGCGTCGAGTGGACCAAGGAGGTCGACTTCGAGGTCCCGATCGTCGGCAAGGACGTCGAGGACCTCACCGAGGTCGACTACCTCTACTGGGTCGGCTGCGCCGGCGCCCTGGAGGACCGCGCCAAGAAGACCACCAAGGCCTTCGCGGAGCTGCTGCACATCGCGGGCGTCAAGTTCGCGATCATGGGCGGCGACGAGAAGTGCACCGGTGACTCCGCCCGCCGCCTCGGCAACGAGCCGCTGTTCCAGCAGCTCGGCCAGGAGAACGTCGCGATGCTGAACATGGCGTTCGGCGAGGACGACGAGGACGACTCGACCAAGAAGGCCAAGTCCGCGAAGAAGATCGTCGCGACCTGCCCGCACTGCTTCAACACCATCGCCAACGAGTACCCGCAGCTCGGCGGCGAGTTCGAGGTCATCCACCACACGCAGCTGCTCCAGCACCTCATCGACGAGGGCAAGCTGATCCCGGTGACCCCGGTCGAGGGCCTGATCACGTACCACGACCCCTGCTACCTGGGCCGTCACAACAAGATCTACACGCCCCCGCGCGAGATCATCGCCAAGGTCCCGGGCCTGCGGAACGAGGAGATGCACCGCCACAAGGAGCGCGGCTTCTGCTGCGGCGCCGGTGGTGCCCGGATGTGGATGGAGGAGCGGATCGGCAAGCGCATCAACAACGAGCGTGTCGACGAGGCCCTCTCCCTCAACCCGGACATCGTCTCCACCGCCTGCCCGTTCTGCCTGGTCATGCTGACCGACTCGGTCAACGGCAAGAAGAACGACGGCAAGGCGAAGGAGTCGATCCAGGTCGTCGACGTCTCCCAGCTGCTGCTGGAGTCCGTGAAGACCCCGGCCGATCCGACGGGCGAGCCGGAGACGGCCGACGCGCCGGAGCCGGAACCGGCGAAGTAGCCGGACAGCGCGCCACCGCGGTGCGCGGAAGCGGCCGGACCTGCCTCGGGGGCAGGACCGGCCGCTTCTGCTTTCCCGCCGCCGTGACGCATCATGTGGGGCGGCCGGGACGCCCGCGGCCCACGAGACGTACGAGGTATTCCTCCGGGGATACGCAGCGGAGGAACCCCGTGCCGATACGCAACACAGAAGCGGCCCCGGCCCCGGGCCCGCCCGGCACCGGGGCGAACCGGGCACGCGCGGCGGAACCGATACCGAACGGCCGGGCGGAAGCCGCGGGGCTCGTACGCCCGGCGGGGCTCGCGCAGAACCACCGGGCACGCGCGGCCGACCGGCCCACGGACCGGGGACGCACGGCGGAGCCGATACGGGACGGCCGGGCGGAAGCCGCGACGCCGGCGGACCGGGCGCAAAGGGCGGCCCAGGCACCCCCGGCCGACCGGCCCACGAAACGGGCGCACACAGCCGACCGGGCACGCGCGGCCGGCCCGGTCCGGGGGAAGGCCGCCGGCGTTCTCGGGCTCGGACTCCTGCTTCTGCTCACCGCCTGCGGGGGCTCGTCCGACGCCCCGGACAAGAACGGCGACACCCCGCCCACCGCGCTCTCCGGCCTGGCGGGCGCGGCCCGCCACCCCGTACCGCACGGCACCGGCAGCCGCGTCCCGTACGACTTCAACGGCGACGGCCATCGCGATCTCGTCCTGAACGACCTGGTGAAGCCCGCGTCGGACAGCCACGGCGACGACGCCGGGATCGGTGTCGTCTACGGCTCCGAGGACGGCGGCCTCGACCCGTCGACGCGCCAGCTGCTCGCCGCCCGCACCCACGCGGCCAAGATCGGCGACACCCTCCCCTCGGCGTTCGACGCGGAGACCGCCTGCGACCTGGACGGGGACGGCTTCACGGACCTCGTCGTGGGCACCGACCCCCCGTACGACGGCATCGGCAGGCCGCCGGTCCCGCTCCAGGTCCTCTTCGGCTCGCCCGGGGGCCTCACGGGCCGGGCGGTGACGCTGCGCATCCCGGACCGGGCGCGCTTCGGCAACGAGTGGCCGGACCACCCGGTCTGCGGCGACTTCGACGGCGACCGGAAGCCGGACCTGGCCGTGACGGCGAGCGAGGGGCGGTTCAGCTTCCTGCGCGGGCCGTTCACCCGCGACGGCCGCCCGCACGCGGCCGGCGGCACCGTTCCGGGGGCGGGCGCCTATCTGTTCGCACCGGAGCCCCGGGCGGACCTCGACGGGGACGGGTACGACGACCTGGTGTACGCCGCCCGCCCCCACACCCCCCACACCGCGGGCCGGGCGGCGCGGCTGCGCGGCACCCCGGACGGCCCGACCCGCCCCGGCGGTACGTACCGCTTCCCGGCGCCGCCCGCGCCGCTCCCCACGGCGCCGCTGCGAGCTGGGGCCGGCACGTCACCGGCCCGCGCGGAAACGACTCTGCTGGAGCGGTACGGCGACTTCGACGGCGACCGGAAGCCGGACCTCGTGGTCCGCACCCACCGGGGCGAGACGGCGGACCTGATCGCGCTGTACCCGGCGTCGACACCGAACCGCCCCCTGATCACGTTCACCACCGCGCTGTTCACGGCGGGCTGACCACCGCGCCGGCCCCGCGCCGTACCGGGGGGGACAACCCCCCGGGGTTCCCTTAGGGGATGTCACAGGTGGGCGTCAAAGGCGGGCCAGTTCCCCCGCCCCATCCACCCGGCCCGTGCGGACCAGGTACGTTCGATGACGTGGCTGGATTCAGGATCGGACGCGGCCGGGACAACCGCACCCCGCAGCAAGGGCATCAGCAACCGCGGCAGCAGCCGTACGGCGGTCAGGGACCGGCGCCGTACGGTCAGCAGCCATGGCCGCAGGCGGGAGGCCACGGGGCCCCGCCGCACGGCGGCCACCAGGGCGGGTACGACAACGGCTACCAGGGCGGTGCCGGCGAGCCGGAGTACTTCGGCGACCCGTACCCCCAGCAGCACGGCCACGCCCCCTACCCGCAGCAGGGCGACCCGTACGCCAACAACCCGGGCCACACGCAGGCCTTCAGCGTCAACGAGGACCCCTACGGCGACGGACAGACCTACCGCGCCGGCCAGGCCCCGGCCCAGCCGGCCGGCCCGCGACTGCACTGGAAGCAGCTGCTGACGGGCATCGTGACGCGCCCCAACCCCACGTTCTGGCAGATGCGCGACTACGCGGTCTGGGGCCCGGCGCTGATCGTCACGTTCCTCTACGGCCTGCTGGCGCTGTTCGGCTTCGACGAGGCCCGCGACGACACGATCCACGCCCCGCTCAACACCGCCGTCCCGTACGTCCTGATCACCGGCGCCGCCTTCGTGATCGGCGGTCTGATCCTCGGCGCGGTCACGCACACGCTCGCCCGCCAGCTCGGCGGCGACGGCGCCTGGCAGCCGACGGTGGGCCTGTCCATGCTCATCATGTCGATCACGGACGTGCCGCGCCTGGTCTTCGCGATGTTCCTGGGCGGCGAGAACTCCCTGGTCCAGCTGCTCGGCTGGATCACCTGGCTGGCCGCCGCGGCCCTGCTCACCTCGATGGTGAGCAAATCGCACGACCTGCCCTGGCCCAAGGCCCTGGCGGCCTCGGCGATCCAGCTCCTGGCGCTGGTCTCGATCCTCAAGCTCGGCACGCTCTGACCGCCGCGCCCCCGCACTTCCCCTCCCCGACACACAGGAATCCCCGGCCTCGTTCCCACCGAGACCGGGGATTCCTCGTACGCGCTCAGGCGTCGAGCACCTGTCCCCCGCGCCGCACGACGGGCTTCTGGACACTCCACGGGAAGTTGATCCAGCGGTCCGTCCGCTTCCACACGTACTCGCATTTCACGAGTGAATGCGACTTCTCGTAGATGACCGCGGACCGCACCTCGGCGACATGGTCGACACAGAAATCACGGACGAGTTTCAGCGTCTTTCCGGTGTCGGCCACGTCATCGGTGATGAGGACCTTCTTGTCCGAGAAATCGATCGCGTTCGGAACAGGCGCCAGCATGACCGGCATGTCCAGCGTGGTGCCGACCCCGGTGTAGAACTCGACGTTCACCAGATGAATGTTCTTGCAGTCCAGCGCGTACGCCAGCCCGCCCGCGACGAACACCCCGCCCCGCGCGATGCTGAGCACCAGGTCCGGCTCGAACCCGTCGTCGGCCACCGTCTGCGCCAGCTCCCGCACCGCGTGCCCGAAGCCCTCGTAGGTCAGGTTCTCCCGCGTCTCATCGCTCATCGGACATCACACCTGCGTCCGGTGGAAGTTCAGATACGACCGCGACGCGGTGGGACCGCGCTGCCCCTGGTACCGCGACCCGTACCGCTCGGAGCCGTACGGGAACTCCGACGGCGAACTCAGCCGGAACATGCACAGCTGCCCGATCTTCATCCCCGGCCACAGCTTTATCGGCAGCGTCGCCAGATTCGACAGCTCCAGCGTCACGTGCCCCGAGAACCCCGGATCGATGAACCCGGCCGTCGAATGCGTCACCAGCCCCAACCGGCCCAGCGAACTCTTGCCCTCCAGCCGCGAGGCCAGATCGTCGGGCAGCGAGATGACCTCGTACGTCGACGCCAGCACGAACTCGCCCGGGTGCAGGATGAACGCCTCGTCCCCGTCCGGCTCGACCGTACGCGTGAGATCGGCCTGCTCGACGGCGGGATCGATATGCGGATAACGGTGATTCTCGAACACCCGGAAATAGCGGTCGAGCCTCACGTCGATGCTCGACGGCTGCACCATCGACGCATCGAACGGATCAATACGTACGCGTCCGGCGTCGATCTCGGCCCGGATGTCCTTGTCTGAGAGAAGCACCCACCGAGGATACGCAGAACGCGCGGAACCGCCCTCATCGGGCCGCCCGCGCGCCTGCCCCGCTGTCTTCTGCCGCTCCCCCGCTACCGCTCGCTACCGCTTCTCGAACACCACGGGCACGGCATGCCGCAGCCGTGCGCACCGAGGACAACGGATGAGCCTCCCCGGCCCGATCCGCCCGGACCCGAGCTGCTGCATCGGGAACGAGGAGGTAGCGAAAACGTGCCCTTCGGCACAGCGGACGACGGTGCGCTCCATGGAGTCCATCAAGTCCCTTCCCCATCAAGCCGTGGACGAGAAAGCCACATTAGGGGATGAACAGGACCCCACCCCACCCGGCACTCCGACCCCCACGCTACGCCCCCAACTCCCGCCCCCCACACCCACGTCCACCCCCACCCCCCACGCCACACATCCGGGCCGGCGCCTCGGGGGGCCTTCGATGGGGTACAGTGTGGGACGATGCGTCGCTGGTCATCCAGTTGCGTTACGCGGGTGTAGTTTAATGGTAGAACATGAGCTTCCCAAGCTCAGAGCGCGAGTTCGATTCTCGTCACCCGCTCCATACGAAAGCCCTTGGCCAACGGCCGGGGGCTTCTTTGTTGTCTAGACCTGTCAGACCACGCGTGCCACTCGCGCACCATGCGGGATCTGAGAATACGTCAGAACAGGCTTTCGCAGCCCCTACTGTCTCACCCCCTCAGGCCAAGGCCTGGGCGGCACAGAGCGCACCTAGGGCGGCGGCGAGGGTTCCGAGCAGGAGACGCGGAGCAGGGTTTCGGGCAGGCGGGGTTGAAGCCGGGCGCCGAGACAGCCGCCGCTCAGGCCGCCGGGGCCCAGCCACCAGTTGGGCGCCACGGGGCCGAGCAGGGAACCGCCGCCGATCCCGTAGATTCCGCCCGCCGTTCCGACCATCAGGGCGAGGAGCGCGAGGGCGAGCGCCGGCGGTTCGGCCGCTTCGGGACGTTGGCGAACCGGGCGCAGTGGGCGCAGGCACAGGCACGTGCCGAGCGGCACCGGCGATGACGCCGGGCAGCGTCCACAGGACGAGGCGCCGGGCCAGGCCGTCGTGGAGGGCGGCGTCGCGGCGGTAGCGCCAGAGTGCTCCGGGGCCGGCCACCACGTTGAAGAGCAGGTTCGTCGGTGTGACGGCGGGGCTGGGTACTCCGAGGAGGCTGAGCTGGACCGGGAGGAGGAAGACCGCGCCGGACACACCGACCGGTGCGGTCACCACCGAGATCAGCGGACCGGCCGCGAGCCCGGCCCAGATCGTCTGGTCCACCGCCGCCCCCGTCCGCCCTCGATGGCCCGGTCAGTATCGACGGACCGGGCCACGTGGGCGAGGGCGGGCAACGGGATGTTCACGAACAGCAGGTGCATGCCGGCTTGCAGCCGCATGCGTCCGCCTCGGCCGCCACCGCAGGGGCCGGGACGTGCCCGTGTGCGGTGGGCGCGCAGCAGCCCTTGCCCTGCCAGGCGTCGCGGCCTTCCTTGACGGCGATGGCGGCGATGACGAGCGCGGCGACGGGGTCGACCCAGGACCAGCCGAGGGTGGCGTTGAGGATCAGGCCGACCAGAAGGACGGCTGAGAGGTAGGTGCACAGGAGGGTCTGCTTGGAATCGGCGACGGCGGAGGCGGAGCCGAGTTCGCGGCCGGCGCGGCGCTGGGCGGCGGAGAGGAACGGCATGATCGCGAGGGAGAGGGCCGCGATCACGATGCCGAGGATGGAGCGTTCGGCTTCGCCGGTGCCGGTCAGGGCGCGGACGGCGTCGACGGCGACGTACGCGGCGAGCGCGAAGAAGGAGACGGCGATGATGCGCAGGGTGCGCTGCTCCCGCGCTTCGCGGACGGCATGGTCGCGGGCGGAGAACTGCCAGGCGACCGCGGCGGCGGAGGAGACCTCGATGATCGAGTCGAGACCGAAGCCGATCAGGGCGGTGGAGGAGGCGAGGCCGCCGGCTGTGAGGGCGACGACCGCCTCGATGGCGTTGTAGGTGATCGTCAACGCGACCAGCAGCCGTATCCGGCGGGTGAGCGCGTCGCGGCGGGCCGGGGAGGGACCGAGGAATATCGACATCTCGGCGGCCATGATCAGAAGCAACCCTTCTCGTCGGCATCCGGGCAGGTGCGGTCGGTCTCGACGGCTACGACGGCGGTGCGCAGGTCGTCCAGGGCGTGGCCGAGGCGTTCGTCGGCGAGCTCGTAGCGGGTGCGGCGGCCGTCGGGGATGGCGATGATGACCGCAGGCTCCTCGCGATGCTTCAGGTCTTTCACGACATGGGCCCCGACCCGGTGGTCGGGGCCAACACCATCGTGGAAGTCAGCCACTCCGGCACCGACATGCCTCGCCCCAACTGAGCCTTGTCCCGCACCAAGGTGGAGCCGGTCACCGAGCAGGCGGCGAAAGCGGCGGCTGAACTCCTCAAAGGGGCCGGGCCGCACGGACACAAGTACGCCATCGACGCCACCGTCGCCGAGGTCGCACTCCGCCAGCCGAAACCCGTCGCCTTGCTGACCTCCGACAGCGACTGCATGAGCAAGCTCTGCGGCAGCCAGGTTCGCGTCATCCCTCTCTGACCCGCCGGCCCGGTTCGCGGGCCGGCTCGCGGGCCGGTTCCAGGGGCTGTGGTCGTTCACCTTGCGGTAGCGGCAGCTCTCGAAGGCTCTTCGAGAGCTGCCTGCCATGGGCTTGCGGGGTTGGCGTCAGACGACGGTGTTGTAGTGCTGATTCACGTAGAAGAGATTGCCCATCTCGCGTGCCGCGAAGGGAGCCTTCGCGTTACCGGTACCGCGATAGCGCCAGGGGTCGCCGTTGCGGTCGACGGCGATCAGGTCCGGCTTTCCGTCGACGTTGCTGTCGCCTATGCCGATCAGTTGGGTGTAGGTGTTCCAGCCGCCGCCGATCCGGGTGCGGGGGGCGAAGGTGCCCTTGCCGGTGCCCAGGTAGAGCCAGAGCACACCCGCGCTGTCACGGGCCACCAGATCGCCTCCGGAACCGCCGGCGACATTGCCGACCGCGGTGACCTGGGTGTAGGTGTTCCAGCCGCCGCCGATCCTGGAACGGGTGGCGTACGGTGCCTTCCAGTTCCCGGTGCCCTTGTAGAGCCACAGGACGCCGTCGCGGTCGCGCGCTACGAGGTCGGGTCTGCCGTCGCCGGAGAAGTCCGCCGTTCCGGTCAGTTGGGTGTAGGTGTTCCAGCCGCCGCCGATGCGAGTGCGGGGGGCGAAGGTGCCCTTGCCGGTGCCCAGGTAGAGCCAGAGCACACCCGCGCTGTCACGGGCCACCAGGTCGCCTCCGGAGCCACCGGCGACATTGCCGACCGCGGTGATCTGGTTGTAGGCGTTCCAGCCGCCACCGATCCTTGAACGGGCGTTTCCGTACAGCTTCGAGGTCCACGGATCGTGGTCGGTGTCCACGCCCCACAGCACGCCGGCACCGTCGCGCGCCAGCAGGTCCGGAGACCCGTTGTCGGTGTAGTCGTGGGGTGCGGGCTGGCGCGTGACCTTGAAGGTGCCGCTCGCCTTGAGGTCCGGCCCGAGGGCATTGAACGGCTTGGCGATGATCTGCCAGCTGTAGGTGCCGTTGGGGGCCGAGCCGCTGTCGGTCCACCCTGTCCAGTTCATATGTATCCGCCCGTAATAGTCCATCCCCACCGGCCTGGTGGTGTCGTCGGACGGATACAGGTACGACGTGCTGGAGACGCCTGTGGCGGTGTTGCGGAGGGTGAGGATCACTTCCGCGTTGTAGCGCGACAGCTGCCACCTCGCCTTCCAGGGCGCCGTGTCGAGCGTGGCCACTGCGGGGACGTCGGAACTCACCAGGGTGATCCCCTCCGGCTCACCGGTACCGGCGACCAGTTCCACCACCGGCGTACCGTCGGCACCGGGGGACACCCGGTAGACGCCCTCGCCCTGGGCGAGGGTGCCGCCCATCACCAGCAGCGCCCCGTCGGGGGTGGCAGCGAGCGATGTGGCGTGGTCCAGGATCTTGCGGCTGGTTCCCCCGCCGACCGGTACCGCCCGGAAAGAGAAGTCCTCGTCGGTGGACCCTGCGGACAATGAGGTCTCGGAGCCGAACAGGGCCCAGTCCCCGACCAGCCCCACCAAGGGGTGGGACACGTGCTGGCGCGTGTCGATCTGCGACACCTCGCCGGTGTCCCGGTTCTCCACGCGCAACTGCGAGGTGGCCGGCCTGTCCGAGCCGTACAGGGTGGCGAGGTACTTCGGGGACAGAGCCGCGTCGCTCCAGGTCGAGCGGGTGAGGTGCGAGGGTGTCGCGATGCCCGAGGCAAGGTCGACCACCGCGTAGGAGAAGTCGGTTTCCGCGTCCGTGAGCCGGTTGTAGTACAGCAACCGGGAGCCGGGCGCGGAAGACGCTATGCCCACCGTTCGTATGTCATCGGGAAGTCCGGTGACCGTCCGGTCGGTCTGCACACCGTCCACGACGGTGAGCAGATGCAGTTCCCTGCAGTCGACGCCTTGGTTGGGCATGTAGGGACAGGCCATCGCCGTCGAGCCGACGGCACCCACGAAGTTGCGGTACTTTCCCAGTTCCAGGACGGATACCACTCCGGTGGACATGTCGTGCATTTCGACCCGGTGGTCGGCCTCGCCGAGGTATCCCCGCTCCAGTGCCACCACATCGGACACCGAGCCGTGGATCTCGGTCGAGCGCACCTGCGAAGTGCCACGGCCCAGGTTGGTGACCGAGCCATCGGCATAACGGGTCCACAGCAGGTCGTATGCGCGTGTCGACGCGAGGAAGCCCGTCTCGCCGGACATGACCACCTCGGACCCCGGAGGCAGCGCGGCGATGCCGGTGGCCTGGGCCTCGGTGGCCGGGCGGGGCGTCCCGGCCCCGGAGTCCGCGAACGCGGGCAGCGCGAGGGGTCCACCCATCGTGGCGATGGCGAGGGCCACCGTCCCGGCCAGGACCTTGCGGAATGAGTTGCTGTGCGGCACGTGTCCTCCTGGGCGGGCTGCCGCGCAACGCGCGAGCAGACGCAACGACCGAGGAGGGCCGTGCAGGGAACACCAGCGCCGACAGGGAAATTCTCCGGCGGCCCCCCACGTTCGAATTCTCGCGGATCGTAGCAGCACCCATCGCCGCGGTTGGCCGCGGTTCAGCGGCGGCCCGTCCTTCGGTCGAGCGGGACCGCCCCACCTCGTCCAGCACCGCGCCCAGGGGGACATCCAACGCCGTGCTGAAGGGCCCTCGGGCCAGTCTCCGCCCCGAGTCCCGCACCACCTGCGCGCCACCACGACGGCTGTCGGGTCCGGGGTGTGCCCGCCGGACCCGACAGCCGTCGCGCTACGGCGGTGCGTCAGCTCTGCGCCGCGTCGTTGTCCGTCTGCGCGGGGTCGTCGTTCGTCTGCCCCGTGGTCTCGGCCCCGTGCGTCTTCTCGCGCATCTTGCGTACGAGCTCCGCCTTCCGGTCGGCGGCGCTCTGGCGGTCCAGGTTGCGGTGGGGGCCGTTGTTCTGGCGTTCGGCGCGGGAGAGGCGCTTGCGCTGGCCGCCGCCCTGGCCCACGGGGTTGTTGATGTTCTTGCTGTCGGTCATGGGTTCTCCCGGTCATGAGGTGGAGCGATCTGCGGATGCACGGTGGGACGGTCGTGGCGCCGAAGGACGTCGGCGGGGTCCGTCACGCTCTCCCCCGGGGATCGGCACCTGGAGAACATGCCGAGGACGTTACCCGGTCCTGTGGGCCCCGCATGCCGGGCCTCGGAGGCTTGGGGGCTGGGGGCTTGGGGGCTGGGGGCTTGGGGGCACGGATCGCGGCGACCGTCCCGGACCGGTGCGGTCGTATGCTGAATACCTGTGCCGGCGGTCTCAGAATTTAATGGTCCGCACGGGGAGGGTTTCTGTCTCGGGGTGGGCGGGAAAATCGTTCGCGTACATAATCCTGGCCGGCGTGCTACTGTCGAAGTCAGTTGCAGTTGTGGTACCCAAAGATTTCAGGCGCCTCGGACCGGCTCACACCGGAGAGGGGCGCTTCGTATTTCCGGTCGTTTCCGGGCAGGGCATCATCGCGGCGACACGGGATCCGTAGAGTGCGGATTCCGGTGTACTGCCCAGAGGAGATTGACATGGCTACCGGCACCGTGAAGTGGTTCAACGCGGAAAAGGGCTTCGGGTTCATCGAGCAGGACGGTGGCGGCCCCGACGTGTTCGCCCACTACTCGAACATCGCCGCCCAGGGCTTCCGCGAGCTCCAGGAGGGCCAGAAGGTGTCCTTCGACATCGCTCAGGGCCAGAAGGGCCCGACGGCCGAGAACATCGTTTCCGTCTGACGCTGACGCGTATTTCGTAGCTGGGGCCCGCATCCTTCGGGGTGCGGGCCCCAGCTACGTGCATTTTCTGGTGGTCATGTCCACAGGAAAACACGGCCGAGGGGTGCAGCATCCTCGAAGCCGCAGCCGGCGATGCGCCGGATTCGACCTCGCACCCCGCCCCTCATTATTCATGTGTGCGCCGACACGAATTCTCCGTGGCCCGCGTTCGCATTTCATTCGGTCCGTGCCTGTGATTCCCCGCACCGTTCTTTTTCTGGGGAATTCCTTGATACGTGCCGTATCAAGGAAGGTTCCGCATGAACCCCGCACGCACGAACAGCCGGTCCTCCCGCGCCCGCCGCGGCGACGGCCACGGCTACGACTCCGCCGCCGGTTCCGTCCGGGGCGGTCGCCGCTCCTCGTCAGCCCCGGGCCGTTCCACCCGGCCGGGCGGTTCGGACGGGCGGCGGCCCGCCACGGTGCGGGGAGAGTTCGCCCTGCCCGAGACGGTCACCCCGGCGCTGCCCGCGGTCGAGGCGTTCAGCGGGCTCGACCTGCCGAGGAGCCTGCTGGCCGCGCTCACCGCGCAGGGCGTGACGACACCGTTCCCGATCCAGGGCGCGACGCTGCCGAACTCCCTGGCGGGCCGCGACGTCCTGGGCCGCGGCCGGACCGGCTCCGGCAAGACGCTCGCCTTCGGCCTGGCGCTGCTGGCCCGCACCGCCGGGCAGCGCGCCGAGCCCCGTCAGCCGCTGGCGCTGGTCCTCGTTCCCACCCGGGAGCTCGCGCAGCAGGTCACCGACGCCCTCACCCCGTACAGCCGCGCGACACGGCTGCGTCTGGCCACCGTCGTCGGCGGGATGTCGATCGGCCGGCAGGCGAACGCGCTGCGCGGTGGCGCCGAGGTCGTCGTGGCCACCCCCGGCCGCCTCAAGGACCTGATCGAACGGGGTGACTGCCGGCTGGACCGGGTCGCGACCACGGTCCTGGACGAGGCCGACCAGATGACGGACATGGGGTTCATGCCTCAGGTGACCGCACTCCTCGACCAGGTCCGCCCCGGGGGCCAGCGCATGCTCTTCTCCGCGACTCTGGACCGTAACGTCGACCTGCTGGTCCGGCGCTATCTGACCGATCCCGTCGTCCACTCCGTGGATCCCTCCCAGGGCGCGGTCACCACGATGGAACATCACGTCCTTCATGTGCACAGCGCGGACAAACACCGGCTCACCACGGAGATCGCGGCACGCGAGGGCCGGGTGATCATGTTCCTGGACACCAAGCACGCCGTGGACCGCCTCACCGAACACCTGCTCGCCAGCGGGGTCCGGGCCGCCGCTCTGCACGGCGGCAAGTCGCAGCCGCAGCGGACCCGTACCCTCGCCCAGTTCAAGACCGGGCACGTGACCGTGCTGGTGGCGACGAACGTCGCGGCACGCGGCATCCACGTCGACCACCTCGACCTCGTCGTCAACGTCGATCCGCCGTCCGACCACAAGGACTACCTCCACCGCGGGGGCCGCACCGCGCGGGCCGGGGAGTCCGGCAGCGTCGTCACCCTGGTCACCAGCCACCAGCGCCGCGACATGACCCGGCTCATGGCTGCCGCCGGCATCGTGCCCCGGACCACCCAGGTCCGCTCCGGAGAGGCGGCGCTCAGCCGGATCACCGGCGCCCGGACCCCCTCCGGCGTCCCCGTGACGATCACCGCGCCCGCACCCGAGCAGCGCCGGCGGAGCGCGTCCCCGGCCGGCCGGCGCGGCCCCTCCACGGCTTCCCGGCGCGGCCGGGGACGGTCGTCCGCCCCGAACACGGCGGCCTGACCACCGCGTGATCCGGAAACCGGCCCGTCCCCGCAGGAGGCACGTGATGACATCGCTCCGGAACCAGCCCGACCCGACGAACGCGGGCTCCCTCTCTCCCGCGGCGCCCAGTGCCGTGGACGCGGCCGGACCACGGGTCTGCGACGACATGACCGTAGAGGTGGCCCTGTCGGTCATGACCAGTGCCGGAACCGGGCATCTGAGGATCTGCGACAACGACAGCCGGTGCACCGGACTGGTCAGCCGAGCCCAGCTCACCGTCGTCCGCGACGGCCCCGGCTACTCGGACCGGATCCAGCTGCGCGACATCCTGGCCCACCGCCGGCCGCGCACCGCACCGGTCGCCACGACGGCGGCCGAGGACACCGCGTACCGTCGGACCGCCAACCCCTTCGTCGTGGACCGGAACGCCGACACCCCAGGCGTTCTCGCCCCGGCACTGTGAAGCGCCGCCCCGTGCACCCGTCCCCTTCCTCTCCCTGTGAGGCATCATGCGCTGTGTCATTGCCCGCTTCCCGTTCGAGCTCACGAAGAACGGTGTCCAGGACTCCATGAAGGACATCAAGCCCGAGGAGGTCAGCGGCGATTCCGTGACCATCGGCCGCCGCGTCTACCCCGTCAAGCAGGTCGGCCAGGTCATCACCGGCCAGGACCGTCGTGACTTCACCGCCGACGAAGTCGTCCGGGCGATGACCAAGCTCGGCTTCACCTGCCACAGCGCCGCCCGGACCGCTCCGTCCGCCCCGGCCCGCAGCCCGCTGCAGCGCGCCTCCGAGACGCTCGGCGGCCACACGACCGCCTGACCGCTTCACGACGTCCGGCCCCGGCCGGGCGTCCGGCTGCACGCCGTCCGGACGACGGGGAGCGCGCCGAGACCCCAGAGGGAGGGCCCGACCGGTATCTGCCGGCCGGGCCCTTCCTCGTACCTGTGGGTTTCCTCCGCGCGACGTCAGTGCCCGGAGTAGGTGAAGTCGCCCATGGTCCAGGCGCTGACATCCGTGATCGAGACGCGGTACATACCGCCTGTCTCCGGGATCCCCACCGTCCCCTGGAGGATGCGCGCCCTGTGGAAGTGCAGATGGGCGGGCGGCCCGTCGTTCCGGGGCGTCGCGGTGAACACGGCGGAGAACTCACCCAGCTGTGCCGAGTCGGTCAGGACTTCCGACACCCTCTGCCGCCATACGGCTTCGGGGGCCAGCCGGCCGGTGATGACAGCACCACCGACGACCACGGTCAGGGACATCTGGTTGCTGTGCCCGGACTCCACCAGCGTGGCGATGTCAACGAGCAGCTCGTCAGGCTTCGACATGAGAGCCGATCCTATGCACGGATCGGCCCTCCGTCCCTTGTCCCGTCGTCCTCCGGGACCGCCCGCCGCCCTCGGAGACCTGCCCACCTCCCTCCGAAGCCCCTTGGGCAACGGCGGCGGCAGCGACGGCCCGGTAGCCCGCAGGCGAGCCGACTCCTCCGGCGAAGCCGATTACCTCCTTAGGGGGAACTCGAAAATCTACTGCGGCCAGAGTAGACATCACCTACTGATCTAGTTAGGGTTTCTCACGTAACCCAGAGAGGCATCAAGGCCCGGCAGAGACGAACTGCCGGTGACGCACGTACACGCAGGACGGTTCGGCGGTGGAGTCTCGAAGCCAGGGCTGTTGCAGGACGGCGACGGGGCTGACCACCGGACCGGGTGGCCCAAGGCAAGGGGCCGCCACGGCGGAACCGCTGTCACGACGGCTGCGGCATCCGTGAACGCAGTACGCAGTACCCGCAGATAGGCAATTGATCACCGCGAGAAGAACGGAGGAGCCGACGCCATCGGGATCGCCCGGGACGGAGCTTTCGGCCCGCCCGGGTACCGCAGGACATCGATAGTGAGGTGGTCTCCGGTCAAGCAACCGCGATCCCCGCACTCCCGGCAGCGGTCAGGTCGGAGCTGCGGATACAGAAGGCCGGTGCCGCATCCGGACCGGCAGGTGGTGTAGTAGTTCCTTCGGGGCCTTGGTGCCAGGTGGCACCAAGGCCCCTCGACGCGTTCCACAAGAGAGGTGCCAGTGACAGCAGACGACTCGTACGGCCGTCTTGACGACGACGACTACCCCGCCTTCACGATGGGCCGAGCCGCCGAGATGCTCGGCACGAGCCAGGGTTTCCTCCGCGCGATCGGCGAAGCCCGTCTGATCACCCCGTTGCGTTCGGAAGGCGGCCACCGCCGCTACTCCCGCTACCAACTGCGCATCGCCGCCCGCGCCCGCGAACTGGTTGACCAGGGCACGCCCATCGAGGCCGCCTGTCGCATCGTCGTCCTGGAGGACCAGCTCGAAGAGGCCCAGCGCATCAACGCCGAGTACCGCCGCGCCGCCGCTTCCGAAGAGCCGCCGACCACGGACTGAGGCGTCGTCGGCCCGACGCCACCCGCCGCACACGACCGCGGCGCACACGCGTGGGGTGCCGGCCGGGAAACGGCGGCACGGGCGAACCGCCCTTCTGACCGGTATCCGCATGACCCGGCCGAAACCCGTCGCCCTCCTGACCTCCGGCGGCGACGGCAGCGACGGCAGCGACGGCAGCGACGGTACGGTCACACCCTGCGGAAGTTATTTCCGCATCATCCCACTCTGCTCAGTCGGCCCGCCCTGGTCGTGGACCGGGGCCTTCTTGTTGCCCTTCTCCGCTTCGGCCGCGAGCAGGAGACCGACTCCATGGATCGGTGGTGAGGGTGGCGGAGATCCGGGTTCTGTCGTGGCCGGCGAGGGTGAGGTCCTGGATGCGCTGGAACAGGGCGCGGTGCACGGCGGCGAGGAGGGCGGCGGCGGTACGAAGGGTGAGGTCGCCGCGAGATGTTCCGCCCGATCACGCGCGAAGCTGTTCATCGTCCGGCACATGAGGCCACTGCCAGCCGTCCGGGGAAGCATCCGCCGGTCGGCAGGCGCGCACGAAGTCGCCGTACTCGTCCTGGACGATCCCCTCGTTGACCCACCGGGCACGCCAACCGCGCACGTGGCGCGCTCAGTACGTGGTCGGCCCGCCCGGCGGGTCGGGGTCGGCGTGGCTCCGTTCTAGGCGAATCCGTGCAGGCCCCACCAGTCGCCGTTGGTGAGTTCGGAGCGTGCCAGGGAGCCGTTGCCGAGGCCGGGGTAGGTGACGAGCCAGCCGGGGTTGCCGCGGTAGCCGTCGATGGCGAAGGTGGTGTTGCTCACGGCGGCGAGGTCGGGGCGGCCGTCGCCGGTGAAGTCGCCTACGGCGACGAGGGCGGCCATGGTGTTCCAGCCTCCGGTTCCGATGAGCTTGCGGGGGCCGAGCTTGCCGGTGGAGGTGCCGGGGTAGAGCCAGAGCCTGCCTGTGGAGGCCTCGCGGGCGTAGAGGTCGGGGCGGCCGTCGCCGGTGGCGTCGCCGACGCCGGCGAGGGCGCTCATGGCATTCCAGCCCCCGGTTCCGATGAGCTTGCGGGCGCCGAGCTTGCCGGTGGAGGTGCCGGGGTAGAGCCAGAGCCTGCCCGTGGACTTCTCTCGGGCGATCAGGTCGGAACGGCCGTCGCCCGTCAGGTCTCCGTAGGCGGTGATGTTGCTCATGGCGTTCCAGCCGCCCGTGCCGATGAGCCTGCGCGCGCCGAGGGAGCCGGTGCCGGTGCCGGGGTAGAGCCACAGCTTTCCGGTGGACGCCTCACGGGCGATGAGGTCCTCGCGGCCGTCGCGGCTGAAGTCGCCGTGCCGGGTGAGGGCGTTCATGGCGTTCCAGCCGCCGGTGCCGACGAGCCGGCCGGTTCCGTTGCCGGAGCTGAGCCAGAGCCGTCCCGCCAGGTCGCGGACCATGACGTCGGCCCTGCGGTCGCCGTTCATGTCGCCGAAGCCCAGGTCCTTGGGGGCGGTCTCCGCGTACCAGTACGGGAAAGCGGTGTAGGCGCACTCGCGTTCCGTACGGACGAACTTGATGGAGCTGATCGACGGAGGGTACTGCGCACTCCAGCCAAGGGTGCTGCCTGCGGGCTCCTCGGCGAAGTAGCCGCCGGACGCGTTGTAGTTCTTGGCGTCGTAGGTGCATGCGATCAGCTTGGTCCGGTTGACGTGCGACCGGACCTTGTTGTCCCAGCTGCCGAGGTCGGCGACGTTCTTGTTCGTCATGTACCGCGTGCCGGTGCCGTCCGCGCGCGACCAGCCGCACCAGTACCCCACCGTGCACCCGTTCACGTCCTTGGCGGCGGCCGGTCCCGCGCTCGTGATGTTCAGACCGGTACAGGCGAGCACGAGGCCGGAGAGCAGCGCGGCTCCCCGTACGAAACGCTTGCGCATGTGGGTGTCCCCTCCCGATGGATGCGCGCCGTCCTCTTCGCCCCCGCCCACGGGCGGCCCCGGCTGCCGGACGACACCGGCACAGACTCCCATGGAGCGGGCCTGCCCGGGGCGGAGGGGTGCAGCCCGGACGTCCGACTGGGGCCCAGGCGCCCGAGGTCAATTCCCCTTGTCCTCCGCGAGGGTGTGCGCCACGAGGGCGTTGGCGTGGCCGTGGCCGAGGGCGTGTTCGGTCTTGAGCCAGGTGACGAGTTCCATGTGCTTGGTGAGGGGAGAGGAGCGGATGAGGTCCTTCCAGTCGGAGATCGGGCGGCCGTACTTCTTCTCGATGGAGGGGAAGTAGCTGGCGGGGCCCTTGGTGGCGGGGGTGTTCGTCATAGTGGGGCGGTTCCTTCGGGAGAGGGGAGGGGGAGACGGGAGAGGGGAGGCAGGGGCGCGGTTGTCAGTGGGTGGTGGTAGTGCTGCTGGTGGTGGTCAGGCGGGGTGTGATCGCGCTCAGCCAGAGCATGCCCAGTCCGGCGCCGCAGGTGAAGGCGAGGACGGCGGTGGCGGAGGCCATGAATCCGGCGAGGACCACGAACGGGACGACGCGGGAGGCGCGCGCCCAGCCGCGGTGGCCGGCGGCGGCGAGGGGGCGGGCGAGGACGAGGAACGCGGCGCACAGGGCGAGATAGCCGACCGTTCCGGCGGCCATGTGGACGGTGCCGTGGCCCGTCATCACGGTCTCCTCGGCGGCCCCGGCCGGAAAGCCGGCCCCCGCGTCGGCGGGGAACGCCGCCGCGAGCCAGAAGGAGACGGCGAACACGGCGACGAGGGCGGGCCCCCAGGTTCCGCCGGGTCTTCCGCGCAGTGTTCTGCGCAAGCCGGCCGCACCGGCCAGCAGCAGCGCGCCCGCGACGGCGAAGTTCACTGTCTGGATCCAGCCGTCCTCGCCGAGGGCGAGTTGGCTGAGCGCGTTCCGGGTGATGTCGAAGCCGTCCCGTGCGGCGCCCTGGATCAGACCGGCGGCGAGGAAGAGCGGGCCCGCCGCCATGCCCGCGGTCATGGCGGCGGGTGCTGCGGCGGACGGGGCGGAGAGCGCGGAACGGGAGGTGGTGCGGGGGGTAGTGCGGGAGGAGGTGCCGGGGGAGGTGAGCGTGTCGGTCACGGTGGAGCCCTTCTTGCCTCGTTGGTGTCGCTCATATGACCGAGGAACATGAGCGGATTCATCGACGGCCGCAAAGTGATCTGGGTCACGGACGAGAGGGGCGTCTGCGGGTGCTCGCACGGCGCGATCCGGCCACCCGTCGCAAGGCCGGGGCGGCGGTCCCGCACCGCGCCTACCCTGAGGGTGGAGGACACCGCCTGCCCAGGGGAGCCCTGCATGGACCCGATCACCGCGGCCGCCCTCACGGCCCTGGCCGGAAGTGTCGGCGGCGATGCGGGCCGGTCGGCCTGGCAAGGCCTTACGGCGCTGGTGCGGCGGCCGTTCCGGCGCGGCGCGCCGGACGACGGCCTGCCCGACGGGGCGCCCGGGGTCAGTTCGGGGGAGCCGGAACTCACCGCGCTCGCCGCTCAGCCGGGCGACCCGCTCCGCGCCCAGGCGCTGGCGACCGCGCTCGGGGTGCGGGCGGCGCTGGACGGCGAGTTCCGCGCGCTGCTGGAGGAGTGGTGGCAGGAGGCCCGGCGCGGGGCGGGCGACGAGATCCACAACTCGATCAGCGGCGGGACGCAGAACGGCCCCGTGCTCCAGGGGCGGGACTTCACCAGCCCCACGTTCCGGCTCGCTCCCGACGGCGAGCGGGATTGACGCTCCGTCAGGGCCGGTGTTGCTGCTGCCGGTTCGGTGTTTCGCGCTGCCCTGAACCGTCGTCCGTCCGCGACCGGCAGCGCTCTGCAAGGTTCTCGCAAGGTCCGGTCGAGCCTTCCGTCCCCCCGGCCGGGCATCCCCTTCACGGAAGCGATTCCAGGCACTCGTAACGACTCAACAGGGGGACGCCATGACGGCGTTGGGCACCACTGGTTCGGGATCGAGTACAACCGTGGCGGGCAGGTTCGCCCCGGGCGTGGACGGGGAAGGCGTGACGGCCGGCACCACGGAGGGCGACGGGACAGGGCCGGGGCCCGAGGCGCGGCAGTGGCTGACGCTGGTCGGGCGGAAGAAGGTCCTGGCGGTCATTCACACGGTGACGTACGGGAAGAGGCTCCTCGACGTCCTGTCGCTCCTGGAGGCGGACTTCCGGCTCCAGGTGCTGTTCACCGCTCCACCGCACGCGTTCGGGGACGATGTGCCCGCCTTTCTCGCGCGGCTGGGGAGCGTGGTGCTGCCGTGGGAGCAGGCGACCCGGATGTCGTTCGATCTGGCCCTCGCCGCGGGACCGCGCGGTGTGGAGCACATCGACGCGCCGCTGATCACGCTGTCGCACGGGGCCGGCTATCTGAAACGGGTGACCGGTGGCGCGAACGCGGGGGTGGCGGGACTGCGCAGACAGGATCTGCTGCCCGGCGGACGGCCGCCGGCCGCCGTGGGGGTGCCGCACCGGGACGAACTGCGCGAACTGGCGCGCAGCTGCCCGGAGGTGCTGCCGCTGGCGCACGTCATCGGTGACCCCGCGCACGACCGGATCACGGCGAGCCTGCCGCGGCGGGCCGCGTACCGCCGCGCGCTCGGCATCGGTGACGGCCAGAAGCTCGTCGTGGCCGTGTCGACCTGGGGGGCGAGTTCCGCGTTCGGGCGGTTCGACGCGCTGCTGCCCCGGCTCATCGGGGAGCTGCCGGCGGGCCGCTACCGTACGGCCCTGCTCCTCCACCCCAATGTGTGGGCCGGGCACGGCGCCTACCAGGTGCGGTCCTGGCTGGCGCGGTGCGCGCGGCTGGGGCTCGGGGTCGTACCGCCCGAGGCGGACTGGCGCAGCATTCTCATCGCGGCCGACGCGGTGATCGGCGACCACGGCTCCGTGAGCATGTACGCGACGCTGACGGGGGCGCCGATGCTGCTGGCCGCCTCCCCCGAGCACGAGATCAACCCCGCGTCGCCGGCCGCCGCCCTCGCCGCCCAGGCGCCGACGCTCTCGCCGACCCATCCGCTGCCGGACCAGCTCGACTACGCGGAACGCGAGTACCGGCACGAGGACTACGCCCCGATCAGGTCGCGCATCACGTCGGAGCCCGGCCGGTTCAACCGGAACATGCGGCGGCTGATGTACCGGATCCTGCGGATCGGGCAGCCCGCCCACGAGCCCGTGACCGTCCCGCTGCCGGAGCCGCCGCCGCTGACGACCTGGGCGCCGGGATACGGGGAGGTCTCGGCGTGAAGCGCTTCGTGCGGGTCGAGGCGCGGCCGTTCCCCGAGGTGCTGTACGCCCACTGCGCCGACGGGTCGCTCCGCGTGCGCCTGGGGCACGGGCCCGCCGCGTCGGCCCGCCCGGCCTCCGCCATGTCGCTCCGCGTACGCCCGGGGTCCGGTGGCCGGAGGCGTCCCGCGTCCGTCATCGACGAACATCTCGTCGTCGACCCCGATACCTGCCGGGACGCATCCCTGCTGGACTGCGCGGATGTCCTCCAGGCCGGCCGGGCACGTTCCGTCGCCGGGGCACGCCGCCGGCTGGCGGAACTCCTCTCCGCCCACCCGGCCTGCGGTCTCGCCGCCGTACCGCTGATCCGTCCCGACGGCCGCCCGGAAGAGGGCGGTGACGGCGTCGACCGCGCGGGGGGATGGGCTCTGGCGTGCGGTGCGTACACCGCGGACGGGGGCCTCGTCGTCGTGGCCTGCCGTTCCGCGATGCCCTCGGCCGGGGCCGTACACGCCGAGCAGTCGCTGCTTCCGTCCTGCCTGCACGCGTGGCTGGTCGCGGGGCGGGCACTCCGCGAGTGGCCGTACGCCCGCGAGGCCCCGTTGCCGCGCTGACGGAGCGCCCGGCTGAGCCCGGGTACGGGGGGGGAGGGGGGAGGGGAGTGGTTCCGGGTCCGAGCCGATGACCGCTGCGGTTCGGACCCGGACGAGGTTCCCTCTGCGCCGGGCTCTGTTCTCCCTGCGCTCTGTTCCTGTTCCTGTTCCTGCCCCTGTCCCCTGACCACTTCACCCGCTGCCGTCGCCGTTCGCGCTTCCCCCTCCGTCTCCGTCTCCGCTTCTGCTTTCGCCTTCGCCTTCGCCTTCGCCTTCGCTTTCGCTTTCCGCGAGGCGGCGCGCGTCCGCCGGGCTGGTGGTGGCGAACAGTGCGCGGGCACGGGCGAGGAAGGTCGCGGCGGCCGGTGCGTCCCCCTGCTCGGCCGCGCTGTCGCCCAGCATCTCCAGGGTGCGCGCCTGCCAGAAGGCCGCTCCGGAGGCGGTGAAGACCGCCAGCGCGTCGTTCATCTTCGTCACGCCCTCCGCGTACGCCCCCGCGCGAACCCGAGCGCGTCCCAGGAAGACCAGGGAACGCGCGGCGTCGTGCGGGTCGTTGACGGCGACCAGTGCGGCGTGCGCATGGGCGAAGCAAGCGGATGCCTCCTCCGGGTCACCCGCCGCGAGGGCGATCTCGCCGAGGGTCGTACGGGCGAGGGCGGCGCCCCTCGGATAGCCGCACTCCTCCCATACGGCGATGGCGCGGTTCAGGTGGGACACCGCCTCGTCCGGCCGGCCCGCCTCGCGGTGGCACGCGCCGAGGCCCATCAGTGCCTGGCCCTCGTCGCGGACGTCGCCCGCCGCGCGGGCGGCGGCCAGCGAGTCCCGGTACCAGGCGGTGGCCTCCTCGGTGCGTCCCGCGGCTCCGAGCCCGATGGCCCCGGAGTTGAGCATCTGGCGCTCGGCTTCCCGGTTTCCGGCCCGGCGGGCGGCGTCCAGGCCGATCTCGTGGGCATCGATCCACGCGTCGTAGTGGCGTAATCGGAGGAAGAGCGGCCAAAGGGCGTCCGTGAGCATCCAGCTCGTGTCGTACCAGCCGCTCCGCGAGGCGAGCCGCACCGCGTCCAGGAGCTGGGTCCGGTGGGCGTCGAGCCAGCCGAGCGCCGCGACGTCGTCGTCGAAGGGCAGCGGCAGTCCGGGGCCGGGCGGGTGGGCGTAGACCCGGGGGAGGGTGAACTGTGCGGGGGTCAGGCGTTGCTGGGCGGCGGTGGCGATGAAGAGACTCCAGTCGCAGAAACGTCTCAGCGCCTCCTCGCGGGCCGTCTCCGTATCGTCCTCCACCGCACGGTCGTGCGCGTGGATGCGCAGCAGGTCGTGGAGACGGCAGCTGTCCGGTCCGACGTCCTCCACGAGGTTGGCCTCGACGAGTTCGTCCAGGCGGCGTTCCGCCCAGTCCAGCGACTCCCCGCAGGCCGCGGCGGCGGTCAGCGCGTCGAAGGTCCGCACCGGGAGCAGGCCGAGCGTCCGGTACAGTCGCGCGGTCTCCTCGCCCAGTACCGCGTACGAGGCATCCAGGGCCGTGCGCACCGAGGTCTCTCCTTCCACTTCGAGGGCGGCCAGCCGGTCTCCCCCGGCGTTCCGCGCGAGGGCGTCGGCCAGGGCGCCGACCGACTGTCGCGGCCGGGTCGCGAGCCGGGCCGAGGCCAGGCAGACCGCGAGCGGCAGACCGGCGCAGAGCGCCACCAGCCGCCGTACCGAGGCGATTTCACCGGCGACGCGGTCCTCGCCGATGCCCCGGGTGATCAGCTCGATTCCGGCGTCCGCGCCCAGCGCGTCGAGCTGGTGGAAGCCCGCTCCCTGCATCCGCAGCCCGGTCAGCCGTCGCCGGCTGGTCACGACGACCAGACCGTCCGCCCCGCCGAGGAGCAAAGGCCTGACCTGAGCGGCCGTGAACGCGTTGTCCAGCATGACCGCGATCCGCCGCTCCGCCGTGAGCGACCGCCACAGCGCCCCCCTTTCCACCGGGTCCGCCGGGGGCGGTCCCGCGCCGAGCGCCCGGAGGAACTGGCCGAGGATCTCCCCCGGGCCCACCGGCACCCCTCCCGAATGGCCCCGAAGATCGGCATAGACCTGCCCATCGGGAAATTCTGCGCTCAGGGAACGCATCCATTTGGACACGAGGGTCGTCTTCCCGATTCCCGCCTGACCGCTGACGACGATCAACGGCATTCCACTGCCCCGGAGATCGTCCAGCGCGGCAAGATCGGCGGAGCGATCGGTGAAGTGCGGTGGAACCGGGAGGAGTTGACGAGGTGGTGGATGCGACGCCGGCCGAGGGGGCGCCGCCGGCGCGGGATGGAGGTGAATTCCTCCGTGCACCTCCCGGGCCTGAATGGTGGGGCCATTGAGCGTTGCCTCCCCACCGATCTCATTCCGGTGCGGACCCGGTGAGGCCGCCGTCGCGTCGGTCAACTCTTCGCCCCCGTAGATCGATTGGCGACTGGCCCGAACTCTTTCGCGTTCTACCCCGAGTCGCCATGGAATGACCGTCAGAATTGAGCCGGATCATTCGAGCGCCCCGGCACCGTATAGCGGAACTCAGTTCGCGGTGCCATGCTCATGCTTCATCCGACGGACCAGCGGGGGCGCTGGTGGACATCCAGATTCTCGGACCGGTGGGACTGCGTCTGAACGGGCAGTGGCTGGCGCTCGGTTCGGACAAGGAACGGATGCTGCTGGCCGCGCTCGCTCTCGACGCGGGGCGCCCCGTCGCCATCGGTGAGCTGATCGAACGGCTCTGGGACGGCGATCCTCCCGTACGGGCCCGCGAGAACACCCACACCTATGTCTCCCGGTTGCGCCGGAGGCTGCGCCTGGCCGGTACGGGTCCGGACGCCCCGGTCCTCGACGGGCGGTCCCACACCTACACCTTGATCGCCCCGCCCGGTACCGTCGACCGCCGCCGCTTCCAGCACCTCGTGGACTCGGCCCGCACCGAGGCGGACGACGCCCGTGCCGTCGCGTCCCTGGTCCGCGCGGACGCCCTGTGGCAGGGCGAGGCACTGGCCGGTCTCCCCGGGTTCTGGGCCGCGACGGTACGGCGGACGCTCGCCGAATCACGGCTCGCCGCCACGACGTCGCGTCTCGCGGCCGGGCTGCGGCTGGGCCGCTACGCCGAGCAGATCCCCGAACTCGCCGCGCTGGCCGACGCCCACCCCGGCGACGAGACGCTCCTCGGCCTGCTGATGGTCGCCTACTACGGCAGCGGCCGCTACGGCGACGCCCTCCGTGTGCACCAGCGGGCCCGCAAGACCCTCATGGCGGAGTACGGGGCGCTGCCCGGCGCGGAGTTGAACCTGATCCATCAGGGGGTGCTGGCCCGCGTTCCGGCGCGGGAGCTGGTGGAGGGGGGTGGGGGCGGCAGGGGCGGGGGCGGGGGTTCCGGTTTCGCTCCGGCCGTCGGCTCCGTTCCGGGCGGGGGCGGGGGCGTGGTTCCGGTTAACGCTCCGGTTCGGGTTCCGGTTGCGGATCCTGGTCCGGTTCGGGATCCGGTTCCCGATCCGGCTTCGGATGCCGGTCCCGCTTTGGATGCCGGTCCTGCTTCGGATGCCGGTCCTGCCGGCGCCGGGGACGAGGCCGGCTCCCCTGTGGAGACGCCCCCTGCGGAGACGTACCCGCCCCGGACCGCCCCCGCTCAGCCCGTCGTCCCGCCGGCGCCCGTCGTCCCGCCGCGTCGCAACCTCCCCGTGCAGCCGACACTCGTCGGGCGCCGAGCGGAGTTGCAGGCCCTGTTCTCGGCGCTCGGGGGGAACGGGGCGCGGGACGGATCGGTCGTCACCGTGGAGGCGGTCTCCGGAATGGCCGGGGTGGGCAAGACCGCGCTGGCCGTGGCCACGGCCGAGTTGCTCGCCGAGCGGTATCCGGCCGGGCAGCTGTACATCGATCTGCGGGGCCACTCGCCGACCGAGGAACCACTCACCGCCCGCGCCGCGCTGGCCACGCTGCTGCGGCTGCTGGGGGCGTCGGCCTCCTCCATTCCGCCCGAGCTGGAGGGGCGTACGGCGCTGTGGCGGACCATGATGGCCGAGCGCCGCATGGTCATCGTCCTGGACGACGCGACCGGCCCCGAGCAGGTCGAACCCCTGCTGCCGAGCGGTTCGCCGTCCTTGACGATCATCGCCAGCCGCCGCCATCTGACCGGTATCCCCCACGCGCTGTCGGTGCCGCTCGACGCGCTGCCGGAGGAGGACGCCATCGCGCTCTTCCGCGGCTTCGCCGGGGAGGAACGCACGCGCGACACCATGGAGACGCGTCGTATCGTCCGGCTTTGCGGGTGTCTGCCGCTTGCCATCGAATTGGTCGCGCACCGTTTCCGGGCCCGTACGTCATGGACGCTGACGGTCCTCGCGGAGCGTCTGACCCGCAGTCCCGGGCGGCTGGCCGAGATCCACAGCGCGGACCAGGAACAGGAGATGGCGCGGGCGTTCGCCCTCTCCTACCGCACGCTGACGCCACAGCAGCGGACCGTCTTCCGCCGTCTCGGGCTCCACCCCGGACCCGACTTCACCGCAGCCGCCGCGGCGGCCCTGCTGGGGACGGAGCAGGACGAAGCGGAACGGGTGCTGGAGGCGCTGCTCGCCTGCCACCTGCTGCGAGAGCCGGTGCCGGACCGCTACCGCTTCCACGACCTCCTGCGCGAGTACGCCGCCGGGCTGGCGGCCTCGGAGGACGGCGAGGAGGACCGCCGGCAGGCCGTCGACCGGCTCACGGCCTTCTACGTCGTGGCCGCCGACCGCGCGGACCGGATGGCCTACCCCCGGCGCGTACGGCCCGCCCCGCCCACGCCGCCCCCGCCGCTGCCCCCGCCGCTCTGGCCCGACTCCGCCGCGGCGCGGGCCTGGCTGACCGCCGAGCACGCCAACCTCCTCGCCGTCGAGGACCACGCCCGCAGGAACGGCGCCCCCGGACCGGCCGCCCGGCTCGCGGGCAGCGTCGCGGGGTTCCTCCAGACCGAATGCCACTGGCAGGACGCGGCCCGCCTGCTGGACCATGCCGTCGCCCACTGGGACCGGGCGGACGGCCGCCACCCCTCCGAACTCCGCCACGCCCTCATCGACCTCTGCGCGGCCAACGCGAGCATCGGCGAATACGCGGACGCCGCGACGGCCGGCGAACGCGCCCTCGACCTCGCCCGCGCGTCGAGGGACGCGGCTGCGGAGGCGGAGGCCTTGCGGGTTCTGGGGACGCTGAATTGGCACCTGGGGAACAATCGGCAAGCGCTTGTGCTGCTGCAGAATTCCCTGGCCATCAAGTCCCTCTCGGGCGACATCTGGGACAAGGCGCGCAGCCGGAACAACGTTGCCGTAACACTCCTTTTTCTGGGCGAGCACGACCGGGCCCTGTCGCACTTCCACGCCGCCCTGAGCGGCTTCCAGGCGGCCCACGACAAAATCGCCTCGGCTCAGGCACTCAACAATATCGGAGAGTTGCAGCTGCGAATGAGGGAGCTGAATTCCGCCCGTCGGTCCTTCGAGGAATCCCAATCCTTCCTGGACGTCGACGGAAGCCGTTACGACCGCGCCACCGTACGGAGAAACCTCGCCGAGACCCTCATGGAATCGGGAGATATTTCGACTGCCCTCTCTTTGTTCCAAACCGCCCTCGCCGAGTTCCTGGCCCTGGGGGACCGCAAAAGCATCGCCGAAACGCTGGGCGGACTCGGCGAGGCGCACTGGCGGCTGGGAAACGTCGAGGAGTCCGACCGGCACCTGCACGAAGCACTGGGCGTCGCCCAGGCCATAGGCGCCGCCCATCACGAGATCCAGGCACTGCGGAGACTGGCGCGGGCGGACCTGGCGGACGGCCGCTACTCGCTCGCGACAAAGCGGCTGCGAGCAGCGATAACGACCGCCATCCGCACGAGCGACACCACCGAGGAGACCGCCGCGCGCACCCTCCTCGCGGAGGCGCGGCTCGCCGCGGGGGACGTCACCGAGGCCTGCACGGCACTGCGGCACGCATTCGAACTGATGCGCCGCCGCGATCCGGCGGCCGCGCGCGGAATCAGCCGACGACTGAGCGCAATCGAACGTGCGCACGTTACCAGTGACGACAGACCCCAGACAGGGCGCGAGGAATAGGTAACGTATTCGAAGGGGCATATGCCCCTGCCATATTTGCACGGATGATACGTTTATGGTAGAGGACTGATACTCTGCGCTCAAGATCAACAACGGACGCGAGAGGAACTGAGCGTGCACAGAATCCTGACGATCACCGCCCTTATTTGCCTGACCGCATTGGCAACGGGGGCGGCGGCAGGAAGCGCCAGCGCGGCACCGACGGTCGCGCGGCAGAACGGCTGCATCATGATCTAGCCCGGCCCCGAGCCCTCGGCGCCGACCGGAAGCACCGGCCACGTCGAGGGCTTTCCACTGCCCCTCGTCAGGTGCGGGCCGGCCGCCGTCCCGCACCCGTGTCCCCACCCGCCCCCGCCACAGAGAGGCTCGCGCGGGCCGCTGTCATGAAGGCGGTTTTGTGGGGGTCGACGTGCTCGTTGACCTCGGTGTCGCCGATCTCGCGCCAGACGGCCTGGTTGAGGGCGCGGGCGTAGGACTGGGTCGGGGCGTGGAGGAGGGGGTCGCAGAGGAGGGCGAGGTGGCGTTCGGCGATCCAGAGGGCGGTCATGGCGTCCGAGGTCGCCTTGTACCAGGTCTCGTCGTCGCCCCAGTTCTCCGGGCGGCTGTAGGCGCGGCGTTCGGCTTCCTGGACGCAGACGAGGAAGTCCTTGACGGCCTGGAGCTGTTCGGCGCGGCGGGCCTCACCGGTGGCCGTGGCGAGGCGGCGTTCCTCGGCCCGTTCGGCGGAGCGCTGGACGGCGCGCTGGGAGAAGGCGGTGAGGCCGCCGCCGAGGGCCACGCCCGCGAGGGCGAGGAGGGAGGTCCATATCTGTGCGGTCATGCGTCCCCCTGGTTCCGGCGGCCTAGGGCGTGTCCGGAAAGTAGCGCCGTCCGCCCGTAGGGCGGGCTCGGCGGCGTCTGGTGCGTGCGATCGCAAGGCGGAGGGTCGCCCCGATACTGGATGTATCGGGGTGATCCCGACAACGCCGCGAGCGTGCGTGCCAGGCGTCGCCGAGCAGGCGGGACTTTCCGGACACGCCCTAGCGGCCCGCTACGGCAGGTCCTTGCCCATCAGCGTGCACATCGTCTCGTACCGGCGCAGGGTGCCGTCCGGTTCCTCCACGTCCCAGGCGTCCGGTTCGCTGCCGAAGGCCGCGTACCCCAGGCGTTCGTACAGGGCGCGGGCGCGCGGATTGTCCTCCTCGACGCCGAGTTCCGCGCGGCGCAGACCGCGCGCGGTGATGCGGGCCTCGGCGGCACGGACGAGCACGGTGCCCAGACCGCAGGACTGGAGGGCGGGCATCACACCGAGCTGCCACAGGGTGCCGGCGCCGGGCCTGACCCGGTAGTCGACGCCGCCGATCGCCACGGGGAGGTCCGCCGGCGTACACACGGCGAGGTAGTCGACCTCGCCGGCCGCCGCGCGGACCAACTCGTGTTCCACGTGCACCAGATGGCGGGCCGAGCCCGACCATCCGCAGTGCGGGAGATCGGCGGGCGTCAGATCGCGGACCACGACGGGGAGGGTCACGGACACGGGGCCCGGGGCGGAGGGGTGCGGTGGATGCGTCATGGCGTCATCCCAGCAGGCCGCCCGGCCCGCCGCCCACCGGATTTCCGCGTACGGCACCCGCCCCGCGACCCCGCCCCCACGACGACGCGTACGGCACCCGCCCCCGCCACCGCTCCCCCACGACGACGCGCACGGCACCCGTCCCCTCCGCGACACACCCCCACGACGACGCGTACGGCGTCCGGCCCCGTGTGACCACGCCGACAGGTGCTCGGCCACGCGCCGTCCGGGCGCAGGCCCTACCATCCCGGTATGGCGCTGACCGTGAATGATGTGGACCGGTTCGAGGCGGCCAGGCCCCGCCTGGAAGCCATTGCCTACCGGCTGCTCGGTTCGGCGGCCGAGGCGGAGGACGCGGTGCAGGAGACGTTCCTGCGGTGGCAGGCCGCCGATGTGGGGCGGATCGAGGTGCCCGAGGCCTGGCTGACGAAGGTACTGACCAACTGGTGCCTGAACGCCCTGACTTCGGCGCGGGCCCGGCGCGAGACGTACGTGGGCCAGTGGCTGCCCGAACCACTGCTGGCCGGGGACCCGATGCTCGGGCCCGCCGACACGGCCGAACAGCGCGACTCGGTGTCGTACGCCGTGCTGGTCCTCCTGGAGCGGCTGACGCCCAACGAGCGGGCGGTGTACGTGCTGCGGGAGGCGTTCGGCTATCCGCACAAGGAGATCGCGGGCATCCTCGACCTCTCCGAATCCGCCTGCCAGCAGATCTTCCACCGGGCGAAGAAGCACGTCGCCGAGGGCCGCGCCCGGACCGAGATCGACGAGGCCGCCGCGCTGCGGATCGTCGAGGAGTTCCTGGCGGCCGCCACCAGCGGGCGTACGGAACCCCTCATCCAGCTGCTCACCGATGACGCCTTCACGGTCGGCGACGGCGGCGGCAAGGTGCCGGCCCGTGCGAAGGGGTTCGTGGGGGCGGTCGCGGTCGCCACGTTCCTGCGCGGGATCTTCAAGCCCGGGAAGTCCAAGAGGGCCCTGGTCGGCGGCGTGCCGGAGCTCCACGCGACGACCGCCAACGGGATGCCCGCCTTCGTCGTGACCGTCGAGGGGCGGGTCATCGGCATCAGCTGCCTGGAGATCGGGCCGGACGGCATCGTGTCGATCCTCAGCCAGGTCAATCCCGACAAGCTCGTCCGGGCGACGGAGCAATGGGCCGCCACACGGGGCGGGGACGAGCCTCTGTACAGGCTCTGACCTGGGACGACGGCATCGTCCGCCGTACGGATCCGAGGGTGTGGCGCGGGTCACACCATGTGGCTGTCAGGGATCGGGGCGCTGTCCGGTTCAGGGGGTGACACGACGCCGAACCACGGCGGACCGCCCAGACAGGAGCACGGACATGCAGCACCGCATCGTCGTCCTCGGAGCCGGCTACACCGGGGCCATCGCCGCCGGCCGTCTCGCCCGGCGGCTGCGCCCCGAGGACGTGACCATCACCCTCGTGAACCCCGAGCCCGACTTCGTCGAGCGCGTCCGGCTGCACCAGCTCGCGGCCGGCCAGGACCTCAAGGCGCGCCCCTTCCGGGCGATGTTCGCCGGCACCGGCGTCCGGCTGAAGCTCGCCGGCGTCACCGCCGTGGACGTGGAGCGCAGGGCCGTGACGGTCGCCGCCGCGGACGGCCCGGAGCCGGGGGCCGAGGAGGTCCTGGAGTACGACACCCTCGTCTACGCCCTCGGCAGCGGCTGGAACGACGGGGGCGTCCCCGGCGCCGCCGAGCACGCCCACGAACTCTCCTCGCGCGCCGGGGCGCTGCGGCTCCGCGACCGGCTGGCCGCCCTGGAGGACGGCCGGTCCGTGGTCGTCGTCGGCGGCGGGCTGACCGGGGTGGAGGCGGTCACCGAGATCGCCGAGGCCCACCCCCGGCTCGATGTCTCGCTGGCCGTGCGGGGCACCCTCGGCGACTGGCTCTCGGAGAAGGGCCGCGCCCACCTGCGGAAGGTGGCCGGCCGGCTCGGGATCACCGTCCACGAGCACGCCGCCGTCGACTCCGTCGGGTACAACCACGTCACCACCGCCGACGGCCGGAGCCTGCCCGCCGACGTCACCGTCTGGACCACCGGCTTCGCCACCCACGGCCTCGCCCGGAGCACCGCCCTGGAGCTCGCCGACGACGGCCGGATCGCCGTCGACGCCACCATGCGCTCGGTCTCGCACCCGGACGTGTACGCCGTGGGCGATGCCGCGCTGGCCCTCGGTGCCGAGGACAAGCCGCTGCGCATGTCCTGCGCCTCGGGCGTCCCCATGGCCTGGCAGGCCGCCGACGCCATCGCCGCCCGGCTCACCGGGGTCAAGGTCCCCGAGGTCCCGCTCCGCTACTTCAACCAGTGCGTCTCGCTGGGCCGCGGCGAAGGGCTGATCCAGTTCGTCACCGCCGACGACCGCTCCGTCGAGCGTGCCCTCACGGGCCGACTGGCCGCCTTCTACAAGGAGGTCGTCTGCAAGGGCGCCGCCTGGGGCGTCGCCAACCCCACCATGGGGCTGCCCGCCCGGCGCCGCCCCGTCGTCACCGCGGGAGCGCGGACGGCCACGGCCCCGGTGCCGGCGGACGCGCCCACCGTCTGAACAACACCCCCGGGCCCGCCCGGGACTGTCCGGACGACACCCCCCGGCCCGCCCGGGACGGGCCGGACAACGTCCCCGGGCCCGCCCGGTACGGGCCGAACGACACCCCCGTACAACGCCCCCGGGCCCGCCCGGACCGTCACCGTTCCGTCCCTCCCACCACCGCCCCACCTCCGCGCCGTCACCGTTCCGTCCCGCTTCCGCCACCGCCCCGTCGCCGTTCCCGCCGCCACCTACAGTGGCCGTCGGAAAGGCGGTGGGCGGTGGAATTCGGAGTGCTCGGTCCCCTCACCGCGCGGCGGGACGGGCTGCCGGTGGAGCTCGGTACGCCGAAGGGCCGCGTGCTCCTGGCCGTACTCCTGTGCCGGCGCGGCCGGGTGGTCGACGCCGACGCGCTGGTGGAGGCCGTCTGGGGCGACGATCCGCCCAAGAGCGCCGCCAAGAACGTCCAGACCTACGTCCACCGGCTCCGCCGGCGCCTGGGCGATCCGGACCGCATCACCCGGCAGGGGCAGGGCTATCTGCTCGGCGCCGGGCGGCACGAACTGGACGCGACGCGCTTCGAGGACCTGGCGGCCGAGGCCAGGGCCGCATCCGCCTCGGGGGAGCACGACCGGGCGTTCCGGCTGTTCGGGGAGGCCCTGGCGCTGTGGCGCGGGCCCGCGTTCGCCGGGTTCGCGGACGTTCCGGTGCTCGTCCCGGAGGCGGCACGCCTCGACGAACTCCGGCTCGGGGTACGGGAGGACCGCATCGACGCCGGTTTCCGGCTCGGCCTCCACGCGGAACTGCTGGGCGAACTCACCGCGTTGACGATGGACCACCCGTTCCGTGAGCGCATGTGGGCGCAGCTGATGCGCGCCCTCCACCACTGCGGGCGGCGCGCGGACGCCCTGCTCGCGTATCTGCGGATCCGTGACGTCCTCGCCGAGGAGACCGGCCTGGAACCGGGCCGGGCCCTCCAGGACCTGCACCGCGCGATCCTCGGCAGCGGCAGCGGCCCCGCCCCGGAACCGGACCCACCACGGCCCCCGGCCCGCGCACCACGGGCGGAACACGAACGGGAACGGGAACGGGAACCTCAACGGCAACCGAACCCGGACCGGGACCAGGAACAGGAACAGGAGCAGCAAAAGAAGCAGGAACAGGAACAGGAACAGGCCCAGAAGCCGGAGAAGTCACGCGCAAAGCACCGAGCGAAGCCCCCGGGAGCCGCTGCGCCGGTGGAGCCCCGGGGCCCGGCCGCGCGCCCGGCCCCCGTGCCGCGCGGCGCCCGGATGCTGCCGCCCGCCCTCGACGACTTCAGCGGCCAGCGGGCCGAACTGGCGGGGATCGAGGCGGTGTTGCGGCACGTACGGTCCGTGCACGAACCGGCCGGCGTGGTCACCGTCTCGGGCCCCGGCGGCAGCGGAAAGACCGCGCTCGCGGTCCAGGCCGCGCACCGGCTGGGCTCGGTCTACCCCGACGGGCAGCTCTTCGCGGCGCTGGCCGGGGCGCGGAACCGGCCGGTCGACCCGGTCGCCGTGCTCGGCCGCTTCCTGCGGGCGCTGGGCGTTCCCGCCACCGCCGTACCGGACGATCCGCAGGAACGCGCGGAGCTGTACCGGGGGCTGCTCGCGGAGCGGCGGATCCTCGTCGTGCTGGACGACGCGTACGACGAGGAGCAGGTCGCCCCGCTGATGCCGGCCAGCGGAACCTGCGGGGTGCTGGTCACCGGGCGGGTCCGGCTGGGCGGGCTCGGCGGGGCGCACCGGGTCGCTCTGCGCGAGATGTCCGAGGCCGACGGTCTGGCCCTGCTGCGCAACAGCACCGGCGGCCGGCTCGACCGCGCCGATCCGGCCGAACTCGCCGAGCTGGTCCGGCTCTGCGCCCGGCTGCCGCTCGCCCTGCGCATCGTCGGCTCGCTGCTGGTGTCACGGCCGCACTGGCGCCCGGCGGACCTGGTGCCGAGGCTCGCGGACGCCCGGCAGCGGCTGGACGCGCTGCGGTACCGGAATCTGGAGGTGCGGGCCAGTTTCGGGCTCAGTTACGAGGGGCTGCGGCCCGCCGCCCGGCGGCTGTTCCGGCTGCTGGGGCTGCTGGAGGCGCCCGACGTCCCGCTCTGGGCGGCGGCCGCCGCGCTCGACACCGGTCCGGGCGAGGCCCGGGACCTCCTCGACGAGCTGGTCGACGTCCATCTGCTCGATGTGACCGTCACCCCGGACGGGCGGGCCCGGTACGGCTTCCACGATCTGGTCCGCGCGTACGCGCGGGAGCGCGCGGAGGCGGAGGAGCTGGCGGAGGACCGGTCCGGTGCGGTGGTCCGGGTGCTCGGCGCGCTGCTGGCGCTCACGGACATCGCGGACCGGGACCACATGGGGCAGAACATGTACCAGCGCGACGCCGCGCGATGGCGCCCCGAGGTGGTGCGCGCCTGTCTGCCGCAGGGCGCACCGCCGATGACGCTCCTGGATCCGGAGCGTCTGGCGCTGGTCGCCGGGGTGCGGCAGGCCGCGGAGCTGGGCCGCGACGAGTTGTGCTGGGAACTGGCCGTGGGCGGGCACGTGCTGTTCGAGACGGAGCGGTACTTCGACGACTGGGCCGAGTGCTACGCGACGGCGACGGGCGCGGCCGAACGGGCGGGCCATGTGCGCGGCCGGGCCAGGCTGCTGATCTCGATGGCCGGTCTGCACTACACCCGGCGGCGTTACGGGCCCGCCGAGGAGTGCAACACCGAGGCGATGGAGCTGTTCGCGCGGATCGAGGACCGGCGGGGCTATCTGGAGGCGCTGAGCAACGCGCCGTTCTTCCTGGTGCCCAACGGGCGGCTGACGGAGGCGATCGCGGCCGGGGGCGAGGCGTACGCGCGACTCGTCGCGGGCGGGCAGCCGGCCGCCGCGCTGCACGCGTACTCCCAGGTCGGTCTGGCGCACCTCCAGGCGGACCGGCCCGGGGCGGCGGCCGAGGTGTTCGCGGAGATCGTCGCCGAGGCGCGGGCGCAGGGGATCCGTACGCTGGTCGCGCGGGGCACCTACTGGCTGGGGCAGGCGCGGCTCGGGCTCGGCCGCGTCGCCGACGCCGAGGCGTCGTTCGCCGAACTGAACGGCCGGGCCGGGGACATGGGGCCCTCGGGCGCGTTCTACCGGGCGCACGCCTGGGGCCGGCTGCACGCGGCGCGGGGCGCGTACGAGGCGGCCTACCGGCGGCTCGACGAGGCCGCCGGCATCGCGTGCGCCCTCCACGACCCGATGTTCGAGACGCGCGTCCACGTCGATCTGCTCGATCCGCGTCTGTACGCGGCGGAGGCGGACGGTTCCGGCCGTCCGGGGCTGGTGGAGGCGATCGCGCGCGGGGAGCACGCGGTGGAGGTCGCCCGGGGCATCCACTACCCGTATCTGCTCGCGGGAGTGCTCGACGGGCTCGCGCGGCTGCGGGCCGCCGCGGGGGACGGTGCGGGCGCCTCGTCGCCGGCCGGGGAGGCGGCGGCCGTCCGGTCCGCGATCCGCTGAGGCCCGGCCCCCGGGCCCGTATTCCGGACGTGTGCCGGGCGTATTCCGGGGTGTGTCACCGTGAGCGCCACTCCGAGCCGCCGCACCGCGCGGCTCGCCCCTCCAGTGAGTCAGAGGTACAGGCAGTGCACAAGGGACGCATCGCTCTCGCGGCCACCACCGTCACCATGGTGCTCGGGCTCTCCGCCTGCAACGGCGACGACACCGGCCCCGCCGCGCAGGTCTCGCCCCCGGCGTCGGACCCTGCCCCCGCACCGGCCTCGTCCGAGCCCGCCGCGAGCCCGTCCACGGGCGGCGACGAGGGTGCGGCGCCCGCCGGCGAGGTGACCGCGCCGGGGACGAAGCTCAAGGTCGGCGAGCGGGCCGTGCTGCCGTACCGGTACACGAACACGAAGAAGGGCACCATCGCCGTGACGGTGACGGCGATCGAGAAGGGCGCCCCCTCCGACATGTCCGCGTTCGGCGCGAAGGCCAAGGGCATGACGCCGTACTACCTGAGGATGCGCATCGAGAACGTCGGCGGCACCGACCTCTCGTACGCCTCGCTCAAGCTGGACGGCGTCCTGGCGGACGGCAACGGCACCGGGGTCATCCTGATCGGCGACGTCCCCGGGAAGTGCGACAACGAGGTCGCCCCCGCGGAGTTCACCGAGAAGGGCACCTCCTTCGAGACCTGCTCGCTCAGTGCCACGAAGACCTCGCCCGTGACGGGCGCCTCGTTCGACGAGGACGACGCGTACCGGCGGAGCCCGGTCGTCTGGAGCGACTGAGCCCCGCGGCGGTCGAGCCCCTCGGCGGTCGCACGCCCTCATCCCCTCCCTCCCTCGTCCACTGCCGTGACCGGTCTTGGCGGGAACATGCCGAGGCAGTTTCCCGCCAGGTCAGGGACCTCGTGCGGGCCGATCACCGCCCGGACACTCGTCGCAACGCCGGGTGACACCCCTCGCCCGGCGCCGCTACGAGGAGAGGGCAACGATGACAAGAGGTACCGCGCGACACGGCGCGGCCCTGCTGTCGGCCGGGCTCGCGTTCGCGCTCCTGCCCATGGCCGGCGCCTCCGCCGCACCGGCCGTGCAGGGCACCGCGCCCGCCCCGGCAACCAAGGCCGCCCGCGCCGCCCACACGGTGACGCTGGTGACCGGCGACAAGGTGACCGTGACGGACATCGGCGGCGGCCGGCAGACCGTCGACGTCACCCGTCCCCAGGGTGTGGACGGACTCGTCCGCACCCAGGTCGTCGACGGACGGATCAGCGTCATACCCGACGAGGCCCGGCCGTACCTGGCGTCCGGCACGCTCGACCGGCGGCTCTTCGACGTGACGGGCCTGCTGGAGCAGGGGCTCGCCGACACGAAGGCCGACGCCACCCCGCTGATCGTCACCTACCGCGGCAAGGCCGCCCGCAGCGCCGCCGCCGCACCCCGCGGCGCGGAGCGCACCCGCACACTGGGCGCCATCGGCGGTGCCGCCCTCGACGCGGACAAGGGCCGCGCGTTCTGGAACGGCCTGACCGCGAAGACCGGTTACTCCTCCGGCATCGGCAAGGTCTGGCTGGACGGCCGGGTGAAGGCCGACATGGCCGAGTCCAACGCCCAGATCGGCACGCCCGAGGCGTGGGAGGCCGGGCTGACCGGCAAGGGCGTGAAGGTCGCGGTCCTCGACACCGGCTACGACGCCTCGCACCCCGATCTCGCCTCGCGCGTCACCGAGTCGAAGTCGTTCATCGCCGGCCAGGAGGTCGCCGACCGCCACGGCCACGGCACGCACGTCTCGTCCACGGTCGGCGGCTCCGGCGCCGCGTCGGACGGCAAGGAGAAGGGCGTCGCCCCCGACGCCACCCTCGCCGTCGGCAAGGTCCTCTCCGACGAGGGCTACGGCGACGAGTCCCAGATCATCGCGGGCATGGAGTGGGCGGCCAAGGACGTCAAGGCCAAGGTCATCTCCATGTCGCTCGGTTCGGACACCGGCAGCGACGGCACCGACCCGATGGCCCAGGCCGTCAACACCCTCTCCGCGGAGACCGGCGCGCTGTTCGTCATCGCGGCGGGCAACGCGTACGGCCCGGGGACGATCGGTTCGCCCGGCGCCGCCGACTCCGCGCTCACGGTCGGCGCCGTGGACGCGGACGACCGCCGGGCCGGCTTCTCCAGCCAGGGCCCGCGCCTGGGCGACAACGGCCTCAAGCCGGACGTCTCCGCCCCGGGCGTGGACATCCTCGCCGCCCGCTCCTCGCTGGCCGAGGGCTCCGGCTCGTACACCACGATGAGCGGGACGTCGATGGCGACGCCGCACGTCGCGGGCATGGCCGCGCTGGTGGCGCAGGAGCACCCCGACTGGACCGGACAGCAGCTGAAGGACGCGCTGATGTCCTCCTCGAAGCGGCTGGACGCCTCGGCGTACGCGATCGGCGCGGGCCGGGTCTCCGTCCCGGACGCGATCGCCGCACAGGTCACCGCGACCGGCAGCGTGGACCTCGGCATGTACGCCTGGCCGTACGAGGACAACGAGCCGGTCACCCGGACCATCACCTACTCCAACGCCTCCGACACCGCCGTCGCACTGGACCTGGCCGTGGAGGGCGGCGCCGCCGGCCTCGCCACGCTCGCCGACACCAAGCTGACCGTGCCCGCGCACGGCACCGCCTCCACCACCGTCACCGGCGACGGGGCGAAGGGAGCCGTCGGCACCAACTCCGGGCAGATCACCGCCACCTCGGGCGGCACGGTCGTCGCGCACACCGCGTTCGGCCTGGTCAAGGAGGAGGAGCGCTACACCCTCACCGTCCACGTCAAGGACCGCGACGGACGACCGACGGCCGCCGGGCTGAGCTTCATGCAGCTCGCGAAGGACGCCCTCCCGGGCAGCGCCGAGGTCGGCGACTCCGGCACCGTCCAGCTGCGCCTCAAGCCGGGTTCGTACTACCTGGACACGCTGCTCGACGTGCCCGGCACCCACGGCAAGGACTCCCTGGGCCTCGGCTACCTCGCCTCCCCCGGCATCACGCTCACCGGCGACCGCGAGGTCACCCTCGACGGCCGGACGCTCCGCGAGGTCGGGACCAGGGTCGCCAAGGACACCGAGCCGCACCAGACGCTGATCCAGTACGACCGCAACGCGGGCGGCACCGACGTCTTCGGCATGGTCCTCATGCCCATCAAGTACGACACCCTGCTCGCCGCGCCGACCGACAAGGTCACCGAGGGCACGTACGCCTTCCGCACCACCTGGCGCGAGGGGCAGCCGCAGGTCGTCACCAAGGGCGTCGAGGAGTCCTGGAACCAGCCCGGTTCCACCGTGCTCCCGGGCCGCAACCGGCTGCGCCTGGTGAACGCCGGGGCCGGGGCGCCCGCCGACTACGCGGGCCGCGACGTCAAGGGCAAGGCCGCCCTCGTGCACGTCGACGGCACCCTCTCCCCCGCGCAGATCGCCCAGGCCGCGCAGGACGCGGGCGCCAAGGCGCTGTTCCTCACGGACGACGCCCCCGGACGCCTCAACACCGTCTTCTACGACGAGGCGGGCCAGGACCGGCCGCTCCAGATCACCAGCGTGGACGCGGCGGACTTCGCCCGGCTGCTGACCATGGAGC
The DNA here is from genome assembly GCF_055559335.1 of Streptomyces sp. NPDC024555. NCBI lineage: Bacteria > Bacillati > Actinomycetota > Actinomycetes > Kitasatosporales > Streptomycetaceae > Streptomyces > Streptomyces sp. NPDC024555. Next base: position 106,149 of record NZ_JBVHKV010000001.1, read on the forward strand.
GCCACGGCCGCAGGGCGGAGACGACGGGCACACCGCGTGACACGCTCGACTACGTCTACGACCTGTCGAAGGGCTACCGGGGCGCGATCCCGGACCGCAGCCTGGTCTTCGCCCCGCGCGCGAACCAGCTCGCCACCGTCGACACCACCTACTACGGCAACAAGAAGGCCGCCGGCTCCGAGTTCCGCTACTCGGTCGACCCGTCCTTCCGGGTCGCGGGCGGCTTCCAGGAGGCCCGGACGTTCCCCGGCCACCGCACGGACTACGTGTCGGTCGAGGAGGGCCAGCAGTGGCACGAGTCGGTGAACATCGGCGAGAGCCTGGAACAGCGCAGCGGCCTGGTCACCTACCCGGCGGGCAAGCGGACCGAGCTGAACTGGTTCAAGCCGGTCTGGCACCCGTACGGCGGCAGCGGTCTCGGCTGGGGCCAGCAGCGCGTGGGCAACTCCCTCCGCTTCAACATCCCCGGCTGGGGCGACTCCGGCCCCGACCACACCGGATTCGGTGACCCGTACAGCGCGGCGGCCGGGACGACTCAGTACACCGAGGCCTGGGTCGACGGCGAGAGCGCGGGCAGGAGGCTGGGCAGCACCGCCCAGTTCGGCGTCACCGACGGCTCCGAACTGCCCTTCAAGGTGGCCACCGACACCGCACTCGACCCGAAGGTCTGGGGCATCGGCACCACCGCGCACAGCGAGTGGACCTTCCGCTCGGCCGAGACCCCGGACGACCGGTACACCTTCCTCCCGCTGATCAACCTCGACTACTCCCTCGACACGGACCTCGCCGGCACGGTCAGGGCGGGCACCCGCCTCCCGGTCGGCCTGTCCGCCGCGTACGTCAAGGGCGCGGCCGGCACCGGCACGCTGAGCGGCGGCACCCTCCAGGTCTCCTACGACAACGGCACCACCTGGAAGTCCGTCGCCCTGAAGGGCTCCGGCGCCTCCTGGACCGGCACCCTCACCGTCCCGCGCGACGCGGCCTCGATCTCCCTCAAGGCCGGCGCCGAGGACGACAAGGGCGGCACCGTCACCCAGCAGATCATCCAGGCGGTCAACGTCCGCTGACCCGCCCTTGAGGCCCCCGCCTCACCTCACGAACCGGAGCCCGGCACGGACCCTTCCGTGCCGGGCTCCACCACCTCCGCCCGCTCCCGCATCCGCCGCCGCAACGGAGCCGTCACCCACATGACCAGCCCGATCACGGCCAACAGCAGCGCCCCGCCGATCACCAACGGGAACAGCCCCACGATGGCGAACCCCAGCAGCAGTTCGCCCCAGGACGGGTCGTCGCCCATGGTGCTTCCGGCCAGTTCCATGATCCTCATGACGTGGGGCGGGGGCGGGTGGTTCCGAAAGGCATCGGCACGACGCCCGGCCGGGGGATGATCGCCCCATGGCAGACGTCATCTTCCTCGACCTCGACGGCACCCTCGTCGATCACCGCGGCGCGGTCTTCGAGACCATCGGCCGGATCGCGCGCGAGGCTCCGAACGCCACGGCTCCACCGGAGGAGTTGGAGAACCTGTGGTGGGCGCTGGAGGCCCGGTACATGGGGGAGTACCTGGCCGGGGAGTGTTCGTTCGGGGAGCATCACCGGCGGCGGCTGCGGGCGTTTCTGCCGGTGCTGGGGGAGGAGGTGCCGGACGGGGACGGGCTGGATACGTGGATCGCGGAGCGGTATCTGGCGCCGTTCGCGGAGAACTGGCGGTGCTATCCCGATGTGCTGCCGTGCCTGGAGGAGTTGAGGGGGCTGGAGGGGCGGCCCCGGCTGGCCGTGCTCACCAACGGGAACGCGGGGCAGCAGCGGGCGAAGCTGGAGCGGTTCGGGCTGCTGGAGCACGTGGAGGCGGTGCTGACGCCCGCCGAACTCGGGGTGGCGAAGCCGCACGCGTACGGGGCGGCGTGTGCGCGGATGGGGGTGGATCCGGCGCGGGCGGTCAATGTGGGCGATGTGCTGGAGGGCGACGCGCGGGCGGCCGTGCGGGCCGGGCTGACCGGGGTCTGGCTGGACCGGGGCGTGGACTTCTACACGGGCGGCCCGTCACCGCGGGCCGACGGCTCGGACCTGCGGATCGAGCGGCTCACCGAACTGACGGGCGCGCTCGGACGCGCGACCGCCTGACGGGGGCGTCCGTCAGGCGGTCGGGGCGGTGGTGGCGCGGTACGGCGGCGGGCGTCCGGGTCAGCGGACCGGGTAGCCGAACTCGTAGCCCTGCTCCCGCAGCCACGGCAGGACCTGGCGCAGCGCCTCCAGGGTCTGGGAGCGGTCGCCGCCCGCGTCGTGGAAGAGGACCGTCGGACCGTTGGAGATCTCGCTCTTGACCGTGGCGACCATCGCGTCGACGCCGGGGCGCTCGAAGTCCTTCGTGTCGACGTTCCAGCCGAGCGGGCGCATCCCGTGGGAGGCGGCGAGGTGCCGGCTGTACGGGGTGAACGCGCCGCCGGGGGCCCGGTAGTACTGCGGGCGGACACCGCCGGAGGCCTTGGTGATCATGCGCTCGGCGTCCAGGATCTCCTTCGACTGGTACGCCTCGGACTTCTTGTCCATCGCGGTGTCGTGGGAGACGGTGTGGTTGCAGAGCTTGTGCCCGCCGGCCACGACCGCCTTCACCAGGTTCGGATAGGCCTGGGCCTGCGTGCCGACCATGCAGAACGTGGCCTTGACCTTGTTCTCCTTGAGGAGTTCCAGCACCTGCGGGGTCCAGCGCGGGTCGGGGCCGTCGTCGATGGTGATGTTGACGCCGTGCTCGCCGCGGTCCGAGGCGTGCGCGATGTCCTCCGCGACCTTGACGACCTTGTCGCCCTCCGCCTCCTCGTGGTGCTCGGCGGCCGGGGAGGAGACACTCGCCTGCGGCTTGCCGTCGGCCGGGTTGGCCTGCGCGGTCCACAGCGAGGTCGCCGCGGCCAGTGCCGTCACCCCGAGCGCCGCGGCCATCAGCCGGAAGTGCCCTGCTCTGCCCTTGTGCTTCGCCATGTCCGCCCCGCCCCTGTGTCGCCCTCGCCGATGCCGTGCACCCATCAAGACATGCGAACAGGCCTTCGGGATAGCACGGTTACCGATCACGGACAATTCTGCAGGGCCGCTGCGACAGAGACGGCGGTTCCGGGACAGTGTCGGACGGTTTCCCGCACCGGGCGCCAACGGGCCCGCGCCCGCCGCGACCTGGGACGTCGTGCCCCGCCTGCCCTCCCCCGGACATGCGGAAGGGCCCGGCACCACGAGGGTGCCGGACCCGTGCGTCACGGGACGGGGGCGCACCGCCCCGCGTCCCGCCGACGGATCAGATGTGCGAACCGGCCCTGCGGCGGCGGACCGCGTACACCGCGCCCGCGCCGAGCACCACGGCCGCACCGCCCGCGAGAGCGAGCTGCGGGGTCGTGGAGGACGCGCCCGTGGCGGCGAGGGTGCCGCCGGCGGGGCGCGCGGAGCCGCCGGTCTGCGGGGTGACGTCCGAGGAACCGGAGGCGGTGGGCTCGGGCTCGGCGTCGTCGACCTTGCCGGGCTTGCTGCCCGCGGCGGCGATCGTGAACCCGTACTCCGCCAGGTCCGGGCTGCCGCCGCAGCTGCCGTCCTCGTTGAAGTAGTCACCGGCGACGAAGGTGACGCCGTTGCCCGCGGGGGTCTTGGCGTCGATCGTCATCCGTAGCTTGATGTCGGCGTGCGCACCGGCCTTCAACGGGCTGACGGCGTCCATGTAGTTTTTGTTGTCGACGGTCTTCCACGTGTGGGAGGCCCCGGACGACCACTGGAGGCGCACCAGGTCCTCCAGGCTGCCGCGCCCGCTGGTGTCGGTGGCGTGGACGTAGGCGAACGGAAGCACCTCGTCCATCGTCTTCTCCGTTCCGTTGGTCACCCGGAGCTTGAAGTCGACCTTCGTGCCGGCCACGACGGTCGAGGGCAGTCCGGTGACGACGGTGGTCAGACGGGGTTCGGCGACACAGTCCTCGTCGTCCTCGTCGTCCTCCTCCGCCTCCTCCTTGGCCTTGGCGAGCGCCGCGTCGGCGGCGTTCTTGTCGGCCAGCGCCTGCTTGGTGACCTTCTGTGCCTCCCCGATCGCGCGGGCCGCGCCGACCCGTGCGTCGTCGAGCGCGGTCTGGGCGGTGGTGACCGCGGTGTCGGCCGCGGTCTTGGCGGTGGCGGCCTCCGCGGCCTTGCCCTCCGCCTCGGTGAGCTTCGCCGCCGCGGCGGTCCGCTCCTCCTCGGTGGCCGTCTCCGGGAGCGCGTCCAGCACCGCCCGCGCGTCCACGACGGCCTGGTCGGCGGCGGTCTTCGCGGTGGTGGCCTCGGCCGCGGCGGTCTTGGCGACCGTGACGGCGACGACCAGCGGATGGGTGTCGGAGTCGAACGCCCGCAGCGCGTCGAGCGCGGCGTCCTCGGCCGCCACGGCCGCGTCGTATGCCTTCTGCGCGGCGGCCGCGGCCAGTTCCAGCTCCTCGATGGAGGGCTTCCCCTGGGTCTGCTTCCCCTGGACCGGGGCCGCGGGCCGGGCGTCGGCCAGGGCCGGTCCGGCCGAGAGGAGGAGAACGGGGGTCGTCACGGCGGCGGCGACGGCGGTGGCGAGGATGCGGCGAATCGTCACAAGGGCCCTTCGGGTTCGGAGGAGGACGGGAAGGAAAGAGGGGCTTCGGTGAAGGCGTGTGCGGGCTCGGGGTCGTGGCGGACGGGCCCCACGCCCACGACATGGGGTGATCGTATGACCGGCACCCCGATCCGTCGTCACCCTTTCTTCACACCCTCGCCCGGTCCGGCGGCACCCGGTCCGACACTCCTGGCCAAAGGGGGCAGTTGCCTCACCGGCCTGTGGTTTCCCTGTGAGGAAGCCCACATGATCATGGGCAGGCGCGGCGGTGCGCGGGCCGGGCCGTTCCTCCCGCACGGGGCCCGCCGCGCGCATGCTTGCCTGGTGACGACACCAACACCGACACCCCACGCAGGTCCCGCCCCCGAGATCCTCCGCTACACCGCCTTCTCCACCGATCCGGCGGGCGGCAACCCGGCCGGCGTCGTACTGGACGCCACCGGACTGTCCGACGCGGAGCAACTGGCCGTCGCCGCGCGGCTGGGCTACAGCGAGACCGCGTTCCTGACCGCGCCCCCGGCGGAGCTGCGCGGCCGCGAACGCGCCTTCACCGTGCGCTACTTCTCCCCGGTGGCCGAGGTGCCCTTCTGCGGGCACGCCACGATCGCCACCGCCGTGGCGCACGCCGAACGCCACGGGCCCGGCGAGCTGGTCCTCGCCACCCGGGCCGGGACCGTCCCGGTCGAGGTGGTGCGCGGTCCGGACGGGACGCTGCGGGCGACGCTCACCAGCGTGGAGCCCTCGGTCCACCCGGTGGCGGACGAGGACGTCGCCGAGGCGCTGGCGGCCCTGGGCTGGGACGCCGCCGAGCTGGACCCGGCACTGCCGCCCCGGATCGGCTACGCGGGCGCCCGGCATCTGGTGCTCGCCGCCGCGACCCGGGAGCGGCTGGCGGCGCTCGCGTACGACTTCGAACGGCTGAAGGCGTTCATGACCCGCTTGGACCTCACCACCCTGCAACTGGTGTGGCGGGAGTCCGGGACGGTGTTCCACGTCCGCGACCCCTTCCCCGTCGGCGGGGTGGTCGAGGATCCGGCGACCGGGGCCGCGGCGGCCGCGTTCGGCGCGTACGCGCGGGAGCGGGGTCTGGTCCCGGAGGAGTCCGTCCTCCTGCTGCACCAGGGCACGGACCTGGGCCGCCCCGGCGAACTGCGCGTGGAACTGCGCGCGGGCGACCCCCGGGTGCGGGTGAGCGGGGCCGGGGCCCGGATCGAGGAGTAGGGCCCGGGGGCGCTGTGCCGTCCGGCGGTCACCGCGCCCCGCCGTGAGCCCACGGCAACCGGCACGCAATGAAATGCGGCGGAAACCTTCGGGACCTCGGGACGAAACGCGCACGGGTCACGCTCGCAGTCGCCCGCACCCCCGAGGAAGGAACGCCCATGGCCCGCGTGACCGTGGCCGCGGCAGGCCTCGACACAGGTGACACCGCCTGGCTGCTCGCCGCCACCGCGCTCGTCCTGCTGATGACGCCCGGACTGGCCCTGTTCTACGCCGGGATGGTCCGGACGAAGAACGTACTCAACATGCTGATGATGAGCTTCGTCGCCATCGCGCTCGTCACCGTCGTCTGGCTGCTCGCGGGCTACTCGCTGGCGTTCGGGGACGACGCCTTCGGCGGGCTCGTCGGAAACCTGCGCCACGCGGGCCTGGCGGGCATCGGGCCCGGCAGCCTCACGGGCGGGGTGCCCACGCTGCTGTTCACCACGTTCCAGCTGACGTTCGCGATCCTGACCGCCGCGCTGATCAGCGGGGCGGTCGCGGACCGCACCCGGTTCGCGGCCTGGCTGGTCCTGGTCCCGGTGTGGACGCTCCTCGTATACGCCCCGGTCGCGCACTGGGTGTGGGGGCCGGGCGGCTGGATCAAGGAGTCGCTCGGCGCTCTGGACTTCGCGGGCGGGCTCGTCGTGGAGATCGCGTCCGGGGCGTCCGGGCTGGCGCTCGTCCTGGTCGTGGGGCCGCGCATCGGTTTCCGGAAGGAGGCGATGCGCCCGCACAGCCTGCCCATGGTGATGCTCGGCGCGGGGCTGCTCTGGTTCGGCTGGCTGGGGTTCAACGGCGGCTCCGCGCTCGCCGCCGACGGTCTGGCGGCGGCCTCCGTCCTCAACACCCTGGTGGCCGGCTGCACCGGACTGCTCGGCTGGCTCTTCGTCGAGCAGCGGCGCGACGGGCACCCCACCACCTTCGGCGCGGCCTCGGGCGCGGTCGCCGGACTGGTCGCGATCACTCCGGCGTGCGGCACCGTGGGCGTCCTCGGCGGGGCCGCCGTCGGACTGGCGGCCGGTGTCGTCTGCTCGTACGCGGTCGCCTGGAAGTTCCGCCTCGGCTACGACGACTCCCTGGACGTCGTCGGCGTGCACTTCGTCGGCGGGGTCGTCGGCACCCTGCTCATCGGCCTGTTCGCCACCGCCGCGATGACCGGCGGCGCCGAGGGGCTGTTCTACGGGGGCGGCTTCGGCCAGCTCGCCCGGCAAGCCGTCGCGGTCGTCGCCGTGGCGGCGTACACCTTCGGCATGACGTACGCGATCGGCCGGGCCGTCGACCGCGTCATGGGGCTGCGGGCCTCGGCGGAGGAGGAGTTGACGGGCCTGGACCAGACACAACACGCGGAGAGCGCCTACGATCACGGCGCCCTGGGTCACGGTGCCGCGCCGGCCGTGACCACCCGGCCGGCCACGCTCCCCCAGGACAGGAACCCCGCCCCATGAAGCTGATCACCGCCGTCATCAGACCGCACCGCCTCGACGAGGTGAAGGCCGCCCTCCAGGAACGCGGGGTGCACGGGCTCACCGTCACCGAGGCCGGCGGCTACGGCCGGCAGCACGGCCACACCGAGGTGTACCGGGGCGCCGAGTACCGCGTCGACCTGGTCCCCAAGGTCCGCGTCGAGGTCGTCGTCGCCGACGCGGAGGCGGACGACGTCATCGACGCGCTCACCGATGCGGCCCGCACCGGCCGCATCGGCGACGGCAAGGTGTGGGTGCAGCCGGTCGAGACGGTGGTGCGGGTCCGCACGGGCGAACGGGGACCGGACGCGCTGTAGGCCGTATCCGGCCCGGCGGTCGTCCGGTCCCCGCCGGGGCCCGCCCCCGTCAGCGCAGCAGCTTCAGCGGCACCGCGTCCGCCATTGCCCGTGCGCCCGCGTCGTTGGGGTGGAGGTGGTCGCCGCTGTCGTAGGCGGCGAGGAGCCGCTGCGGGTCGGCCGGGTCGCGCAGGGCCCGGTCGAAGTCGACGACCCCGTCGTAGACGCCGCTCGTCCGGAGCCAGTGGTTGAACGTCCGGCGCGCGGCCTCGTTCTCGGCGCTGTAGAAGCCGAGGGTGTCCCCCTTGAACGGCAGGATCGTGCCGCCGTACGCCTTCAGCCCGAGATCGTGCGCCCGTGCCACGAGTTGGCGGTGGGCGTCGATCAGGTCCTGCGCGGTCACCCGCTCGGACAGGGGGGCGACGGTACCGGGGTGGCCGAGGTCGTTCACGCCCAGGAGCACGACGAGACGGGACGCGCCGGGCTGGGAGGCGACGTCGCGGTCGAAGCGGCGCAGGGCTCCCTGTCCGAAGTAGGCGGCGAAGTTCTCGGCGTCGGACCCGGCGGGCGGATTCGGGTCGTGCAGCAGCCGGTTGCCGCTGACGCCCTCGTTGAGGACGCCCCGCGCGTACGGCCCGGAGGCGGTCCGCAGGCGCTCGGCCAGCAGATCGGGCCAGCGGTGGTCGGCGCCCGGTTCGGTGTTCGCGCCGTCCGTGATGGAGTCGCCGAGGGCGACCACGGCCGAGGGACGTGCCGCGCCCCGGGTCCCGCCGCTGACGCTGACGCCGGTCAGGAAGTACCAGCGGTCGGTGGTGGCGGTGGTGTCGATGTCCGCGCGGGCGGCCACATCGCCGGAGGCGAGGTAGTTCTGCCGCTGGGCGAAGGCGTGGAGCGTGGTGCCGGGGGTGCGTTCGGGGAGGTGGATGCTGACGACGAGGTCGCCGCCGGCGCCCACCCTCAGGTCGACCGGGTCGCTGACCAGCGGGGAGCCCGCCGGGATCGTCACCGATGTCCGGCCGCCGAACGTCACCGGCCGGTCCGTGCGCGGATCGGTCCGCGAGTCCGGGCCCCCGTCGGCCGGACGGGCCACCCGGACCCGCCCGATCACCAGGGGCCGGTCCCCGAACTCGTTCGACAGCCGCAGCCGCACCCGGTCCCCGCCGAGGCTCAGGTGCACGACCTGCCGGAGGGTCTGGTCCTCGAACACGGTGGTGTCGGAGGCGGGCCGCCCGGTGGGCGTGGTCGCCCAGCTTCCCGTCCATGAACCGGCCGCCGCGCTCGGGGCCGACGCGGCGGTCTGCGCGGGGTGCGGCCGGGGCGCGGCACTCGTCGGCTGCGCGGTGGCCAGCAGCAGGGCCCCGGCCACCAGGGCCACGAGCCGGGCGCCGGCGCGGCGGGCGCGCGGCCCCGCCCCGGGCGCCGAACGTCGGTGGTGCCGCGCGGAATGCGTATCCATACAGGTCTCCTGGAAGGGTTCGTCCTATACGTGGCGGGCGGGGCGTTCGAAGCGCCAGCCCTGGGATCTGAGCCTCGGCACGATGCGGTCGACGGCGGCCACCGTCTGGCTGCGGTCGCCCCCGCCGTCGTGCAGCAGCACCACCGAGCCGGGGGTGATGCCCTCCTCCAGCCGGCGGACCAGTTCGTCGGTGCCCGGCGGCTCCCAGTCGCCGACCGCCAGCCGCCAGCCCAGCGGCCGCATCCCCAGGGCGCTCGCCACCTGCGGGCTCTGCCCCCAGCTCCCGTACGGGGCACGGAAGTACGGGATGCGCGCGCCCGGGACCGCCCGGCGGATCTCGGCGTTCGTCCGCTCCAGATCGGCCCGGATCCGCTCGGGGGACCAGGACGCCAGATCGTCGTGGTTCATGGTGTGGTTGCACAGGGTGTGCCCACCCGCCACGATCGCCCGCACCAGCTCCGGACGGGCCCGGACATGCTCGCCCCACAGGCAGAACACCGCCTTGACGTGGTGCGCGCGCAGCACCTCCAACAGCCGTGGCGTGTCGGTGGGGTTCGGCCCGTCGTCGAAGGTCAGGGCGACCGTGCGGGCGGCGGCCCCGCCCCCGGCCAAGCGGCGGCCTTCGCCCCTGCTTCCCCCTCTGTTCCAGTCCACTACCGCCCCCACGCCGAAAGTTTCGAATGTGATATCGATCGAGCGAGGCGAACCTAGGGACACCGCACGCCCGCGTCAAGAGGGCCCAACTCCCGTACAGCAGCACTGAATTCGCAGCTCAGAGGCGGTTTCTCCGGGCCCGCCCGGCCGGAAACCCGGCACATCCCTCCACCGCGTCGGGTCCGGCCGCCGCTCCTCCCGACATACGTCGGATGACCTGCGCGAACACGGCGTGAGAACGTCTGACCACCGCACCGACGGGCACGGCCGGGACCGGAGGAGAGACATGCGCACACCGCACGCTTTCGATCCTGAACTCGCCGCCGCGCTCGCGCTGATGCCCGAGGTCGACCTCTCCGATCTCGCCGCCGCGCGGGCGGCTCAGGCCCACCAGCTCGCGGTCGCCGTGGCCGCCTCGGACACCGAGGGCGTGGACATCGAGGAGCTGCGCGTCCCGGGGCCGCCGGGCGCCCCGGACGTGACGCTGCGCCTCCACCGGCCCCGGCACCGGACGCGCGGGCCGGGGCCGCTGCCCGTCGTGTACGGCATCCACGGCGGCGGCTTCGTCCTCGGCTCACCGGACGTGGACCACGACTGGAACCTGCTGCTCTGCCGGGAACTGGAGGTGCTCGTCGTCTCCGTCGACTACCGGCTCGCGCCCGAACACCCCTACCCCGCCGCCCTGGAGGACTGTTACGCCGGACTGTGCGCGCTGGCGGAGCGCGCCGGTGGTCTCGGGGCGCGCGCCGACCGGATCGCCGTGTGGGGCGACAGCGCCGGAGCCGGTCTGGCCGCCGGGCTGACGCTCCTCGGCCGGGACCGGGGCGGCCCCGCGATCCGCTTCCAGCATCTGTGCAGCCCCGCGCTCGACGACCGCCTGGAGACGCCCAGCGCCCGGCTGTTCACCGATACGCCGGTGTGGAACCGGCACAACGCCCGCCTCAGCTGGGACGCGTACCTGGGCGGCCGTACGCGGCCCGGGGCGGCCGTCCCCGTCCATGCCGCCCCGGGCCGCGCCCCCGCCACCGCGCTGGCCGGGCTGCCGCCCGCGTACATCTCGGTCATGGAGTTCGACCCGCTGCGGGACGAGGGCATCGACTACGCCCACGCGCTGGCGGCCGCCGGCGTCCCCGCCACGATCCGCCTGCTCCCCGGCACCTTCCACGGCGCCTGGGCGGTCGGCCACGCGGCCGTCATCCAGGACGCCACCCGCGAGGCCGTCTCCGTCCTCGGCACGGCACTGGGGCGACGGTGAGGACCCGCGGTCACGGACCGGACGGGCCGGGGCCGGTGAGGGCGTACGGGCACCGAGTCGCCGCCCGCGTCGGTCCGGGAGGACGGACCACCCCTCACCCGGGGGCCGGTGCGGGCCAGGCGTACGGACGGCCGAGCCGTCCCGCGCGGGAGCCGAACGGACGCACCGCCCCTCACGCTCCGTCCGAGGTCTCCCCCGCCTCGGCCAGCCGCCACGCGTACAGCGCGAGTTGGGCGTGGAAGCGGTCGCGCGGGTCGCGGAGGTTCCAGCCGCACTCCTTCTCCACCCGGGTCAGCCGGGCGGCCACCGAGCTGTGGTGCAGGTGGAGTTCGGCCGCGGCCTGGCGCAGGGTGCCGGTCCGGCAGAACGCGGAGAGGGCGGCCAGCAGGGCGGCTCCCTGGCCGGCCCGGTCGTCCCGGGCCAGCCGTCCGAGCCCGCGCACGTCCGGCTGGGCGCGGAGCCGGTCGACCGGAAGGTCGGCGAGCAGGGCGACCGGGCCCAGTTCGGTGTGGTCGGCCACCGCGTCCAGCGGATCCCCCGCCACCGCGAACCTCAGCGCCGCCCGCGCCTGGCACCACGAGGTCCGCGCGTCCAGCGGATCGGCCGCACCACCGACCCCGGCCCGGATCCCGGGGGCGGGCGGGCGCGTCCCGCCGGAATCGGAGGCCCGGATCCCGGACACGGGCGGGCGCGTCCCGCCGGAATCGGAGGCCCGGACCCCGGACACGGGCGGAGTGGTCCCCTCGGAACCGGAGGCCCGGATCCCGGACACGGGCGGACGCGTCCCGTCGGAGCCGGAGGCCCGGCCACCCAGGGAGGAGCGAGTCGTGCCGGGGCCCGGGGGCCGGCCCGTGCGCGTCGGCCGTCCGACCGTCCCCCGTTCGCCCGCGCGCGTCCGCAGCGCCTCCCGGAGCCGGGCCGCCGTGTCGTCGCCAGCCGCGTCGGTGCCGGGCTGGACGAGCACCGCGCCCAGCGTGCCGACCCGGGCCACCCGGACCGTGCCCATGGGGGCCCCGCGCCCCAGCAGGGCCACGGCCTCGACCCCGGGGTCGGTGCCGGGGCGGCCGGCGACGGCGACGACGCGCAGCCCGGTGTCGGGGGAGAACCCCAGGAGCCGCAGGGCGCGGACGCGGTCGGGGACGTCCTCGCGGCCGGAGAGGACGAGTTCGACCAGGGCCGGATCGGCGGGGCGCAGGCCCGGCGGCTGCCAGGGACGCCCGGCAAGGACCCGGGCGGTGATGGCCATCCACTCCAGGACGAGTTCGTCGAAGGGCTCGGGGGCGCCCGGCCGCTCCAGCCAGACCGCGCCGGACGGCTCCAGCGCCACCCGGCCCGAGACCCGGACGGGCGCCCCGCGCAGGGCCGCGCCGCCGGGACCGAAGCGTGCCGCGCGCCCGTCGGGGAGTTCCAGCCCCGCCGCGCACCCCGCCAGACCCGCCGTGGACCGCGCCAGGGACACCGGGTCGGGACCGCCGCCGAGCAGCGCCTCGAAGTGGGCGATCACGCGCACGGCGGTGGCGGCATCGGCGTCCAGCGCCGAGAGCCGCAGCAGCAATCCCTTCACAGCGGGCAGTCTAGGAAGGACAGGGACATGACCAACAGATCCATGACCGGCCGAACCGCGACCCCGGCCGGCTCCCTCGCGAACCTCCGGAGGACACCTCCGCGCACCCCGTACGAACCGGCCGCCGCCCGTGGCCGGTTGCCGGGACGGCGTCCGCTCGGGCGCTGGCTGACCGCGCTGTTCGGCGGGGTGCTGCCGCTGCTCTCCGCGCTGCTGCTCGCCGTGTCGCCCCCGGCCTCCGCCGCCTCGCTGACCGAGGTGACGGACTTCGGCGCCAACCCCAGCGGCCTGCGCATGCACCTGTACGTGCCGGCCTCCGCCGGGGCGCGGCCGCCCGTCCTGGTGGCGGTGCACTACTGCACGGGCTCCGGCCCGGCCTTCTACTCCGGTACGGCGTTCGCCTCGCTCGCCGACCGGTACGGCTTCCTCGTGATCTACCCCTCCGCCACCCGCAGCGGCAACTGCTTCGACGTCTCGTCCTCGCAGGCGCTGCGGCGGGACGGCGGCAGCGACCCGGTGGGAATCCGGTCGATGGTGGGCTATGTCCAGCAGCGCTACGGCGCCGACCCGGACCGTACGTACGTCACCGGCGCCTCCTCCGGCGCGATGATGACCAACGTCCTGCTGGGCGACTACCCGGACGTGTTCAAGGCGGGCGCGGCCTTCATGGGCGTCCCGCACTCCTGCTTCGCCACCACGGACGGCTCGGGCTGGAACAGCGCCTGCGCCAACGGCACGGTGGACCGCACCCCGCAGCAGTGGGGCGACCTGGCACGCGCCGCGTACCCGGGGTACAGCGGTGCCCGTCCCCGGATGCAGCTCTGGCACGGCACCGAGGACACCACGCTGCGCTACCCGAACTTCGGTGAGGAGATCGACCAGTGGACCGATGTCCTCGGTGTCTCCCGGACCCCGGTCTCCACCGACACCCCGCAGGCCGGCTGGACCCGCACCCGTTACGGGGCCACCGGTGACCACGCCCCCGTCGAGGCGGTCAGCGTCCAGGGCGTCGGCCACAGCCTGCCGATGTCCGGCATGGAGGCGCGCGCCATCACCTTCTTCGGCCTGGACGGCTCCACCCCGACCGACCCGGACCCCGACCCCGGCACCGACCCGGAGCCCTCGGCCTGCCGGGTCGCCGTCACCACCAGCGTCTGGAACACCGGCCTGACCGCCTCCCTCACCCTCACCAACACCGGCACCACCCCCCTCAACGGCTGGTCCCTCGGCTTCACCCTCCCGCCCGGCCAGACCCTCACCTCCGGCTGGAACGCCACCTACACCCCCACCACCGGCACCGTGACCGCCGCCAACCTCCCGTACAACGCCTCCCTCGCCCCCGGCGCCTCCGTCCAGCTCGGCTACCAGGCCACCCACACCGGCAACAGCACCGCCCCCACGGCCTTCCACCTGGGCACGACCACCTGCACCACGGCCTGATCCCCTCGTCCGGAGCGCCTGCCCGGTCTCCCCGCCGCGGCAGGCGCCCCCTCGTTCACCCCCCGGATGCCGTAGATCCCCCGGGCCCCGGGACACAACGTGTCAAGAGGCGTACGGGGATCAGGCATCGACGCCCGGCCGGGTCTCCGGCCGGGCGTCTTCGCGTGGCGGGCCGGGCGCTCCACCCCCGTCACTCCCGGCTCAGCAGCCCCGCCTCCATCGCGACCACCACCGCGCGGGTGCGGTCGCTGACGTCGAGTTTGGCGAAGATCCGGAGGAGGTGGGTCTTCACGGTGGCCTCGCCGATGAAGAGGCGGCGGCCGATCTCGCCGTTGGAGAGACCGTCCGCGACCGCCCGGAGGACCTCGGCCTCGCGGGTGGTGAGGGTGACGGCGGCGGGGCGGCGCATACGGGCGACCAGGCGCTGGGCGACGCGGGGGGCGAGGACGGTCTCGCCGCGGGAGGCGGAGTGGATGGCGTCCACCAGCTGTTCGCGGGTGGCGTCCTTCAGGAGGTAACCGGTGGCGCCCGCCTCGACGCCGCGCTCGATGTCCGCGTCGGTGTCGTACGTGGTGAGGATGAGGACGCGCGTGGGGGCGTCGCCCGCGACGATGCGTTCGGTGGCGCCCACCCCGTCGAGGACGGGCATCCGCAGGTCCAGGAGGATCACGTCGGGGCGCAGGCGGTCGACGAGGCGCACCGCCTCGGCGCCGTCGCCGGCCTCACCGACGATCTCGACGGTGGGTTCCGAGGAGAGCAGGGCCACCAGGCCGGACCGCATGACGGTGTGGTCGTCGGCCAGGACGATCCGCAGCGGGGGCGGTTCCGTGGGTCCTTCGGTCATGGTCATACCTGTCCGTCGAGAGGGAGCGGGAGGGTGGCGAGGACGCGGGTGCCGTCGCCGAGCGAACTGGTCACCGTGAGGCCGCCGCCGAACTCGGCGAGCCTGCGGCGCATCCCGTCGAGGCCGAAGCCCCGGGACTCCTCGACGACGAACCCGCGGCCGTCGTCGGTGATCTCCAGCTCGACGGTGCCGGGCCCCTGCGCCAGGACCAGCCCGACCGTGGTGGCGCCCGCGTGCTTGCGGACGTTGGCCAGGGACTCCTGGGTGCAGCGCAGCAGGGCGATCCGGGCCGGGCGGTCGCAGTCGACGTCGTCGAGTTCGGCGGTGACGGCGAGCCCGGTGTCCTCGGCGAAACGGTCCAGGGTGCGGCGGAGCGTCGTCGCGAGGGAGCCGGGGACCGCCCCGCCCGCGGGGGCGGAGCCGACCAGGATCCGGGCCTCGGCCAGGTTCTCCCGGGCCGTGCGCTCGATGGAGCGGAGCTGCTGGGCGCTGCGCGCGGTGTCCACGTCGAGCTGGGCGGCGGCCGCCTCGGCGAGCACGATGATGGAGGCGAAGCCCTGGGCGAGGGTGTCGTGGATCTCCCGGGCCATGCGTTCGCGTTCCTCCGCCGCGCCCTGGCGCTGGTACATCTCGGCCAGTTCGAGCCGGGTGCTGGTCAACTGGGCGCGGAGCAGAGCCCGTTCGTCGCGCTGGGCCAGGGCCCTGGGTGTCAGCAGCGCCATGACGACCGCGACGGCCCAGACGGCGGCGGAGGAGACGGTGTTCGTGAGGAACACGTCCGCCCCGCCGCCCTCCCGCAGGCTCCCCCCGACCGTGATGGCGACGGCCCCGAGGCCGGTGAGGACGACGACGCCCCGGGGGCTGTCCGAGAAGACGAGGAACTGGGCGAGCATCACCGTGTAGAAGACGCCGAACCCGTCGCCCAGATACGCCAGTCCGCCCAGCACCGCGACGAGGACGCCCAGATACCCGTACGGCCTCAGCACCCCGTTGCCGGGGCGCAGCCGCACCGCCGCGTAGCAGAGGGCGAGCGCGGCCGTCAGCGCGAGGATGCCGAGCTTGCGGTCCGCCGGGGTGCCGCCCAGCGAGGTGATCAGGACGACGAGGGCGGTGAGGGCCCAGGACAGGGCCTCCCATCCGTGGAGCACCCATATCCAGACCGGATCGCCCTTCCGGGGCCGCTGCAGCATGGCCGTCAGACTACGGGCGGTGCGGCCGGGACGGCGGCGGTCGCCGGGTCCGGGGCCGGGGCCCGCCGTCCGGGGCGCAGGGGGCGCCAGGCCCGTTCGCCGAGCAGGAGCAGGGCGGACGGCAGGATCATCAGCCGGATGACGACGGCGTCCAGGAGGACCGCGACGGCCAGGCAGAAGCCCATCTGCTTCATCTCGGTGAGGTGCAGGAAGACGAAGGCCGCGAAGATCGTGACCATGACCAGCGCCGCGCTCGTCACCACCTTGGCCGAGCGGGCGATGCCGTCGAGCACCGCCTCGCGCGCCGTCGCCCCGTGGTCCAGGGCCTCCTTGATCCGGCTGACGACGAAGACCTGGTAGTCCATCGAGAGCCCGAAGAGGAGCACGAAGAGGAAGAGCGGCACCCGGGAGGCGATGGCGCCGAGCGAGTCGAAGCCGAGCAGGTCCTCGGCCCAGCTGCCCTGGAAGACCAGGACGAGCGCGCCGAGCGCGGCGGCGGCGGAGAGCAGGTTCAGTCCGACGCCGAGCAGTCCGACGACCGTGGAGCGGAAGGCCACCGCCGTCGTCGCGAAGGTCAGGAGCAGCAGGAGTCCGAGCACCCAGGGGAGTTGGCCGCGCTCGTGGTGCACGTAGTCCTGTCCCCGGGCCACGTCCCCGCTGACCGCCGTGTCCGTTCCCGTCAGCGCGCCCACCGTCGCCGGGATGTAGCGGTCCCGGAGCCGGCTGAGCGAGTCGATGGCCTCGTCGGAGGGCGCCGGATGCGGTACGGACAGGGCGAGCACGCTGGTCCGGCCGTCGGCCGAGGTCCGCACCACGGGCGCGGTGCCCCGGGCGAAGAGCGGATCGGCCTGGGCCCGCCGGCCGAGTTCGTCCAGGGCCTTCCTGACCTCGGGGGCCCGGCCGGGAGCGTTGCGGGTGACGACCTCGTGCGTGACGAGGAGTTCGGGGAAGGCGGCGGTCAGCCGGTCGTACACCCGCATCGCCGGGATGGAGCGGGAGAAGGTGTCCTTGCCCGGGTCGATCAGCTTCATCCCCAGCGCGGGGGCGGCGACGGCGAGCATGACCAGGACGGAGACGCAGAGGGTGAGCGCGGGCCGCCGCCGGGCCGGGCGCAGCAGCGCCTCGAAGAGGCGGCCGTTCCCGGACCGCTCCCCGCGGACCCGGGCCGGTGTCCCGCGCCGCGCCCGGCGGGCGGCCTTCCGCGCGGCCCGCCGTTCGGCGCGCTGTCCGAGCTTCACCAGCAGCGCGGGCAGCACGGTCAGCGAGCTGAGCACGGCGGCCGCGACGACGAGGACGGTGCCGGTGGCCAGGGAGGAGAAGATGACGTCGGTGGCCAGGTAGAGGGTGGAGGTGCAGACGATCACCGCGAGACCGGAGACCAGCACCGCCCGGCCCGCCGTGGCCGAGGCCAGCTCCACCAGGGCCTCGGGCCCGAGCCGGCCGCCCGCCCGCGCCCGCTCCTCGCGCTCCCGCTTCAGGTAGAAGAGGGTGTAGTCGACGCCGACGGCGAGGCCCATGAGCAGGATCATGTTGGTGCCGACGCCGGGGTCGGGCAGCAGGTGCGAGGCCAGCATGGACAGGCCCATGGCGGCGGCGATGGACGAGAGCGCCAGCAGCAGCGGCACCCCGGCCATGACGACGGATCCGAAGACGGCCAGCAGGATGACGAGGGTCACCGGCAGCGACAGCCGCTCCGACAGCGCGAGGTCGTCGTCGCGCTGGTCGTTGACGCCCTTGCTGATGGCGGGCGATCCGGTCTCTTCGACGATCAGGTCCGGGTGGGCCTCCGCCACCCGCGCGGTCCGCTCCAGGAGCGGTACGACGTTCTCCTTCCCTTCCAGCTCGGGGCCGTTCAGGACGACCGTGACCCGCAGGGCGCTGCCGTCCTTGGCGCGGACCGGCGGCGCCACCTCGGCGACCTCGGGCAGCGCGGTCATGCGGGCGGTGAGGTCGCGGGCCGCCTCACCGGCCCGCGCGGGGTCCAGCGGTCCGGACCGGGACCGGATCAGGACGTGCTCGGTGGGGCGGCGCTGGAGACCGGCCTCGGTGGCCATCGACTCGGCGTGCCCGGCCTCGCCGACCCAGAAGTCCTCCGTGGTGGCGGAGTTGCTCCCGGCGGCGATGCCCGCGCCGAGGCAGAGCAGGACGAAGAGAAACCAGCCGGTGATCGCGCGCCAGGGGTGCCTGGCGCTCCAACGTGCCATGCGTACGGGGCGAATTGTCATGCGTTCATGCTGGTCCGGGGCGTGGTGCGACCGGCAGCCCCGGCCGGTGGAACCCGGTGTCCACCGACCGGTGGACACGGGCCCGGGGGCGTCCCCCCGTACGGCCCCGCCACCACCGCCTCAGGAGCGGCGGACGCCCTCCGTCCCCCCAGGCACGGCGGACGCCCCCGTGCCTCTCGGGAACCACACACGCCCTCCACGCCCCTCAGGGACGGCGGAATCCCTCCGCGCCCCTCATATGCGGGCCGACAGCCGCCCCCTGGCCTCCGGCCACTCCTCGGCGAGCAGTGAGAAGTAGACCGTGTCGCGCCAGGTGCCGTCCGGGCGGCGGCGGTGCCGGCGCAGGACTCCCTCGCGGCGGGCGCCGAGGCGGGCTATCGCCTCCTGGGAGCGGACGTTGAGATGGTCGGTCTTCAACTGGACGCGGCCCATGCCCAGCTCCTCGAAGGCGTGGGTGAGCAGCAGGATCTTCGTCTCGGTGTTGACCGCGGAGCGCCAGTGGGCGCGGCCGTACCAGGTGAATCCGATCTCCAGGCGCTCGTCGGGCAGATGGATGTCCATGAAGGTGGTCCAGCCGATCGCCCGGCCGCTCTCCCGGTGGATGACGGCGAGCGGGACGTACGCACCGCGCCGGGCGTCCTCCAGCAGGTCCGCCATCACTTCGGCCAGCTCCTCGGGGGTGCGGGGCGTCGGGCGGCCCAGCCAGCGCCAGACCTCGTCGTCGTCGCCTCCGGCGGCGAAGAGGTCGTCGAGATGGCGGAGGGACAGCGGCTCGATGCGGACATGGCGGCCGGTCAGGGTCACGGGAAGAGGCTGCGTCGCGGGCATACCGCCATGCTAGGTCATTCACACTAGACAAAACAAGGATACGTACTAGTGCGAAACCCGAAGGAGTGACGGCGGCCCGCTCCGGCCGGACCCCCCGCCCGTCTCGGGCCCGTTCGGAGACCCCCCGCCCCGCTCCGGCCCGCTCGGGGACTCCGCGTCCGCCGTGCCGGTGCGGGCCTGCCGGAGTGCCGCCGCCTCGTCCCGGATCTCGGGCAGCGCCGCGTACAGCGCCTCGCCGGGGCAGTTGGTCTGATAGGCGTCGCGGTGGCCGGAAATGACGTGGAGGACGGCCGGCTCGCCCTTGCGGTAGCGGCTCGCGTCGTTCGTCGAGACGAGCCGGACCGTGCCGCGCGGATCGGAGCCGGGCCGCAGCTTCCAGGCCGCGACCTCCGCCAGCGCCCGCACGAGGGCCCGCGGCACCTTCGTCCCGCGCCCGTAGTTGCCCAGGACCGCTATGCCCACGCTGTCCGCGTTGAAGCCGGTGGTGTGCGCCCCCCGGACGGGGCGCGTGATGCCGCCCGCCCGGCCCTCGTAGATCGTTCCGCACCGGTCGACGAGGAAGTTGTAGCCGATGTCGTCCCAGCCGTTGCCCTTGATGTGGGCCTCCTCGACCGCCCGCAGCATCTGCGGCACGTCCGCGCAGTCGTAGGCGTTGGACTCCCCCGTGTGATGGATGAAGACCGCGCGCACCGCACCCGTGTACACCGCGTGCTCACGCACCATGCCCTCGTCCGCGTGCCAGTCCGCGCGGGTGACGATCGCCGGCTGCGGAACCCCCCGGGCCCGTTCGTGCACCGGGACGGCGGGCGCGGACGAGATGAAGCGCACCGGGGCGTCCCGCAGCATCAGAAAGGCGAGCGGGAGGACCGCGGCGCCCAGCCATATGCGTTGATGGGGCCACATGACCTCCACCCTGCGGCCTCACCGCCCGGTGCGCAGAAACCGTGGCCGATCGGGTGAAACCGCTGGTCGGGGACGCGCCCCGGGAGCCACGTCCCGAGGCGGACGCCCCCACGCGCCCCCGGGAGACACGGCCGGGAGGACCGCGGACGCCCCGCCCGCCCCGCGGCCGCCCGGCCCAGGGCCACCTCAGCAGCCCCCGCCGCGCGGCAGCCGGTACGCCGAGTCCAGCCGGTACGTACCGCCCTTCGGCACCGTCAGCCGGGTCCACTCGCCGTCGGGCCGCAGACAGGCCCGCCCGCCGTCCGCGCCGCGCGCCCGGAGCCACGGCGAATGGGCCACCCTGATCGTCACCGAACCGGCCTCCGGCATCCGCACCACCAGCTCCGCGTCGTCGCCGCGCACCACTTGGGCGGGCGCCTGGACCAGCGGCGTCGCGTCATGCACCCGGTAGACGGTCCAGCCGGCATCCCGCCACACCGGGGTCAGCCAGGGCTGTCCGGCCGCGACCAGCTCGGCCTCGGCCCGCGCGGGGCCGTCCGGCTTGCCGTGGTGGAGCACCACGAAGCCCACCGCCCAGCGGTCCAGCCAGGCCCGGTACTCCTTCGGCGAGAAGGTCCCGTCGTAGAAGAGCCGGCCCCGTTCGACGTCGAGCTGCCGGTTCCAGCCGCGCGCCATGTTCACGTACGGGGAGAGCACCGTCGCCTCGCGGTGGTTGCGGGCCGGGACGACCTCGACGCGGCCGCGGTCGGCGCCCAGGCGGCGCAGTTCGGCGACCACGCCCTCGGTGTGCGCCGCCCAGACCGGCTCCTTGCTGGACACCCTGAGATCGCTCACGGTCTTGTTGAGGAGCCAGCCGCAGGACACCACCAGGGCCAGCGCCGTCACCGCCGCCCGCCGCCGGGCCCCCTCCCGGCGCAGCGCGCTCGCCGCCGCCAGCAGCAGGGGCGGCGCGACCAGGCCGAGCAGCCGCTCCACATTCGTCCCGATGGGTGAGGCGACGACGTAGGTGAGCACCACCCCCACGGCGTACACGACGGCGCCGTACCGCAGCAGCAGCCAGGCGCGCCCCGCCGGGGCCGCGGCCACCAGCACCGC
This sequence comes from Streptomyces sp. NPDC024555, assembly GCF_055559335.1. NCBI lineage: Bacteria > Bacillati > Actinomycetota > Actinomycetes > Kitasatosporales > Streptomycetaceae > Streptomyces > Streptomyces sp. NPDC024555. The sequence goes on from NZ_JBVHKV010000001.1 coordinate 127,204, forward strand.
GCACACCGCGAGCGGCATCCAGACCCGGTTCCCGGGCATCGGCTGCTCGCCGTGGAACGGGAAGAGCAGCGACGTGGACCCGACCACCACGAAGAACGGCACCATGAGGAACACGCCCTTGCGCCACTGCCGGTCCAGCAGATAGGCGGCCCCCGTCACCACGAGGAACAGGCCCGACACCGGGCTGGCCATCGTCGACAGCGCCCCGGCGGCCACGGAGACGACCGCCCGTTCCGCGTACAGACAGGCGACGAGCCCGATGGCGACGCCCAGGGCGAACGTCGTACGCCCGGAGGCGACGTTGCACCACAGCGCGAACGCGCCGAACAGCGCGGGGAGCAGCGGGTGCGCCATGCCCCGGCGCTCGAAGAGGACGGCCAGCAGCCAGGTCCCCGCGAGCCCGGAGGCCACGGAGACGGTGCGCACGCCGACGAACGCCATCACATAGGAGGAGAAGACGCTGTAGTTGGCGGTGTGGGTCCCGCCGTACCAGGAGAGGTTGTAGGCGGCACCCGGATGCCGTGCGGTGAACCCCGTCCAGGCCAGCTGCGCGGCGAGGTCGCCGCCGCCGGTGGCCAGGAACAGCCCCCATACGGCGTACAGCGGGACCACCACGGCCACGGCGGTCAGCGGGACCCGCTGCCGCCGCCACCACGGCGGCGCGACCGTCCCGGCCGCCGCCTCCCCCCCGTCCTCGTGGCGGGGCAATGGCACCCGCACCCTGTCTTCTACTGTCGTCCGCACATCCCCACCGGCATACACGCGGGTCACCCTAGGCCCTGTCGTCACCGGCCCGTCCCCGGCCGCGGGGCGGCCCGTCCCCGGCCCGGTACGCCCCGGCCGGACACGGGCGATAATCTGGAGGCAGCGGGGACCGGTGAGGTCGCCGCGCGGCGGTGGGGCCCGCCGTACCCGAACCGCGGTCGTCGTACCGCCAACGGTCCCTACTTGCGTACGTGTGCGCGCCCGCGTCCGGCGGTCGCCCCGGCAGGTAGGAGACGTGTGTCCGAGAAGATCCGCAACCCGCAGACCGCGGTCGTCGCGGTCGTCGCGCTGGGCGGTGTCGTGGGGGCCTGTGCCCGGTACGGCGCCTCGCTGCTCTGGCCCACCCCGGCCGGCGGCTTCCCGTGGACGACCCTCGTGGTCAATGTGACCGGCTGCGCGGTCATCGGGGTGTTCATGGTCGTCATCAGCGAGGCGTGGCCGGCCCACCGGCTGGTGCGGCCGTTCTTCGGTACGGGGGTGCTGGGCGGGTTCACCACGTTCTCGACGTACGTCGTGGACATCGAGCGGCTGGTCGAGGGCGGCCGGGCCAGGACCGGGCTGGCCTATCTGGCCCTGACCCTGTGCGCGGCCCTCGCGGCGGTGTGGAGCGCGGTGTGGCTGACCCGCCGCGCACTGGCTTGGAGGCAGGCATGACGGCATCGGCGTCACATCCGGGTCTGCGGCTGACCGTCCTGGTCGCCGAGACGGACACCTGGCACCACCGCCCGGTCTTCACGGAGATCGTGCACCGGGCGCACGCGGCGGGGCTGGCGGGCGCGAGCGTCTTCCGGGGCATCGAGGGGTTCGGCGCCTCCTCGATGATCCACACGCAGCGGCTGCTCTCGCTGAGCGAGGACCTGCCGGTGGCGGTGGTCGTCGTGGACACGGAGGAACGGATCCGGGCCTTCCTGCCGCGCATCGCCGAGCTGACGAACGGCGGGCCGGTCACCCTGGACGCCTGCGAGATCGTCCGGCCGCAGCCGGACCCGGAGCGGGGCACGGGGGAGCAGCGGTGAACTGGCTGCTCGTCATAGCCGGCGCGGCCGTCGGCGCCCCCCTGCGCTATCTGACGGACCGTGCCGTGCAGGCCCGGCACGACACGGTCTTCCCGTGGGGGACGTTCACGGTCAATGTGTGCGGCAGCCTGGTGCTCGGGCTGCTGACCGGCGCGGTGGCGGCGGGGGCCGCCTCCGCGCACGTCCAGCTGCTGGTGGGCACGGGGCTGTGCGGAGCCCTGACCACGTATTCGACGTTCAGCTACGAGACGCTGCGGCTGGCCGAGGACGGGGCCCGGTTCTACGCCGCCGTCAACGCGGCGGCGAGCGTGGTCGCGGGCCTCGGCGCGGCCTTCGCCGGGGTCACCCTGGCCGACGCGGTGTGGGCCTGACCTTCCCGCCGGCCGGGCGCGACCCGGTGATCCTGCTCAGCTCGGCCCCGCCGGGGCGCACCTCCGCGATGTGCGGGGTGATGCCGGCCTCGGCCATCAGCCGGGCCACCTCGCGGCGCTGGGAGGGCATCACCAGGGTGACGACACGGCCGGACGCGCCGGCCCGCGCGGTGCGGCCGCCGCGGTGCAGGTACTCCTTGGCGTCGGTGGGCGGATCGACGTTGACGACGAGGTCGAGGTCGTCGATGTGGATGCCCCGGGCGGCGACGTCGGTGGCGACGAGCACCGGGACCAGGCCGGTGCGGAACCGCTCCAGGGTGCGGTTGCGCTGCGGCTGGGACTTCCCGCCGTGCAGCGCCCCGGCCTCGATGCCCTGCGAGAGCAGGTGCTTCGCCAGCTCGTCCACGGCCTGTTTGGTGTCCAGGAACATGATCACCCGGCCCTCGCGCGTGGCGATCTCCGTCGTGGTGGCGTCCTTGTCGCCGGGCCGGACGTGGAGGACGTGGTGCTCCATCGTCGCCACCGCGCCGGCGGCCGGGTCGACGGAGTGCACCACGGGGTCGTGGAGGTAACGGCTGACCAGGGAGCCGACGTTGTGGTCCAGCGTGGCGGAGAACAGCATCCGCTGGCCCTCCGGGTGGACCTGGTCGAGCAACGCGGTGACCTGCGGCATGAAGCCGAGGTCGGCCATCTGGTCGGCCTCGTCCAGGACGGTGACCATGACCCGCTCCAGGGCGCAGTCGCCGCGTTCGATCAGATCCTTGAGGCGGCCGGGCGTGGCCACGACGATCTCGGTGCCGCCGCGCAGCGCCGCGCTCTGCTTGCCGAGGGACATCCCGCCGACGACGGTGGCCGTGCGCAGCTTCAGCGCGCGGGCGTACGGGGCGAGGGCGGCGGTGACCTGCTGGGCCAGTTCGCGGGTGGGGACGAGGACCAGGGCGAGCGGGCGGCGGGCGGCGGCACGGCGTCCCTCGGTGCGGGCGAGCAGCGCCAGACCGAAGGCCAGGGTCTTGCCCGAGCCGGTGCGGGCGCGGCCGAGGACGTCGCGGCCGGCGAGCGCGTCGGGCAGGGTGGCGCCCTGGACGGGGAAGGGAACGGTGACGCCCTCGGCGTCGAGCGCGGCCAGCAGCGGGGCGGGCAGCAGCGGCAGGTCGGCGAAGGAGTCCACGGCGGGCCGCGCCGGGGTGACGGTCTCCGGCAGGGTGAACTCGCCCTTGCGGGTGGCGGTGCGGCGGGCGGTTCCGGTGGTGCGCTGCACCGGGGCACCGAATCGCCGCCGGGCGCCGGGCTTGTCCTGGCCCTGTGCGCGGAATCCGCCGGAACGGGAGCGCCGGGGGCCGCCGCCCCGCGTACGGAAATCCCCGTCGTCGGAACGGCCGGAACGGTCCTGGCGGCCCTGACGGTCGCGGTTCATGGAGTGTCCTTCCTCGATCGGACGCATATCGGGGAATTCGACGCGCAGGGTGGAACGGAAATCACTGGAACGGCCCTTCGGAATACGCGAACGGGCCGGGTCCCGCACCTGTGGTGCGGGACCCGGCCGTGAATGTCCACGCGGCGCCGGAGCGCCGGTGCCATAGGATTCACGCGGGGACGATGTTCTCCGCCTGCGGGCCCTTCTGGCCCTGCGTGACGTCGAAGGAGACCTTCTGGCCCTCCTGCAGTTCCCGGTAGCCGGTGGCGTTGATGTTCGAGTAGTGGGCGAAGACGTCGGCGCCGCCGCCGTCCTGCTCGATGAAGCCGAAGCCCTTTTCCGCGTTGAACCACTTGACCGTACCGCTGGCCATGTTTCTACTCCTTCTGGGGCAGAGCCCGGGAACCCGCACCGTGCAGGTCCCACGTCGTCGCGATGATTACCCCGTCCGGACAATGAACCGGAAATACAGAAGCGCACTCACCGGGCCATTTCTCCGGGAGAAGCACCGACGTCATCGGGAACCACAACTGCAACTGAGATCCACGGTAGCACGATGAATCCGAACAAGCGCGGCATGTAATTGCGACGGACCGGTCGGACCATCATTTCCGTCCGCACCCCGCGGAGAATTCGACGGGGGCGCCGAAGGCGCATTTCCCGGCGGTGCGGCGGTCCGGCGGGCGCGGCCGGCGGCGCCGGGCCGGGACACGTACCAAGGGCACTGACCGGCGGGTCAGTTGATGACTGCCTGACCAGGGGCCATAATGCAGAGGTAGCCCTTCACGCATCCCCCGTCGTGAAGGGCTACACCCCTGTGCGCGCGGGCCCTCTTCCCCCGGACGGGCCCGCGCGCACACCTCCCGGGCACGCGCGCGTACGTCTTCCGGGGCACCCGCGCATACGTCTTCATGGGCAAGGGACTCCCCTCGTGGTCCCCTGCCCATGTTTTTTCGAGTTAACAGTGACGTAGAGTGTTTGCGCAAGCCCGCTCCGAGCACCGGAGCGACATGCTCCACTTCATCCCACTACGGTGTCCCGCCAGGGTTCCCGGGCGGCCGACCGAGCCCGCGGGTTGGTTACAGTACGAGCCCGTTGACCGAAACGAGCAGCGCGGACGGCCGGACGGGCGCCCGCGCGGTGGACGGGAACGTGGGGGGCCGGATGGACAGCGGCGGGGAACGCGCGCCGGAGCTGCGGACGTTGCGGCAGAAGGTCGAGTACATGGTCGAGAAGACCTTTCCCGGCCGGAAGATCTCGGGCCGGGTCTTCGCCGACCTGGTCAGGGAGCGCGGCGGCTCCCTCTCCCACAGCTACTTCTCCAACATCCTGGCCGGCAAGGTGACCCAGCCGTCCGAGGACATCCTCAAGGCGCTCGGGCTCGGCTTCGGGGTGGACTGGCGGTTCTTCAAGGAGGAGTCCGAGGTCGTCGACGACGTCGTCGCCGGGCTCCAGTTCCTCGCCAAACGGCGGACCGGGGAGATCAGCGGGATCGCCGGCCGGGGCCTCGACGAGGACGGACTTCCGCCCGAACTGCTCCAGTTCGCCCTGGACCTCCTCCAGGACGCGAAGGACCGGGAGACCCCGGACGGCCCCGAGGACTAGGGTTCGTGCATGCGTGAACTGAGGAAGGAGTGCGAGGCGGGGCTGGCCGGTCTGCCGCTTCCCTTCCCCTTCACCGTCGAGGGGCTGGTGGCGAACATGGCGGAGGCCACCGGCCGCACCATCGTGCTCCAGGAGATGCCCGACCGGCTCGCCCGCGTCAACACCGCGTGCGGGCTGCGGCTGAAGGCCGGCGGGACCAGCTTCGTCCTCTTCCGCCGGCGCCCCACCGCGTACCAGACCCAGCACGTCATCCTGCACGAGCTGTGCCACGAGTGGTTCGACCACGGCGCCTCGCTGGACGCCGAGCAACTGCGGCGGCTGCTGCCCGTCTTCGACACCTCGCTGATCGCCCGGGTCGTCGGGCCGGAGGCGGTGCTCGCCCCGGACGCGGTGCAGGCCCGCGCGCAGTACGACACCCACGACGAGCGCATGGCCGAACTCGGGGCCTCGCTCATCCCCCGGATGGCCCGGGACGTGACGAGCGACGACATGGTGGGACGGCTCGCCAACTCGCTCGCACGGCCGGTCGCCCACCGCCGCCGGGGGTTCTTCCGCCGGTCCTGACCCGCCGGCCCCTCCCCGTCCCCCCACCCCAAGGACCCCTGCCGTGACCCCGCTCGACGCCGCCGGCTACCTCATAGCCGGCCTGATGACCGCCGTCGCCCTGTGGCGCATGCCGGCCGCCCTGTGGGGCGACGAGGAGGACCGGCGGCGCCGGGCGCTCTGGGGCTGCTACGCGGGATTCGCGGCCGCGCTCTGGACCAAGACCCGCATCGTGCGCATCGGGCTCAACGACAGCCCGGTCACCGATCTCTCCGTCCTCATCAAGCACTACACCGCGACCGTCGCGATCCTCGCCATCCTCAGCTACATCGTGGCGATCTACGGAAGTTACGCGGACGCCGGGGACGTCCCCCGCCATGTGCGGTTCGCCCGGCTGATCCAGCAGGTCGCGACGAAGGCCTCCGTCGCCACGCTCGCCGCGCTGACCGTCCTCTTCTTCACCGTCGTCGACCGCTCCACCCCCTCGGACCGCTTCGTCGCCGACCACGCCGGACAGTGGGGCGCGACGCTCTACATGACGGTCTTCTACCTCTACCTCGGGGCCGCGTCCGCCGTCTGCGCCTACCAGTGGGCGCTGGCCACCGGGAGCGCCCGACGGCTCCATCTGCGGGTGGGGCTCGGGATGATGACGTTCGCGATGTTCATCGGCGTCGGCTACACCGTCAGCCGGACGCTGTTCCTGTGGATCAGCGTCGTGGACCGGCCGGGCGAGGCGTTCGCGCTGCGCTTCGACGAGATCACCGAGGCCGCCCAGCTCGTGCTGTTCGCCTTCTTCGCGGTCGGCGCCTCCGTGCCCGCCTGCCACAACGTCGCGCGCCGCGCGAAGCTCTGGCGCGCCCAGGCCCGGCTGCACCCCCTCTGGTACGAGCTGATGACGGCCTTCCCCGAGCAGCCCTTCGAGCCCCCGCGGCCGCTGCTGCGCGAGCTGACCCGGTTCGGGACCCCGGCCGATCTGCGGGTCGACCGCTGGGCGGCGGACATCGCCGACGCGGTGGAGAAGCTGCGCCACTACGTGCCGGACGCGCTCCTGCCGGCCGCCGAGACCGCCGCCGGCGGGCCCGGTCCGGTGGCCGACGCGCTCTGGATCCGGGCCGCGCTGGCGGCCCGGGGCGCGGGCGCGACCGCGGGCCCGGCCGCCGCCGTCGCCGCCCAGCACGCCACCGACCAGGACGGCGAGATCGCCCGGCTCGTCCGGGTCGCCGCCGCCTTCCGCACCGTCACCGGGCAGGACGCCCGGCGGATCCTTCAGTCCCCCGCGGCCGTCGAGGAGCACCCGGCATGACCACGACCACCGACAGCACCGCCGGCCCCGCGGCCGAGCACCCCGTCGCCCGCACCGTGACCGATGTCTTCCAGCCCCGCAACGTCCTGCTGGGCGGGATGCTCGCCATCGGACTGGCCGCCGCGGGCGACTGGACCGGGATCCTCTGGGGGCTGCTCGGCGCGCTGTGCGCCGGGATCGTCCCGGCCGGATACATCGAATGGGAGCGCGGGCGCGGCACCTGGGGCGACCGCCATGTCGTCGACCGGACGAAGCGGGCCCCGATCTTCTTCGTCATCCTCGGCTCCATCGGCGCCGGCTCGGCCGTCATGGTGGCGGGCGGCGCGCCCTCGGGCATCCTGACCGCGATGCTCGCGCTGTGGGCGATGACCGTGGTGCTGCTGGCGGTGAACACGGTCTGGAAGATCTCCGTGGACGCCTCCGTCGCCTCGGCCTCGGTGGCGCTGCTGAGCGCGGTGCACTCGCCGTGGTGGCTGGCCGGATACGTGATGACGGCGGCCGTGTGCTGGTCGCGGGTGGCGCTCGGCTACCACACGACCGCGCAGGTGACGGCCGGTGCGGCGCTGGGCGCGGCGACGGCGGGCGCGTTCCTGGTGGGGTGAGGGCGGGAGCGCCGGACCCGTGCGGCCGCCTCAGCCGGGCGGGGCGTTCCGCGCGCGCGAGGCCAGGACCGCGATGTCGTCCTCGGCGCCGGGGCCGAAGCGGTCGAGGACCGTGTCCAGCAACTCCTCCAGCGCGCCGCTGGGCGGCAGCTCCAGGTCGGCGAGTCTGCGGACGGAGACGTCGATGTCCTCGCCGCGCCGCTCGACCAGACCGTCGGTGTACATGAACAGCACCGTTCCGGGGCCGCAGGCGATCGAGGTCGTCCGGTAGCCGCCGAAGCCGGTGCCCAGCGGCGGCCCGGCCGGTACGTCCCCGATCCGCGTACCGCCGGGGCCGGGGTCGATGAACACCGGGGGCAGATGGCCGGCGCTCGACACCTGGCAGATCTGCCCGGCCCGGTCGACGAGGGCGAGCAGACAGGTCGCCGCCCGGTCGAGCCCGGAGCGCTCCACCATCCGGTCCAGCTGCTCCAGGATGCGGTGCGGCGGCAGCTGCTCGTCGGCCAGCAGCCGCAGCAGCGAGCGGTAGTGGCTCATGGCGACGGCCGCCTCGACGCCGTGGCCCATCACATCGCCCATGGCCTTCAGATGGCGTCCGTCGGGCAGCGGGATGACGTCGAACCAGTCGCCGCCGACCAGGACGCTGCGGTCGGCCGGGAGATAGCGGGTGGCGATCTCGATGTGCGGGTGCGGCGGGCGCGGTTCGGAGAGCAGGGAGCGCTGGAGCTCCAGGGCGATGGTGTGCTCGTGGGTGAAGCGGCGCGCGTGGTCGAGCCCGACGGCGGCCCGCCCGGCCAGCTCGCGGGCGATCAGCACGTCGTCCTCCGTGAAGACGGGCGAGTCCCCGGCCCTGACCAGGCCCAGCACGCCGATCGGCTCGCCGCGCACGGAGACCGGCACGATCACCGCCGAGTGCATGCCGAGGGAGCGGTAGGCGGCGACCCGGTCCGGGGAGGGTGCCGAGCGGCCCAGCTGGACGTCGGTCGTGAGGTTCTCGACGACGGGCCGGTTGTCCGCCAGACAGCGCGGTACGGCCGCGTCCTCCTGGTAGTCGATGTAGTCGCCGGTCGCGCCGAACCGCGCCAGCGCCCCGCTCAGCGCCGGGACCGCCGTGGCGGCGGCCCGCCGCAGCCGGACCAGGCCCGGGGGCGCGGGGCGCACCGGCGGGGCGACGTCGCGGGGGAAGACCTCGACGGTCGCGAGGTCGGCCAGCTCCGGGACGACCAGGTCGACCAGTTCGGCGCAGGTGGTGTCCATGTCGAGGGTGGTGCCGATCCGGGTGCCGGCGAGGTCCAGCAGCGTCAGATGGCGGCGGGCCTGGGCCAGCCGGCGCTGCTCCTCGTCGGAGGCCATGACCTCCAGGACGATTCCGGCGAGGCCGACGACCCGGCCGGCCACCTCCAGCCGGTGGTAGGCGCCGTGCCAGTAGCGCCGGGCGGTGCCGGAGGCGGCGGGGGTCCAGCCGCTGGAGGTGATCTCGCGGGCGCGTCCGTCGGCCAGCACCGCGCGCATCATGTCCTCCCGGGCGTCGACCCCGGGCAGCACATCGGCGACGGTGCGGCCGAGGTGGGCGGCGGCCGGGAGGCCGTTGAGCCGTTCGAGGGCCGGGTTGACGTAGAGGTACCGCAGCCCGGTGTCCAGGACGCCCACCCCCGCCGTGGTGCCGTCGAGCAGCGCCGCGAGCGCCCCGGCGTCCAGCGGCGACGGCATGTCGGCGTGCGCTTCGGCCTGCAAGTCCACCTCCCGGGCGGGGCGCGGGACACCCTGTCCGCCCGGTCCTTATCGTGGGCCGCCCGCACCGCGCCCGCATCCGCAGAGGGTCCCGCCCGGTGTCAGTGCAGCGGCATCGCCCCGCCGGTCTCCGGCTTCCCCCGGGGCACCAGCACGGCGGCGACGGCGGCGCAGCCGCCCGCGGCCACCGCGCAGACCAGGAAGGCGTCGGCGAAGCCGGTCACGGTGCCGGCCGCGCCGCCGATACCGGCCGCGGCCACCGTGGAGACCACGGCGACACCGACGGAGCCGCCGACCTCGTGGAAGGTGTTCACCACGCCGGAGGCGAGCCCGGCCTCCTCGTGGGCGACCATGCCGAGCGCCGTGGTGGTCGCGGTGACGAAGACCGCGCCGAGGCCGAGCGCGGACACGGAGAGCGCGGGCAGCAGCGTCCCGTACACCCCGCTGTGCGCGTCGAGGCCGGTCAGCGGCACGCAGCCGGCGGTGGCGATCACCATGCCGCCGACGGCGGTGGCCCGGCTGCCCACCGAGGTGACCAGCCGTGCGCCGAGGTGGGCGCCCGCTCCGACGGCCACCGCCACGGGCAGGAAGAGGAGTCCGGTGCGCAGGGCCCCGTAGCCCCGGCCGTGCTGGAGGTAGACCGAGCCGAGGAAGAAGAACGCGAGGAGCAGCCCGGTGGCGATCAGCATGAGGAACGCCCCGGCGAGCACCGGGCGGCGGGTGAACATCCGCAGGTCCATCAGCGGCCGGCGGGACGCCCGCTCGACCGCGGCGAAGGCCGTGTGGAGGAGGGGGGCGGCGGCCAGTGGCAGCAGGGCGGCGGGGGCGCCCCAGCCGCTGTCCCCGGCCTCGACCAGTCCGTAGATCAGGGCGGCGGTGCCCGCCGTGACGAGGAGCGCGCCGGGGAGGTCGAGCCGGACGGGGCGCCGGACGGGGGCGGGCGGCGGCAGGAGGGCGGGGAGGACGGCCAGCAGGGCGAGGCCGACGGGCACGTTGACGCGGAAGACCCAGCTCCAGCCCGGTCCCCCGGCCAGCGCGCCGCCCAGCAGCACGCCCACCGCGGAGCCGGTGCCGCCGATCGCGGCCCAGACGCCGAGCGCGCGGGTGCGCGCCGCGCCGTGGAAGGAGGTGGTGACGAGCGCGAGGGCGGCGGGGGAGAGCAGCGCGGCCCCCAGGCCCTGGGCGACGCGTCCGCCGATCAGGACGGCGGCGCTCTCGGCGAGGCCGCAGGCCAGCGAGGCGGCGGTGAAGACGGCCAGACCGGTGAGGAGGACGCGCCGGGCTCCCAGGGCGTCGGCGAGCCGGCCGCCGAGCAGCATCAGTCCGCCGAAGCAGAGCGTGTACGCGGTGACCACCCAGGTCATCGCGGTGCGGTCCAGGCGCAGATCGGCGGCCATGTCGGGCAGCGCCACGTTCACCACGGTGACGTCGAGCACCAGCATGAACTGGGCGGCGCACAGCAGCGCCAGCAGCACCCCGGGCCGGCGGAGGACGGGCGGCGGCGGGTGGGAGCCGTGGTGGCCGGGGTGGGCACGGCCGTGCGGAGGGGTGGCGGCGGGCGCGCCGGAGCGCGCCGGGATCTCGTCAGGCGTCATGGCATGAACTGTACGGTCCAGTTCACATGAACTCAACCGTACAGTTCAGATCGCTGTTAGCATCGCCCCATGGAGAACAGGCCCCGCCCCACCGGACCCCGCGCCGAGGCCAAACGGGCCGCCATCGTGAAGGCGGCGCGCGCGGCGTTCCTCCGGGACGGGTTCGGGGTCGGCATGGACGCCATCGCGGCCGACGCGGGCGTCTCGAAGGTGACGGTCTACAACCACTTCGGCAGCAAGGAGGCGCTGTTCACCGCGGTCATCGCGGACGCGCTCGACGAACCGCTCGGCGGCGCGTCGGCCGCGGCGCTCGCCGCCCTCCCCGACGCCCCCGACCTGCGCGCCGCCCTCACCGAGGCGGCCCGCGGCTGGGTCGCGGCCGTCCGGGGCAACGCCGACGTGATCGCCCTGCGGACGCTCGTCGCCGCCGAACTGCACCGCTTCCCGGAGCTGGCGAACGGCTGGCGGGGCAGCGGTCCGGAGGGCCACCACCCAGCCGTCGCCGAGGCCCTGCGCGCGCTCGCCGACCGGGGCCGGCTCGTCGTCCCCGACCTGGACACGGCGATCATCCAGCTGTACGCGCTGCTGGTCTTCCCGCACCTGGTCTTCGGCTCGTACGGCACCACGCTCGACGACGACGCCACCGACCGGCTGATCGCCCACGGCGTGGACATGTTCCTGGGCTACTACGCCGCCCCGGCCGGCTGACCCCTCCGCCCGCGGGCGCCGCACCCGGGGCGCGCATGCTGTACGGAGCACGGGCCGCTCCGTCCACCAGCGCCGCACACCGAAGGGCACACCATGGCATCGTCACCGCAACTCGGCACCACGCCCCCCGACTTCACCCTGGCGGGAGGCGTCCTCACCGGGGACTCCTTCGAACGCCGCGACTACACGCTCTCCCGGGCCCGCGGCCGGGCCCTCGTGCTGGCCTTCTACCCGGGGGACAACACCACCGTGTGCACCAAGCAGCTCTGCGCGTACTCCTCGGGTCTGGAGACCTTCGAGGGGCTGGACGCGGAGGTCTGGGGGATCAGTCCCCAGGGTGTGGACAGCCATGAGGAGTTCGCCCGCGCGCACGGGCTGCGGATGCCGCTGCTGGCCGACCCGGAGCGGGAGACCGCGCGGGCCTTCGGGGTCGCGGCGCCCGGGATCGGGGTGCGGCGCTCGGTGTTCCTGATCGACCCCGAAGGCGTGCTGCGGTGGAAGCACGTGGCGCTGCTGGGGGCCACGTTCCAGTCGCTCGACACCCTGGCGAAGCAAGTGTCCGGCATCCGTAACAGCTAGAACACTGCCGGGACACGGCAGTGTCCCCCGCCGCGCCGCTATGGGACGATCCAGCCAGTTCGACGGAGGTACGGCGGGGGCCGCGGGGCCGGGGAGGGGTGATCGGATGACCGTGTTCCTCGGTCTCGGTATCGCGGGGATCGTGCTGCTGGCCCTGTCCCTGGTCTTCGACGGGATCCTCGAAGGGCTCTTCGGGGGGCTGCTGGAAGGGCTGTTCAGCGGGCTCGTCTCGCTGCCGGTCGTCGCCGGATTCCTCTCGATGCTCGGTTTCGGCGGTGCCATCGTGCTCGGCACGACCGGTGCCGGCACCGTCGTCGCGACCGCCGCCGGCGCCCTCGCCGGTCTGGTCGCGGCCTGGCTGACCTGGAAGTTCAGCAGGGCCCTGATGAGGGACCAGACCGACGCCACGCCGCGCGAGTCGGATCTCGTCGGCACCTCGGGCTCCGTGGTCACGGCCATTCCGGCCGACGGGTACGGGGAGGTGCTGCTGCGGCTCGGCGGACAGCCCCTGAAGCTCGCCGCGAAGAGCCCGGTGCCGGTCGCGCGCGGTGCCGAGGTCTGGGTCGAGGCGACGCTCTCGACGACCTCGGTCGCCGTCCGCCCCGTCGAACGCTAGTAGTTCCGCCGGACGCCAGAAGGTCCGCCGGACGCCACACGACTGCCGTCCCCGTCGGGAGGCAGAGGGGGACCGCCTCATGAGTCCAGTTCTGATCGCCGTCGCCGGAGTCGTCGTACTCCTCGTCCTGATCGCGCTCGCCGTCATCACCCGCTACAAGGTCGCGGGTCCCAGCCAGGCGTTCATCATCACCGGCCGCCGCGGCAAGAAGTCCATCGATCCGGTGACCGGCCGGGCCAGCATCGACAACAGCGGCCAGAAGGTCGTGGTCGGCGGCGGCGTCTTCGTCGTCCCGTTCGTCCAGCAGAAGTTCACCCTCGACCTCTCCAGCCGGCACATCCCGGTCGCCGTGCGCGGCGCCGTCACCCTGCGCGGGGTCAAGTCCAACCTCGAAGGCGTCGCCATCGTCAAGGTCGGCGGCAGCGAGGACGCCATCCGCGCCGCCGCCCAGCGCTTCCTCCAGCAGCAGCAGGGCATCGTCGGCTTCACCCAGGAAGTGCTCTCGGGCGCGCTGCGCGCCATCGTCGGCCGGATGTCGGTCGAGGACATCATCCGCGACCGCGCCGCCTTCGCGGCCCAGGTCGCCGAGGAGGCCGAGGCCAGCCTGTCCGGCCAGGGCCTGATCCTGGACGCCTTCCAGATCCAGGACATCACCACCGAGGGCTCCTACCTGGAGGACCTCGGCCGTCCGGAGGCCGCCCGCGCCAAGCAGGAGGCCGACATCGCCGAGGCGATCGCCCGGCGGGCCTCGGAGCAGGCCCGGCTGAAGGCCGCCGAGGAGATCGCCGTGGCCGAGCGGACCTTCTACCTCAAGCAGGCCGAGATCAAGGCCGAGACCGAGGCGGCCGCCGCCAAGGCCAACGCCGCGGGCCCGCTCGCCGAGGCCGCCCGCCAGCAGGAGGTCCTGGCCGAGCAGGAGAAGGTCGCCGAGCGGCAGGCCGCGCTGACCGACCGCGAACTCGACACCAAGGTCCGCAAGCCCGCCGACGCCGCCCGCTACCAGGCCGAGCAGGAGGCCGAGGCCCGCCGGATCGCGCAGGTCAAGGAGGCCGAGGCGGACGCCGAGCGCGCCCGGCTGACCGGTCAGGGCGAGAAGCTGCACCGCTCCGCGCTCGCCGAGGCGGTGCGCATCGAGGGCGAGTCCGAGGCCGCCGCGATCGCCGCGCGGGGTGCCGCCGAGGCCGAGGCCATGCAGAAGAAGGCCGACGCCTTCAAGCAGTACGGGGACGCGGCCGTCCTCCAGATGCTCGTCGAGGTGCTGCCGCAGGTCGTCGCCAAGGCCGCCGAGCCGATGAGCGCCATCGACAAGATGACCGTCATCTCGACGGACGGCGCCAGCCAGCTGTCGCGCACAGTCACCGAGAACGTCGCCCAGGGCATGGAGCTGCTCAGCTCCACCACGGGCGTCGACCTGGGCGCCCTGCTGGGCAACCTCAAGGGCGCGTCCGCGAAGCCGCCGGTCCCGGCCCAGCCGGAGGCCTCCGAGCAGAACGGCGCCATCGAGATCAGCGACTGACGCCCGGTCCCCCACGGATCCTGTGCCCGGCCGGTCCCGTACCGGCCGGGCACCGGCATGTGCGCGACCGACCCGTGGACCGGCGGAAGCCTCCGGATAAGGTAATGCGGATCTAAAGAGACGACCAAAAGCATCACGGCGAATCGCGCCCCTCGGGAGGAAGCCATGGGAACCCACCGCACCACGCTGCCCGGAGTCGGCGTCCAGTACGACTACACCACCGAGTCGGGACAGCACATCTCCGTGGTCGTCCACCACGACGGGCGGCGGTTCATCGGCTTCTACGACCAGGACGACCCTGATTCGTGCCGCCTCTCCGTACCCCTGACCCCACAGGAGGCGACCGGGCTCGCCCATCTCATCGACGCGGCGCCGATCGACGCCGTACGGACCGAGGGCATCGACCTGGTCACCGAGCACATCCCGCTCGGGACGCGCTCCCCGTACGGCGGCCGGCTGCTCGGGGAGACCCGGGCCCGCACCCGCACCGGGGCGTCCATCGTGGCGGTGCTGCGCACCCACAGCGCGCATCCGTCTCCCGGGCCGGACTTCCGGCTCGCCATCGGGGACACGCTCGTCGCCGTCGGTACGCGCGAGGGTGTGGACACCCTCGCCGAGATCATTGCGGAGGGCTGACCGTGCACGACACGACCGCACTGCTGGTGGAGCTCGGCTCCGTCATCCTCGGGCTGGGCATCATCGGACGGTTCGCCGGCCGCATAGGGCTCTCCCCCATTCCGCTCTACCTGCTGGCCGGCCTCGCCTTCGGCGAGGGCGGCCTGCTGCCCCTCGGGGCGAGCGAGGAGTTCACCGCCGTGGGCGCCGAGATCGGCGTCATCCTGCTGCTCCTGCTCCTCGGCCTCGAATACAGCGCCTCCGAACTGGTCACCAGTCTCAAGACCCAGTACCCGTCCGGCGCCGTCGACTTCGTGCTCAACGCGACACCGGGCGCCGTCGCCGCCCTGCTGCTGGGCTGGGGCCCGGTGGGCGCGGTGGCGCTGGCCGGGGTCACCTGGATCTCCTCCTCCGGCGTCATCGCCAAGGTCCTCGCGGACCTGGGCCGGCTCGGCAACCGGGAGACGCCCGTCATCCTCGGGGTGCTGGTCATCGAGGACCTGTCGATGGCCGTCTATCTGCCGCTCCTCACCGCGATGCTCGCGGGCGTCGGCCTGGCGGGCGGCAGCCTCGCGCTCCTCGTGGCGCTCGGCACGGTCGGCCTCGTCCTCTATCTGGCGCTGCGGCACGGCCGGCTGATCAGCCGCGCGGTCTCCTCCGACAATCCGGAGATGCTCCTCCTCGTGGTCCTCGGGCTGACCGTCCTGGTCGCCGGGGTCGCCCAGCAGCTCCAGGTCTCGGCCGCCGTCGGCGCGTTCCTCGTCGGCATCGCGCTCTCCGGTGAGGTCGCCGAGGGCGCGCGCAAGCTGCTGACGCCGCTGCGGGACCTGTTCGCCGCCGTCTTCTTCGTGTTCTTCGGGCTCTCCACCAATCCGGCCGAGATCCCGCCGGTGCTGCTGCCGGCCGCGCTGCTGGCCGTCGTCACCGTCTTCACCAAGATCGGCACCGGCTGGTACGCGGCGCGGCGGGCCGGGATCGGATCGCGCGGGCGCTGGCGGGCCGGCGGCACGCTCGTCGCCCGCGGCGAGTTCTCCATCGTCATCGCCGGTCTGGCCGTGGCGACCGAGCCCCGCATCGGGCCCATCGCCACCGCGTACGTCCTGATCCTGGTCATCGTCGGCCCGCTCACCGCGCGCTGGACGCAGCCGGTCGTGGAGATGATCCAGAAGCGCCGCGGCACCGCGGCACCGGCGCCCGCCGCGGCCGTCCCGGCCGTCCCGGTCGCAGGGACCGCCGAGACCGCAGAGACCGCAGAGGCGGCGAAGCCGGGTACGGAGGCCGCGGTTCCGGCGCCCGCCGCGACGGCGGACCAGGAACAGGAAATGGCCGGGTCGAAGGACGGGTCCTGACGCCCGCTCCCCGTGGCCGCGTCGCTCCCGGCGCGGGCGGACCCGGTCAGGCCGGGAGGTCCGGGGCCCAGCCCAGCGGGTAGGCGTCCGCGCCGCCCCCGGACGCCGCCGGTTCGCCGCCCGCCGCGGTGAAGGCGGTGAGGGCGTCGATCAGCGCGGTGCGCTGTTCCGGGGCGAGGCGGGCGACGACGGCCGCGATCTCCCGGCGGCGGGCGGAGGTCACGTCCGCCACCAGCCGGCCGCCCTCCGGGCTCACCCGGAGGGCGGTCTCGCGGCGGCTGGCCGGATTGATCCGGCGTTCCACCAGACCGGCGGCGATCAGCCGGTCCACCATGCGCATCGCGGTGGACGGGTTCACGCCGAGCCGTTCGGCCAGCGCGACGAGCTTGGCCTCGCCGTGCGTGGCGAGCACGACGAGCAGCCGGAACTGGGGCAGCGTCACCCGGTCCTCGACGGCGGCCAGCGAGCGGGCGGAGACCGCGACCAGCAGCCGCGAGGCGGTGAGCACCGCGCCCGTCACCGCGTCCACGTCGTCCCGCCCCGGGGCGTCGGGGGCGTCCGGATCGGACGGGCGTTCCTCGGCGGACTGTTCGTGCGCGGCCATGCCTCTTTGTACCGTGCGGGGGCGGCGTACTCGAATCGTTCCCGGAACGGGAACCGTGCCGGTGGCCGGGCGGACCCCCGGTCCCGGCGGAGCCGGTCCGGGCCCGGTCCCGGCTGACTCGGGCCGGGCTCAGGTCCGGTGGGCCCGGCCCCGGCGAACACGGTCCCGGCGAACTCGGTCCGGGCTCGGCCCCCGCGGGCTCAGTCCCGGCGGGCGAGCAGATGGGTCTCCCGGAACTGCCGGCGGTCGGCCGGCTGCGGTTCGCGCACCGCGCGGGCCACCTCGGACAGACCGGCCGCGCGCAGCAGCTCCGCCAGACGGCCGGGCCACCAGCGGTACGCCGGGGCCACCGCGTGGTCGAAGACCTCCGTCGGGGTCGCGGCGTCGTCGGTGGCCCAGAAGCCGATCAGCAGATGCCCGCCGGGCGCCAGCACCCGGTGGAACTCCGCCAGGATCGCCGGCAGCTCCTCGGGCGGGGTGTGGATGACGGACCACCGGGACAGCACCCCGGCCAGCGAGCCGTCGGCGAGGTCCAGCCCGGCCATCGACCCGGTGGTGAACCGCAGCTCCGGATGGGTCCGCCGGGCGGTCGCGATCATCTCGGCCGAGGCGTCGACCCCGCACACGGTGACGCCGAGCCCGGCGAGGTACGCGGTGACGTCGCCCGGCCCGCAGCCCAGATCCGCGATCCGTCCGGGTCCCCCCGCGTCGGCGGTCTCCCGGACGGCCTCGGCGAGGACGCCGAGCATGGCCCGGTCCAGCGGGCGGTCGCGCAACTGGTCGCGGAACAGCCGGGCGTAGGTGGGCGCGGCGGCGTCGTAGGCCTCGCGGGTGGCGGTGAGAGCGGCGGATTCGGACATGCCCGCGAGGGTAGCCGTCCGTACGGTGCGGACGGACCGAGTCCGAAACGGTGTCGAACCGGTACCGAATCCGCCACTCGTGACCATGACAGAACCTTTGGACTGTGCAACGTTTGCAGGGTGATGTCTGAAGCCGCCTCCTCGCCCGAACCGCACCGGCCGCCCCTGCCCACCGGCCGGCGGCGGACCCTCGCCCGGCTGCCCGTCCACATGTTCCGGGCGGGGCTCGGCCCCCTGTTCCGGGGGAGGCTGCTGCTCCTGGTGCACACCGGTCGCAGTTCGGGGCTGAACCGCCGCACGGTGATCGAGGTCGTGGAGTCCGCCGCCGACGACGGCCGGCGCAGCTGGACGGTGGCGTCGGGATTCGGCCCCGGCGCCGACTGGTACCGCAATCTGCGCGCGACGCCGCAGGCCACCGTGCAGGTGGGGCGCGCGTTCCACGCGGTGACGGCCCGGTTCCTGGAGCCCGAGGAGGGCGGGGAGCTGATGGCCCGCTACGCCCCGCGCCATCCCCGCGCCGCGCGCAGGCTCTGCGCCTTCATGGGGTTCGCCGTCGACGGCGGTACGGAGGACTACCGCCGGGTGGGCCGTGCGATCCCGTTCGTCCGGCTGGAGGAGAGCGCCCGCGCCCCGGGCGGCCGGGCCCGCTGAGGGCGTCCGCTGCCGGAACCCGGCAGCGGGCCCGCCGTCCCCCGTGGCGGGCGCTCAGATCTCGTTGGCGGGCCAGTCCAGCAGCCGGGCGCCGATCACCGCGGTCTGGAGGGTGTAGCGGTGCATCGGGTCGGAGGGGTCCGAACCGGTCAGCTGGTGTATCCGCTCCAGCCGGTAGGTGAGGGCGCGGACGCTCAGCGCCAGCCGGCGGGCCGTCTCGGCCGCGACACAGCCCGAGTCGAAGTAGACCGTGAGCGTCTTCAGCAGCGGTTCGGCGCCGCCCCGCGCCTCCTGGAGCGGGCCGAGTTCGCTGCGCACCAGATCGGCCATCGCCTGGCGGTCGCGGGTCAGCACGGGGTAGACGAGCAGATCGGCGGAGAAGAGCACGGGGTCGTCCAGCCCCATCCGCTCGGCCAGTTCCAGCGCCTCCAGGGCCTCGTCGTACGACTGGACCACCCCGCCGGGGCCGCGGTGCGCCCGGCCGACGGCCACCCGGCCGCCGTCCGTCGCGGCGTGCGCCTGCTTGGCGAAGTAGCGCAGCACATCGGGCTGGCTGCCGGGCGCGATGCAGATGAGCCGCCCGTCCTTGGTCGTCAGCAGGATCTTGCGGCCGCTGAAGCGGGTCAGCAGCGCGGACTCCACCTGCCGGGGCACGGCGTCCGTCTCGGTGTACGCCTCCGGGCCCGTCGCCACCGCGACGGCGTGCGCGCGGGAGAGCCGCAGCCCGAAGCGGGTGGCGCGCTCGGCGAGCCGGCCCAGATCGCTGCGTCCGTACAGCAGGTCGTCGATGAACTCCCGGCGGGCCGCCTCCTCGCGGCGCACGGTCAGCCGCTGGGCCCGCTCGAAGCCCTCGGCGAAGGCGTCGACGGCCTGTTCCACGGCGGCCAGCACGCTCTCGGTGGCCGCGGCGGTGGCGGCCGGGGTGGCGCCGGGGGCGGCGCCCGGCCAGCCGGTGCGGGTCTCGGCGAGGTGCATCCGGACCAGGGCGCGCAGTTGGTGCCCGGCCTCGGCGGCCTGCCGGCCCAGCGAACGCCGGGTCTCCAGCTCCTCGCGCGTGAGCCGGCGGCCGGACTCGGCCACGTCGGCCAGAATCCGGGCATAGCCCTCAAGGAAATGGTCGGGAATCACCGGTTCCGCCACGTACCCGCCTCCACTCCTGTGTCGCGTAGATATTTGCACAACCCATACGGGTGAGTGCCGGTGCCCGGCATGCCGACGGGGAGCAACACTGCCGGAATCCGGCAATGCGGTTCGGGGACCCCGGATGACACGATCTCTTCAGCACCGACCGGGGGACCACGGGGGAAACACGGGGGTGCACGGGGGAACGGGGGAAGACCCGGTCGCCGCGGGGCCGCGCACAGCGGCGTCGCGGCACCGGGGTCACCGCCGCACACCTCCGGACAGGAGCCGGCCCGAGCCGCCGGCGGAACGGCAGGGGGTGGAGACGATGCGGGAGTTCCTGGACGCGGCACTGTCCTTCCCGACCGTCCTCTTCTCCGCGGCGCTGGTCGTCGTCATCGCCTTCTGGCTGCTCGTCCTGGTCGGCGCCGCCGACCACCACTCCTTCGACGCCGATCTGGACGCCCATGCCGCCGGGATCGGCGGGGTGCCGGTCACGCTGTCGGTCTCCGTCATGGTCGCGGTCGGCTGGTTCATCTCGCTGACCGGTGCCGTGCTGCTGCACCACAGCGACGCCGCCGGAACCCTGCGCGCCGTCCTGGCCTGCGCGGTCCTCGCCGGGGCCCTAATGGTCTCCTGGGCCGTGGTGCGGCTGCTCGTCCGCCACTTCCGGCGCTTCTTCCCGGATCAGCCTCCTCCATCGCGCCAGGACTTCCTGGGCCGGGTCTGCACGATCCGGACGGGCTCCGTGGGCACGGACTTCGGCCAGGCCGAGGTCGCCGCGGCCGACGGCTCGACCGCGATCGTCCAGGTGCGCCAGCTGCGGCCGGACGACGCGGAGTTCACGGCGGGCAGCCCCGGGCTGCTCTACGCGTACGACGAGGACGGCGAGTTCTTCTGGGTCTCTCCGTACGACCGTGCGCTCGATCCGGGCCCGCCGACAGCGGCTCCGTAACTCCGGAGCCGTACGCCGCTCCGTCCTCCCGGAGCGCCCGCGCACCGCGCCGCCCACCGCCCGGACCCGCCCTCGCCGGTCCGGCCCGCCGCCGCGCGACCGCCCGTCCCGGGCGCCGCGCCGGCCCCTTCGACTTCTTCCGTTCCGCACCACCAGCCGCCAAGGACTGACATGGAAGCCATCTCCTTGGGCCTCGGCCTGCTCGTCGCCGTGGTCCTGCTCATCGCGATCGCCCTGCTCCTGATCATCACCCGGCTCTTCCGGAAGGTGGAGCAGGGCAAGGCCCTGATCATCTCCAAGACGAAGAAGGTCGACGTGACCTTCACCGGCGCCGTCGTCCTGCCGGTGCTGCACAAGGCCGAGTCGATGGACATCTCGGTCAAGACGATCGAGATCCGCCGCACCGGGCGCGAGGGTCTGATCTGCCAGGACAACATCCGCGCGGACATCCACATCACCTTCTTCGTCCGGGTCAACAAGACCGTCGAGGACGTCATCAAGGTCGCCCAGGCGATCGGCACCGAGCGGGCCAGCGACAAGGTCGCCATCCAGGAGTTCTTCGCCGCGAAGTTCTCCGAGGCGCTGAAGACGGTCGGCAAGCAGCTGGACTTCGTCGACCTCTACACCAAGCGCGAGGAGTTCCGGGACCGGATCATCCGGGTCATCGGGACCGATCTGAACGGCTATCACCTCGACGACGCCGCGATCGACTTCCTGGAGCAGACGCCGATGGCGCAGCTCGACGGCGCCAACATCCTCGACGCCCAGGGCATCCGGAAGATCACCGAGCTGACGGCGATCGAGCATGTGCGCACCAACGAGTTCCAGCGCACCGAGCAGAAGGAGATCACCCGCCAGGACGTGGACGCCCGGGAGACGATCCTGGAGCTGGAGCGCCGGCAGGCCGAGGCGGAGATCAAGCAGCGCCGCGAGGTCGAGACGCTGCGGGCCCGTGAGGAGTCCGTGACCGCCCGGGTCCAGGAGGAGGAGCGTCTGGGCGCCCAGGCCGCGTTCATCAGGACCGAGGAGCAGCTCGGCATCCAGCGGGAGAACCAGGCCCGGGAGATCGCCGTCGCGCAGAAGAACCGCGAGCGGGTCATCGCGGTGGAGAACGAGCGCATCGAGAAGGACCGGCTGATCGAGGTCATCAGCCGCGAGCGGGAGACCGAGCTGAACCGGATCGCCGCGACGAAGGAGGTCGAGGCGGAGCGCCGCGAGGTCGCCGATGTGATCCGTGAGCGCATCGCGGTGGACCGTACGGTCGCCGAGCAGGAGGAGTCCATCAAGACGCTGCGGTCCGTCGAGGAGTCGGAGCGCACCCGTAAGTCGGTCATCATCGCCGCCGAGGCGGAGGCCCAGGAGCAGCTGGTCAAGGACATCAAGGCGGCCGAGGCCGCCGAGGCGGCGGCGACCCACCGGGCCGCCGAGCAGCTGACGCTCGCCGAGGCCCGGCTGAAGACCGCGGACCTGGACGCACAGGCGAAGCTGCGGCTGGCCGAGGGCATCCAGGCCGAGTCGGCGGCGCCCGGACTCGCGGACGTGCAGGTGCGCGACGCGGCGGCGGAGGTCATCGAGAAGACCGGTCTGGCCGAGGCCGAGGCCGCGTCCGCGCGGCTGCGGGCCGAGGCGGAGGGGGCCAGGCTCAAGGCGCTCGCCACGGCCGAGGGCACCCAGGCGCAGGCGACCGCCGACGCGGCGATGATCGGCGAGAAGCTGAAGGCCGAGGCGGCGGGTCTGACGGAGAAGGCGGCCGCGATGGCGGCGCTGGACGACGCCTCGCGGGTGCACGAGGAGTACCGCCTGCGGCTGGCCGCCGAGAAGGAGATCCGGCTCGCCGGTCTGGAGGTCCAGCGGCAGGTGGCCGAGGCCCAGGCGACCGTCCTGGCCACCGGTCTGGAGAACGCCGACATCGACATCGTCGGCGGCGAGTCGGTCTTCTTCGACCGGCTGGTCTCGTCCATCTCGATGGGCAAGAGCCTGGACGGTTTCGTGGAGAACTCCGAGACGGCGAAGTCGCTGGCCGGACCGTGGCTGGACGGCACCTCGTCCTTCACGGACGACCTGACCCGGGTGCTCTCCTCGGTGACCACCGGCGATGTACGCAACCTCACGGTGTCGTCGCTGCTGATGCGGATGGCGCAGGCGCCGGGTGCGGGCGTCGGCGCGGACCAGGTACGTCAACTGCTGGACCACGCACGCTCGCTGGGGCTCGCGGACGTCCCCGTGACCGAGCTGGTGCCGCCGTCCCGCAACGGCACGCCGGTCGCCTGACCCCGGCGTCCGGACCGGTACGAACACCCACGACCGCGGCTGTTTCACGTGAAACGGTCACGGTCCCCGGGCCCGGCCCCATCCGGCCGGGCCCGTCACCGGGCGCGCCCGCTCGCTCGACGCCCCCCGTAAGGAGACCCGCATGGACACCGTGACCGCGCCCCCCGCCGGGCCCGAGGCCGGGGCCTACGACGTGCTGCGGCGCCGGCTCGGCGCCCAGGCCGCGGAGCTGGTGCGCCGGGCCGAGGCGCTCAACGCCCGCCGGACCAAGGAGTTCGGCTCCACCGGGCTGCGGCTGCTCGGCAGCGAGCAGGTCCGCACCGAACGGCCCTCGGTCCCCCGGGACCTGGTCGCCGTCGGCGGACAGCTCCTCCTCGGCTTCGAGCGGGGTCCGGGGCTGCGCGGGGAACCGGGCGTCGACGAGGTGCTCGCCCTGTACGGGGCGGACCTCACGCCCGGCACCGGGGGGCTGCTCACGGACGAGGCGTTCGTCCGGGAGTTCCACGGACTGCACCGCTACTTCCGCGACGCGCGGCTGCTGCGGCTGCGCCGGACCGAGGGCCGGCTGCTGGCCGTCTTCCGCACCGGCGAGAGCGCCGAGGACATCCGGGTGCTGCGCTGGGCGCTGAACGCCGACGGCTCGCCGGGCGCCTTCCTCGACGCCCGGGGCGAGCGCGACCACGTGTTCCCGCCGCAGCACGACGTCACCTGGGTCACGGCGGGCCGGGAGGCCCATGTCGCGGGCCGGCATCCGCACATCGCCATCGGCGAGGAGCCCCGGCTGTTCGTCGACACCCTGAACGGCCGTCTCACGGTCAAGACCGTCAACGACACGGACACCCCCGACGGGATCTACCGGGAGCCGGTCGCCGAACCGCTCCAGTCGCTGGCCGACGCCGAGGTCGAGTACGCGGAGCTGGGACCGCTGGTCCTGCTGCGGATCCGCCCCTACAAGGAGGAGGCGCGGCGCCACCTCGTCTTCAACTCCCTGCTGGGCACGGTCGTCCGGCTCGACGGGATCGGCCCCGCCTGCCACCGGCTCCCCGAGGACCAGGGCCTGATCTTCCCCGGCGGCTACTACCTGACCTCCGGCACCGCGAAGACCTTCGACATCGCGCAGCCGCTCACCGACCCCGTCTTCGAGGGGGCCGTGCGCTCCCCCAACGGCGAGGACGTCCTGTACGCCTTCCGCTCGCGCGAGGACGGGCGCGGTCTGCTGCTCCCGTACAACCTGATCCGCCAGGAGGTCGCGACCCCGCTCCAGGGCCGGGGGCACGGGCTGCTCGACGACGGCACCCTGCTGCTGCTCCGGGAACCGGTGGAGGGGCCGGACGGGGGCGCGGCCCGGGTGCATCCGGTGCAGCGCTGGCAGACGCCGTACGTCTCCGACACCCATGCCGCCTCCCGCCCGGCCGGGGACGGTCCGCTGGCCCGGGTCGGCAACGCGGACCTGGTGCGCGGGATCTCGGACTGCCTGGCGCTCGCCCACGGGGCCGCCGCGACCACGCCGACCGCCGCGGTCTACGAACAGCTCGTCGCGGACTGCTCCCGCGCCACCGACCGCTACCACTGGCTCGACGACGAGGCGCTCGGCGCGCTGGGCGAGCCGCTGGCCGAGCTGAGCGGGACCGCGCGCCAGGTGCTGGCCGAGTTCGCCTCCGTACAGGAGGAGACCCGGCGGGCCGCCGAGGCCGTCGAGGAGACGGCGGAGCGGATCACCGCGCTGGTGCGCACGGTGCGCGGCGAGGCCCCGCGCACGGCCGCCGAGTGGGTCGGCCGGCTGACCGGACTGCGCGGTGCCCACGGCCATCTGGCGACGCTCGCCGAGATGCGGTACGCGGACACCGAGCGGATCGCCCGGCTCACCGCGAGCACGGCGGAGGACATCGAAGCCGCGGGGCGGCGCGCGGTCGCGTTCCTGTCCGGGCCCGACGCCTTCACCGGCTACCACGAGGACGTCGCCCGGCTCACCGAGGAGGCCGCCGCCCTCACCACCGTCACCGACGCCTCCGCGCTCGGCGAGCGGCTGGCGTCGATGACGGACGGCCTGAGCACGGTGACCGAGGTGGTCGCCGGTCTCGACATCGGCGACGGCGTCGTGCGCACCTCGATCCTGGAGCGGATCGCGGAGGTGCTGGGCGGGGTGAACCGGGCCCGCGCCACGCTCGGGCACCGCCGCCGGGAGCTGGCGGACCGGGAGGGGCGGGCCGAGTTCGCCGCCGAGTCCGCGCTGCTGGGGCAGGCCGTCACGGCCGCGCTGGCCGCCTCGGACACCCCGGACGCCTGCTCCGACCAGCTCGCCCGGCTGCTGCTCCAGCTGGAGAACCTGGAGGCGCGGTTCGCGGAGTTCGACGACTTCCTGGCCGAACTGGCCGAGCGCCGCACGGAGGTGTACGAGGCGTTCTCGGCCCGCCGCCAGACCCTCGCGGACGAGCTGGCCCGCCGCACCGAGCGGCTCGCCGGTTCGGCGCACCGGGTGCTGGAGACCGTCGCGCGCCGCAGCGCCGCGCTGGCCGACGCGGACGCCGTGCACACCTACTTCGCCTCCGACCCGATGGTCGCCAAGGTCCGCCGCACCGCCGAGGAGCTGCGCGGACTCGGCGACACCGTACGGGCCGAGGAACTGGACGGGCAGCTGCTGGCCGCCCGTCAGGAAGCGACGCGCGCGCTGCGGGACCGGGGCGAGCTGTACGCGGACGGCGGGGCGACGATCCGGCTGGGCCGGCACCGCTTCGCCGTCAACACCCAGCCCTTCGAACTGACCCTGGTGCCGCAGGACGACGGGCTCGCCTTCGCCGTCACCGGGACCGACTACCGGATGCCGGTCACCGACCCGGAGTTCGCCGCCACCCGGCCGTACTGGGAGCAGACGCTGCCCTCGGAGTCCCGGCACGTCTACCGGGGCGAGCACCTGGCCGCCCGGCTGCTCGCCGAGCACGGCGCGGACCGGCTGGCCGCGCTGGAGGAGGGCGGGCTGGCCGCGCTGGTGCGGGAGTCGGCCGCCGCCGCGTACGACGAGGGGTATCAGCGCGGGGTCCACGACGAGGACGCGACCGCGATCCTGACCGCCCTGCTGGAGCTGTACCCCGGCGCGGGGCTGCTGCGCTGCCCGCCCGCCGTCCGCGCCGCCGCCCAGCTCTTCTGGGCGCACGGGACGGACGAGGCGCGCCGTGTCTCGTGGACCCGCCGGGCCCGTTCGCTGGCCCGCGCCCGGGAGACCTTCGGGCTGTCGGCCGCGGTGGACGCGCTCCAGGAGGAGTGGGCGGCGGAGATCGCCGGGGACGGGGCGGCGGCGGTGGCCGCGTACCTCTTCGAGGAGCTGACCGGGGGACCGGAGGGCTTCGTCACGGCGGCCGGGGTCCGCACCTTCCTGGACAAGTTCCGCCGGACGACCGGGACTCCGGCGTACGACGAGGACCTGGCCGCGCTCGCGGACGACCTGCCGGCCCGCCGCCAACTGGTGGAGGGATGGCTCGGCGCGTACGCCGCGTCGAGCGGCGGCGAGCCGGACGCGGGCCTTCTCGCGGAGGCCGTCGCCGTCGAGCTGTGCCCCGAACCGGTGCTGGCCCGCTACGACAGCGACGCGCCGCTGACCGCGCGCGTGGACGGTCTGCTCGGGGTCCATCCGCGCATCGAGCGCGGCGCGCTCACCGTCCGCATCGACGAACTGCTGGCCCGCACCGAGCGGTTCCGCGCCGAGACGGTCCCCGGCTTCCGCGCCTACCAGCGCCGCCGCACCGCCCTGGTCGACGCCGAGCGCGCCCGGCTGCGGCTGGAGGACCACCGGCCGCGCGTAATGTCGGCGTTCGTCCGCAACCAGCTGCTCGACGAGGTGTACCTGCCGCTGATCGGCGACAGCCTCGCCAAGCAGCTCGGCACCGCCGACGCCGGCCGGCGCACCGACTCGCAGGGGCTGCTGCTGCTCGTCTCGCCGCCCGGCTACGGCAAGACGACGCTCATGGAGTACGTCGCCGACCGGCTGGGCCTCGTCCTGGTCAAGATCAGCGGCCCCAACCTGGGCCACGACGTGACCTCGCTCGACCCCGCGCAGGCCGGCAGCGCGACCGCGCGCCAGGAGATCGAGAAGATCAACTTCGCGCTGGAGGCGGGCAACAACACGCTGCTGTACCTGGACGACATCCAGCACACCTCGCCGGAACTGCTCCAGAAGTTCATCCCGCTCTGCGACGCCACCCGCCGCGTCGAGGGCGTCAGGGACGGCGAACCGCGCAGCTACGACCTGCGGGGCAAGCGCTTCGCGGTCTGCATGGCGGGCAATCCCTACACCGAGTCGGGCGAGCGCTTCCGGATCCCCGACATGCTCGCCAACCGGGCCGACGTCTGGAACCTCGGCGAGGTGCTGAGCGGACGCGAGGACGTCTTCGCGCTGAGCTTCGTCGAGAACGCCCTGACCGCCAACCCGGTCCTGGCCCCGCTCGCCGGACGCCCGCGCGCCGATCTCGCCCTGCTGCTGCGCCTGGCCGCGGGCGACCCGGCCGCCCGCGCCGACCGGCTCGAACACCCCTGCACCCCGCCCGAGGTGGAGCGGATCACCGCCGTGCTGCGCCATCTGCTGACGGCCCGGGAGACGGTGCTCGCGGTCAACGCCGCGTACATCGCCTCGGCCGCGCGCACCGACGCCAGCCGCACCGAACCGCCCTTCCGGCTCCAGGGTTCGTACCGCAACATGAACCGGATCGCCGAGCGGATCATGCCCGTGATGAACGACGCGGAGCTGAACGCCGTCGTCGAGGACCACTACGCGGGCGAGGCCCAGACGCTCACCTCGGGCGCCGAGGCGGCGCTGCTGAAGCTCGGCGCGCTGCGCGGCACGCTGGACGCCGCGCAGGCCGCGCGCTGGGCCGCCGTCACCGCCTCGTACGTCCGCGCCCAGGCGCTCGGCGGGCCCGAGGGCGATCCGATGACCCGGGCGGTGGCCGCGCTCGGCCTCCTCGCGGACCGGATCGCGGCCGTGGAGAGCGCCATCGGCCGCGCCGCCGATCCGCGCCGGCTGCTCGCCCGCCCGGATCCGGGGACGTACGAGGACCGCTGAACGTTGACCCCGTGCCGGGTGCCCGGCACACCCGGGGACCGCCGACCGTTCCGCCCACGCGAAAGGACCAGGGCATGCTGGGACACGTGCCTCCACTTCCGCAGCAGCCCCAACGCTCCCCGTTCTCCGGCCACATGGTCGTCTGCGGCGACGACGCGCTCGCCCAGCGGCTCGCGGTCGAGCTGCGGTACGTCTACGGGGAGCGGGTCACCCTGGTCGTGCCGCCGGAGCCCGGCCGGACGGCCCGGCCGGAGCTGCCGCTGACCGGACGCGGCCGGGCCGCCGCGCTGTTCGGCCGGATGTCGTCCGCGATGAACCGCTCCGGGAGCTTCGGCAACGGCGGCGGGAACGGGGACAACGACACCAACGCCGGGGTGGAGGCGGTCCGGATCCTCCAGGCCGCGGAGCCGTCCGACGAGGCCTTCGAGGAGGCGGGGGTCGATTCGGCCGCCGCGCTGGCCCTCGTCTACGACGACGACGAGCGCAACATCCGGGCCGCGCTCACCGCCCGACGGCTCAACCCCCGTGTCCGGCTGGTGATCCGGCTCTACAACCGCAAGCTGGGCCAGCATCTGGAGAACCTGCTCGACCAGGCCGCCGCCGTCGCCTCGCCCGGCATCGACCAGACCGCGCTGGACGCCTCCACCACGGTCCTGTCCGACGCGGACACCGCCGCGCCCGCGCTGGCGGCGACCGCGCTCGCCGGTTCCAGCAAGGTCATCCAGGCGGAGGGGCTGCTGCTGAGGGCCGCCGAGCGCACCCCGCCGCCCGGCGGCCAGGTCGCCGACCCGGGCCTGTGCACCCTGGCCCTGCTCTCCTCCACGACCCACGATCCGGCCGGCACCGAGGGCTCCGACAGCAGCGGCGACGAGGGCCCCCAACTGCTGCCCGACCAGACGCAGGTGGCCGCCGCGACCGGGCGCGGGACCGTGGTCCTGGAGGCCGTCAGCCAGGCCGGGCCGGCCGGACGGCGGCGCCGGATGCGGGGCCGGGGAGCGCCGCTGAGCCAGGTGTTCTCGCGCCGGCTGCGCTGGTCGGCGCTGGGGGTGGGCACGGCCGTGCTGGGCCTGGCGGTGGCGTCCACGTTCACCACCGGGGACGATCCGCTGCACGCCGCCTACCTCACCCTGCTCGACCTGTTCGCGATGGGAGATCCGGCGATCGGCGACCCGACCGCCCGGCAGATCATCCAGCTCCTCTCCGGGGTGGCGGGCCTCATGCTGCTCCCGCTGCTGGTGGCCGGGGTGCTGGAGGCCTTCGGCTCGCTGCGGACGGCCTCCTCGCTGCGCCGCCCGCCGCGCGGACTCTCCGGGCACGTGGTGCTGCTGGGACTGGGCAAGATCGGCACCCGGGTCCTGGTGCAACTGCGCGAACTGGGCATCCCCGTGGTGTGCGTGGAGGACGATCCGGACGCGCGCGGCATTCCGGTGGCGCGCCGGCTGCACGTACCGGTGGTCATCGGGGACGTCACCCAGGAGGGCGTCCTGGAGGCGGCGAAGATCCAGCGCTCGCGCGCTCTGCTCGCCCTGACCAGCGTCGACACCACCAATCTGGAGGCCGCGCTGTACGCGCGCTCGGTCAAGCCGGATCTGCGGGTGACGCTGCGGCTGTTCGACGACGAGTTCGCCACCGCCGTCTACCGCACCCTGCGCACCGCCCATCCGCAGGCGCTGACCCGCTCCCGCTCGGTGTCCCATCTGGCGGCGCCCTCCTTCGCCGTGGCGATGATGGGCCGGCAGATCCTGGGCGCGGTGCCCGTGGAGCGCAAGGTGATGCTGTTCGCCGCGGTCGAGGTCGCCGGGCATCCGCAGCTGGAGGGCCGGACGGTCGAGCAGGCGTTCCGGGCCGGGGCGTGGCGGGTGCTGGCCCTGGACGTGGCCCCGCCCGCCGACCGCCGCCCCGATCTGTCGCCGCAGCCGCCCGGCACGGCCCAGGAATCCCCGGGCGGCCTCGTCTGGAACCTGCACCCGGGCTATGTCCTCCAGCCCACCGACCGCGTCGTCATCGCGGCGACCCGGCGCGGCCTGGCGGAACTGCTGCGCAGACGCGCCTCGCTGACCCCGCGCTGACCCGGCGCCGGCCCCGCGCTGATGGAGGGGCCGGGCCCCGAAATCGGGATGCCCGGCCCGCGTCCCGCCTCCTACGCTGCCCCCATGGACATGGACAGTGGCCCGGGGGACCTCCTCAACGTCGTGGACGTCGAGGCCACCTGCTGGGAGGGGCAGCCGCCGCCCGGCGCGGTGAGCGAGATCATCGAGATCGGGCTGACCGTCGTGGATCTGCGGGCCGGCGAGCGGCTGGCCCGCCACCGCGTCCTGGTCCGCCCCGCCCGCTCCACCGTCAGCGCCTTCTGCACCGGGCTGACCGGCCTCACCCCGGCGGAGGTGGCCACCGGCGTCCCCTTCGCCGAGGCCTGCCGGCTGCTGGCGGCCGAGCACGGGGCCGGGGTCCGGCCCTGGGCGAGCTGGGGCGACTACGACCGCAAGCAGTTCGAGCGCCAGTGCCGCGCGACCGGCGCCCCGTATCCGTTCGGCCGCCGCCACACCAACGCCAAGATCCCCTTCACCGCCGCCCACGGCCTGCGCAAGCGCCCCGGTATGGCCGAGGCGCTGCGCGTCGCGGGGCTGCCCCTGGAGGGCCGCCACCACAGCGGCGCGGACGACGCGTGGAACATCGCCGCCCTGATCCTGGACCTGGCGGCCCGGGACGCCTGGCCCCCGCCGGAGACCTCCCCGACCGGTTCCTAGGACGTGTCCGGAAGACAGCGCCCTAGACCAGCCCGCCCATCGCCTCCCGGACCTCCTTCAGCGTGGCCTCCGCCAGGGCGTTGGCGCGGGCGTTTCCGGCCCGGAGCACGGACCGCACGTACCCCATGTCCCGGGCCAGTTCGGCGCGACGGGCCCGCATCGGGGCCAGCCGGGTGTTGACGGCCTCGGTGACGGTCCGTTTGAGCGCCGCCGCGCCGCCGTTCCCGATCTCCTCGGCCACCGCGTGCGGGGTGCGGTCCAGGCAGAGGGCGGCGAGCAGGAGCAGTCCGGACACCCCGGGGCGGCGGGCGGGGTCGTAGGTGATGTGCCGCTCCGCGTCCGTGGTCGCCCTTCTGATCAGCCGGGCGGTCTCGTCCGCGCCGGCGCCGAGCGGAATCGAGTTGCCCCGGCTCTTGCTCATCTTCGTGCCGTCGGTGCCCAGCAGCAGCGGGGCCTCGGAGAGCAGCGCCTCGGGTTCCGGGAAGACCCGTCCGTACCGTTCGTTGAAGCGCCGGGCGATCGTGCGGGTGAGCTCCAGATGGGGCAGCTGGTCCTGGCCGACCGGCACCAGATTGCCCTTGCAGAAGAGGATGTCGGCCGCCTGGTGGACCGGGTAGGTGTACATCAGCCCGCTGACGGAGGACTGCCGGGAGTGGGCGATCTCGTCCTTGACCGTGGGGTTGCGGCCGAGTTCGGCGACCGAGACCAGGCTGAGGAAGGGCAGCATCAGCTGGTTGAGCGCGGGGACGGCGCTGTGGTGGAAGACCACCGAGCGCTCCGGGTCGA
Organism: Streptomyces sp. NPDC024555; assembly: GCF_055559335.1. NCBI lineage: Bacteria > Bacillati > Actinomycetota > Actinomycetes > Kitasatosporales > Streptomycetaceae > Streptomyces > Streptomyces sp. NPDC024555. Next base: position 158,581 of record NZ_JBVHKV010000001.1, read on the forward strand.
TCCCGGCGGCCAGATAGTCGAGCAGCAGGCCCTCCGTGGTCTCGGTGAGCCGCTCGGCCACGTCCCGGTCGGTGAGCACCTGGTAGTCGGCGACCAGGACGAACACCTCCACCCCGAGTTCCTGGAGCCGCACCCGGTTGTGGAGGGTGCCGAAGTAGTGGCCGAGGTGCAGGGCCCCGGTGGGCCGGTCTCCGGTCATCACCCGGAAGCGTGCGGGGTCGCGCCGGACGCGCTCGTCGAGCGGGACGGTGTCCGGGGCGTGGGTCGTGGTCATGGCGGGTCTCTCCTCGCGGTGGCGGATGCGGCGAGGACGGCCCTTCCGGCTCGGAGCCGTACCGGAAGAGGACATGGAGAAGGGCCGTCCTTTCGAACGGCCCTGGTCCCGTGCTGAAGAGGTGGCCGCTCCTAGGAGGAGCGCCACCAGCGACGGCAGGGGAGGAAGGTCATGGCCCCAGCATAGGGGCGGGTGCGGGGGCGGCGCGGCCGATTTCGACGGTGGGTGCCCGCGGGCGCGGGGGCGGCGCCGTCTACTTCTTCGCGTGCTCGCCCACGTAGAAGAGGATCCAGATGAACCCGGCGAACAGGTGCGTGGCGAAGACGTAGACGCCGACGCGCAGGGCGACGCCGCGCTCCTTCCAGCGTTCGGTGCCACCGGCGGCGCGGGTGTCGTCGGCGGCACGGGGGGTGTCTGCGCCCGTCGTTCCGGTGCCGCTCATGGTCCGCCTCCGTCCGGTGGGGCCCGTGCGGCCACCGTCCTCCAGGGTACGCACCGCGGGGCGGCTCGGGCGGGCGGAGCGACGAGGTGCGGGACTCACCCGACCGGGTTCTACTGGGGTGCCATGAGCGAGGCGGGCAGGAAGCCGGGGCTGGGACGGCCCACACCCTCCGATGTGTCAGCCGGTCTGGTCACGGGGCTCTTCTCCATTCCCGAAGGCATGGCCTACGCGGCGATCGGCGGTTTCAGTCCGGTCAGCGGGATCTACGCGGGCGTCGTGCCCACGATCCTCGGTTCGTTCTTCGCCCGTACGGTCCTGATGGTCACCACCCTGACCTCGGCCATCGCGCTGACCTCGCAGAGCGTGCTGTCGGGGGCGCATCTGGATCCCCGGGACGCGGGGAACGTCGCGACCGTCTCCGTGCTCGCCGGGCTGGTCATGGTGGTCCTGGGGCTGCTGCGGCTCGGGGCGGTGATGAGCTTCGTCTCGAACGCGGTGATGACCGGGTTCTCGACGGGGATCGCCGTCCAGATCATCACCGGCTCGCTCGACGACGCCACCGGCTACAAGCCCCGTGGCCACAACCGCCTCACCCAGTTGGGCGACTGGCTCGTGCACATCGGCGACTGGAAGCCGACCACCACCCTGACCGCCCTGGTCACGGTCGCCGTCTGGGCGCTGGTCCGGCTGGTGCGGCGGCTGGAACCGGTGGCGGTCCTGATCGCGCTGGTCGCCGTCAGCCTCGGCGTCGGGCTGTTCTCCGTCGAGGTGAAGCTGGCCCGGGACATCGCCCATATCCCGGCCTCGCTGCCGCACTTCACCGCCCCCGACCTGTCCACGGCCGGCGCGCTGCTGCCCGGGGCCTTCGCCGTGGCGCTGGTCGCGCTCGCCCAGGCGGCGTCGATCGGCCCGACGGTCCGCAACCCCGACGGCTCGAAGTCGTCCGTGGACGGCGACTTCGTCGCCCAGGGCCTCGGCAACATCGGCGGCGGCCTCTTCGGCGCGCTGCCCGCAGGGGGCTCGATGTCGCGGACCGGGGTCGCCGTCGGCGCGGGGGCCCGCACCCGGTGGACGGGGATCTTCGCCGGGGTGTGGCTGGCGCTGCTGGTGCTCACGCTGGGCTCGCTGGCCGAGCGGATCCCGATGCCCGTCATCGGCGGGCTGATCATCGTGATCGGCTGCGAGCTGATCGGGGGCCGCCGCAAGGACATCCTGCTGGTGGTCCGTACGTCCCCGCTGCCGGCCGCCGCGATGGTGGTCACTTTCATCGCCACCACCCAGCTCCCGCTCCAGCAGGCGATCGTGATCGGGGCGCTGCTCTCGCTGCTGCTGTACTGCGTGCAGGCGGCCCGGCAGAGCGGGCTGCGCGGTCTTGAGCGCGGCTCCGGCCCCGGCAGCTGGCGGTTCACCGATCCGCCCGCCCGGGTCGGACCGGGTGAGGTGCGGGTCCTCTTCTACGGCGGGGCGAGTCTGTTCGCCGAGGCGCCCCGGATCGACGCCCAGTGGCCCGATGTGTCGCGGGCGCGCGGCTCGGCGGTCGTCCTGACGCTGCGCACCGCCCCGGAGGTGCCCTCCTCGGCGGTGGTGAAGCTGCTGAGCCGGTACGCGGAGGAGCTGGACGCGCACGGCGGGCGGCTCTATCTGGCGGGCGTCCAGCCCCGGCTGCTGGCGGTGCTGCGGCGCACCGGGCTCACCGCGGAGCTGGGCGACGACCGGGTGGTGCCCGCGCGGCAGGAGGTCTTCGGGGCGCAGGAGGAGGCGGTCGAGCGGGCCGAGCGCTGGGTGGCGGAGCGGCGCGCGACGGGTGTGGACGCGCCGGAATAGGACGGCGGGGCACTCCGTTGTAGGGTGTGTCCAGATAGTTCAACGTTCAACAACAAGGGATCGGCCACCCGGGCCGTCCCCGGCCACGGCCACAACGGCGAGCACCAAGGAGGCGGGCGCCATGCAGTTCGGGATCTTCACCGTCGGAGACGTCACCACCGACCCGACGACCGGGCGGACCCCCACCGAGAACGAGCGGATCAAGGCGACCCTGGCCATCGCGCAGAAGGCCGAGGAGGTCGGACTCGACGTCTTCGCGACCGGCGAGCACCACAACCCGCCGTTCGTCCCCTCCTCGCCGACCACCACCCTCGGCTACCTCGCCGCCCGCACCGAGCGGCTGATCCTCTCCACCTCGACGACCCTGATCACCACCAACGACCCGGTGAAGATCGCCGAGGACTACGCCACGCTCCAGCACCTCGCGGACGGCCGCGTCGACCTGATGATGGGCCGCGGCAACACCGGACCGGTCTACCCCTGGTTCGGCAAGGACATCCGCCAGGGCATCCCGCTCGCCATCGAGAACTACGCCCTGCTGCACCGGCTGTGGCGCGAGGACGTCGTCGACTGGGAGGGCAAGTTCCGCACCCCGCTCCAGTCCTTCACCGCGACCCCGCGCCCGCTGGACGGCGTCCCGCCGTTCGTCTGGCACGGCTCGATCCGCTCCCCGGAGATCGCCGAGCAGGCCGCGTACTACGGCGACGGCTTCTTCCACAACAACATCTTCTGGCCGATGGAGCACACCAAGAAGATGGTCCACCTCTACCGCCAGCGGTACGCGCACTACGGCCACGGCACGGCCGAGCAGGCGATCGTCGGCCTCGGCGGCCAGGTGTTCATGCGCAAGAACTCGCAGGACGCGGTACGGGAGTTCCGTCCGTACTTCGACAACGCGCCGGTCTACGGGCACGGCCCCTCGATGGAGGACTTCACCCGGCAGACCCCGCTGACCGTCGGCTCCCCGCAGGAGGTCATCGAGCGGACCCTGTCCTTCCGGGACGCCGTGGGCGACTACCAGCGCCAGCTGTTCCTGATGGACCACGCCGGGCTGCCGCTCAAGACGGTCCTGGAGCAGCTCGACCTGCTCGGCGAGGAGGTCGTCCCGGTGCTGCGCAAGGAGTTCGCCGCGCTGCGGCCGGCCGGAGTCCCCGAGTCCGCGCCGCTCCACCCGGCCGTCACCGCCGCCACCCCGAAGGAGAGCTGAACCGTGTTCGCCACCGAACCGCTGAGGATCGTCGCCGTCTCGGCCGGGCTGAGCAACCCCTCCTCGACCCGGCTGCTCGCCGACCGGCTGGCCGCCGCCACCCGGGAGCGGCTGGAGGCCGACCAGGACCGGGCCGTCGAGGTCCGCGTGATCGAACTGCGCGACCTGGCCCACGACATCGCGTCCCACCTGGTCAGCGGTTTCCCCCCGGAGAACCTGGCCGAGGCGATCGCGGCCGTGACCGGGGCCGACGGGCTGATCGCGGTCTCGCCGGTCTTCACCGCCTCGTACAGCGGACTGTTCAAGTCGTTCTTCGACCTCGTCGAGAACACCGCGCTGACCGGCAAGCCGGTGGTCGTCGCCGCGACCGGCGGCACGGCCCGGCACTCGCTGGTGCTGGAGCACGCGATGCGCCCGCTCTTCGCCTATCTGCGGGCGGTCACGCTGCCGACGTCCGTGTACGCCGCGTCGGAGGACTGGGGCGCCTCGGGCGACGACTACACCGAGGGCCTGCCGGCCCGGATCCGGCGCGCGGGCGGCGAGCTGGCGCGGGCGGTCTCCGGCGGCGGAGCGGTCTCCGGCGCCTCCAAGGCGCTGGGCCTGGACGACGAGGTGATCCCCTTCGCCCAGCAACTGGCCGCTCTCCGGCCCGCCTGACCACCCCCAAGGCTGTAGTTTTGTCCGTTTTGACTACAGTAAGCCGGGAAGGTGCGTGGTGCGGGCGTCCGCACCACGCCCGCACGTGCGAGCCACAAGCGAGCTGGAGGCAGAGATGGGCAGGATCGTGGTGGGCGTGGACGGCTCCGAGTCGTCGATCAAGGCGCTGCACTGGGCCGTGCGCCAGGCGGAGCTGACCGGGGACACGGTCGAAGCCGTCAACAGCTGGGAGTACCCGACGACGAGCTGGGCGTCGATGATGCCGGGCATGCCGGAGGACTTCGACCCGCAGGCCGTCGCCACGGTCTCGCTCAACGAGGCCCTGGAGGAGGCCCTCGGCGCGGAGGGCGCCGCCGCCGTCACCAAGGTCATCGTGATCGGCAACCCGGCGCAGGCCCTCCTCGACCGGGCCAAGGGCGCCAACCTGCTGGTCGTGGGGGCGCGCGGCTACAGCGGCTTCAAGGCCACCCTGCTGGGCTCGGTCAGTCTGCACGTCACCCAGCACGCGCCCTGCCCGGTGACCGTCGTCCGCGACTGACATCCGCCTCCGGTCCCCGGCACGCGTGCGGCCCGCGTCCCTGCGGGGGCGCGGGCCGGACGCGCGGACGCGGTCGCGGGAGGGCTCAGTCCTCCCGCGTGTAGAACATGTAGTACGAAGCCAGCAGCATCGCCGCTCCCGTCAGCAGCCCCAGCACCGAGGCCGCCAGCACGCTCTTGCCGGACAGGCTGTACAGGAAGCCGATCGAGCCGCCGAACAGCGCGCCGTAGGCACCCGCGCTCAGTTCGCGCGGCAGCCGCCTCTGCACCCGGCCGAGCCCGAAGCAGAGCACCGCGAGCACGGCGCCCGAGACCAGTCCGAGAGCGAGCTGCGTGCCGGTGAGCACACCGCCGCCGCGGACGATGGAGGTGGCGTACCAGCCGAGGATCACCCCGAGGGTGACGGGCACCGCCCAGCTGAGCGTCGAACGGTGCCGGGGACGCGCGTGCGCTCCGCGCGCCGGCGCCGAAGCATGTGTGGCCATGGCTGAGAGCTCCTTCCGTCGCCCCCGCTTTCCCTCCAGGGCACACCCGGCCGGGTCCCCCGGCAACTCGGATGGACTACGGCCCCCGGCACGCCCCGGGCATCCGGGATTCCCTGGTGGGGTGCGGACCTACTTCTCGACGGTGCTCTCGGCGGCCTTCCTGGTGCTGCTCGCCGTCCTGGTGCCGCTGAGCGCGCTCTCCGCCTGGGTCGATCTGGAGATCGACGACACCGACCGGTACGTGGCGGCGGTGGCGCCGCTGGCCTCCGACCCCGACGTGCGGAACACGGTCGCGGACCTGATCACCGACGAGGCGATGAAGCAGATCGACGTGGGCCCGCTCCAGGACCCCGTCCGCGACTTCCTCCACCAGGCCGTCGAGTCCTTCACCACCACCGAGGCCTTCCAGGCCGCGTGGAACGCCGCCAACCGCACCGCCCACGAGGCCGTCACGGCCGCGCTCGACGGACAGACCGGCGAAAGCGTCACCATCGATCTGGCGCCCGTCACCGAGAAGGTGCGGCAGAACCTCGTCGACAACGGGGTCCCCTTCGCCGACCAGATCCCCGTCGAGCACACCGACATCCGGCTCATCTCCGCCGACCGCGCCGACCAGCTGCGCCAGAGCTTCCGGTGGCTGCGCGCCGCCAGTGTGTGGCCGGCCGTCGGCACCCTGGTCTTCACCCTGCTCGGGCTCGTGACGGCATGGCTGCGCGGCGGACCGGCCCGGCGCGGCCGGGTCCGCGCCCTGCTCGCCGCCACCGCCGTCGCCGGGGCCGGCTACGCGCTGGGCGCGCTGGTGCTGCGCGGGGCCCTCGCCCTGGCCCGCGACCGGATCCTCGCGGAGGTGAACGGCACCGAACGGGACGCGGCGGCGGCCGTCTACGACGCGCTGACCGCCTCGCTGCGCACCACGGTGTGGATCGTCCTCGGCGTCGGACTGGCCTGCGCGGTGTGCGCACTGGCGACCCGGATCCGGTACGGGCCGAAGCCGCCCGCCCCCGCGACCCCCGCCTCCTCGGCAGCGCCGGCCGGGGCCTGACACCGCCGAGGTGCGCACCGGACCCGGCCGGGCAACAGTGGAGGAGGTGACTGCCGGGGGCGACTGGAAGGTCTTCCGCATGCGCGCCATCGCCGTGAGCACGCCCAGCGCCGATCCCGCCCTCGTCGAACTCCCCAAACCCGATCCGGCCCGGGGCGAGGTCCGGGTGCGCGTCGAGTACGCCGCGCTCAACCCGCCCGACCGCGAGCCCCCCGGCCACCGCCCGCCGCCCGCCCCTCCCCTGGTCGTCGGGGTCGACTACGCGGGCCGGGTGGACATGATCGGCCCGGGGGACAACCGCTTCCGGGTCGGGGACCACGTCTTCGGCCGGACCGGCGGACCGGCGGCGGGCGCGGGCACCTACAGCGACTACGTGTGCGTCTCCCAGGACTCCGCGATCGCCCTCGTCCCGCGCGGGCTCGACGCCCGGATCGCGGCCGCGCTGCCGTCCGCCGGGATGGCCGCCGCGCAGATCCTGGAGGCGGTGGCGCCGCGCGGCCACGAGAGCCTGCTGGTGGTGGGCGCGGCGGGCGGCGTCGGCAGCTGTCTCACCCAGCTCGCCCGCGCCCGCGATGTCCGGGTGATCGCCGTGGTGCGCGGGGACGAGCGGGCCAGGATGGGTTCGCTGGGCGCCGCCGTCACCGTCGACACCACCCGGGGCGGGGTCGCCGGGGCGATCCGGGAGGCCTGCCCGGACGGGGTGGACGCGCTGGTCGACCTGGCCTCCGCGACGCCCGACGCGTTCGCCGCGTACGCCGCGACGGTCCGGCCCGGCGGCATCGCGCTCTCCACCCGGGGCGTCGCGGCCTCCGCCGAAGGGGTCCGGCCCGTCGACTTCCGCCTCGAACCGAACCCGGTCCTGCTCGGCGTCCTGGCCGCGGGCGCCGCCGAGGGCGTGCTGCGCGTCCCCATCGAGGCCGAACTGCCGCTGGCGGAGGCCCCGCGCGCACTGGACCGGGGGCGGAGCGGCGGGGCACGTGGCAAGACCGTCTTCGTCCTGCGGGAACATGGGACCTGCTGAACACGGGACCTGTCGCGCGTGGGACCTGCTGAACACGGGATCCGCTGAGCACGGCACCCGCCGCACACGGGATCCGCCGCAGGGGTCCTGTCGCACACGGAGCACGGACGAGGGGGACGCGGTGACCACCGGGGCCGAGGGAACGCCGTCCACCACCCCGGCGCAGCGCCGGGGCACGCCGCCGGTCTGGCTGCGCTACGGTCTGCGCCCCCGCCCCACCCCCGTGCCCTGGGCCGCCGTCGGCCGCGCCGCCGTCGCCCTGGCCGCCCCGCTCGCCGTCGGCTTCGCCGCGGACCGGCCGGTCTACGGGGCGCTGGTCTCCATGGGCGCGCTCTCCGGGGTCATCGGCGACACGGCCGACGCGTACCGGATGCGGGTCCTCAACATCGCCGTGCCGCAGGTGTTCGGCGCCCTCGGCATCATGACCGGCACCCTGGTGTACGGGACGGGTTGGACGGCCGTCCTGGTGCTCACGCTCATCGGCCTGGTCTCCGGGATGATGTCGACGATCGGCGCGGTCGCCTCCGTGTCCGGTCTGCTGCTCCTGCTCAACGCCGCGGTCGGCGCGGGTCTGCCGATGCCTGACCCGTGGTGGGTGGCCCCGCTGCTGCTGACCGTGGGCGGGCTGTTCGTCCTGGCCCTCACGCTGCTGGCCTGGCCGCTGCGGAGCAAACGTCCCGAGCGGGCCGCCGTCGTGTCCACCTATCTGGCGGTCGCCGATCTGCTGGCCGCCGCGGGCGGCCCGGCGTACGAGGAGAAACGGCACACGGTCACCGAGTCCCTGAACACCTCGTACGACCTGATCCTCGCCCACCGCAGCCGCTACCACGGCCGCAGCGGCACGGGCGTCCGGCTGCTCTCCCAGCTCAACGTGGTGATCCCGCTGGTCGAGGCCGCGCCCGCCGTGCATGTGCGCGGGATCCGGCTGCCGGACGCGATCCCGGCGGCCGTGCGCGCCCTGGCCGCGGACATGGCCGCCGGCCGCACCGGGGGCGGCGCGCCGGAGCTGCCCGCCCCGGACTCGCCCGCCACCCGGGCCGTGGACGGCGCCCTGCGGCACGCCGCCGTGGTCGTCCACAAGACCGACCCCGACCCGTTCAACGTCGACGACCGGCTGGGCCGGCCGGCCGCGCTCGGTGTCCGGATCCGGCGCGCCACCCGCACGGTGCTGCTCTCGGGGACGTCCTGGCGGTACGGGCTGCGCCTCGCGCTCTGCATCGGGCTGGCCCAGGCGCTGACCTCGCTGATCGCCGTGCCCCGCTCGTACTGGGTGGCGCTCACCGTCACCTTCGTCCTCAAGCCGGACTTCGGTTCGGTGTTCTCCCGCGCGGTGCTGCGCGCCGTGGGCACGGCGGCGGGGCTCGTCGTCGCGGCCCCGGTGCTGGCGGAGGTGCCGGCGGGGTGGTGGGACGTGCCGGTGATGATGGTGCTCGCCGCGCTGATCCCGGCGCTCACCGCGAAGGGCTACGCCTTCCAGACGGCGGCCGTCACCCCGGTCATCCTGCTTCTGTCGGACCTGCTCAACCACCAGGGCGTCCAGCTCGTCTGGCCGCGGCTGCTGGACAGCCTGATCGGCTGCGCGATCGTGCTGGTGGCCGGATATCTGCTCTGGCCGGAGAGCTGGCACACCCGGATCGGGCACCGGCTGGCCGACGCGGTGGCGGACACCGCCGGCTATGTCGCGTACGCCTTCGAGCCGGGCGGCGACAGGGCGGAACGGGTCCGGGCCCGGCGCCGCCTCTACCGCGATCTGTCGTCCGTGCGCTCCGAGTTCCAGCGCGCCCTGACCGAACCGCCGCCCACCGGACCGCGCGCCGCCGCCTGGTGGCCGCTGGTGGTGGCCGTGGAACGCATCGTGGACGCCACGACCGCCGCACGGGTCCGCGTCGACCACGGGGCCCCGGAACCGGAACCGGCGGAGGTGTCCGCGGTCGCCACCCAGCTGCGCGAACTGGCCGAGGGGCTGCGGGCCAGCGAGGTCCTGGTGGAGGTGCGCGCCGAACTCCCCGGGGACGAGCAGGGGGTGCTGGCGCCGCTGCGCCAGGAGGTGGCGGCGGCACGGGCGATCGCCTCGCCCGCGCCCTAGACCCGTCAACAGGACAGTGGAGCCGTCACCCGGGCCGTAGACTCGTAGACCCGTCACCCGGGCCGTGGAGCCGTCACTCGGCGGGGCCGGAACCCCGCAGCCGGTCCATCTCGCGGCGGTCCCGCTTGGTCGGCCGGCCCGTGCCCCGGTCCCGTACCGGAATCTGGATCGCGGCCTCGCGGGGCGGCGGGGGCGGGCTGTTGTCGATGAAGCACTCGGCGGCGGCCGGCGGCCCCACCCGCTTCTTGACGATCTTCGACACCACGACGATCCGGTCCCGGCCCGCGTGCCGCAGCCGCACCTCGTCGCCGACGCGCACGGCCTGGGCGGGCTTGGCCCGTTCACCGGCGACCTTCACATGTCCGGCGCGGCAGGCGGCGGCCGCCTGTGCGCGGGTCTTCGTGAGCCGGACCGACCAGATCCAGACATCGACCCGCACACTGCCCGCCGCCTGCGGCGCCTCACCGGAAACCATGGCCCCGACTGTAGTGCGGGCCGCCGGCCTCCGGTGAGCGGCGGGCGGCGGTCAGCCGAAGGAGGAGACCACGTCCGCCATCGGGTAGCTGTACACCTCACGGGCACAGGCCGAGCAGTCGGCGGTGGTGGCGTGCTCGCTCAGCGACCAGAGCCTCGGCGGGAGGTTGTCGCCGCGCCCGTGGGCGAGGTACAGGTCCTCGGGGCCGATGGTCGACTTCAGCGTCTTCGTGTTCCCGACGAGCCGGGCGGCTCCGTCGACGGTGCCCACGGTGGCCTGGAGCAGCAGACCGTGGGAGGAGGCGTTGCTGCGGTGGAAGTACCAGGAGCCCTCGTAGCGCATCGCGCCCTGGAACTTGTGCCACAGCGCCTCGCCGTTGAACGTGGCGCCGACCGGGAGCCCGTACGCCTCGTCGGCGCTCACGGCCGTGCCGGTCGCGCCCTCGACCGCGGCGGCGAGCGAGGCCATCGGGTAGGTGGCGACCCGGCCGGGGTCACCGCCGTTGTTGGTGTTGCAGTACTCCCCGATGATCATGTGGTCGGTGCCGGTACGGTCCAGCGAGAGGTACGAGGCCTTCGGGCGGCCGGTGTTGTAGCACTGGTTTCCGGAGGTCGGGCCGCCGTTCTTGGCGGCGGTGAAGTTCACCGTGGCGACCTGCGGCATCACATAGCGGTAGCCGTACGCGTACCAGACGTTGCTCTGCCGGCCGATCCGCTTCTTGTCCTGGACGTCGCTGACGAGCCCGTCCGGGGTCGGGTCGTTGACGGCCGCGTCGTTGTCCGGGTTGAGGTCCAGGATCCGGCGGAAGTCGAAGACCCGCATGCCGTTGGCGGTGTCGGCGACGTACAGGTAGTTGCCGTACCAGACCATGCCGCCCGCGTGGATGCCGTTCTGCGCGGCGCAGCTCGGGGTGACGGAGGAGGTGCAGCTGCCCTCGGAGGCGTGCACGGCGTCGAAGGAGATGTGGTCCTTGGAGTTCATGTACGGCCAGGCCAGCAGGACATGGCGGTACATCCGGGTCTTCTGGTTGAAGAAGGTGACCCGGACGCCCTTCTCGTTGCAGGCGTCGGATGCGGAGGCCTGGAGGCAGTTGTCGCGGCCGGAGGCGTAGTCGCTGCGGCCCGGGTTCTTCGCGTCGTACCCGGCCACGGCGACGGGCTCGGCGTCCGACGTGCCCCAGTCCTCGTCCTCCTGGGCATCCGAAACGCCCGAAATGGCCTGCGGCACCCACTCGGTGGAGGTGGCGTCGTCGGACTTCCAGCAGAAGCGCTGGTCGGCGGTGAGGTCGGGGCCGTAGACGGTGGCCGCGCCGCAGCCGGGCGAATCGCGGTTGGCCTGGGTCATCAACTCGGTGAGGCCCTGGCTCGGAAGGCTCGCCGTCAGCTTCGCGACCAGCCCGGACAGGTCCGCGCCCTTGGCCAGGGCGAAGTCGGCGGGCCGGCCGGGCGCCGGAGCGGCCGCCGCCGGCGCTCCCCGGCTCGCCGCCGCGGTGCCGGTTCCGGCCGAATCGTCCTGCTCGCCCTCGGGTTCGTCGTCGAACCCGTCGTCGGGCATGCTCTCGTGATCCGGTACGGGGTCGTCGGCGGCCGGGACCGCTGCGGCGGGACCGGCGGCGGGAGCCGAGGCGTGGGCGGCCGGCACCAGGCCGGAAAGCATCGCCCCGGCCGCCGCGGCACAGGCCGCGAGCCGTATTCGGCGGGATGGGTTCCGCATGGGAGAGCCCTTCTTGTCGCACATGGGAGGACCAAAGAAATCGGTGTGCCTGACTGATCGTCAGACACACCGTTTGATCACGCTAACAACAGGAACGAGCACCTTGCGGCTGACAACGGACACATATCGACGACACCCACAAGGTCCGCACACCGCCCGCACAGGACTCGGTCCGGAATCGGTCCGGAGTCGGTCAGGGATCGGTCCGGGATCGGTTGCGGCTCGGTTCCCCCGCAGGGCGGGCCGCACCACCGGAGGGCCGGATCCGGCCGCTAACCTTACGTATCCGCCCTGGCCAGGGATCAATTCCCGCAGTACGGACATTCATCGCACCCAACTCATGCGAAAGGCCTCGCCCATGGGCATTCGGAGCTTGCTGCGCAAGGTGTTCGGCCGTGACCGCACGGAGCAGGACGAGCCGACGACGGCCACGGTCCCGTCCCAGAGCGAGCGCACCCTGGCCACGGAGCCGGAGCCGGAGCCCGCGGGCGCGTCGGAACCGGCGGACGAGGCCGCTTCCGAACCCGCCCCGGCCGCGACCCGGGCCACGGTGCCCGCGCCCGCGTCGCCGGAGCGCTCCACGTCGTCCCGGGACGCGGCGGCCGACCTGGTGGCCGCCGCCTTCGACAACCCGGCCGCCCCCGCCCCGAAGCCCGCCCCCACGGTCCCGGCCCAGACCGAGCGCACGTCGGTGCCGGAGGCTACGGCTGAGGCCGCGGAGCCGGAGGCCGCGAAGGCTGCTGAGATCGCGGAGCCGGAGGCCCCGAAGGCTGCTGAGCCGGAGACTGCTGAGGCAGCGGAGGTGGCCGAGGTCGCTGAGGTTGCTGAGACCGGCGATGCAACCGAGGTTGCTGAGACCAGCGATGCAGTCGAGGCGGCTGAGACCGCCGAGGTCGCCGAGGTCGCCGAGGTCGCCGAGGTCGCCGAGACCACGGTGGAGCCGGAGGCCTCGAAGAAGCCCGAGGCCGACGACAAGCCCGAGTCCGAGCCCGAGGCCGAAGCGAAGCCGGAGCCGGTCGAGGCCGAGCCGGCTGCCGCCGAGCCCGTCGCCGAGGCCACCGCCCCGGAGCCGGAGCCGGAACCGGCCCCCGCCGAGGCCCCCGCCCCGGCCGCCACCACCGAGGAGCCGGCCCCCGCCGCCCCCGCCGCCCCCGCCGGCAAGTCCGCGCTCACGCCGGCCAAGGTCAAGGCGCGCGCGCCCGAGCTGGCCGGGATGTACAAGGCCGCCCAGGCCGGGCTGAAGGCCCACGGCCTGACCGGTACGCGGGCCGCCGTCTACCTGGTGCTCGACCGCTCTGGCTCGATGCGCCCGTTCTACAAGGACGGCAGCGCCCAGCACCTGGGCGACCGCACGATGGCCCTGGCCGCGCACCTCGACGAGGCCGCCACCGTCCAGGTCGTGTTCTTCTCGACCGACATCGACGGCACCGGCACGGTGGAGCTGGACAGCCACGCGGGCCGGATCGACGAGCTGAACGCCGGCCTCGGCCGCCTCGGCCGGACGAACTACCACCGCGCCGTCGAGGAGGTCGTCTCGCACTACGAGTCGTCCGGACGGACCGGCCCGGCGCTGGTCGTCTTCCAGACCGACGGCCCGCCGGACGTCAAGCAGGCCGCCCGCCAGGCACTGACGGACGCGGCCCGGCTGCCGCTGTTCTTCCAGTTCGTCGCCTTCGGCGAGCAGGACGCCAAGGGCTTCGACTTCCTGCGGAAGCTGGACGCCCCGAACGCCGGCTTCTTCCACGCCGGCCCCGCGCCCCGCGAGATCGCGGACGCCGCGTTCTACCGCGAGGTCCTGGCCGCCCCGGCCGCCTGGTTCGCCGCCCGCGAGCCCGACGCAGGCGCCTGACCGACCGGCAGGCGTACGGTCACGGCGAGCCCGCCCTCCGGGCCCGGCACCGCCGTGACCGTACCGCCGTGCGCGACCGCGATGGAGCGCACGATCGACAGGCCGAGCCCCGAGCCCGGCCCCATCCGGTCCCGCCCCTCACCGCGCCGGAACGGCTCGAAGAGCCCGGGGACGTCCGTCGCGTCCACCACCGGCCCGGTGTTGCGCACCTCCAGCAGCACCCCCGCGCCGACCTGCGTCAGGGACACCTCCACCCGCCCGCCGGGCACGTTGTACGTCGTCGCGTTGGCCACCAGATTGGCCACCAGCCGGGCCAGCAGCACCCGGTTCCCGCGCACCTCGCAGGGGGACGCGTCGACCGTCACGCCCGGACGGCAGGCCGCCTCCTCCGCCACCACCCGGACCAGGTCCACGGCCTCCCGCTCGCTCTCGCCGAGCCCCCGCTCGCTGCGCGCGAGGAGCAGCAGCCCCTCGATGAGCCGTTCGCTGCGCCGGTTGTTGTCCAGCAGCGTCTGCCGGGTGCGGACCAGGTCCTCCGGGGTCGGGTCGTCCAGACCGATCTGGATCGCGGCCCGCTGGGTGGCCAGCGGGGTGCGCAGTTCGTGCGAGGCGTTGGCGATGAACCGCCGCTGCCCGTCGAAGGCCTTCTCCAGCCGGGCGAGCAGGGCGTCGAGGGTCTCGCCCAGCTCCTTCAGCTCGTCGTCGGGGCCCTGGGAGGCGATCCGCTCGTGGAGGGTGTGCGCGGAGAGCCGGCGGGCCTTGGCCGTCATCGCGTGCACGGGCCGCAGGACCCGCCCGGCGGTCCACCAGCCGACCGCGACCGCGCAGGCCGTCATCACCAGCAGCGCGGCGATCGACCAGTACAGGAGCTGGTCCCCGGCCGCGTCGCTGACGTGGTCGGTGAGGTCGTAGACGGTCGGCGGGCCGAGGCTGCGGCGGGTGACGAGGGGGCCGTTGACCGCGTAGCCGGGCTGGACGACGGCGGCGCTGCGGGCGATGGCGCGGGCCTGGGAGTCCGTCCCGGAGCGGGAGGCCAGGTTGACGGTCGCGAGCAGCGCCGTACCGAGCACCAGGAAGACCCCGCCGTACACGAGCGCGATCCTGGTCCGGATGGTGAGGCGCGGCAGGGGCGGGCGCTTCACAGGGCGTACCCCACGCCCTGCACGGTGCGGATGACGTTCGGTTCGCCGAGCTTGGCGCGGAGCTTGCTCATGCAGACGCGGACGGCCCCGGTGAAGGGGTCGGCGTTGGCGTCCCAGGCCCGTTCCAGCAGCTCCTCGGCGCTGACGGTCCCGCCGTCGGCCTCCAGCAGCAGCTGGAGCACGGTGAACTCCTTCGGCGAGAGGTCCAGCTCGCGGCCGTCCCGGCTCGCGGTGCGGCGCACGGTGTCGAGCCGGATGCCGTGCCGGGCCAGCTGCGGCGGTACGGGGCGGGCGCTGCGCCGCCGCAGGGCGCGGACCCGGGAGACCAGCTCGGGGAACTCGAAAGGCTTGCCCAGGTAGTCGTCGGCGCCCAGGTCGAGGCCGGAGACCCGGTCCTCCATGCTGCCGGCGGCGGTGAGCATCAGGATCCTGGTGCGGGAGCCGGAGGCGACCAGCTGGCGGGCGACGTCGTCGCCGTGCACCCGGGGCAGATCGCGGTCCAGGACGACGACGTCGTAGTCGTGCAGGCCCAGGTAGGCCTGGGCGGCGTCGCCGCTGTACACGGTGTCGACGGCGAATCCGGCCCGTCGCAGCCCGGTGGCGACCAGCTCCGCCAGAATCTCCTCGTCCTCGGCGACCAGTACCCGCATCGTGATGTCCCCTGCCTCGTGCATGCGTGTCCACTCCCTCCCAGGATGCGTCTTTGCTACGGGAAGGGATGTTTCGCAAAGGTCTCCGTCCCCGGGGCGGGGTTTATCCGTGCGAGCGGTCCTCCCCCGGACCGTTAGGATTTCGACCATGGCGGCCACTGGATCCGAGAAGCAGGCGGCGACGGCGTTTTACGTCTCGACCCCCATCTACTACGTAAACGACGCTCCTCACCTGGGCCACGCCTATACGACCGTCGCAGGCGACGTGCTCACCCGCTGGCACCGCCAGCGCGGCGAGAAGGTGTGGTACCTCACCGGCACGGACGAGCACGGTCAGAAGATCATGCGCACGGCCGAGACGAACGGCGTCACGCCGCAGGAGTGGTGCGACAAGCTCGTCGAGGAGTCCTGGAAGCCCCTCTGGGAGCACCTGAACATCGCGAACGACGACTTCATCCGGACGACGGAGAAGCGGCACACGGACCGTGTGCAGGAGTTCGTGCAGGACCTGTACGACAAGGGCGAGATCTACAAGGGCGGCTACGAGGGCCCGTACTGCGTGGGCTGCGAGGAGTACAAGCTCCCCGGCGATCTGATCGAGGACGAGGACGGCGTCAAGCTGTGCCCGATCCACAAGAAGCCGGTGGAGATCCTCAAGGAGGAGAACTACTTCTTCAAGCTCAGTGAGTACGGCCCGAAGCTCATGGAGTTCTACGCGGCCAACCCGGACTTCATCCAGCCGGAGTCCGCGCGCAACGAGATCGTGAACTTCGTCAAGCAGGGCCTCCAGGACCTGTCGATCTCCCGCTCGACCTTCGACTGGGGCGTCCCGGTCCCGTGGGACGACAAGCACGTCATCTACGTGTGGGTCGACGCGCTGCTGAACTACGCGACGGCCGTCGGCTACGGCGCCAACCAGGAGAAGTTCGACGGTACGTTCCCGGCGAACGTGCACCTGATCGGCAAGGACATCCTGCGCTTCCACTCGGTCATCTGGCCGGCCATGCTGATGGCGCAGGGCCTGCCGCTGCCCGGCAAGGTCGTCGCCAACGGCTGGCTGATGGTCGGCGGCGAGAAGATGTCGAAGTCCAACCTGACCGGCATCAAGCCGCAGGACCTGACCTCGCACTTCGGCGTGGACGCCTACCGCTGGTACTTCCTGCGGGCCATCGCGTACGGCAGCGACGGCTCGTTCTCCTGGGAGGACTTCAGCGCCCGCTACACCTCCGAGCTGGCCAACGACTACGGCAACCTGGCCTCGCGCGTCGCGGCCATGGTCGGCAAGTACTTCGGCGGCGCGCTCCCCGCGGCCACGGCCGCGGGCGACGCCGAGCAGGCGGTCCGCGACGGACTGGCGAAGGCCGTCGCCACGGCCGACCGCAAGATCGGCGAGGAGCTGGACTTCCAGGGCGGCATCCTGGCGGTCTTCGACTTCGTGAAGCAGGTCAACGGCTACATCACGGAGCAGGAGCCGTGGAAGGTCGCCAAGGACGACTCGCCGGAGGGCCGCGCCCGCCTGGCGACGATCCTGTACACGGCCGCCGAGTCCCTGCGCGGTGTCGCGGTCCTGCTCAACGCCGTCATGCCGGAGACCTCCCAGAAGCTCTGGGAGTCCCTCGGCGCCGAGGAGTCCCTGGGCGCCCTGTCCGACCAGCACGTCCAGGACGCCGGCACCTGGGGCCTGCTCCCCGCCGGCGCCACGGTGACGAAGGGCGCGGTGCTGTTCCCGCGCCTGGAGGAGAAGCCCGCGTAACGGGGTGTACGTACGAAAGGGGCGGACCGCGACGGTCCCGCCCCTTTCGCGTATCCCGGTCAGCGCGTCCAGTCCTTGAGCGGTTCGGTGTCCAGTTCGATACCCACCGGTTCGGGAAGCCGCACGCTCTTGCCGCATACTCACGTCCGCCTCCTGAAAGTGGTCGGGCGGTTGCCAGGTTACGGACCGAAGGACCCGGTGAGCGGCAGCGTTCACATGCTCAACGACGCCCCGTCCCCCATCACGATGACCGGCTCCTTCGCCGGGTCGAGGACAGTGAGGAGTTGTTTCATGCGGTCCTCGGTGACCGAGACGCAGCCCTGGGTGGGGCCGCCGTGGTCGACGTGGATCCAGATGCCGCCGCCGCGTTCGTCGCCGAGGGGGCGGGTGTGGTCGAGGGGGGAGGTGCCGGGGAGGCGGTTGTAGTCGATGGCGATGACGTAGTCGAAGGAGCCCTCCAGCGGTTCGCCGTGGAAGCCTTCGCCGGAGGCCGTGAAGTCGGGGCTGAGGTCGTACGGGAAGGTGGTCGCCGGGGGTTCGAGGCGGCCGCCGGCGGCGGTGAGGGAGAAGACGCCGACGGGGGAGCGCAGATCGCCCTCGTAGTGCTCGGGGGTCCAGCCGTTCAGGGCGTTGTGGGCGGGCCAGGGGGCGAGGGCGGGCTGCCAGCCGAGGGCCGGGTCGTCCCGGGTGTAGAGGACGGCAGTGGAGCGGTTGGAGTCCGGGGACTCGCCGGTGACGACGAAGGCCTGGCGCGCCCCGTCCGGGATCCGCGCCCTGGTCAGGGGCCCGAGCCCGGGGATCTCGCGCGGCGGGGCCGGGCGCGGCGGACGGACGGGGGCGGCGGCGCCGGGCGGACCCGGTACGCCCGCGGTCCCGTCGGCCCGGGTGGCGGCCCCGCCGTCCGG
The DNA here is from genome assembly GCF_055559335.1 of Streptomyces sp. NPDC024555. Classification (NCBI taxonomy): domain Bacteria; kingdom Bacillati; phylum Actinomycetota; class Actinomycetes; order Kitasatosporales; family Streptomycetaceae; genus Streptomyces; species Streptomyces sp. NPDC024555. The sequence continues at coordinate 176,643 of NZ_JBVHKV010000001.1, forward strand.
CCCGCTGAAGGCGCCCGATCCGTACCCGGCCAGCAGCAGGAGGACGGTGGCGCAGACGACGTACGGGAGACGCAGCGGAACGCGTGGACGGGGCACGGGCACGGAGAGCTCCTCAGCGGTGGGGCGGGCGGCCACCGGGCCGTTGCGGGCACGGGCCGCGGGTCCGGGCCGGGGTCGTCCCAGGCAGTCTTTGCCGCCGCCGGAGACCGCCAATCCGTGGCCGGGGCCATCCGGGTCTCGTTGTTCGGGTGATTCGTCGTACGTGTATGCCCGCGCACGGACGGCGGACGGTGCGCAAAGGGCCCGGCGCCGGGGGTGGACGGTCCGGTCGCCGGGCCCTTCGTCTCCGCGGGGGGACGGAGGCCTGAGGAGGGGTGCGGGTCAGTTGCGGCGGCTCACATCCCCGTACCGTCGTGGGTCTCGTCCGGGTCGACGCCCATGGTGATCGAGCCGACGACGCCCCGGTCCATGTGCTTCCTGCGGTACGAGAGCTTCATCAGCCCGCCGGTGACCCCGCTCTGGTCGTAGATGGTGTCCTCGGTCAGGGTGGTGCGGGTGGTGGTGCTGGTCGAGTACGGCGCGACCTTCGCCGAGTCGAGCACCGCCGGCTCCGCGAAGAAGAACTGGCCGGTGTGGCAGGTGTGCCCGCCCTCGTAGCCCGCGTCGGTCATCGTCCCGCCGACGTGGACCTTGGTGTGGATGTGCACGGCCCGGCCCTGGTACCAGCCCGGGAAGATCGTCCGGAACTCCACATGGCCGTGCTTGTCGGTGAGCTGGGTGCCGCGCAGGTAGCGCTTGTCGTCGGTCGGCTCGCTGTGCCCGCCGCCTCCGGGACCGCCGGGGCCGCCGGACGGAGGGGTGCCGGTGGGCGCGTCCGTGGGCACTCCGGTCGGGGCGTCCGTGGGGGCACCGCTCGGCGGAGTGCCGCCGCCGGGACCGCCGGGGCCGCCGCCCTGGCTCATGCTCTCGTACCCCGAGTACAGCCCCAGCGCGTCGCAGTGCCAGATGTCCACGGCGGCCTTCGCGACCGGCTTGCAGGTGTCGGAGTCGATCACCTTGAGCCGGAGGGTCATCGGGATGCCCTCCTTGCCCTCCGTGATGTCCTTCCGGATCTTGTCGGCGTCGATGTAGTACGGACCCTCGGTGGTCTCCGAGGTGAGCCGGTAGCAGGCCTCGCCCTGGCCGGCCGGGTTCTTCCCCCGGCCGCCGCTCTCCCCGGCCGAGGCGTTCGCGACCGCCCCGGCGCCGATCCCGGCCGCCGCGACGGCCGCTCCACCGGCCAGGATCATCCGTCGGCGGGTCAAGTCCTGCTTGTGCGCGGGTTCTTGTGTGTCCGTCATGCGGGGGAGGCTAGGCAGCCGAGCTGGCAGGGACATGGGCGTGGGCTGTGCGTTCCTGTGGGAGGGACAGCGGCGACCGGCCCGCTTCCGGACGGGACGCGGAACGGCCCCCGCCGGGAGCGTGCGCTCCGTCGCGGGGGCCGTTTCACGTGAAACACGGCAGATGCACCCGAAGGGCGCATCGCCCTCTACTTCTCGGCGGCGTCCTTCGTACCGGTGGCCGGCTTGCGGAGCTGGATGTTCAGCTCGCGCAGACGGGCCTCCTCCAGCACCGTGGGCGCGCCCATCATCAGGTCCTGCGCGTTGCCGTTCAGCGGGAAGGCGATCGTCTCGCGGATGTTGGGCTCGTCGGCCAGCAGCATCACGATGCGGTCGACGCCCGGGGCGATGCCACCGTGCGGCGGGGCGCCGAGGCGGAAGGCCTTGAGCATGCCCGCGAACTCGCGCTCGACGGTGTCACGGTCGTAGCCGGCGATCTCGAAGGCCTTGATCATCAGCTCGGGCTCGTGGTTCCGGATGGCGCCGGAGGACAGCTCGATGCCGTTGCAGACGATGTCGTACTGCCAGGCGAGGATGTCCAGGGGGTCCTTCTCCTCCAGGTCCTTCAGACCGCCCTGGGGCATCGAGAAGGGGTTGTGCGAGAAGTCGATCTTCCCGGTCTCCTCGTCCTTCTCGTACATCGGGAAGTCGACGATCCAGCAGAAGCGGAAGACGCCCTCCTCGAAGTGGCCGGCGCGCTTGGCGGCCTCGACACGGACGGCCGACATGATCTTGGAGACCTCGTCGAACTCACCGGCCCCGAAGAACACCGCGTGGCCGGGGACGAGGGAGAGCCGCTCGGTGAGCGTCTTGATGTCCGCCTCGGTGAGGAACTTGGCGATCGGACCGGCCAGCGTGCCGTCCTCGCCCACGCGCACCCAGGCCAGGCCCTTGGCGCCGTGCTCGACCGCGTACTCACCGAGACCGTCGAAGAACTTCCGCGACTGACCGGCGGTGTCCGGCACCGGCAGGGCGCGGACGTGCTTGCCGGCGAAGGCCTTGAACTCCGAGTCCGCGAAGACGTCGGAGATGTCGACCAGCTCCAGCTTGGCGCGCAGGTCCGGCTTGTCGTTGCCGTACTTCAGCATCGACTCGCGGAACGGGATGCGCGGGAACGGCGAGGTGACGTGGCGGCCGTTGCCGAACTCCTCGAACAGCTCGGTCATGAGCTTCTCGATCGGCCGGAAGACGTCCTCCTGCTCGACGAAGGACATCTCGACGTCGAGCTGGTAGAACTCGCCCGGCGAACGGTCGGCGCGGGCGTCCTCGTCGCGGAAGCAGGGCGCGATCTGGAAGTACCGGTCGAAGCCGGAGATCATCAGCAGCTGCTTGAACTGCTGCGGCGCCTGCGGCAGCGCGTAGAACTTGCCCGGGTTCAGCCGGGACGGGACGACGAAGTCACGGGCGCCCTCGGGGGAGGTCGCGGTGAGGATCGGCGTCGCCATCTCGTTGAAGCCGAGGGCGACCATCTTGGAGCGGATGGAGGCGATGACGGCCGAGCGCAGCATGATGTTGCGGTGCATGCGCTCGCGGCGCAGGTCGAGGAAGCGGTACTCCAGGCGGCGCTCCTCGTTGACCCCGTCCTCGGTGTTGATCGTGAAGGGCAGCGGGGCGGCCTCGCCCAGCACCTCGACCTCCGTGACCTCGATCTCGATCTCGCCGGTGGGCAGCTCCGGGTTCACGTTGTCGGCGCCGCGGGCGGAGACCGTGCCGTCGACGCGGACGACGGTCTCCTTGGTCAGCTTCGACAGCGCCTCGTTGGCGGGCGTGCCGGGACGGGCGACGAGCTGCACCAGACCGTAGTGGTCGCGCAGATCGATGAAGAGGATGCCGCCCAGGTCTCGGCGATTGTGCAGCCAGCCGCTCAGCCGGACGTCGGTGCCGACGTCAGAGGCGCGGAGCTCGCCGCAGGTGTGGGACCTGTACCGATGCATCGTCGTTCATCCAGTCTTCGCGGTTGGGGTGGATTCAGCCTCCCCAGGCTACCGCCCGCGACCGGACCGTTTCATTGTCATTGTCCGCGCCAAGATCGTCCGGGCCCCCGCCCTCCGGCCCTTCGGTGGCGTCCGGGGTGCACATCTTCATAAAGTGGGGCAATGCGCACCGAGGACGTCCTGGCCGCGACCGCGACCGGTCTCTGGCGCTGGGACAACCGGGCGGGCATCGTCACGCTCGACGCGGAGGCCGCCCGGCTGCTGGAGCTGCCCGCCGAATACAGCACCTTCCGCGATTCCGAGGTGCGCTCGCGCTTCCACCCCGTCGACTGGAACGAGATCAACGGGGTGGTGAACCTCGCGGTCGCCGAGGGCACCCTCGCCGAGGCCCGGCTGCGGATCGTGGACGGGCACGGCCGGGTGCTGCGCACCGTGCGCAGCCGCTCCAAGCCGCTGCTGCCGGACGCGGCCGACGAGGAGGGATTCGTCCTGGTCGGCACCCTCCAGGAGGTGGCGGACCCCGAGCCGGGCGCGGCCGGGGTGCGCACCCCGATCACCGGCGACTGGCGGCGTTCGCGCGAGGCGTTCCTGCTGGACGCGGGGCGCGCGCTGGCCGAGGCCCGGTCCACGGCGGAGGTGCTGCGGGTCGCCTCGGCGCTCTCCATGCCCGGTTTCTCACCGGACGGGCTGGCGGTCTTCGGGATCGAGGGCGAACGGCTGACGATCATCGGCCACCACGGGCACAACATGGGCGACGAGGGCCCCTTCACGAACATGCCGCTGGAGACCGACTACCCGGCCGCCGAGGTCGTGCGGACCGGGCGGGCGATCTATCTGGCCTCGCCGGAGGACTACCGCGGCCGCTATCCGGCGACCTGGCCGCTGGCACAGCGGTTCGGGCGGCGGTCCTGGGCCTTTCTGCCGCTGATCGTGGCCGGGCGCACCATGGGCACCTGGATGGCCGGGTTCCGCCATCCGGTGGCGTTCTCGCCGGACGAGCGCTCGGTGCTGACGACCGTGGCCCGGATGCTCGCCCAGGCACTGGCCAGGGCGGAGGCCGCGGAGACCGAGCGGGAGCTGTCGCTGGGGCTCCAGCGCTCGATGATGCCGTCGCTCGGGCCGGACATCCCCGGGATCACGGTGGCGGCGCGCTACGTCCCGACCGGCGGCGGGCTCCAGGTCGGCGGCGACTGGTACGACCTGATCCCCCTGCCGAACGGCCGGATCGCCCTGGTCATCGGCGATGTCCAGGGGCACGACGTCCGCGCGGCGGGGCTGATGGGCCAGCTGCGGATCGCCCTGCGCGCGTACGCCTCCGAGGGCCACCGTCCCGACGCGGTGCTCGCCCGCGCCTCGCGCTTCCTGTCCGGCCTCACGGACGCGTCGGAGGACTCCGTGCGGGGCGCCCGTTTCGCGACCTGTCTGTACGCGGAGGCGGACCCGGAGACGGGTGTCCTGGACATCGCACGGGCCGGGCACCCCGATCCGGTGGTCGTGACCGCCGACGGCACGGCCGTCATCCGGCAGACCGAGGGCGGGCTGCCGCTGGGCGTCGAGGCGGACGAGGACTATCCGACGACCCGGGTCACCCTGGAGCCCGGCGAAACGATCATGTTGTGCACGGACGGGCTGATCGAGACCGGCGGGCACGATCTGGCCACCGGCTGGGTGCGGCTGCGGCCGATCCTGGAGCGCCGGACCGAGGACCTGGAGAAGCTCGCCGACGCCCTGGTGCAGGCGGTCCACGGTCCCGATTCGCACTACACGACGGGTCCGCTCGCCGACCGGCGGGAGGACGACGTGGCGGTCCTGCTCCTGCGGCGCGAGCCCACCACCGCGCTTCCGGCCGCCCCCCGGCGCACCGCGCTGAGCATCGCCCAGGCCGAACCGGAGCGCATCGCGGCGGCCCGGCAGCTGCTGCGCGAGATGCTGCACGACTGGGCGGACGCCGAGCAGATCGACTCGGCGGTGCTCATGGTGTCCGAGATGGTGACGAACGTGCTGGTCCACACGGACGGCGACGCCCTGATGGTGGCGCAGGCGGTCGGCGAGCCCGGGGAGCGGCGGCTGCGGGTCGAGGTCTCGGACGGCAGCGACGAGCTGCCGCACAAGCGGCGGCCGGGCGAGATGGCCTCCAGCGGCCGGGGCCTGGTCCTGATGGAGATGCTGGCCGACGCCTGGGGGGTGGACCCCCGGGGCGCGGGTAAGTCGATCTGGTTCGAGCTGTACGAGTCGGACGAGCTGCCGCCCGCGTGACGCGCGCGCGGCTACGGGGTGCGGGGCCCCGGTTCGCCGGGCGGGGCGGCGGGCTCCTCGGCGGCCGGGGGCGGGCCCGCCCGCAGTTCGCCGATGATGCCGAAGGCGGCGGCGCAGGCGGGGACGGCCAGGAGCATCCCCAGCAGTCCGGCGACGCTCGCGCCGGCGGTCAGCGCGATCATGATCATCGCCGGGTGCATCTGCACGGTGCGGCTCTGGATCATCGGCTGCAGGACGTGGCCCTCCAGCACCTGCACGGCCAGCACCACCCCGAGCGCCCAGAGGGCGATCGCGAAGCCGCGGTCGGCCAGTGCCACCAGGACGGCGACGGCACCGGAGAGGAAGGCGCCCAGATACGGGATGTAGGCGCCGACGAAGACGAGCGCGCCGAGCCCCACCGCCCCGGGCACCCGCAGGATCAGCAGCCCGATCGTGATGCAGACGGCGTCGATGAGCGCGATGAACGTCGTCCCGCGCATGAAGCCCTCGACCGCCTCGAAGGCGCGCCGCCCCATCGCCTCGACCAGGTCTCCGGTGCCCCGCGGGGCGACGGTGTGGGCGAGGTTCGCGGCCCGGTCGGAGTCGCGGAGGAAGAAGAAGGTCAGCAGGAGGGAGAGGACGGCGGTGGCGAGGAACGAGCCGACCAGGCTGATTCCGGAGAGCAGCCCGCCCGCCGCGCTCGCGCCGAACTTCTCGACGAGCTTCTTGGCGTTGTCGGCGAGCGCGTCCACGTTCGCGCCGTCCTCCAGCCCGAAGTGGTCGATGACCCACTGTCCGGCGTCCTTGAGCGAGGCGACGATCTGGTCGCCGGTCTCGATGAGCGCCGCGACGACGATGTAGACCGCGCCGCCGCCCACCGCGAGCAGCAGCACGCAGGTGATGCCGGCGGCCACGGAGCGGTTCACCCCCCGCGCGGTGAGCCGGCGGTTGACGGGGCCCAGAAGCGCGGTGCCGAGGAGGGCGAGGAGGACCGGGGTGACCGCGGTCTTCAGGACGATGCACAGGAAGACGGCGACACCGGCCACACCGGCGACCAGGAGGACGACACCGCACCAGGCGGCCGTCCGCCGGGCGGCCTCGGGCAGGAGGGGCTTCTGGGTCTGCACCCTCCCACCCGATCACGCCGTGCGGGTGGTGTCCCGCCCGCGCCGCCGTACGGGTGACGGGCCGTCATACGGCGGCCCGTCACCCGTACGGCCGGGACTCACATGCCGTGGACGGCGGGCACGGTGCCGAGGCGGCCGGCCTGGAAGTCCTCGAAGGCCTGCTTCAGTTCGGCCTGGCTGTTCATCACGAACGGCCCGTAGTGCGCCATCGGCTCACGGATCGGACGGCCGCCGAGCAGCACGACCTCCAGGTCCGGGGTGTGGCCGTCCTGCTTCTCGTCCGCGCGGACGGTCAGCGAGGAGCCGGCGCCGAAGACGGCGGTCTGGCCCATGTGGACCGGCCGGCGCTCCTCGCCGACGGTGCCGCGTCCGGCGAGCACGTACGCGAGGCCGTTGAACTCCTCGCGCCACGGCAGCGTCACCTCGGCGCCGGGGCGCACGGTGGCGTGGATCATCGTGATGGGCGTGTGGGTGATCCCGGGACCCTCGTGGCCGTCGATCTCGCCCGCGATCACCCGGAGCAGCGCTCCGCCGTCGGGGGAGGCGAGGAGCTGGACCTGGCCGCCGCGGATGTCCTGGTAGCGGGGGTCCATCATCTTGTCGGCCTTGGGCAGGTTCACCCAGAGCTGGAGGCCGTGGAAGAGGCCGCCGGACTGGACGAGGGACTCCGGCGGCGCCTCGATGTGGAGCAGGCCGGAACCGGCCGTCATCCACTGGGTGTCGCCGTTCTGGATGGTGCCGCCGCCACCGTTGGAGTCCTGGTGGACGAAGGTTCCGTCGATCAGGTACGTCACGGTCTCGAAGCCGCGGTGCGGGTGCCAGGGGGTCCCCTTCGGCTCGCCGGCCGCGTACTCCACCTCGCCCATCTGGTCCATCATGATGAACGGGTCGAGGTACTTGTAGTTGATCCCCGCGAAGGCGCGGCGGACCGGGAAGCCCTCGCCCTCGAAGCCGCTCGGCGCCGTGGTGACGGCGAGCACGGGGCGTGCGGTCGCGTCGGCCGACGCGGCGACCTTGGGCAGGGTCAGCGGGTTCTCGACAGTCACTGCGGGCATGGGAGCCACCTCCGGGGATCGTTCGGGATCCAATTTAGTTGAATGGTGAACATCCTGCAAGGCGGGGTTCATTCCCGGACCGCCCCCGGACACGCGGAAGGGGTCCGTGCCGGGCGGCACGGACCCCTTCCGGAGGCACGGGAGCGCGGCGGTCAGCCGTACATCCGGCGCATCGCGAAGTCGACCATCTGCTCCACGGCCTTGGCGTCGAAGACCATGCGGTGCTCGCCCTCCATGTCCAGGACGAAGCCGTAGCCGGTGGGCAGCAGGTCGATCACCTCGGCCCCGGTGATCACGAAGTACTTGGACTCCTTGCCCGCGTACAGCCGCAGCTCCTTGAGCGTGGTGAACATCGGGATCACCGGCTGCTGCGTGTTGTGCAGCGCCAGGAACCCCGGATTGTCGCCCCGCGGGCAGTAGACCTTCGAGGTCGCGAAGATCTGCTGGAAGTCCTCGGCGGCCAGCGAACCGGTGGTGAAGGCCCGGACCGCGTCCCCCAGCGAAGGCGGCGAGGGCTCGGGGTACAGCGGCTGCTCGCCGTAGCCGCCCATCGGCTGCTGTGCGCCCTGGTTCTGGTCGTAGCCGTACATGGGACAAAGAGTAATCGGACACATCTGGCCCAAGAGGGGTTGCGTCTTATTACTGGCGGGTAGCATCATCGTAGAGGTCAGCTGATACGTCCGGGCCACCCCTGTACGGGGCGCTGCGCGCCACTGCTATTGATTACGGAGCCTTCCCATGGGGCACTACAAGTCGAATCTCCGCGACATCGAGTTCAACCTCTTCGAGGTCCTCGGGCGCGACAAGCTGTACGGCACCGGACCGTTCGCGGAGATGGACGTCGAGACGGCGAAGAGCATCCTCGAAGAGGTCACCCGCCTCGCGGAGAACGAGCTGGCGGAGTCCTACGCCGACGCCGACCGCAACCCCCCGGTCTTCGACCCGGAGACCCACACCGCGCCGGTCCCGGACACCTTCAAGAAGTCGTACCAGGCCTTCATGGACTCGGAGTACTGGCGCCTGGGCCTGCCCGAGGAGATCGGCGGCACGACCTCCCCGCGCTCCCTGATCTGGGGCTACGCGGAGCTGCTGCTCGGCGCCAACCCGGCCGTGTGGATGTACTCGTCGGGCCCGGCCTTCGCCGGCATCCTCTTCGAGGAGGGCAACGAGGCGCAGAAGAAGATCGCCGAGATCGCCGTCGAGAAGCAGTGGGGCTCGACGATGGTGCTGACCGAGCCGGACGCCGGCTCCGACGTCGGCGCCGGCCGCACCAAGGCCGTCGAGCAGGAGGACGGCTCCTGGCACATCGAGGGCGTGAAGCGCTTCATCACCTCGGGCGAGCACGACATGTCCGAGAACATCATCCACTACGTGCTGGCCCGCCCCGAGGGCGCCGGACCGGGCACCAAGGGCCTCTCCCTCTTCATGGTCCCGAAGTTCCACTTCGACTGGACCACCGGCGAGCTGGGCGAGCGCAACGGCGTCTACGCGACCAACGTCGAGCACAAGATGGGCCTCAAGGCGTCCAACACCTGCGAGATGACGTTCGGCGACCAGCACCCCGCCAAGGGCTGGCTGATCGGTGACAAGCACGACGGCATCCGCCAGATGTTCCGCATCATCGAGTTCGCCCGGATGATGGTCGGCACGAAGGCCATCGCCACCCTCTCCACCGGCTACCTCAACGCGCTGGAGTACGCCAAGGAGCGCGTCCAGGGCAGCGACCTGTCGCAGTTCATGGACAAGACGGCCCCCAAGGTCACCATCACCCACCACCCCGACGTGCGCCGCTCGCTCATGACGCAGAAGGCGTACGCCGAGGGCATGCGCTCCCTCGTCCTCTACACCGCCTCCGTCCAGGACGCGATCCAGGAGAAGGAGGCCGCGGGCGAGGACGCCAAGGCGCTGCACGGCCTCAACGACCTGCTGCTCCCCATCGTGAAGGGCTACGGCTCGGAGAAGTCGTACGAGCAGCTGGCCCAGTCGCTCCAGACCTTCGGCGGCTCCGGGTACCTCCAGGAGTACCCGATCGAGCAGTACATCCGTGACGCCAAGATCGACACGCTGTACGAGGGCACCACGGCCATCCAGGGCCAGGACTTCTTCTTCCGGAAGATCGTCCGCGACCAGGGCGCCTCGCTCAACACGCTCTCCGAGGAGATCAAGAAGTTCCTCTCGGGCCACCAGGGCCACGCCGAGCTGGGCGGTGCGCTGGACCAGCTCGCGAAGGCGGCCGTGGACCTGGAGGCGATCGTCGGCACGATGATCACCGACCTCACCGCCACCGGCGAGGACGTCAAGAACATCTACAAGGTCGGCCTCAACTCGACCCGTCTGCTGCTGGCCTCCGGCGATGTCGTCGTCGGCTACCTGCTGCTCAAGGGCGCGGCCGTGGCCGCCGAGAAGCTGCCGTCCGCCGCCGCGAAGGACGTCCCCTTCTACCAGGGCAAGATCGCCGCCGCGAAGTTCTTCGCCGCCAACGTCCTGCCGGGCGTGAGCACCGAGCGCGCCCTCGCGGAGTCCGTCGACAACTCCCTGATGGAGCTGGACGAGGCCGCGTTCTAGGCACCGCCGCCGTCACCACGCACCGTCACCCGGAGATGCGTCCGGGTGACGGTGCCGTGCGTGGTGCCACGGGCGGTCCGGCGGGGACCGGCCCACGTCAGGGGCCACGGGCACCCGGTCGCCGGATACCGGACACCGGAGCCTCGTTACAGTGAAGAACATGAGCACTTCCCCCCGCTTCGACCGCACGCACACCGATGACCTGATGGCCTTCCTGATGGCCTCGCCGTCCCCGTACCACGCCGTGGCGACCGCCGCCGCGCGGCTGGAGAAGGCCGGATTCCGCCAGGTCGAGGAGACGGCCGCCTGGGACGGCACGACGGGTGGGAAGTACGTCCTGCGCGGTGGCGCGATCGTGGCCTGGTACGTGCCGGAGGGCGCCGGGGCCCACACCCCGTTCCGGATCGTCGGCGCGCACACGGACTCGCCGAACCTGCGCGTGAAGCCGCTGCCCGACACCGGCGCGTACGGCTGGCGGCAGGTCGCCGTGGAGATCTACGGGGGCACGCTGCTCAACACCTGGCTGGACCGCGACCTCGGGCTCGCCGGGCGCATCTCGCTGCGCGACGGCACGCACCGGCTGGTGAACATCGCCCGGCCGCTGCTGCGCGTCCCGCAGCTCGCCGTGCACCTGGACCGCTCGGTCAACCCCGACGGGCTCAAGCTCGACCGCCAGAAGCACATGCAGCCCATCTGGGGCCTCGGTGACGTGGCCGAGGGCGACCTCATCCGCTTCGTCGCCGACGAGGCGGGCGTCGACGCCGAGGACATCACCGGCTGGGACCTGATGCCGCACCCCGTCGAGGCCCCCTCCTACCTGGGCCGCGACCGCGAGCTGGTCGCAGGTCCCCGGATGGACAACCTCCTGTCGGTGCACGCCGCCACCGCCGCGCTCGCCGCCGTCGCCGGTCTGCCCGACGCCGAGCTGCCGTACATCCCGGTGCTGGCCGCCTTCGACCACGAGGAGAACGGCTCGCAGTCCGACACCGGCGCCGACGGCCCGCTGCTCGGCACGGTCCTGGAGCGCTCCGTGTTCGCCCGGGGCGGCAGCTACGAGGACCGGGCGCGCGCCTTCGCCGGAACCGTCTGCCTCTCCTCGGACACCGGCCACGCCATCCACCCCAACTACGGGGAGCGCCACGACCCGACGCACCACCCGGTCGTCAACGGCGGACCGATCCTGAAGGTCAACGTCAACATGCGGTACGCCACCGACGGCAGCGGCCGGGCCGTGTTCGCCGAGGCGTGCGAGCGGGCGGACGTGCCGTGGCAGACGTTCGTCTCCAACAACTCGATGCCGTGCGGCACGACGATCGGCCCGATCACCGCCGCCCGCCACGGCATCCAGACGATCGACATCGGTGTGGCCATCCTGTCCATGCACAGCGCCCGTGAGCTGTGCGGCGCCGAGGACCCGGTCCACCTGGCGAACGCGCTGACCGCCTTCCTGGAGGGCTGACCGCCCGTCCCACGGCCCGGCCGCCCGCCGCATGGCATCGGCCGGGCCGGGTACCCGCCGCATACACGGTCCGGAGCCTCCGGGCCGTCGAGGAGGCGGAATCAATGGGACTCGGAGGATGCATCATTCTCATCGGCGTGGGGGCGATCCTGGCCTTCGCGACGGACTGGGAACTGGACAGCGTCGACGTCGGACTGGTCGGCTGGATCCTGATGATCGTCGGGGTCGTCGGGGTGTTCGTCTACGCGTCGGTGATGCGGCGCAGGCGCATGGTCGTACCGCCCTCCACCACCGTGGTGTCCGAGGACGACCGCCGGCTGTGATCCGGCCCCGGAGCGGCCGACCCGTGTGCTCCGATGTCCGGTGATCCCCGATATTCTGGGCACTTGTCCGTGACCCGGAACCGGGCGCGCAAGGCCTGTCAGGGAGCCGCCCGTGGAGTTCCGGTTGCTCGGCCCGGTCTGCGTCGACACGCTGACCGGGCCGCTGCCGCTCGGCCCCGCCAAACGCCGGAGCCTGCTGGCCGCGCTGCTGCTCGGCGCCAACACCCCGGTCTCCATGGCCCGGCTGACGGACTGCCTGTGGGACGACGCGCCCCCGCTGCACGCCCGCACCGTCATCCAGGGCCATGTCTCGCGGCTGCGCGCCCTGCTGGTCGGCGCGGACGCCGAGGCGTACGGGGTGGAGCTGGCCACGCTGGGCGACGCCTACGTGCTGCGGGTGCCGGAGACGCTCCTGGACTCGCACCGCTTCGAGGAACTGCTGATGCTGGCCCGGGAGCAGCGCACCCCGGCCGACACGGTCCTCATGCTGAAGGAGGCCCTGTCCCTGTGGCAGGGGCCCGCGCTCACCGGTACGTATCCGAGCGCCCCGCTCCAGGCCGCGGTGCAGGCGCTGGAGGAGTCCCGGCTGGCGACCGTGGAGCAGCTGGCCCGCGCCTACGGCGAGCAGGGCGAGCACCACCGGGCGGCGGCCGTGCTGCGGGCGGAGTCCGTCGCCCATCCGATGCGGGAATCGCTCGCCGCGGCCCTGATGACGGCGCTGTACCGCTCGGGCCGCCAGTCGGAGGCCCTGGACTGGTTCCACCGCACCCGCCGGCTGCTCGCGGACGAGCTGGGCATCGATCCGGGGCGCGAGCTGGCCGACGCGTACGCGCAGATCCTGCGCGGTGAACCGGAGCCGCCGGCCGCCGCGGATCCGGCGGAGGCGTCAGCTCCGGCGGAGCGGCTCCCGGCACCCGCCGCGGTGCCCGGGGCGCGGGACCGGCGCGGCCCGGTCCCGCCCCGCCCCGACACCGGGCCCGTCCTCCCCGCACCGGTCCCGGCGCACCCCGCCGATCTGCTGCCCCGGGCCCCCCGGGGCTTCCACGGGCGCGCCGCCGAACTGACCGCGCTGTCCCGGGCCGCCGCGGGCGAGGCGCCCGTCTGTCTGGTCACCGGGCCGGCCGGGGTGGGCAAGACCGCGCTGGCGCTGCACTGGGCGCGCCGCTCCCCCGCCGCCTTCCCCGACGGGCGGCTCTTCGCGGATCTGCGCGGGTTCGGCGACACGGGCGAGCCGACGCCGCTGGAGGTGCTGCGGGAGTTCCTGCTGGCGCTCGGGGTCGCGCCGCGCCGGGTCCCGGAGTCCGTGGCCGGTGCGGCGGCGCTCTTCCGCTCCCTGACCGACCGGCTCAGCCTGCTCGTCGTGCTGGACAACGTCCGGGACTCCGCCCAGGTCAGGCAGTTGCTGCCGGGAGGTGCCGACTGCGTCACGCTGATCACCAGCCGGCACCGGCTGGAGGGGCTGATCGCCTCCGAGGCCGCCGTCCCCGTCCCGCTGGACGTGCTCGAACCCCTGGACGGCACCGCGCTCCTGGCCGGGGTGCTGGGCGAGGAGCGGGTGCGCGCGGAGCCGGTGGCGGCCCGGCGGCTCGCCGAGCTGTGCGGCGGGCTGCCGCTCGCCCTGCGGGTCACGGCGGCCCGGCTGGCCGGGCGCCCGCAGTGGACGCTGGCCGGGATGGCGGACGAGCTGGCCGACGAGCGGAGCCGGCTGAGCTATCTCGACGTGGAGGACACCGGGGTCTCCGCCGCGCTGCGGCTGACCGTGCAGCATCTGCCGCCGGACGCCGTGCACCAGCTGGCCCGGCTGGGCCACCACCCGGGCAGCCACTTCGACCCGTACACGGCCGCCGCGCTGGCCGGCACCGATCCGGTGGCCGCCGCCGCCGCGCTGGAGCGGCTCGCCACCGCCCATCTGGTCAGCGAGGCGGGGCCGGGGCGCTGGATACTGCACGATCTGGTGCGGCTGTACGCGCGTGAGCTGGATCCGGCGGCCGGGCCCGGGGCGCTGCTGGGTGTGCTCGACCACTACATCGCCACCGCGCTCGCCGCGGCGGACACCGCCGAACCGGGCGGCGAGCCGTGCTTCGTGCTGCCCGGGGACTTCCGGCGGCCCGCCGCCGTACGGGACTTCACCGACCGGACCGCGGCGATGGACTGGCTGGCGGCCGAGCGCGAGGACCTGTCGCTGGCGGCGGCGGCCGCCCGGGGCGCCGGGCTCGACGACCGGGCCTGGCGGATCATCCTGCTCCAGTGGCCGCACGTCGTGTGGCGGGTGCGGGACGGCTGGGCGCCGATGCTGGAGCTGGCCCTGTCGGCGGCGGAGGCGATCGGGGATCCGTACGCGGAGTCCCGGGTGCGCAATCTGCTGGGCTGGGTTCTGACGGAGGAGGGCCGGACGGCGGAGGCGGTGGCGCTGCTGGAGCCGTCGCCGGGGCTGGCCCGGCAGGTCGGTGACCGGCTCGGCGAGGCGACGGCGCTGATCAACCTGGCGCTCGTCCAGGCCGAGCAGGGCGGGCTCGATCTGGCGCTGGAGGGGTGCGGACGGGCGCTGGAGCTGGCCCGGAAGGAGTCCGACGCCCACACCGAGATGCTGGCCCTCCAGCACCTCGCCCGGATGCAGCTCGCGGCGGGACAGCCGCAGGACGCCCTGGACTCGGCCCGTGCCGCCTTCGATCTGGGTCCCGAGCCCGAGGAGACGGCCCGCCGGGTGCTGCTGACGACGGTCAGCGGTGAGGCGCGGCTCGCCCTGGGCGAGGAGACCGAGGGGGCGCGGCTGCTGGACCTGGCGGCCTCGGAGGCCGAGCGGTCCGGGTACGACGAGGGCGCGGTGCGGGCGCTGGAGGCGCTGTTGCGGGTGACCGCGGCGCCGGAGCACGTACGGCGTTACGAGCAGGCGGTCAGGCGGCTCTCCGCCGACGGATGAGCCGGGGCCGGCCGCGCGGCGGGGGCAGGGCCGGCCTCCCGGGCCGGCCGCGTGCGCGTGGCGGGGACCCGGCCGCGCGGCGGTCCGGGCGGCCGGGGTACGGGTGCGCGGGCCCGTCTGCCCGGCCCGTGGCCCCGGCCCGTGGCCCCGGCCCGTCGCGGGCCCTGCGGTCTCAGCCCTCCTCGTCCATTCCGGCCAGGACCAGCGGCAGCCGTGCGGTGCCCGAGGCGGTCACCGTGACGGGGACGCCCCAGTCCTGCTGGTGGACATGGCAGGCGGGGTACTCGTTGTCGGGGTCGTCGTCGCAGGAGGCGGCCATCGCCGAGACGTGCAGGACGCCCTCGGTGACGCCGTCGGCGAGGACCAGTTCGCGGAAGAGATCGGTGCCCGCGCCCTCGCCCGAGGCCAGCAGCTCCGGCGGGGTGGAGGAGACCAGCAGCCGGGTCGAGGGCCCGTAGCGGGTGTCGAGCTTCTGTCCGGCGGGCGCCTGGAAAACGACGTCGAGCCGGAGGGTGCCGGGGGCGATCTCGGTGGCGGCGCGCTGGGTGCGGTGGGCCCGGTCCGCGACCCGTACCGCCTCCTCGGGCAGCCGCAGCCGGGTCAGCCGGTGGCGGGCGGACTCGACGACGACGAGATCGCCGTCGACGAGCACGGCGTCGCTCGGTTCGCGCAGGTCCGTGGCGAGCGTGGTGACCTCGCCGCTCGCGGGGTCGTAGCGGCGCAGGGCGTGGTTGTACGTGTCGCAGATCGCGACGGATCCGTCGGGCAGCGCGGTGACGCCCAGCGGGTGCTGGAGCAGCGCCTGGCCCGCGGCCCCGTCGCGGTGGCCGAAGTCGAAGAGCCCGGTGCCGACGGCGGTGTGCACGGCTCCGTCGCGGTCGACCCAGCGCACGGCGGAGGTCTCCGAGTCGGCGACCCAGAGCCGGTCCGGGGTCGCGGCGAGCCCGGAGGGCTGGGCGAACCAGGCCTCGGCGCCCGGCCCGTCGACCAGCCCTTCGTTGGTGGTGCCGGCCGCGACCCGTACGGTGCCGTCCTCGGGGTCGTACGTCCACAGCTGGTGGACACCGGCCATGGCGATCCAGAGCCTGCCGTCGAACCAGGCGACGTCCCACGGCGAGGAGAGGTCCGTCTCCGGGCCGGGGCCGCTGGTGGGCGCGCCCTGCCACCACTGGCGGCCGGTGCCGGCGAGGGTCGTCGTCTCCCCGGTCGCGAGGTCGAGGGCGCGGATCGCGTGGTTCACGGTGTCGGCGACGGCGATCCGCCCGTCGGGCAGGACGGCCAGCCCCTGGGGCTCGCTGAACCGGACCTTCTCGGGCCCGCCGTCCGCGAGGCCGCGCTCGCCCGAGCCGAAGTGCCGGCGGACCGTCTCGCCGTCCGCGTCCAGCTCGACCAGCCGGTGGCGCGTGGTGTCGGAGACCAGGAAGCCGCCGTCGGGCAGGAGCAGCGCCTTGCCGGGGAAGCGCAGATGCGTGGCGACCGGCTCGGGCGCCACATAGGGCCCGTCACCGCGCCGCAGGGTGCCCTTGGCGGCGTGCTCGGTCTCCAGCTCCTCGACCAGCTTCTCGATGGCGTGGGCGTGGCCCTCACCGGCGTGCTGGGCGACGACATAGCCCTCGGGGTCGATCACGACGAGGGTGGGCCAGGCGCGTACCGCGTACTGCTTCCAGGTGGTCAGCTCGGGATCGTCCAGCACCGGGTGGTGCACCTCGTACCGCTCGACGGCGTCGACGACCGCCTGGTGCTCCGCCTCGTGGACGAACTTCGGGGAGTGCACGCCCACGATCACGACGGTGTCGCGGTGCTTCTCCTCCAGCGCCCGCAGTTCGTCGAGCACATGCAGACAGTTCACACAGCAGAAGGTCCAGAAGTCGAGGATGACAATGCGTCCTCGCAGGTCGGAGAGGGTGTACTGCTGATCGCCTGTATTGAGCCAGCCGCCCTTGCCGATGAGTTCGGGGGCCCGGACGCGTGCACGTGTTGCCATGGGAACAGTCAACAGCACCGTGGCGTTCCCGCATTCCCCCAGGGGCTCGGGGAACCTGTGAGCCATGAGACTTCTCGTGCGTGAGCGACTGTTCGGCATCGGTGACGACTACTGGATCGAGGACGAGAACGGCCGCAAGGTCTTCCTCGTCGACGGCAAGGCCATGCGGGTGCGCGACACCTTCGAGCTGAAGGACTCCCAGGGCCGCATCGTCGCGGAGATCCGGCAGAAGCTGCTCAGCCTCCGCGACACCATGCTGATCGAGCGCGACGGCGAACAACTGGCCAAGGTCAAGCGCAAGCGCCTCTCCCTGCTCCGCAACCACTACCGCGTGACCCTCGTCGACGGCACCGAGCTCGACGTCAGCGGCAAGATCCTCGACCGCGAGTTCGCCGTCGACTACGACGGCGAACTCCTCGCCCAGATCTCCCGCCGCTGGCTCACCGTCCGCGACACCTACGGCATCGACATCGTCCGCGACGACGCCGACGCCTCCCTCCTCATCGCGGTGGCGGTCTGCGTGATCGTCCTCGCGGAGAAGGAGCACGAGGACTGAGCGGGTCCGTACCGTCCGAAGGGCCCCTGTTTCACGTGAAACAGGGGCCCTTCGGCAGACCGGGCGGAGCGGGACGGTGCGGCCGGCTACAGCCGCCGGTCCTTGAGCGCCGGGAACTGTTCGCGCGTGGAACCGACCTTCGCCGGGTCGATGTCCACGGTCAGGATCTCCTCGCCGGAACCCGCCTCGGCCAGGATCTCGCCCCAGGGGTCGACCACGATGCTGTGGCCGGCCTGCTCGATTCCGGCGTGGGTGCCCGCGGAGCCGACGGCGAGGACGTACGCCTGGTTCTCGACGGCGCGGGCCCGGGCGAGCAGGGTCCAGTGGGCGCGGCGGCGTTCGGGCCAGCCGGCGGCGACGACGAGGGTTTCGGCGCCGGCGTCGACGAGGCCGCGGAAGAGTTCGGGGAAGCGGAGGTCGTAGCAGGTGGCGAGGCCCAGCGTGGTGTCCGGGAGGGGGACGGTCACCAGCGTCTCGCCGGCGCCCATCATGACGGCCTCGCCCTTGTCGAAGCCGAAGCGGTGGATCTTGCGGTAGGAGGCGGCCCGCTCACCCTCGGGGGTGAAGACGAGCGTGGTGTTGTAGAGCGTGCCGTCCGAGTCGCGTTCGACGAAGGAGCCGGCGTGCAGCCAGACGCCCGCCTCGGCGGCCGCCTCGGCCATCAGGGTGTGGGTGGGGCCCACCAGCGGCTCGGCCTCGGCCTCGAAGGCGGTGTAGGCGAAGGCACCGACCGGCCACAGCTCGGGCAGGACCACCAGATCCGCGCCCCGCTGCGCGACGACGAGCGAGGCCGCGCGGTCCCTGCGGGAACTGACGGATTCGTCCGGGTCTACTGCGATCTGGATGAGGGAGGCGCGCACACTACCACCGTCCTGACATTCGAGCCGTCAACACCGGCCTACGATCGTCACACGAAAGCACTGCCGGGGTGCCTGATCGCAGCGTAACTTAGCGACCGAACCTCATCGCAGCTCGCAGCCCGCACCCAGCACGCCAGCCCATGCACCGCAGAACCGCCACGAGGGGTCCCGTGACCGTCCATCCCAGCCTCCAGACCTACGCCGACGCCTGGACCCACTCCATCGAGTCGATAGCCGAGCTGGTGAGCCCGCTCACCGAGGGGGAGTGGAACGGCCGCACGCCCTGCCCCAACTGGTCGGTGCGCGACATCGTGTCGCACATCATCGGCATGGAGTGCGAACAGCTCGGTGATCCGCGTCCGATCCACACCCTGCCGCGCGATCTCTACCACGTGCAGAGCGACTTCGCCCGCTACATGGAGATGCAGGTCGACGTCCGCCGTCACCACACCGGCCCGGAGATGACCTCCGAGCTGGAGTACACGATCATCCGGCGCTCCCGTCAGCTGCGCAACGAGACGCGTGCCCCGGAGACCATGACGCGGGCGCCGCTCGGGGCCGAGCAGACGCTCGAAGTGGCGCTGCGGATGCGGGCCTTCGACGTCTGGGTGCACGAGCAGGATCTGCGGACCGCGCTGGGCCGGCCCGGCAATCTGGACTCCCCCGGTGCGGCGGTCGCCCGGGACATCCTGCTGCTGGGGCTGCCGAAGGTGGTGGCCAAGGACGCGGGCGCCCCGGCCAATTCGGCGGTCGTGCTGGATGTGCACGGTCCGGTGGAGTTCCTGCGCACCGTCAGGGTGGACGCCGAGGGCCGCGGTTCGGTGGACGGCGCACCGTCGCTGGGCCCCGCGGTGACGCTGGCGATGGACTGGGAGACGTACGTACGGCTGGCCTGCGGGCGGGTGCGGCCGGGCGCGGTCGCGGACCGGGTCAAGGCCGAGGGCGACCAGGAGCTGGCCGACGCCATCCTGCGGAACTTCGCCGTCACCCCGTAGGACCGCGTCCGGCGCCGCCCGTCCCCGCCGGGGGACGGGCGGGCACCGCCGCGGCGGTCAGGCCGGTACGTGCACGGCTTCCACGCGGCTGATCACATGGTGCTCGCGCTCCCGGTGGGCGGCCTTGAGCCGCAGCCGCAGGATCTGCGCGACGCCGAGCGCCTCCAGGACGAAGACCGAGGAGAACGCGACGCGGTAGTCGTCGCCGGTCGCGTCGAGCAGCACGCCGACGGCGAAGAGCGTGGTCATCGAGGCGATGAAGCCGCCCATGTTGACGATGCCCGAGGCCGTGCCCTGCCGCTCCGGCGGATTGGCCGGGCGGGCGAAGTCGAAGCCGATCATCGAGGCGGGTCCGCAGGCACCCAGCACGACGCACAGGGTGATCAGCAGCCACATCGGGGCGTGGTCCCCGGGGTGCAGGATCGTCGCCGCCCACAGGAGCGCGGTCGTGCCGACCGTCCCCAGGGCCAGCGGCAGCCGCGCCGCGTGGTGCCGGGCGATGATCTGGCCGTAGACCAGGCCGATCGCCATGTTGGAGAGCACCACCAGCGTCAGCAGCTCCCCCGCGGTCCCCCTGCTGTGTCCCTGGTCCTCCACCAGGAACGGCAGCCCCCACAGCAGCAGGAACACCATGGCCGGGAACTGCGTGGTGAAGTGCACCCACATCCCGAGCCGCGTGCCGGGCTCCCGCCAGGAGGCGGCGATCTGCCGGCGGACGTACGCGACACCGGCGTGCTCGACGGGCGGCGGCTCGAAGCCCTCGGGGTGGTCCTTCAGGAAGAGCAGGACGAGCACCAGCACCACGACGCCGGCCAGGGCGCTGCCGACGAAGGTCTGCGTCCAGCCGAAGCCGTGCAGGGCGCGGGCGATCACCAGCGTCGAGACGAGGTTGCCCGCCATGCCGAACAGGGCCGCGACCTGCCCGATCAGCGGTCCGCGCCGGGCCGGGAACCAGCGCGCCCCCAGCCGCAGCACGCTGATGAACGTCATCGCGTCGCCGCAGCCCAACAGGGCGCGGGAGGCGAGCGCGGTGCCGTACGACGGGGAGAGCGCGAAGCCGAGCTGGCCGAGGGTGAACAGCACGGCCCCGAGGAGCAGCACCTTCTTGGTGCCCAGCCGGTCGACCATCAGGCCGACGGGTATCTGCATGCCCGCGTAGACGAGCAGTTGGAGGATGGAGAAGGTGGACAGCGCCGAGGCGTTGACGTGGAAGCGGTCGGCCGCGTCGAGTCCGGCGACACCGAGGCTGGTGCGGAAGATGATCGCGACGAAGTAGACGGCGACGCCGATGCCCCAGACCCAGGCGGCACGCCGGCCGCCGGGCGGATCACCGGGCAGGGACAGGGTGGGGGCGGCGGCGGAACTCACCGGTCCTCACCCCGGACCAGCACCTTGACCCGGCCGACGTGGCGGCGGACGACCTGGGCGGCGCCCTCCGCGTCGCCGGACCTGATCGCCTCCAGCAGCTCGCCGTGCTCGGCGATGTTGGCGGCGATCCTGCCGGGGTGGGCCTCCATGACGGCGACGCCCATCCGCAGCTGGCGGTCGCGCAGCTGGTCGTAGAGGCGGGAGAGGATCTCGTTGCCCGCGTGCCGGACGATCTCGGCGTGGAAGCAGCGGTCCTTCACGGACACGGCGGCCAGGTCACCGGCCTCCGACAGCTGCCGCTGCTCCTCCAGCAGCTGTTCCAGCCGGGCGATCAACGTGGCGGGGGCGGGCACCGCCCGGCGTACGGCGAACTCCTCGACCAGCAGCCGGGTCTCCACGACGTCCGCGATCTCCTGGGCGGAGACGGCGAGCACCAGGGCGCCCTTCTTCGGGTAGAGCTTGATCAGCCCCTCGACCTCCAGCCGCAGCAGCGCCTCGCGCACGGGCGTCCGGGACACCCCCACGGCCTCGGCGAGATGGCCTTCGGTCAGCAGCGTCCCGCCCTCGTAGCGGCGGTCCAGGACGGCGTCCTTGATGTGGGTGTAGACGCGCTCGGCGGCGGGGGGCCGCTTCACCGGCGGCAGGGCGGGGGACGGGGCTGGGGCAGGCATGCACACAGCATAGATACAACATGCACGCAAGACGGAACCGTTCCAGGATGCGGACGCCTCGCGGACGCCGGCGGACACCGACGCCCGGAAACACCACCCCCCGGACGTCGGCGACGACGCCCGGACACGCCACCCCGGATGTCATGAGAAATCACCCCTCATGCACCGCAACCATTCATGCCCCCCATAAGTCTCATCAGCGCGCGGCACCCTCATGTGGCCGCATTCCAGGGGCGTTTGGAGCGTTCAACTTGAAAATCGGCATTAAGGGCATAAGGCGCGTTTCCGCCACCGCCACGGTGGCGCTCACCGCGGGGGCCGTCGTCGCGAGCGGCGCCTTCGCCTCCACGGCACAGGCCGCCACGCCGCCGACTCCCTCGATCGTCGCCAAGGGCGGCTTCGTGATGAACAACGGCACGGGGAAGACCCTCTTCACCAAGGCCGCGGACACCCGCCGCTCCACCGGCTCCACCACGAAGATCATGACCGCCCGGGTGGTCCTGGCCCAGAAGGGCCTGAACCTGGACTCCAAGGTCACGATCCAGAAGGCGTACAGCGACTACATCGTCGCCAAGGGCGCCTCCTCGGCCCGCCTCATCGTCGGCGACAAGGTCACCGTCCGCCAGCTGCTGTACGGCCTGATGCTGCCGTCCGGCTGCGACGCCGCGTACGCGCTGGCCGACAAGTTCGGCTCCGGCACCACGCGCGCGGCCCGGGTGAAGTCGTTCCTCGGCAAGATGAACAGCACGGCCAAGTCGCTCGGCATGAAGAACACGCACTTCGACTCGTTCGACGGCATAGGGAACGGGTCCAACTACTCGACCCCGCGCGATCTGACGAAGCTTGCCAGCAGCGCGATGAAGTACTCCACGTTCCGCACGATCGTGAAGACGAAGTCGACGAAGCAGAAGGTCACCACGAAGAGCGGCGGCTACCGCTACATGGCGTGGACCAACACCAACAAGCTGCTGGGCACCTACAGCGGCACGATCGGGCTGAAGACCGGTTCCGGTCCGACGGCCAAGTACTGCCTGGTCTTCGCGGCCACCCGCAACGGCAAGACGGTCATCGGCACCGTCCTGGCCTCCACCTCGGAGGCGGCCCGCACCTCGGACGCGAAGAAGCTCATGGACTACGGCTTCAAGAAGTAGCCCGCTCGGGCACGGCACGGCGCACAGCGCAGGAGGGGTCCCGCCGGGTGGCGGGGCCCCTCCCGTCGTACGGGGGGAAGCCCCCTCCGGCCCCGCAGCGGCAGACCTTAGGGTGTGCGGATGCCCGAGACCTTCGACCTCCGCGCCGAGCTTCCCGCCGCCCTCGCCGGACCCCCGGCGGCCTGGCGGTTCATCGAACGCCTCGCCGCCCGTCTCGGGGCACCGGCCGGACCGGACGACGGCGTCCCGGAATCCGAACTCGCCGCCGCCGAAAGGCGGCTCGCGCTGCGGCTGCCGGAGGCGATGCGGGAGTGGTACGCCAGGTTCGGACGCCGCCACGACCTCCTGCACGGGGCGCGGACGCTCCTGCCCCCGGAGGAGCTGGAGGCGGACGACGAGGCCCTGACCTGGCAGGTGGAGAGCTTCTGGCTGTACCAGCTCGCCGTGCCGCTCGACCGGTTCGGGGAGACCGATCCGCCCGTGGTGATCGACGGGTCCTCACCGGCGTACGAGCACTGGGAACCGTTCGCGGACCGCTTCTCCGCCGCGTGCGTCGAGGCGGTGCTGTCGGAGAACACGCTGTGCGGCGACGGGGGCGGGTGGACCCGTGAGGGGCTGCCCGGCGACCCCGCGCGTCTGGAGCGGTCCCTCGCCGCCGTACCGCCCCTGCTGACCGTGGGCGGCACGGAGAGGGCGGGCCGCTGGTACGCGGGCCCCGACGTCCTGGTGCACCACGACCGCACGGACGACGCGGTGGAGGCGGGACGCCTGTACGTCCGCGCCCTGACGCGGACGGCCCTGGACGAGACCCTGGCCGCGCTTCCGGGACCGTGGACGGAGACGGCGGCCGGCTGAACGGAGACGGCGACCGGCTGAACGGCCGCCGGGCGAGGGGTTCGCGAGGCGGCCCGAGGGGATTTCGCCGTCGGCCGATCCGGTCGCGCACGGTACGGCACGGCGGCACGATGCCCGCATGCGCCCCGTCCTCGTCCTCGTCCACAGCCCCTCCGTGGGGCCCTCCACCTGGCACCCCGTGGCCGAACGCCTGACCGCCGCGGGCCACCCCGTGCGCGTACCGGACCTGCTGGCGGTGGGGGCGGGCGGACCACCGTTCTGGCCCCGCGCGGCCGCCGCCGTCCGGGACGGGCTGGACGGCATCCCGGCGGACCACCCCGTCGTCCTGGTCGCGCACAGCAACGCGGGGCTGTTCGTCCCGGCCGTCCGGGCGGGGCTGGACCATCCGGTGACCGCCTCGGTCTTCGTCGACGCCGCGCTGCCGGCCCGTACCGGACCGACCCCCGTGGCGCCGCCCGAACTCCTGGACTTCCTCCGCCCCCTGGCCGTGGACGGCACGCTGCCGCGCTGGACGGACTGGTGGGACGAGGCGGACGTGGCCCCGATGTTCCCGGGCCCGGACCCGGCCCTGCGCCGGCGGATCACCGAGGAGCAGCCCCGGCTGCCGCTCTCCTACTACGAGCAGCACGTCCCGGTCCCCGAGGGCTGGGACGACCACCCCTGCGCCTATCTGCTGTTCGGGCCGCCGTACGAGGACGCGGCCGAGGACGCGCGCGAACGGGGCTGGCGGACCGCGCTCCTGCCCGGCGAGCACCTGCACCAGACCGTCGACCCCGAGGGCACCGCCCGGCATCTCCTGGAACTCTCCGGCGGCGCGTGAGGAGGAAACGCCGCGCGTCGTTCCGCTCCCGTCGTTCTCTGACTACGGTCAGAGAATGACGGCGGAACAGGTCCCCCAGGTACGGCGGTTCAACCGCACGGTCGCCGAGCGGCTGGGCGTCCTGCACGACCGCTATCTGAACGGCCCGCGCCCGTACGGGCAGGCCCGGCTCCTCTGGCAGCTCGGTGACGGCGCCACACAGGACGTCCGGGAGGTGCGCGGCCGCCTCGGCCTCGACTCCGGCTATATGAGCCGGCTGCTCCGCGCCCTGGAGAGCGAGGCCCTGGTCGCCGTCGAGCCCCACCCCGACGACCGGCGGGTGCGCACGGTCCGGCTGACCGAGGCGGGCCGGGCCGAGCGCGCCCTGCTCGACGCCCGCAGCGACGCCCACGCCCGCTCGCTCCTCGACCCGCTGAACGAACGGCAGCGGGACAGGCTGCTCGCGGCCATGGCGGAGGTCGAGCGGCTGCTGACCGCCTCGGCGGTCACCGTGGACGTCCTCGATCCCGAGCATCCGCACGCCGTCCACTGCCTGCGCGCGTACGCCGAGGAACTGCACGAGCTGTTCGAGGGCGGCTTCGATCCCGGGCTGAGCCGGCTGCCCGATCCCGGCGAACTGCGGCCCCCGCGCGGCCTCTTCCTCGTCGCCACCCTGCACGGCGAACCGGTCGGCTGCGCGGGCCTCAAGCTGCCGCCCGGCGCCCCGGCGGAGATCAAACGCCTCTGGGTCGGCCCGGCCACCCGGGGTCTCGGCCTGGCCCGGCGGCTCCTCCGCGACCTCGAAGCGCGCGCCGCCGCGCACGGCAGGGACGCGGTGCGGCTCGACACCAACAAGGCCCTGACGGCGGCGGTCCGGCTCTACCGGACGACCGGGTACGCGGAGATCCCCGCGTTCAACGACGAGCCGTACGCCCACCACTGGTTCGAGAAACGACTGGTGCCGGGTGCGGCGGGCGAGGTGTCCGGCGACGGCGGGGCGACGACGCCCTGACGGGGCCGGGGGCCGACCCCCTCACCGGGCTTCGGCGGCCTGGGCGGCCAGCCGCGCGGCGCGGGCGGTGAGGTGGCGTCGTTCGGGGGCGCTGGTGGCCCGGCGGGCGGCGTCCCGGTACTGCGCGGTGGCGGAGGCGGTGTCGCCGAGCAGGTCCAGGAGATGGGCGCGGGTGGCGAAGAGGCGGTGGTGGCCGGCCATCCGCTTGTCGTCCTCCAGCCCGGCGATCAGGTCGAGCCCGGCGGCCGGCCCGTGCACCATGGCGACGGCCACGGCCTTGTTGAGGGTGACCATCGGGTTCGGTGCCAGTTCCTCCAACAGCCCGTACAGGAGCAGGATCTGCGGCCAGTCCGTGGCGTCCACGTGCGCGGCCTCGTCGTGGACGGCGGCGACGGCGGCCTGCACCTGGTACGGGCCGACCTCGCCGCGCGGCAGCGTCGCGGTGAGCAGGGCGACGCCCTCGGCGATCAGGTCCCGGTCCCAGCGGCCCCGGTCCTGCTCGGCCAGCGGGACCGGATCGCCACCGGGGCCGGTGCGGGCGGGGCGGCGGGCGTCGGTGAGGAGCATCAGCGCCAGCAGCCCGGCGGTCTCGGCGTCCCCGGGCAGCAGCCGGTGCAGCCAGCGGGTCAGCCGGATCGCCTCGGCGGACAGGGCCGGTGCCGTCAGGGCGTCGCCGTCCGTCGTCACGTACCCCTCGTTGAAGATCAGGTACAGCACATGGAGCACGGCCCGCTGCCGCTCCGCACGGTCCTGGGCACCGGGCATCCGCAGCGGTTCCCCGGATGCCTTGATCGTCTGCTTGGCCCGGCTGATGCGCTGCGCCATGGTCGTCTCCGGTACGAGGAACGCCGCCGCGATCTGCGCGGTGCTCAGGCCCCCGACCGCCCGCAGCGTCAGCGCGATGCGGCTCGGCGCGGACAGCGCGGGGTGGCAGCAGAGGAAGAGGAGCGCCAGCGAGTCGTCCCGGTCCGTGGCCGCCTCCGCGTCGGCGGCCCGGCTCAGCAGCTCCGCCTGCGGGGTCGCCAGCGCGATCCGGTCCTCGCGCCGCCGCCGCGCCCGCTCGCTGCGGACCTCGTCCACGAACCGGCGCGAGGCGACGGTGACCAGCCAGCCCCGGGGGTTGTCCGGCGTCCCCTCCTCCGGCCACCGCACCGCCGCCGCGAGCAGCGCCTCCTGCACGGCGTCCTCGCACGCGTCGAAGACGCCGTACCGGCGCACCAGCGCACCGAGGACCTGCGGCGCGAGTTCCCGCAGCAGGTCCTCGGTGCGAAGGTCCTGGGCACACCGTTCCCCGGCGCGGCCGTCCTGCTCGCTCACACGTCCGCCGGGGACTCGTGCATGACCGGCCACAGCTCGACCGGATCCTCCGCCGCGAACGGCATGTCCGCCGCGATCTCCTCCGCCCGCTCCTGGTTCTCGCAGTCCAGCAGGTAGAAGCTGGCGATGTACTCCTTCGTCTCCAGATACGGCCCGTCCGTCACCGCCGGCACCCCGTCCTTCCGCCGCACCAGCCTGGCGTTCACCGCGTCCGCCAGCCCATAGGCCCCCAACAGCTCCCCGCTCTCGCGGTACTTCACGTTGAACGCCTCCTGCGCGGCGATCGCCTCCGGCCACGCCTCGGCCGGGAACGAGTCCCACTTCTCCTGGTTGCCGTAGATCATCGCGATGTACTTCATCCCGGGTGTCCTCCCGCTCCCGCACGCCCCTGCGGCGTGCTGTCACCCTTCGGTCGGAGCCGGATGCCGTCCCTCGACATCCGCACGACACCTTTCTCCGACCAGTTTTCCGCGCCCCCGTACGACTGCGGATGATCAACGTATGCGGGCCGTCCGCCCGGTGCCAGGACGGTCCGACGGCACCGGGCGAAGAGGGAGCCCGCGCGGGGGCCCCGGTGGTCAGCGGGGCCAGGCGCAGTGGACGTGGCGGCTGTGGCCGGTGTTGCCGGGGCCGAGGACTTCCGTCGCGCCGAGCTTCCTGCAGGCGGCCATGAGCTGCTTGTGCGGGGCGCCGCTGCCGACGTGGCGGCCGTTGATGTAGTTGAGGTCGAAGGCGATGCCCGCGTAGTGGCGGGAGCGGGTGCTGTGGTCGCCGCCGACGATCTCGGAGACGGAGAGCCGGTAGCCGTACTGGGTACGGAGCTTGAGCAGACCGTTCAGCATGCGCGGGTCGAGCGCGACGCGGCGGTTGGGCTTGTCGCCCCAGGGGCTGGTGAGCGCGCCCTTGCCGTTGGCCGTGTCGATGATGTTCTGGCGGACCGTCGAGCCGGAGTGCGTTCCGCCCGGGTGGACCGTGGCGAGGACGATCTGCTTCTGGGCCAGGATCTGCCGGGCGAGGGACGCCCGGGTGTCCGCCCTGAGGGCGGGGCGGTCGGCCGCCACCGCGACGGAGGCGGTCAGGGCGGTCGCGGCGACCAGGCCGGCCAGGAGGCGGGCGGCGGTGCGGTGCGCGGCACGCACTCGTACGGGTGATGTCAGTTGCATGTGCGGAACTCCTTGCTTCTGAGGTGAACGGGCCCCCGGCTCCCCGCCGGTCACGAAACGCGCAGGCCGGAGCACCCCTGCGAAGGGGCGGGAACGGGGTGGGGGTCGCGGGGCTCTCGGGCCGGCCGCTTCTCAACTGTGCCGCACGGAACGCGGCGTTCACTACGATCTGCGTCCCGCACGTCGATGCGCCTAGGCATGCTCCTGATGCACGGCGTTGACCTGCGACTATGCACACGGACGCTTCGGAGACACGCATGACGGAGACCACGGGGACCGGCCACGGGACACAGCCGGGGCAGGCCCTCGCCGCACTCCTGAGGTCCTGGTGGGAGGCATCGGCCCGGGACGGCCGCGACAAGCCCACGCAGCAGTCGCTCGCCAAACGGCTCGGGATCGACCAGACCACGCTGTCGCGCTATCTGAACCCCCGCCACACGTCCAACGCCCCGCGCCGGATCGTCGAGCGCCTGCACGAGGTGCTGCACGCCCCCGAGGACGACCTCGCGCGGGCGTGCGCCCTGGCCGACGCGGCGGCCGAGGCCGCGCCCGGCCGCCGGCGTACGACCGGCGCCCCCTCCTCGAACCCGGGAGCCCCGGACCCGGAAGTCTCGAACCCGGAAGTCTTGAACACGGAAGCGGAAGACCCCGGCCCCGACGCCACCACCACGGCCGCGCCGACCCCCACCGCCGAGGTGCCCCCGCGCCCCCGCCGCCCCCTGACCCGGCTCCCCGCCCTGCTCCCCGGTCTGGCCGTCACCGCCCTGTTCCTGCTGGTGGTCGGGGGGCTCGTGTGGCGGGCGATCCCGGCACCCGGCGACGACGCGAAGGCCACCACCGCCACCACCGGCACCACCGCGACGACGAACGCGGCGGACTGGCCGGTCATCAGCAAGGGCCATGTCCTCTGGGGCGCCCGCACCGTGCAACTGCTGCTGCGGGCCACGGGGTACGAGGTGAAGGTCGACGCCGACTACGGCCCCGCCACGGCCGCCGCCGTCACCCGCTTCCAGTCCGCGCACGGGCTGAACCCGGACGGCAAGGTGGGCCCGGACACCTGGCGCCTGCTGATCACCCCCGTCGACTCCCGCACCACCCGGGCCGACGCCGTCACCGCCGTGCAGTACCTGCTCCACCGCGCCGGTGTGGAGACCGACAACACCGGGACGTACACCCCCTCGACCATGCGGTCACTGAAGGAGTTCCAGTCCGCCCACGCCCTGCCCGCCACGGGCACCGCCGACGAGGACACCTGGCGGGCACTGATCCACGCCCAGGGCGCCAGCCTGCACAAGTAGCCCCGGGGCCCCGCCGCTCAGAGGCCGTCCGCCCGCTCCAGCGCCTCCGCGATCATCCGCGTCGCGAACGCGCGGTCGTCGGTGATCCGGTTGATCTGCTCCGCGAGCAGGAACGCCGTGGCCTCCAGCGGATTCATCTCGGCGCTCGTCCACTCCCCGTACTGCTTGCGCCAGAGGTTCGGGCTCAGGCCGGTGCCGGCCGCGACGACCAGGCCCGCCATCGTGGGGATGGCCTCGGGGCTCACGCTCCGGGGCATCCGGCCCAGCGAGACCACCAGACCGGGGATCACGTACTCGATGACGTCCTTGTCGTGCGCCTCGTGCGTCCGCCGCAGCCAGGTCATGAACATGTAGATGAGCGTGCACGTACCGTCCAGGACCTCGGCGGCGCCGTCGGGGCCCAGCGACGTCAGGTACTGCTCGGCCAGCTCCCGCTGTTCGGGGGAGCTCGACCCTCCGTCGTAGACGCCCTTGAGGCGGGAGTCGATCAGCAGGAGGGCCGCGCTCACATCGCCGACGGACGCGAACGCGGGATCGCAACTCGATGTCACAGGGCCTCTCTCCTCAGGTCGCGGGGGTGAACTGCCCGACCGCTTCGCAGAGTAGGGGCCCGCGCACGCAGAAGGACGGGCCCGCGCGAAAACCGCACGGACCCGTCCCTTTCCTGCTAAACGCCTGCCAGGGGCGTCACTACGCCCAGGTGATCAGCCGCTTCGGCTGCTCCAGGATCGCGGCGACGTCCGCCAGGACCTTGGAGCCCAGCTCGCCGTCGACCAGGCGGTGGTCGAACGACAGCGCCAGCGTGGTCACCTGACGCGGCTTCACCTTGCCCTTGTGGACCCAGGGCTGGAGCTTGATCGCGCCCACCGCGAGGATCGCGGACTCGCCCGGGTTCAGGATCGGGGTGCCGGTGTCGACGCCGAAGACACCGACGTTGGTGATGGTCACCGTGCCGCCCGCCATCGCGGCGGGGGACGTCCGGCCCTCACGGGCGGTGGAGACCAGCTCGGCCAGCGACGCGGCCAGCTGCGGCAGCGTCTGCTCGTGCGCGTCCTTGATGTTCGGCACGATCAGGCCGCGCGGGGTCGCGGCGGCGATGCCCAGGTTGACGTAGTGCTTGCGCACGATCTCCTGGTTCGCCTCGTCCCAGGCGGCGTTGACGTCCGGGTTCCGCCTGATCGCGACGAGGAGGGCCTTGGCGATGATCAGGAGCGGGTTGACCCGCACCCCCGCCATGTCCTTGTCCTCCTTCAGCTCCGCCACGAGCTTCATCGTGCGCGTCACGTCGACGGTCACGAACTCGGTGACGTGCGGCGCGGTGAACGCGCTGCCCACCATCGCCTGCGCGATCGCCTTGCGGACGCCCTTGACGGGGATGCGCGTCTCGCGCGCACCCGCCTCGACGGGCACGGCGACCGGAGCCGCCTCGTCCGCGAGCGCCGCCGGGACGGACTCGGCCGGGGCCGCCGCCGGGGCGGGCTCGGGCGTCGCCGCCGCGTGCACGTCCTCGCGGGTGATGATGCCGCCCTCGCCGGTCGGGGTGACCGTCGCCAGGTCGATGCCCAGGTCCTTGGCCAGCTTGCGGACCGGCGGCTTGGCCAGCGGACGGGCGTCGGGGACGCGTCCGGCGTGCCCGTTCAGCTCGCCCTGGATCGCGGTCGCGGCGGCCGCCGGCGTACCGGTGGCCGGTGCGGCGCCCTTGCGGGCGCGCCGCTTGGTGGAGGACTCGGCGACGCCGTAGCCCACCAGCACGGGCTGGCGGCCCTTGGGCTCCTCCGCGTCCGGGGCCGCCTCCGGCTCCGGCGCGGCGGCCGGCCCGGCGGCGTCCGGGGCCGCGTCGCCGGAGCCCGGCGCCACGTCCACCGCGATGATCACCTGGCCGACGTCGACGGTCGTGCCCTCGGGGAAACGCAGCTCGTGGACGACCCCGTCGAACGGGATCGGCAGCTCCACGGCCGCCTTCGCCGTCTCGACCTCGCAGACGACCTGGCCGTCGGAGACGGTGTCACCGGGCTGGACGTACCACTTGAGGATCTCGGCCTCGGTCAGTCCCTCGCCCACGTCGGGCATCTTGAACTCACGGAAGCGAGCGGCGTTGGAAGTGTCGGTCATCGTTGTCACGCCCCAGTCCCTCAGTACGCCAGCGAGCGGTCGACGGCGTCGAGCACCCGGTCGAGGCCCGGCAGGTACTCGTCCTCCAGCCGCGCCGGCGGGTACGGCGCGTGGTAGCCGCCGACCCGCAGCACGGGTGCCTCCAGGTGGTAGAAGCACCGTTCGGTGATCCGCGCGGCGATCTCCGCGCCGGAGCCGTAGAACACCGGCGCCTCGTGCACCACGACCACCCGGCCGGTCTTCTCGGCCGAGGTCTGGATGGCGTCGAAGTCGATCGGGGACATCGAGCGCAGGTCCAGGACCTCGATCGACTTGCCCTCCTCCTGGGCGGCCGCGGCGGCCTCCAGGCAGACCTTCACCATCGGGCCGTACGCGACGAGCGTGAGGTCCGTGCCGGTGCGGGCGACCGTCGCGCGGTGCAGCGGGCCCGGAATGGCCTCGGTGTCGACCTCGCCCTTGTCCCAGTAGCGGCGCTTCGGCTCGAAGAAGATGACCGGGTCGTCGCTCTGGACGGCCTGCTGCATCATCCAGTAGGCGTCCGACGCGTTGGACGGCGAGACCACCTTCAGGCCCGCGACGTGCGCGAACAGCGCCTCGGGCGACTCGCTGTGGTGCTCGACGGCACCGATGCCGCCGCCGTACGGGATGCGCACGACGACCGGCAGCTTGATCTTGCCGAGCGCGCGGGCGTGCATCTTCGCGAGCTGCGTGACGATCTGGTCGTACGCGGGGAAGACGAAGCCGTCGAACTGGATCTCCACGACCGGCCGGTAGCCGCGCAGCGCCAGGCCGATGGCCGTGCCGACGATGCCGGACTCGGCGAGCGGGGTGTCGATCACCCGGTCCTCGCCGAAGTCCTTCTGGAGACCGTCGGTGATCCGGAAGACCCCGCCCAGCTTGCCGACGTCCTCGCCCATGATCAGGACCTTGGGGTCGGTGTCGAGGGCCTTGCGCAGCGACTCGTTGAGCGCCTTCGCGATCGACATCTTTTCCGTGGCCATGGCTACTTGCCCTCCTCGGCGAACGAAGCCTGGTACGCGGCGAACTGGGCGCGCTCCTCGTCGACGAGGGGGTTCCCGTCGGCGTAGACGTGGTCGAAGATCGCCATCCGGTCCGGGTCGGGCATGGCCCGTACCGCTTCGCGGACCCGCTTGCCGAGGGTCTCGCTCTCCTCGTCGAGGGCGGTGAAGAACGCCTCGTCGGCGGCGCCCTGCTTCTCCAGGTAGGCGCGGAGCCGCAGGATCGGGTCCTTGGCCTCCCAGGAGGCGCGCTCCTCGTCGGCCCGGTACTTGGTCGGGTCGTCGGAGGTGGTGTGCGCGCCCATGCGGTAGGTGAACGCCTCGACGAGGGTGGGGCCCTCGCCCCGGCGGGCGCGCTCCAGGGCGGAGCGGGTCACGGCCAGGCAGGCCAGGACGTCGTTGCCGTCGACCCGGATGCCGGGGAAGCCGTAGCCCTGGGCGCGCTGGTAGAGCGGAACCCTTGTCTGCTTCTCGGTCGGCTCCGAGATCGCCCACTGGTTGTTCTGGCAGAAGAACACCACGGGGGCGTTGTACACGGCGGAGAAGGTGAAGGACTCCGCGACGTCGCCCTGGCTGGAGGCGCCGTCGCCGAAGTACGCGATCACGGCCGAGTCCGCGCCGTCCTTGGCGACGCCCATGGCGTAGCCGGTGGCGTGCAGGGTCTGCGAGCCGATGACGATCGTGTACAGGTGGAAGTTGTTGGTGCTGGGGTCCCAGCCGCCGTGGTTCACCCCGCGGAACATCCCGAGCAGATTGGTCGGGTCGACGCCCCGGCACCAGGCCACACCGTGTTCGCGGTAGGTCGGGAAGACGTAGTCGTCGTCGCGCAGGGCCCGGCCGGAGCCGATCTGGGCCGCCTCCTGGCCCAGCAGGGAGGCCCACAGGCCCAGCTCGCCCTGGCGCTGGAGGGCGGTGGCCTCGGCGTCGAAGCGGCGGGTGAGGACCATGTCCCGGTAGAGACCGCGCAGCTCCTCGGCGGTCAGGTCGATCGAGTACTCCGGGTGCTCGACGCGCTCGCCCTCGGGCGTCAGCAGCTGTACGAGCTCGGGTCCGGAACTCTGTGGCGTCTTCGCGGCGCTGGTCCGCTTGCTGCTGCGTCGCGGTTTGCGCGCGGCAGTGCTCTCCACGGTCACGTGCGTGCTCCTCCGTCGGTCCGGTCCCCGGGGTCTGCCGGGAGACCAGTGCGGCTCGCCTGTGTCCGTACCCGTGCACGGGGTGGGTGCCGCTCGGCCGGGAACAGGCGTGACAGGTGCCCCGGCGAGCGCCCTGTCCAAGGCACGTTACCCAGTGCTTCGCATAACTGCGAAACCCTTCCTGACCTGCGTTTTTGCTTGGATATCCAAGTAAATCGCGGAAATCGGGAAGGCTCGCTGGTCACAGCACTGGTCACAGCCTCGCAGGCTGCCGGAACAACGGCACGTTATCCCGCCCGACAGCGGCAGGGAAGGGGGGAGTGTGTGAGACTGCGTTTGTGCGCGAAGATGGAAAAATCACCGTTTTTCTCCTGGATGACCACGAAGTCGTCCGACGCGGCGTTCATGAGCTGTTGTCGGTCGAGGACGACATCGAGGTGGTCGGCGAGGCCGGGACCGCGGCGGACGCGCTGGTCCGGATCCCCGCCACCCGTCCCGACGTGGCCGTTCTCGACGTCCGGCTGCCCGACGGCAGCGGGGTCGAGGTCTGCCGCGAGATCCGCTCCCAGGACGAGTCCATCCACTGTCTGATGCTGACCTCGTACGCCGACGACGAGGCACTGTTCGACGCGATCATGGCCGGTGCCTCCGGTTACGTCCTCAAGGCGATCCGCGGCAACGAGCTGCTGAGCGCGGTACGGGACGTGGCGGCCGGGAAGTCACTGCTGGACCCGGTGGCGACCGCGCGGGTGCTGGAGCGGCTCCGGGACGGCAAGAAGGGCCGCGAGGACGACCGGATCGCGAGCCTCACCGAGCAGGAGCGCCGCATCCTGGACCTGATCGGGGAGGGGCTGACCAACCGGGTCATCGGCGAGCGCCTGCACCTCGCCGAGAAGACGATCAAGAACTACGTCTCCAGCCTGCTCGCCAAGCTCGGCATGGAGCGCCGCTCGCAGGCCGCCGCCTACGTGGCCCGGATCCAGGCCGAGAAGCGCTGAGGGCCGCCCGGCGGGGGACTTTGGTCCCTGCCGGGCCGGGGCCCCTGCCTCTTCTGCCGGCCCGCGCGGCCGGGGACAGTGGAGGACATGTCCCTTGAGGAACTCCACGCGATCGAGCTGCTCCACCGGGTGCCCTACGGCCGGCTGGCGACCAGCATGCGAGCCCTCCCGATCCTGACCGTGGCCCGTCACATCGTGGCCGACGGCCATGTCGTGCTGCGGCTGCACAGCGGTCTGGGCTACCACGACGCCTGCGACGGCACCGTCGTCGCCTACGGAGCGGACAACTACAACGCCGCCACCTCGGCCGGGGCCCGCGATCTGTGGTCCGTGCAGTTCACCGGCCCCGCGCGGCTCGTCGAGCCGACCTGCGAACAGCGCGATCTGTTCGGCCCCGCACCGGTCGAGGTCAACGGCGAACCCTTCGACCCGGCCTACCTCCGGCTCGACCCGCATTTCGTCACTGTGCACACTCTGGACTTCCACGCAACTCCGCGAATCCCGCAACACAGCGTGATCTAACATCTGTCGCGTGCCGCGCTCATCTGTCATCGATCCCCCTGTTCCGCCCGTCCGCGACGTGCTGCTCCGGTACCCCGGGACGGGGACCCCGCTCAGCTGCGAACCCCTGGACAAGGGCCTGCTCAACCATGGTTACCGGGTGTCCACCACGCGCGGCTCCTACTTTCTGAAGCACCATCTGGACGACACCACGGGCGACCGCGCCACGATCGTCCGCCAGCACCGGGCCACCCAGCGCCTCCAGTCACTCGGAGTGCCCGTCGCCCCGCCCCTGGAGGACACCGAGGGCGGAACGGTCACCGAGATCGGCGGCCGCTGCTACGCCCTGCACCCCTGGGTGGACGGGCTCCACCGCGCGGGCGCCCAGCTCACCCTCGCCCAGTCGCTGCGGCTCGGGGCGCTCCTCGGAGCCGTACACACCGGTCTGGAACAGGTGATGGACCCCGGAGCCGCGGCCGGCGGGCGGTCCGGGCACGCGAGCGCCGATCCGGCCGACACCTTCGCGCTGATCGAGACGCTGCTGTCGGCGGCCCGTTCCCGCCGCCCCCGGGACTCCTTCGACGAACTGGCCGAACACCGGCTCCAGGAGCGGCGCGCACTGCTGGAACAGCACGCCGACCGCAGACCGCCCGCCCCCGACGGACCGGCCACCGGCTGGGTGCACGGCGACTTCCATCCGCTCAACGTGCTCTACCGGGGCGCCGATCCGGTGGCGATCCTCGACTGGGACCGCCTCGGTGTGCAGCCCCGCGCGGAGGAGGCGGTGCGGGCGGCGGCGATCTTCTTCGTCCGTCCGGCCGGTGAGCTGGACCTCGCGAAGGTGCGGGCGTACGCCCGCGCCTACCGCAGGGCCGCGGGCGCCGGGGCCGATGAACTGGCCGCCGCCGTGCACCGGGTGTGGTGGGAACGGCTCAACGACTTCTGGATACTGCACTGGCGCTACTGCCTGAACGACCGCAGGGCCGACCCGCAGTTCCCCGCGGTGTCGGCCCTGGTGGTGTGGTGGACCCGTGCGTACGACGCGGTGCGCGAGGCCTTCACGGGATGAGCCCGGTGCGGTGCGGCCTCGGGGCCGCACCGCCGGGGAGAGGGACTACTGCTGCCCCGCGCCGCCGCCCGCGCCCGCCGCCGCGCCCGCGCTGGCCCCGGAGGCCGTCCCGGCGTCCGTGCCCGTGCTGGTGCCGGCGTCCGTGCCCGCGTCCGTACCCGCGTTGGTCCCGGCGTCCGTACCCGCGTCCGTACCCGCGTTGGTCCCGGCGTCCGTACCCGCGTCCGTACCCGCGTCGGTGCCGGCGTCCGTGCCGCCGTCGCCGGTGCCCTGGGTGTCCGTCTGGGACGGGGTGGGCGGCGGCGACGGGTCCGCCGTACGGCTCGGGGTGAACGACGGGGTGTAGGAGGGCTTGTGCGGCCGCTCCTGCTGGTCCCCGCCGCTGTTCCCGGGCTGGTCGGTGTCCTGCGTGGTCTGTTCCTCGCTCGGCGTGGCCGAGGTCTCCGTGGGGGAGGGGCTGCTGGACGTCGAGGTGGCCGGGGACTTGGGCTTCCCGTCGCCGCCCCGCGCCGCGTTCACCGCGATCGCGACGCCCGCCGCGATCGCGATCAGCGCGAGCACGACGAACAGCCACAGCTTGCCGCGGCCCCCGCCGGGCCGGCCGCCGCCGTCGTAACCGCCGTCGTCCGGGTTCATCGGCGGCAGGATCGGACCCTGCGAGGTGTCGCCGTACTGCGCGTACCCCATCTGATGGGTGGCGCCCGTCATGCCCTGCGGCGGCGTGCCCGGACCGTCGCCCAGGACGACCGGGCCGGTGTTCCACGCACCCGTGTGACCGCCCTGCGCCTGGAGCATCTGCAGGGCGTACTGGACGAGTCCGCGCATCTCCTCGGCGCTCTGGAAGCGGTCGTCCGGGTCCTTGGCGAGCGAGCGCATCACGAGCCCGTCCAGCTCCGGCGGGACCGCGTCGGAGATCTGCGACGGCGGGACCGGGGTGTCCTGGACGTGCTGGTACACCACGGACAGCGGCGTCTCGCCCGTGAACGGAGGCCGCAGCGCGAGCAGTTCGTAGAGCAGACAGCCGGTCGCGTACAGGTCGGAGCGGTGGTCGACGGCCTTGCCGAGCGCCTGCTCCGGGGAGAGGTACTGCGGCGTGCCCATGACCA
Source organism: Streptomyces sp. NPDC024555 (assembly GCF_055559335.1). Taxonomy (NCBI): domain Bacteria; kingdom Bacillati; phylum Actinomycetota; class Actinomycetes; order Kitasatosporales; family Streptomycetaceae; genus Streptomyces; species Streptomyces sp. NPDC024555. The sequence continues at coordinate 213,607 of NZ_JBVHKV010000001.1, forward strand.
TGCCGGTCTGGGTCATCGTCGACTGCGCGCCGTGCAGCGCGCGGGCGATGCCGAAGTCCATCACCTTCACCGCACCGGAGTTGGTGATGATCACGTTGGCCGGCTTGATGTCCCGGTGCACGATGCCGTGCTGGTGCGAGTAGGCCAGCGCCTCCAGCACCCCGGAGACGATGATCAGGGCCTGCTCGGGCGGCGGGGCGTCCGCGTTGATCAGCAGATCGCGGATGGTGCGGCCCTCGACCAGCTCCATGACGATGTACGGCACGGTCTGGCCGGCCACCGTGTCCTCGCCGGAGTCGTAGACCGCGACGACCGCGTGGTGGTTGAGGCCGGCGACCGACTGCGCCTCGCGCGTGAACCGGGCCTTGGAGACCGGGTCCTCGGCGAGATCGGAGCGGAGCAGCTTCACCGCGACGGTGCGTCCGAGCCGGACGTCCTCGGCCGCGAAGACCTCGGCCATGCCGCCCCGGCCGAGCCGGTGCGTCAGCCGGTAGCGTCCGTCGCCGACCACACCGCCGATGCCCCAGGAATCGGTGCCATCCGGAACTCCGCCGCCGTTTGCTTCGGGTTCGGGTGCCATCAGTCCTCGCCGTCGTATCTGTCCGCGTCTGTCCGCGCGCGTCCGCGGGTTCTCACGGTGCCCTGCTGCGTCGCCGACCGCGTTGTCGGCCGCGTTGCCACGTCACGCTACAGCCTCTGTCCGACGCACCGTTTTCGAGAGGGACGGGCCATCCAACCGGCCGGCGGGTCACGGACGCAAATTCGACGGGGATCCTGTAACGCTTCCGAGACGCTTCTTGTGCGTACGGTCACGGAACGGGCACCTGGCTTGACGTGTCGTACCCCTCGGGCAGACTTGGCCAGTAATACGGATCTTCGCGCGAGCGAGCGCGCCCTAGGGGGAAGCAAGTCATGAGCCAGGACGGCGCACAGGGTGCCCAGGGTCGCTACGCGGGCGGTTCGGTCGCCGGCGGCCGTTACCAGCTGCGTGACCTGCTGGGCGAGGGCGGAATGGCTTCCGTGTACCTCGCCTACGACACCGCTCTCGACCGCCAGGTGGCGATCAAGACGCTGCACACGGAGCTGGGACGCGAGCAGTCCTTCCGCGAACGGTTCCGCCGCGAGGCCCAGGCCGTCGCCAAGCTCCAGCACACCAACATCGTCTCCGTCTTCGACACCGGCGAGGACGAACTCGGCGGCGCGCTGATGCCGTACATCGTCATGGAGTACGTCGAGGGCCAGCCGCTCGGCTCCGTCCTCCAGTCCGACATCGCGGCCTACGGCGCGATGCCCGCCGACAAGGCGCTCAAGGTGACGGCCGACGTGCTGGCCGCGCTGGACACCAGCCACGAGATGGGCCTGGTCCACCGCGACATCAAGCCGGGCAACGTCATGGTGACCAAGCGCGGCGTCGTGAAGGTCATGGACTTCGGCATCGCCCGCGCCATGCAGTCGGGCGTCACGTCGATGACCCAGACCGGCATGGTCGTCGGCACCCCGCAGTACCTCTCCCCCGAACAGGCCCTGGGCCGCGGCGTGGACGCCCGCTCCGACCTGTACTCGGTCGGGATCATGCTGTTCCAGCTGCTCACCGGACGCATCCCGTTCGACGCGGACTCCCCGCTCGCCATCGCCTACGCGCATGTGCAGGAGGAGCCGGTCGCCCCGTCCACGATCAACCGCTCGCTGACCCCGGCGATGGACGCGCTGGTCGCCCGCGCGCTGAAGAAGAACCCCAACGAGCGCTTCCCGAGCGCCGCCGCGATGCAGGACGAGATCGCGCGCGTGCTGAGCGCGAGCGGTCACACGGGCGCCCCGGTGATCGTCAACGGCGGGGGCGCTCCGGCGAACAGCGGCTCGGGGGTCGGTTCGGCCGTCTTCCCGCCGGTCGACCAGTCGACCCCGGCACCGCAGCACGTCCAGACGCCCTACCAGCCCGGTCCGTACGCGTCGCAGCAGCAGCCCGGCCCGTACGGGGCGCCGACCCCGGCGCCCACCCCGGCCCCGTCCTACGGCTATCCGCAGTCGGCACCGGCGTACCAGACCCCGGCCGCGATGTCGCCGATGCAGCAGCAGACCCCGCCGCCGTACACGGTCTCGCCGCAGACGCACGCCGCGTCCTCGGGTTCCTCGGGCGGCGGCTCCGGCTCCAAGCGGAACATGCCGGTCATCGTGGGGTCGATCGTCGTCGCCCTGATCGCGATCGGCGGTCTGATCACCGCGCTCGCGCTGAACAACGACGACTCGAACAAGGGCGGCACCGAAGCCACGTCGAGCGAGTCCCCGTCCGGTGACCACAAGGATCCGGAGCGGAACCGGACGATCGACACCGAGAAGTGCACGGACGCCATGGAGGACAACGACGACCCGAACAAGGTCGACGCCCCCAGCTTCCTCTACAAGGACATCCTCTCGGCGCGCGCCTGCGCCGACGCCGCCGGCTGGACCATCAAGCAGATCAAGGTCCCCGGCAACGCGTACGCGGAGGACCAGGTCATCGACCAGTTCCCGACCTCCGGCACCGCCGTCCCCAAGGTCGGCGCGCACTTCGAACTGCGCATCGCCACGGGCGACCCGGCGTAACGGGGCGCCCGGTCCGGCACGCGCCCGCCGGTGTGCGCGGTCCCTCCCGCGCCGGGGCCGCCACCCGTCCGTCGCACCTGACATGCCGGACGGTCCGTCACATGTGACGGTGGCCCCATGGCTTCAGCACACCTGGCCGCACGGCCCGCACGGTGCGTGGCCTGCCTGACACTGACGGCAGCCGCGACGCTGGGGGGTGTCATGGCCGGGGAGGCGCACGCGGACGCGCGGGTGTCCGGCCGGGGGGAGACGTCGGCCGAACCGCCGTCCGGTACGCCGTACGCGCCACCGCCCGTCGCACACGTCCCCACGCCCCCGCTCCCCGCTTCCCGGCCGTCCGCTTCCGGGCCGCCGTCCTCCTCCGCGCCGCCCTCTGCTTCCGCCCCGCCCTCCGCTTCCGCGCCCGTGCCGGTGCCGGTGCCGTCCGCGACGGTGCCGGTGCCCGCCGTGCCGGGTGCTCCGGCACCGGCCGCGTCGTGGGGGGCGCCCGCACACCCCGCGCCTGAGCCGTCCGCGACCGATCCCTCCTCGCCCGGCCCCGGATCGCCCCGGCCCGAGGACGTCCAGTCCCCGATGGCCGGGCTGCCCGCCGGGGAGGGGCGGCCCCGGCCGGGCCGGACGCTGAGCCCCGAGGAGCTGGACGGGGCCGACCGTCTCGACGACTCCGAGAACGAGCCGGAGCCGACGCCGTCCGCCGCCAGCCCCGGGACGACCGCGACCGCCGGGATCGGACGGCCCTCGCGCCGGGCCCTGAGCGGACCGGCCGTGGAACGCGTCCAGCAGATGTCGCTCGGGGTGGGAATCGCCCTGGTGGGACTGGGTCTGGGCTTCCTCGCCCTGCGGATGCGCCGCTCCGGCTGAGGGGCTTACGGGGCCGGTGACCGGCCCTCCGACGCGGACGCGCCCCGGGCCGCCGCGTACCGGAACGCCTTGCACACGTGGGCATACTCGATATACATACTCAGTATGTCGATCCGTCACGGCCTGCTGGCCCTGCTGGAGCGGGGGCCCCGGTACGGCTCCCAGCTCCGCACCGAGTTCGAGTCCCGTACCGGCTCCACCTGGCCGCTGAACGTCGGGCAGGTCTACACGACGCTGAACCGGCTGGAGCGCGACGGCCTGGTCGTCCAGGACGGGGAGGACGACCAGGGGCACGCCCTGTACGCCATCAGCGACGCGGGCCGGGACGAGCTGCGCTCCTGGTTCGAGACCCCGGTCGACCGCAGCAGCCCGCCCCGTGACGAGCTGGCCATCAAGCTCGCCATGGCCGTGGGCGCCCCCGGCGTCGACATCCGGGCCGTCATCCAGTCCCAGCGCCACCACACGGTGAAGGCCATGCAGGACTACACCCGGCTCAAGGCGCAGGCCCTCGCCGACGTGCCCGCCAACCGCGACGAGGTGGCGTGGCTCCTCGTCGTGGAGCAGCTGATCTTCCAGGCCGAGGCGGAGGCCCGCTGGCTGGACCACTGCGAGTCCCGGCTGGTCCGGCTCGCCGAGGCCGCCGCCACGGAGCCCGAGGCGGAGCCCGCACGCCGGAGCACGGCCCGGGGCACCGACCGGCCCCGCGCCCGCCGCTGAGCCACCGGCGTACGCCGCACGACCGGCACGGCACCGGCCCCGGTGTCCGGTCCGCGCCCGACCGCCCGGCCCGTGCCGGGGCGGGCGGTGACGCCGGTCTCGACCACACCACCGTTCCGAGGGGGAACCCACCGCCATGTCCCAGCACGTCCCGTCCCCGGCCGGTCCACCGCAGCCGGTGGACGCCCCGGTACTCGAACTCCGCGCCCTCACCCGCACCCACGGCACCGGCATGGCCGCCGTGCACGCCCTGCGCGGAATCGATCTGACCGTGCGCCCCGGCGAACTGGTCGCCGTGATGGGGCCCTCCGGATCCGGCAAGTCCACCCTGCTGACGCTCGCCGGCGGACTCGACACCGCGACCGGCGGCCAGGTCGTCATCGAGGGCCAGGACATCTCCGCGCTCGGCCGCAAGGGCATGGCCGCCCTGCGCCGCCGCAGCGTCGGCTACGTCTTCCAGGACTACAACCTGATCCCGGCCCTGACCGCCGCCGAGAACATCGCCCTGCCCCGCGAACTCGACGGCGTCTCCGTCCGCAAGGCCCGCAAGGAGGCCAGGGAGGCGCTGGAGGAGATGCGCCTGCTGGACGTCGCCGACCGCTTCCCCGACGAGATGTCCGGCGGCCAGCAGCAGCGCGTCGCCATCGCCCGCGCGCTGGTCGGGGACCGCCGCCTGGTGCTCGCCGACGAGCCGACCGGCGCGCTCGACTCGGAGACCGGGGAGACCGTCCTCGCCCTGCTGCGCAGCCGCTGCGACCGGGGCGCCGCCGGCGTCATGGTCACCCACGAACCGCGCTACGCGGCCTGGGCGGACCGGGTCGTCTTCCTGCGCGACGGCTCGATCGTCGACCAGACGCTGACCTCCGGGGCCGATTCGCTGCTCGCCGCCGGGAGCCCCGAGTGAGGCTCTTCACGGGGTGGCGCGCCGCCCTCCGGATGGCCCGCCGCGACGCCCTGCGGGCCAAGGGCCGCAGCGCCCTGGTGGTCGCGATGATCGCGCTCCCCGTGCTCGGCGTGACAGCGGCGGACATCACGACCCGCTCGGTCGCCACCAGCGAGTCCGAACGGCTGACCGCCCGGATGGGCGCGGCCGACGCCCTCTTCACCGATCCGGGGCTCGGCCCGCTGGAGCAGATGCCCGACGGCAACATGTACGACGCCGTCGGCGGCACCGTGCCCGAGGGCGAGATACCACCGATCGACATGCGCGCCGCCCTCCCCGAGGGCGCGCGCACCCTCACCCTCCAGTCGGTGCCCGCGAGCGTCACCACGAAGTACGGGCTGGCAGGCACCGACATCACCGAGTTCCGCGTCTCGGACCCGATGGCGCGGGGCCGGGTCGAGCTGGTCCGGGGGGCGTTCCCGCACGGCACCGACGAGATGGCGGCCACCGAACCGTTCCTGACGTCGTCCGGTCTGCACATCGGCTCCCGGACCACGGTGCACAGCATCGGCCGCACCTACACGATCACCGGGATCGTCGAGGACCCCTCCGACCTGAAGGCGAAGCAGCTGTACGCCGACCCGGGCGCGGTCATCGCCCCGTGGCGGAAGGCCGCCGAGCGCGACCCGGACGTGCTGCCGCCGAACACCGGCACCGCCCAGTGGCTGGTCACGGGCGCGGGCGGCTCCGGTGTCGACTGGGACGACGTCCGCGCGGCCAACCGCAAGGGCGCCCTGGTCGTCTCCCGTCAGGTCGTCCTGGACCCGCCGCCGGACTCCGCGATCCCGCCGGCACGCTCGTACACCCCCTACACCGAAGGCACCTCCGCCGAAGCGGGCGCGGCCGTCGTCACCGTGGTCGCCATGGCCGTGCTGGAGATCGTCCTGCTCGCCGGACCGGCCTTCGCCGTCGGGGCCCGCCGCTCGCGCCGGCAGCTCGGGCTCATCGGCACCTGCGGCGGCGACCGGCGCCACATCCGCGCCGTGGTCCTCGCCGGCGGCCTCGTCCTGGGCGCCGTCGGCACGGTGACCGGGGTCGCGGCCGGGCTGCTGCTCACCGTGGTGTTCCGGCCGATGATCGAGGGGTGGGCCGGGCAGCGCTTCGGCTCCCTGGTCCTGAACCCCGGCGAGCTGCTGGTCATCGCCCTGCTCGGCCTGGTCACCGGGGTGCTCGCCGCCCTCGCACCGGCGATCGTCGCCTCCCGGCAGTCCGTACTGGAGTCCCTGACCGGACGGCGCGGGGTGCGCCGCAGCTCCCGGGTGCTGCCCGCCGTGGGCGCGAGCCTGCTGGCACTGGGGGCGGCCGTCGCCGTCTACGGCGGTACCAGCGGCGACACCCGGCTGGTGGCCGGCGGTTCCGTCGTCGCCGAGCTGGGGCTGCTCGGCTGCATCCCGGTGATCGTCGGGCTGCTGGGCCGCCTCGGCCGCGGGCTGCCGCTCTCCCCGCGCATGGCGCTGCGCGACGCCGCCCGCAACCGGGGCCGCACCGCCCCGGCGGTCGCCGCGGTGATGGCGGCCGTCGCGGGCACCGTGGCCGTGGCCACGTACATGGCGAGCACCATGGCGGAATCGGACTACCGCTACACCCCTTCGCTCACCGAGGGAACGATGGTGCTGTCGGCGTCGGACGAACGACTGGCCGCACAGCTGCCCCTGGCCCGCGCCGCCGTGGAACGGAACATGACGGTGACCGGCAGACCCGCCGGCTTCGCCCGGACCTGGGCCGGCAGCGACTGCATGGTCTATTACGAGGACGAGCCCGGTGGCGAGCCCGGCTGCGGCAGCCTGACCCTGGTCAAGCCCACCGGAGAGGGACACACCTGCCCCCTCAAGGCCAAGGGCGCCAAGGAACTGGCCGCGCGGCTCTCCTCGGAGGAGCACCGCACGCTGATGCGCTCCCCCGCCTGCGTCGACGAGTACATCTCCACCGGCAGCTTCCCCACGGACGAGAACAACATCGTGGTCGGCGGTCCGGACCTGCTCCGCCTGTATGTGAAGCTCGACGACCCGGCCGCGGCTGCCGCCCTGGAGGCCGGCACCCCCGTGCTGCTGAACCGGGCGTACGCGCGGAACGGCGAGGTCACCCTCAAGGCCGTGCACGCGTACAACGCCAAGGACACCGGGAATCGCAAGCTGCACCCCGGTCCGGCCCGGAAGACCACGAACCGGCTCAAGGTGTACGTCGCCGACGCGCGGTACGCCACCACCCCCGGCATCCGCATGATCATGCCCCGGAAGACCGCCGAGCGGATCGGTCTGCGCACCGCGGAGGCCGGCAGTGTCTACGCCGTGCCGCACCGGCCCTCGGACGCCGAGGAACAACGTGTCTCGGCCGCCATCGAGGAGGCGGGCGGCGGCATCTGGCTCCAGACCTCCCCCGGCTCTGCGGACCGGGACGACATCATGCTGCTCGTCCTGACGCTGTTCGCCGGGGTGGTGACCCTGGGCGCCGCGGCGATCACCACCGGCCTCGCCAAGGCCGACGCCGAGGCCGACCTGACCACGCTCAGCGCGGTGGGCGCGCCCCCGCGGGTCCGGCGGGCGCTCTCCGGGTTCCAGTGCATGATCGTGGCGCTCACGGGGGTGCTGCTGGGCACCGTGGCCGGTCTGGTGCCGGCGGTGGCGGTGCGCCTGACCGATCTGGGCAAGGCCATGGAGGCGATGCGGGCCAATCCGATGGAGTCCGCGTACACACCGATCGTGCTGCCCTGGACGGCGATCGGGGTGCTGGCCGTGGCCGTACCGCTGCTGGCCGGGCTGCTGGCGGCGGTGTTCACCCGGTCCCGGCTGACGCTGTCCCGTCGCGCCGGGTGACCGGTGCCTCACGCGGGAGTTCGGTGCCCCCGGAGACGGTGGATCATCCGTATCCGGGGGCACCACAGTGAGGAACACCGCATGTGCGAGACAATGGGCCGCATGGAGATGCCGAGGAATGAACGGTCGCAGGAGCACCCCCAAGTCCTCGTGGTGGGGCAGGACGGCATGGCGATCGGCGGCGGTGGCACTGACGACGAGTCGCGTGAGGTCCCGGTGACGGAGATGGTCGAGCAGCCCGCGAAGGTCATGCGCATCGGCAGCATGATCAAGCAGCTCCTGGAGGAGGTCAGGGCGGCCCCTCTCGACGAGGCGAGCCGGGTCCGGCTCAAGGAGATCCACGCCAGCTCGGTGAAGGAGCTGGAGGACGGTCTCGCCCCGGAGCTGGTGGAGGAGCTGGAGCGCCTCTCGCTGCCGTTCACCGAGGAGTCCGTCCCCTCCGAGGCGGAACTGCGGATCGCGCAGGCCCAGTTGGTCGGCTGGCTGGAGGGCCTGTTCCACGGCATCCAGACGGCGCTGTTCGCCCAGCAGATGGCGGCCAGGGCGCAGCTGGAGCAGATGCGGCGCGCGCTGCCGCCCGGCAGCATCCACGAGGAGGAGGACGGCGGCGCCGATCCGCACGGCCCGGTCCGCTCCGGCCCGTATCTGTAGCCCGCGTCCCCGCATTCGACCCGCAACGGATTCACCAGGGCCCGGCACCGAGGTGCCGGGCCCTTCCCGTGCGCGGATCTCCGGACGGGTCCGGGATCAGGCGGCCGAGGGCGCCCGGAGGAGGACCTTGCCGACGTGGGCGCTGGACTCCATCACCCGGTGCGCCTCGGCGGCCTCCGCCATCGGCAGGGTGCGGTCCACGATCGGCTTGACGACACCGTCGGCCAGCAGCGGCCAGACGTGCTCGCGCACGGCGGCGACGATCGCGGTCTTCTCGGCGAGCGGGCGGCCGCGCAGCGAGGTCGCGGTGACGGCGGCCCGCTTGTTCAGCAGGGCGCCGAGGTTCAGTTCGCCCACGGCCCCGCCCTGGAGGCCGATGATGGCGAGCCGGCCGTTGACGGCGAGGGTCTGCACGTTCCGGTCCAGGTACTTGGCGCCCATGATGTCGAGGATGACGTCCGCGCCCGCCCCGTCGGTCGCCCGGCCGACTTCCTCGACGAAGTCCTGGTTGCGGTAGTCGATGAGGATGTCGGCGCCGAGTTCGGCGCAGCGGGCCAGTTTCTCGGGGCCGCCCGCGGTCACGGCGACGCGGGCGCCGACCGCCTTGGCCAGCTGGATCGCCATCGTGCCGATGCCGCTGGACCCGCCGTGCACCAGCAGGGTCTCGGCCGGGCGGAGGTGGGCCACCATGAACACGTTGGACCAGACGGTGGCCGTGACCTCGGGGAGCGCGGCGGCGAGCGTGAGGTCCAGCCCCTCCGGCACGGGGAGCAGCTGCCCGGCCGGGACGGCGACCTTCTCCGCGTAACCGCCGCCCGCGAGGAGCGCGCAGACCTCGTCGCCGACGGCCCAGCCGACGACACCGGGGCCGACGGCCGAGATCCGTCCCGCGCACTCCAGGCCGGGGTACGGGGAGGCGCCGGGCGGCGGGTTGTAGAAGCCCATCCGCTGGAGGACGTCGGCCCGGTTCACCGCGCTGGACACCACGTCGACGAGGACCTCGCCCTCGCCGGGTACGGGATCGGGCACCTCGGTCCAGACGAGTGCCTCGGGGCCACCGGGTTCGGGGATCGTGATCGCATGCATGGCCGCGAGGCTACTCCGTGGCCCCCGCCCCGCCTCGGAGCCGGGCGGGGGCGCGGGGGGCGAAGGGGTGAGCCGGACCGCCTGCTCAGCCCCGGGGGGCGGGCGGCCGGGGATGGTTCAGCGGCGGGTCGTTGGAGACGCGCACGATGGTGATCAGCCGGTCCGTCAGCTGCAAGGGGCTGGCCGCCGGGTCGTCGTAGCCGAGGAGCCGGTGACCGCGCAGAACGTTGACGACCAGATCCTCGGTCTCCCGGACGCTCTTGCCGACCTCGGCCTTTATCACCGGCCGTTCGACGAGATCGAGTCCGCTGCCCTGCTGGATCAGGTCCTCCATCACCGTGCCCGCGCTGGGGCTGAGCACGGAGAGCCCGAGCAGCCGGCCCGCGGCGGAGGCGCTGGTGATCACCGCGTCGGCGCCGGACTGCCGCAGCAGCGGGGCGTTCTCCTCCTCGCGCACCGCGGCCACGATCTTCGCGCCCCGGTTGAGCTGGCGCGCGGTCAGCGCGACGAGCACGGCGGTGTCGTCGCGCTGGGTGGCGATGATGATCTGACGGGCCTTCTGCACCTCGGCCCGCAGCAGCACATCGCTGCGCGTCGCGTCCCCGACCACACCGGTGTAGCCCTCGGCGTTGGCGATCTCGATCACCTTGGTCGCCGGGTCGACGACGACGATCTGCTCCTTCGACAGCCCGGTGGCACAGAGCGTCTGGATCGCCGAGCGGCCCTTCGTACCGAAGCCGACGACGACGGTGTGGTCACGCAAGTGGGTTCTCCAACGCTTCAGTCGGAAGTCCTCGCGGGTCCGTTCCGTGAGGACTTCGAGGGTGGTGCCGACCAGGATGATCAGGAAGAGCACACGCAGCGGTGTCACGAGCACCACGTTGATGAGCCGGGCGCCGTCGCTGTACGGGGTGATGTCGCCGTAGCCGGTGGTGGAGAGGGTGACCGTCGCGTAGTACACCGCGTCCAGCAGGTCGACCTTGCCGTCGGCCGCGTCGTGGTAGCCCACCCGGTCGACCCAGACGATGACGACGGTGACGGCGAGCACCAGCAGGGCCATGGAGAGCCGCTTGGCGACCTGACGGGCCGGCCGGTCGACGACCCGGCGCGGGAGCATGACCCGCGTGGGGACGATCTGTTCGTCGACACGTCTGGCCATTGCGTCATGGCCGGGAAGTTTCACGTGAAACACCCTTCAGTCCACGGCGTCGCCGGGGCCCACGGTAGATCGAGGATCTCCACCTCGGTGCCGGACCGTACCCCGCCCGGCTCCACCACGGCCAGCCCGTCCGCCGCGGCGATGCCCCGAAGCATGGCGGGACCGTTGTACCGCAGGGGTACGACGTGATCTCCGCCCCTCCCGGTTCCCGGACCGTCGCCGGTTCCGCCGGGGGTCCGCCCGCCGTACGCCGGGGCCGGGCCGGTGCGGTGCACCACGGGAACGAGCCGGGTGTCGTGCGGATGCCCCTGCACTTCGTCGCGGACGGCCACCCGGTAGGGGTCCTCCGCCCAGCGTCCCGCGAGCCCGTTGAGCAGTGGCTCGGCGAGGGTCACCAGACCCGAGACGGCTGCCAGGGGATTGCCGGGCAGCCCGACCAGATACGGGCCTCCGCCCGGCAGCCGGGCGAGCAGCATCGGGTGGCCGGGCCGCACGGCCACCCCGTCCACCAGCAACTCGGCGCCGATCCGGGCCAGAACGGGGTGCACATGGTCGACCGGGCCCGCGGCGGTGCCGCCCGTGGTGACGATCAGGTCGGCGTCGGACGCGGTGAGCGCGTGCAGCAGGGCCTCGGCGTCGTCCCCGAGCCACCGGGGTGCGGTCACCTCGGCGCCCCGGGCGTGCAGCCAGGGGCCGATCATGGGGCCCAGCGCGTCCCGGATCAGCCCGTCGCGCGGCAGCCCCGCCGTCAGCAGTTCGTCGCCGAGGACGAGGACCTCGACGCGCGGACGGGGCCGGGCCGGCAGCCCGTCGTATCCGGCCGCCGCGGCCAGTCCGAGGACGGCGGGCGTCACCACCGTTCCGGCGGGGAGGAGTTCGTCGCCCGAACGGCATTCCTGGCCGCGCGGCCGGATGTCCTGACCGGGACTCACCTGTCGTCCCGCGTACAGCAGTCCCTTGGCCGCGTCCGCCTCGGCGTGCTCGCTCCGGATGACCGCCGTGGCGTCCGCCGGGATCCGGGCACCGGTGGCGATGGGCACGGCCTCACCATCGGGAAGCGGCTCGGGCGCCCCGTCCCCGGCGAGCACGCCCCCGTCCGGCCGGATACGCCAGGGCCCCGGCCCGGCGACCGCCCAGCCGTCCATGGCCGAGGTGTCGAAGGGCGGCAGATCGGTGAGCGCGGCCAGCGGTTCGGCGAGCACATGCCCGAGCGCCCGCCCCAGCGACAACCGCTCGGCCCGCGGCGGAACCGTCTGTCCGGCCCGAGCGGCAATCCCCCGCGCCACCGCCCACGGCACCGCGGAAGCCCGGGTGCGGTGGTGGGCGGGCGCGGTGCCGGCGGGGCGCCCGGGGGTGGGGGCCGGGGGCTGCTCGGGGCGCGGCTGGGGACGCGGCCCAGGGCCGGGGGCCGAACGCGGACCGGCATGCGGCTGGGGGCCGGGGGGCGGGGACGGCTCAGGGCGCGGGCCGGCATGCGGCTCGGGACCGGGCGAGGCGGTCGAGGCGCGCGGGTCCGTCGAGCGAGGTGTCGGGGGTGTGCGCGCGGCCCGGGGTGAACCTGCGGCTTCCGGGTCGGGGGATGCCGGTTCAGGGGATGCCGGGTCGGGGGATGCCGGGGATGTCTGGGCCGTGGGGGCCGAGTGGGCTTCGGGGGCCGCGTGAGTCGCAGGCGGCAGGTGGGCTGCATGAGCTGCGAGGGGGCCCTGGGCGAGGGGAGCCGAGTGGGCTTCAGAAGCCGCGTGAGTCGTGGACGGTACGTGGGCCATGTGAGCTGCCCCGTGAGCCGCAGAGAATCCGGGGACCGCAGGGGACCCTTGAGCCACAGAGGGTCCGTGAGCCGCAGAAGACCCGTGAGCCGCAGGAGATCCGGGGACCGCCTCCGCACCTCCTCCCTGCGGGGCCGTCTGCCGGCCCACCAGGGCGAGGGCCTGCGCCACGGCCCGCTCCTCCTCCGCCGCGGCGAGGGCAGCGGGGTCGGGGCCCTGGGCCCGGCCGGGAGCGGCGGCATCACCGGCGAGGGCGGTTCCGAACGCGCGGTCCCCGTCCCGGCCGGCCGGAAGCGCGGAACCGGTGGCGGGGCCCCCTCCGCAGGAGCAGCGGTCCGGTGCCGGCGGGTGCCCGGCGCTCCCGTGCGGGCCGTTCATGGCGTCCCGGTCTCGTCCGCCCAGCCGAGGGCGAGCGCGGCCGCCTTCCGGGCCGCCTCGGCGACCGCCTCGGGGCCGCCGCCCTCGCCGCTCGCCTTCGCCGCCGCGTACCCGACCAGAAAGGTGGTCAGGGGGGCGGCGGGGCGGGCGACGCCGTGGGCGGCATCACGGGCGAGGTCGAGGAGGACGTCGGTGTCGACGTCGAGTTCGATGCCCAGTTCGTTCTTGACTGCGGTGATCCATTCATCCAGCACGGACCCATGCTCTCTGATCCGGGCCCGCGCGGACGCGATGTCCTCCCAGGTGTCGCAGTCGAACGAGGCGAGGGGGTCGGCCGCCACCCGGACGAGCCGCAGTTCCCGGGTGAGCAGCCGCAGCGGCAGCCCCGCCAGACCGCCGTGCTCGGTGGCGACGAGCGCCAGTTCACGGCGGAGCGGTTCCGCCCGGTAGACCGCCACCAGCGGCTGGTCCCTGCCGTCCGCGTCGGTGCAGACCGCGCCTTCGGCGTCCCCCCGGCCGGCCGCCTCCACGAGCGCTCGCACGGTGTCGGGGCCCAGGAACGGCAGATCGGCGGAGAGCACGAGCACCCGCTCCGCCGCCGTGTGCCGTACACCCGCGCCGAGCGCGGCCAACGGGCCGCCGCCCCGGGGCTCTTCGCGCGTCCAGGTCACCGCGCGCCCCGTGGGCCGCCGGGTGCCCACCACCACGGTGGTCCCCGCTCCGGCGCAGGCCCCGAGGACCCGGTCCAGCAGCGGGCGCCCGCCGACCCGGACCCCGGGCTTGTCGGCGCCGCCGAGGCGTTTCGCGGCCCCTCCGGCAAGAACGATGGCGTCGAACGCGGTCATGCCACGAGTATGCGGGCCCGGCCCACCCGGCGGACATCCGCGTCCACCGGCCGGACCGGGGCTCCGGCACCGGACGTTCCCCCGGCACCGGGTGGCCCCGCACGCCTCCGCGCCGGACGGCCCCGCACGGTCCCCGCGCGGACCGGGATCCGCCGCCGGGCGCGGCCCAGGACCCAGCGGCTCTACAGGGTCCGCAACAGCACCGCCGGCTGTTCCACGCAGTCGGCCACGTACCGCAGGAACCCGCCCGCCGTGCCGCCGTCGCAGACGCGGTGGTCGAAGGTCAGCGAGAGCTGGACGACCCGCCGCACCGCCAACGCGCCCTCGTGCACCCAGGGCTTGGGCACGATGCGGCCGACACCGAGCATGGCCGCCTCCGGGTGGTTGATGATGGGCGTCGACCCGTCCACCCCGAACACCCCGTAGTTATTGAGGGTGAACGTGCCGCCGGTCAGCTCGGCCGGCTTCAGCGTCCCCGTCCGGGCCGCCTCGGTCAGCCGGGCGATCTCCGCTCCGATCGACTCCGCGTTGCGGTCCTGCGCGTCCTTGACCACGGGCACGACCAGCCCGCGCTCCGTCTGGGCGGCGAACCCGAGATGGACCTCCGGAAGCCGCACGATCTCGCGCGCCTCCGTGTCCACGGTCGAGTTGAGCTCGGGATGGCGTGCCAGCGCGGCCGTGCAGATGCGCGCGAGGAGCGCGAGCACGGACACCTTGGGGCCGCCCGCCCGGTTCATCGCCTCCCGGGCCGCCATCAGTTCGGTGGCGTCGGCGTCCACCCAGCAGGTGGCGTCGGGGATCTCGGTCCGGCTGCGCGTCAGCTTGTCGGCGACCGCGCCCCGTACCCCGCGCAGCGGAATCCGCTCACCAGCGGACGCCACCCGAGGCGCTGCGGCGGGCGCGACACCGGATGCGACAGGCGCGACGGCGGCCGCGGTGGCCGCCTCCGCCGCCGACCGGATCGCCGCTTCCACGTCGGCCCGGAGGATCAGCCCGTCCGGGCCCGATCCGGCCAGCCGGCGCAGATCCAGATCGTGCTGCCGGGCCAGCTTGCGCACCAGCGGCGAGACGACGGCCACCGGCCCGTCCGCGCCACCGGGGGCGGGTGCCGTGACCGGAGCGGCGACGGAGACCCGGGCCGGCGCCCGCACCGGCGCGGGCGCGGCGACGGGAGCGGTCGCGGCGGCAGGTGCCGCGGCCCTCCCGGAGGCCCGAGCCGGTGACCCGGAGGCCGGAGCCGGTGACCCGAAGCCCTCGGGCCGGATCCGGCGGCGCCGCGTGGGCGGCGCTCCGGTCCCGTAACCGACCAGCACGTTCCCCGACCCGGACGCGGTCTCCTCGGAGCGTCCCGACCCGGGCTCCGCCGCCGGATCCGACGACTCCACGGATCCGACGGCGACGGTCAGCAGGGGTGCCCCGACGGGGAGTTCGCTGCCCTCCTCGCCGAACCGGGCGGTCACCACGCCCCCGTAGGGGCACGGCACCTCCACCATCGCCTTGGCCGTCTCGACCTCGACGACCGGCTGGTCGATGGCGACGACCTCGCCGACCTCCACCAGCCAGCGCACGATCTCCGCCTCGGTCAGTCCCTCACCGAGGTCCGGCAGCCTGAATTCCAGTACCTGAGCCATCAGCTCTCCGCCTCCCACTGGAGCCGCGCGACGGCGTCGAGCACCCGGTCCACACCGGGCAGGTGGTGACGCTCCTGCATCGGCGGCGGATACGGGATGTCGAAACCGGCCACCCGCAGCACCGGCGCCTCCAGGTGGTGGAAGCAGCGCTCGGTGATCCGCGCGGCGATCTCACCGCCCGGTCCGCCGAAACCGTTCGACTCGTGGACGACGACCGCGCGGCCGGTGCGCCGCACCGAGGCGGCGACCGTCTCGTCGTCGAAGGGGACCAGCGACCTCAGGTCGACGACCTCCAGGTCCCAGCCCTCCTCGACGGCCGCCTCGGCCGCCTCCAGACAGACCGGGAGCGAGGGCCCATAGGTGATCAGCGTCGCGCTGCGGCCGGGCCGCCGCACGACAGCGCGGCCGATCGGCTCGACGGCGGCCGGGGCCTGCGGCGACCAGTCGGCCTTCGACCAGTAGAGCCGCTTGGGCTCCATGAAGACCACCGGGTCGTCGGAGGCGATCGACGCCCTCAGCAGCCCGTAGGCGTCCTCGACCGTGGCGGGCGTGACCACGTGGAGACCGGGGGTCGCCATGTAGTACGCCTCCGAGGAGTCGCTGTGGTGCTCGACTCCGCCGATGCCGCCGCCGTAGGGCACCCGGATGGTGATCGGCATCGGCATCCTGCCGCCGGTCCGGTTGCGCATCTTGGCGACATGGCTGGCCAGCTGCTCGAACGCCGGATAGGCGAAGGCGTCGAACTGCATCTCCACCACGGGCCTCAGCCCGTACATCGCCATGCCGACGGCCGCGCCGAGGATGCCCGCCTCGGCCAGCGGGGTGTCCGTGCACCGCTCGTCGCCGAACTCCTTCGCCAGGCCGTCGGTGATCCGGAAGACCCCGCCCAGCGTGCCGACGTCCTCACCGAGGACGTGCACCGAGGGGTCCTCGGCCATCGAGTCGCGCAGCGCGCGCCCCAGAGCCTGGGCCATCGTGGCGGGACCGGCCTTCGCGGCACGCTTCCCGGCCGTGGCCGCCGCTGTCGTCATCGCCCCGCACCCCTGTCGTCCGTGCCGTGCTCGTCGTGCTCCGCGTCCAGCTCGACCCGGAGCCGGGCGGCCTGCTCGCGCAGTTGCGAGGTCTGCTCCGCGTACACGTGGGAGAACAGTTCCATCGGGTCCAGCACCGGATCGGCGTTCATGCGGTCCCGCAACTGGGCCGCCATCCGCTCCGCGGCCGTCCGCGCCTCCTCGATGCCCTCGTCGTCGAGCAGGCCTCGCCCGGTCAGCTCCCGCTCCATGAGCCGCACCGGATCGTGCTCCCGCCAGGCCTCGACCTCGCTGTTCTCGCGGTAGCGCGTCGCGTCGTCCGCGTTCGTGTGCGCGTCCATGCGGTAGGTGACGGCCTCCACGAGCGTGGGACCCTGGCCGCTCCTGGCCCGCTCCACCGCCTCGGAGAGCACCTGGTGCACGGCCGCCGCGTCGTTCCCGTCGACGAGCCGGCCCGGCATCCCGTATCCGACGGCCTTGTGGGCCAGGGACGGGGCCGCGGTCTGCTTGGCGAGGGGCACGGAGATGGCGAAGCCGTTGTTCTGCACCAGGAAGACGACGGGGGCCCGCCACACGGCCGCGAAGTTCAGCGCCTCGTGGAAGTCGCCCTCGCTGGTGCCGCCGTCGCCGACCATGGCGAGCGCGACCACGTCGTCGCCCTTGAGGCGGGCCGCGTGGGCCAGGCCCACCGCGTGCGGCAGCTGGGTGGCGAGCGGGGTGCACAGCGGTGCCGTGCGGTACGCGCGGGGGTCGTAGCCGGTGTGCCGGTCGCCGCGCAGCAGGGTCAGCGCCTCGACCGGGTCCATGCCCCGCGCCACGGCCGCCAGGGTGTCCCGGTAGCTGGGGAACAGCCAGTCGCGCTCCTCCAGCACCAGGGCCGCGGCGATCTCGCAGGCCTCCTGACCGGTGCTCGACGGGTAGACGGCGAGCCGGCCCTGCTTGGTCAGGGCGGTCGCCTGTGCGTTGTACCGCCGGCCGCGCACGAGCTCGGCGTACAGCCGCAGCAGCAGCTCCGGGTCCGCTCCGGCCGCGGCCTCCGTACCGAGCACGCGGAACGGCTCGGGGTCCGGGAGCAGCGGCGCGGGATCGGTGAGCGGCTTCCAGGCCGGGGGCGGCGTGGGCCGGTAGGCGGCCGCGCCGGGCAGCTCTTGGACCGTCATGACAAGCACCTCCTGGCGTCGAGGGGTATCGAGCGGCGTCCGCGGCACCGGGGGTGTCCCGGTGCCGCGGGGTGTCGAAGCGTCTCCAGGGGTGTCGAGGGGGCGTCGACGCTTGCGAAATACATCGAATTGTTCATATATCCGCGAGGCACGAGTGTGGCGCGCCTCACCTACCGATTGTTCGGTCGCGAGCGCATTTTGGCTACAGGCGCCGTCAGCCTGTGGACAAACGGTTCTCCACAGCTTGGGATGGGCACAGGTCGTCCAGGACGGGGAGGCACGGGAGCATGGCAGCTGAACAAATGGCCGAGGGGAGCGAGGAACCGGCCCCGATTCCTCCGGCCCGGCCGCTGGACGCCATCGACCGCGCCATCCTGCGACTGCTCCAGACGGACGGCAGGGCGTCGATACGCTCGGTCGCCGACCGCGTCCACGTCTCGCGGGCCAACGCCTACGCGCGGATCAACCGGCTCATCGACGACGGCGTGATCCGCGGTTTCGGTGCCCGGGTGAACCACGAGCGGGCCGGTCAGGGCGCTTCGGCCTACATCACGCTCAAGATCGTCCAGAATTCCTGGCGCACGGTGCGCGAACAGCTCCAGGCGCTGCCCGGGGCCACGCACATCGCCCTGGTCAGCGGGGATTTCGATGTGCTGCTGCTGGTCCACACCCCGGACAACCGGTCACTGCGCGAGCTCGTCCTCACCCGCATCCAGGCCATACCGGAAGTGCTCTCCACCCGCACCCTGCTGGTGTTCGAGGAGACGGACCTGAGCCCGGGACCGGACCGCCCGACGGAGCTGAGCTGAGCCGATCTGAGCTGAGCTGAGCCGAGCTGAGCCGAACGGGCGACCGGGTCCCTCAGGACCCGTACTTCGCCAGAAACGCCCGCACGGTGTCCCAGCGCTTCGCGTCGTCGAGCAGCGCCACCCCGTGCAGGCTCTCGCCGCGGACGAGGACGAACCGGTGCTCGGACGACTTCACGCTCTGCCGGTTCAGCTCCTTCTCGCCGACGGTGAAGTCCCCGTCCCCGTCGGCGGCCATGTACAGCACGGGCGCGGTCAGCTCGGGGACGGCCTTCAGCGCGTTCATCGCCTGGTACTGCGTGGGGGCGGAGAGCGCGACGACCGCGTCCGGCTGCGGCTTCAGCCGGGGCGCCGCGGCGAGCACCGCCGTGCCGCCCTTGGACGCGCCCATCAGCAGAATCTTCTTGGCGCCCTTGTCGCGCAGATATCCGGCCGCGCCGATGACCTCGTCGACCTCCTGCCCGTTCGAGTTCACCGCGAGGACCCGGTATCCGGCCTTGCTCAGCTCGTCGGCCTTGTCCTTCCACTGGCAGACCGTGCCGTCGGCCTGGTGGGCGAGCACGATCCCGGCGCCCGATCCGCCCTTCGGCGCGTACCCGCCGATCTCCGAGCCGTCGTCGACCGTGAAGGTGATCGACGAGCTCTTCGCCTCCGCCTCCGTCAGGCAGGTGAAGTCGTCCGGCTGCTCCGCCGCGGTCCCACTGCCGTCGTCCTTGCCGTCGCTGCCGCCTCCCGAGCAGCCGGCCAGCGAGGCCGTGACGAGCAGCGTGGCAGCGGCACAGAGAAGTCCGGACATCCGGAGCGCGGCGGTCATGCCGGGATGCTGGTATAGACCTATGTTCGCGTCAATGGCCGGTCGCGCGGGACTTCATGCCGTCGAAGGCCAGTTGTACGACCGTATCGGCCAGCCGCTCCGCCTCCGCCCCTCCGTCCGGCAGCGGCCGGTACCACTCCACCAGGGAGTTCACCATGCCGAAAAGCAGCCGTGTCGCGAGCCGTATGTCCACGTCGGAGCGGAGATCGCCGTCCACGACGGCCGCCTTGAGCAGATCGGCGACGCGCTGGTCGAACTCGCGCCGCCGCTCCAGCGCCCAGCGCTCGGTCTTCGTGTTGCCCCGCACCCTCAGCAGCAGCGTGACGTAGGGAAGTTCGGCCATCAGCACCTCGACGGTACGACGTGTGACGTACTCGACCCGCTCGATGGCACGGCCCCGCGTCGCCCCGGACTCGTCGAGAATGCCGAAGAGTCCGTCCAGCGCCCGGCTGACCGCCCGCCGCAGCAGTTCCTCCTTGCCGGTGACGTGGTGGTAGATGGACGACTTGGAGATCCCCGCCGCCTTCGACAGGTGCTCCATCGACGTGCCGTCGTACCCGCGCTCGTTGAAGACCCGGACGGCGACGGCGAGCAGGGTCTCCGGGGTGTACGTGTCCCGCTTGGCCGTGGTCATGCCCGCGATCCTCCCCTACGAGTTGTCCACAGGTTCCGTGGGCCCCCTTGTCCCGACCGATCGTTCGGTTACTCTAACTCTGTCCACCCGTCCCTGCCCAGCTCGACGAGGAGTTGGTCCGTCATGGCCGCCGAGCTCTCCCCGAACCTGCTGTCCGAGAGGCACCGCCCGACGCTCGACCGCGCCCTCGACGCGATCCGCACCCGGGACTACTGGTCGCCCCACCCCGAGCACCCGAAGGCGTACGGCGAGGGCGGTGCCCCGGGCAGCCTGGGCCCCGCCGAGGGCAAGGCCGCCTTCGACGCCCTGCTGCACACCCGGATCGACCTGGGCCAGCCGGGGACCGACGGATGGACGGGCGGCGAGATCTCGCCGTACGGACCGGAGCTGGGCGTCGAGTATCCGCACGCCGACCCGGACGTGCTGCTTCCGGCGATGCGCGCGGCGATGCCCGCCTGGCGCGCGGCCGGTCCGGAGACCAGGGCCCTGGTCTGCCTGGAGATCCTGGCGCGGATCAGCGCCCGCACCCATGAGTTCGGCCACGCGGTGATGCACACCAGCGGCCAGGCCTTCATGATGGCCTTCCAGGCCGGTGGCCCGCACGCCCAGGACCGCGGCCTGGAGGCCGTGGCGTACGCGTACGAGGAGCAGCAGCGCGTTCCCCGCTCGGCCGACTGGTCCAAGCCGCAGGGCAAGCGCGACCCCCTCGACCTGCACAAGACGTTCACCGCGGCGGGACGCGGAGTCGCGCTGGTGATCGGCTGCAACACCTTCCCCACGTGGAACGGCTACCCGGGCCTCTTCGCCTCCCTCGCCACGGGGAACGCGGTCCTGGTCAAGCCGCACCCCCGGGCCGTCCTCCCGCTGGCCCTGACCGTCCAGGTGGCCCGCGAGGTGCTCGCCGAGGCGGGCTTCGCCCCCGATCTGGTGGCGCTGGCCACCGAACGGCCCGGCGAGGGCATCGCCAAGACCCTGGCGCTCCGTCCGGAGATCCGGATCATCGACTACACGGGCTCGACGGCCTTCGGCGACTGGCTGGAGAGCAACGCCCGCCAGGCCCAGGTGTACACGGAGAAGGCCGGGGTCAACACGGTCGTGGTCGATTCCACCGACGACTACCGGGGCATGCTGGCCAATCTGGCGTTCTCGCTGTCGCTCTACAGCGGCCAGATGTGCACCACCCCGCAGAACCTCCTCATCCCCCGGGACGGCATCACGACGGACGCGGGCGAGAAGTCGTACGAGGACGTGGTCGCGGACATCGCCTCCGCCGTCACCGGCCTCCTGGGCGACGACGCGCGGGCGAACGGACTGCTCGGCGCCCTGGTCAACCCCGATGTGAAGGCCCGTCTCGAGGCGGCCGCGCAGCTCGGCGAGGTCGCCCTGCCCTCCCGGGCCGTCACCCATCCCGACTTCCCCGACGCGGTCGTGCGCACGCCGCTGATCGTGAAGCTCGACGGGGCCAAGACGGACGACGCCTCCCCGTACTTCACGGAGTGCTTCGGCCCGGTCTCCTTCGCGGTGGCCGTGGACTCGACGGACGACGCGGTGGAGCTGCTGCGCCGCACGGTCCGCGAGAAGGGCGCGATGACGGTCGGCGCGTACACGACCTCGCCGGAGGTGGAGCGGGCGGTGGAGGACGTCTGCCTGGACGAGTCGGCCCAGCTCTCGCTGAACCTGACCGGCGGGGTGTACGTCAACCAGACGGCCGCCTTCTCCGACTTCCACGGTTCGGGTGGCAACCCCGCGGCCAACGCGGCCCTGTGCGACGGCGCCTTCGTCGCCAACCGCTTCCGGACGGTGGAGGTCCGCCGCCAGCGCTGAGCCGGTCACCCACCACCGGACCGGTGGGGCCGCACGGCCCCCGTCAGGCCCCGCCGGCGTCCGGGAGGGAGGGATCGGGGATGTCCGCGTAGCGCTGCACCCAGGCGTGCATCGCGATCGCGGCGGCGGCCCCCGCGTTGATGGAGCGCGTCGAGCCGAACTGCGCGATGGAGCAGACCATCGAGGCGTGCGCGCGGGCCTCCTCGGTCAGTCCGGGCCCCTCCTGCCCGAAGAGCAGCACACAGCGGCGGGGCAGCACGGTCCGCTCCAGCGGCACCGCGCCGGGCAGATTGTCGATGCCGATGATCGGCAGGTCCTCCGCGCGGGCCCAGGCGGTCAGATCGGCGGTGTCCGGGTGGTGGCGGACGTGCTGGTAGCGGTCGGTGACCATCGCACCGCGCCGGTTCCAGCGCCGCCGCCCCACGATGTGCACCTCCTTGGCCAGGAAGGCGTTCGCGGTGCGGACGACCGAGCCGATGTTGAAGTCGTGGCCCCAGTTCTCCACCGCGACATGGAAGTCGTGCCGCCGCAGATCGAGGTCCGCGACGATGGCCTCACGGCTCCAGTAGCGATAGGCGTCCCCCACGTTGCGGCGGTCGCCGTGGGCGAGCAGTTCCGGGTCGTACCGCTCGCCCTCGGGCCAGGGCAGCGGATGCGGACCGACCCCGATCTCGTTACCGAACCCGTCGTCGTACTGGGCCGGCTCGTCCGCACCCGCGCCCGGGGTGCCCGTACCGCTCGTGCTGTTCGTGGGGCTCGTCTCGCTGCTCACCCGACGAGCGTATGGCCCCCGTCGGTGCCGTGCTCCGCCGCCTCCCGGGCGCCCGGTGCGAGCGCGCCCGTTCCCGCTCCCGGCGTTCCCGTTCCGGGCGCGGGAGCGTCCCCGTCGCGCGGCGCGGGCACGCGCGCCCGCCGGCCGAGCAGCCGGTCGCGCCCGAGGGTCACCCGGCCGCCCAGCCAGACCAGGAAGACGGTCGGCAGGAAGACGGCGTCCGCGGCGATCATCGCCATCGAGAAGAAGGGGAGCCCGAGCAGCACGGCGATTCCGGCGTGCTCGCAGATCATCACGACCAGCAGCACGTTCTTGACGCGCCGGTTGAACAGGGTGAACGGGAAGGCGACCTGCACGGCCACGGTCGCATAGGTCACCACCATCACCATCAGCCCGCTCGACGCGAGGATGTCCGAGAGCGCGGGCCAGGGCGAGAAGTAGTCGAGCTTGAGCGGGTAGTAGAGCGCGGTGCCGTCCTGCCAGCGCGAGCCCTGGATCTTGTACCAGCCGGCCGTCGCGTAGATCAGGCAGACCTCGGCCATGATCACGACGAGCGTGGCGTTGTGGGCGAGATTGGCGATGACGTCGAGAAGGGTGCGGTGCTCGCTGCGCGGGGCGTACCGGTTCACGGCCCACCAGGCGCCCTGGGCGACCCACAGGATCCAGAAGAGCGTCGGCAGCCACACGGTGCCGCCGAGGCTCCGGGTGGCCATTCCCCAGACGAGGACGGCGCCGAAGGCGATCCAGAGCAGCGGTCCGACCGCGTCGCCCGGTCCGCGCGCCCCTTCGGCCGTACGCCGGGCCCTGCGGGCGTCGAGCGACCAGACCTGTCCGCACCGGGTCAGCATCAGGTAGATCGCCATCAGGTGGATGACGTTGTCGCCGCCGTCGCCCATGAAGATGCTGCGGTTCTGGAGCGAGACCACTCCGGCCATGAACAGCACGGACATGGCCCGGGTGTGCCAGCCGGCCATCAGCAGGGCGGCGGCGATCAGCGCGAGCGCGTAGACGATCTCGAACCAGACGGTGCTGTCCGTCCACATCAGCGTGGTGAACGCCTGGTTGCCCGAGATGAGCTGCTGGGCCATGTCCCAGCGCCAGGGGGCGTCGGGGCCGTACATCTCGTGCCGGTGCGGGAATTCGCGCAGCAGGAAGAGGAGGTACGTGGCGGAGAAGCCGATGCGGATGACGGCGCTCTGGTACGGGCCGAGGGCCGAGGCGGTGATGCGCTGGATGCCGCGGGCGAGCGCGTGGCCGGATCCGGGGGTGCTCACTGGCCGGCCTCCTGGGATGCGGCGCCCTCGGGGAGGTCGGCCGCGGTGACGGTCCACCAGGGCAGGACCCGGTAGGACGGCTCGGTGCTGATCTTCTCCTGGCTCCAGGGGGGAGCCGGCACGGACCGGGTCTCGGACCTGACCTGGATGCGCAGGACCGTGCCGCCGTAGTCGTGCTCACCGAGACGGAGCATCACGATGCGCCGGATGTACTGCTCGGAGAGCCGGCCGCGCAGGCCGTTGGCCCGGTTCTGGCTGTCGTGGGAGCCGACGTAGAAGTCCCAGCCGCGGCGGAGTTCGTTCTGCTGGACGTGGCTGGGCAGCGGATTGCCGCGAATCGCCTTGCCGTCCGCGCCGGACAGGCTCATCCAGGGGGTGGTGCGCCGTCCGTCGGCCCCGGCTATCTCCGCACGCACGTGCACGGCGATGTTCTGCTGGAGCGGGTTGGGGGCGAAGAGCTTCCAGTTCTGCTCGAACTCGGGGTAGACCCACTGGTCCACCGCTTCGCCGTGCGCCTTCGTCAGTGTGTTGGACGGGGCGACGTGCAGGAACACCATGGCCAGCTGGACACAGCCGATCAGCCCGATGACCCCCAGCGCGACGGCGGCGACGATCTGGTACGGGAACGACAGCCCGGCGATGCCACCGACCGGACGGCCGGGTCCGGGGGGCTGCGCGGCGGCGGGGGGACCCGCCTGCGCGGGAAACCGCTGCTCGACAGCGGTCCGCGGGGGGCCGGAGTCCGGTGGGAGAGGCTCCGAGCCGTCCTCCAGCGGCTGGGGTCCGGGCACCGTGTGGTCCCGCCCGTCGACACCTCCGCCGGTGCCCCCGCCGCCGACGCCCTTGTCGTCGTACGAATCCATCCCGCCCCGATCCCCGTCGATCCCGGTCAGTTATCCACAGGGTTGACACCCTACGGGCCCCGGACACACCATTGAAGACAGAGAACCGAACGATCGGTCGGTAGGGAGTCCGGGATGGCGGCAGTGACTGCGGGCCAGACAGCGCAGACGGCAGCGGGGGGCACCGAAGGGGCGGACGAGGCCCTGGCGGCGGCCTTCGACGCCGCGGTGGCGGCCGACGAGCGCATCGAGCCCCGGGACTGGATGCCCGAGGCCTATCGCGCCTCGCTGGTCAGGCAGATAGCCCAGCACGCCCACTCCGAGATCATCGGCATGCAGCCGGAGGCCAACTGGATCACGCGCGCGCCGTCCCTGCGCCGCAAGGCCATCCTGATGGCCAAGGTCCAGGACGAGGCCGGGCACGGGCTGTATCTCTACAGCGCGGCCGAGACGCTCGGCGTCGGCCGCGACGAACTGCTCGACAAGCTGCACGCGGGCCGCCAGCGGTATTCGTCGATCTTCAACTACCCCACGCTCACCTGGGCGGACGTGGGCGCCATCGGCTGGTTGGTGGACGGCGCCGCGATCACCAACCAGGTCCCGCTCTGCCGCTGCTCCTACGGTCCGTACGCACGGGCCATGGTCCGCGTCTGCAAGGAGGAGTCCTTCCACCAGCGCCAGGGCTACGAACTCCTGCTGGCCCTCAGCAACGGGACGCCCGCCCAGCACGCGATGGCCCAGGACGCGGTGGACCGCTGGTGGTGGCCGTCCCTGATGATGTTCGGCCCCCCGGACGACGCCTCGGCGCATTCGGCCCAGTCGATGGCCTGGAAGATCAAGCGGCATTCCAACGACGAACTGCGGCAGCGCTTCGTGGACATCTGCGTCCCGCAGGCCGAGGCGCTCGGACTGACCCTCCCCGACCCGGACCTCCGGTGGAACGAGGAGCGCGGTCAGCACGACTTCGGAGCGATCGACTGGACGGAGTTCCAGGAGGTCCTGAAGGGCAACGGGCCGTGCAACGAGCAGCGCCTGGGCCAGCGCCGGCGCGCCCACGAGGAGGGCGCCTGGGTCCGCGAGGCCGCCGCGGCCCACGCGGCGAAGCACACGACGACATCGCGCACCGGCGCACCGGTGGCCCGCACGGCCACGCCGGACGGGACGAAGAGGGAGGCGACAGCATGAGCAGCTCGACCGACTGGCCGCTGTGGGAGGTGTTCGTGCGCTCCCGGCGCGGCCTCTCGCACACGCACGCGGGCAGCCTGCACGCGCCGGACGCGGAGATGGCCCTGCGCAACGCCCGCGATCTGTACACCCGCCGCTCGGAGGGCGTCTCGCTCTGGGTCGTGCCCTCCACCGCGATCACGGCGTCCTCGCCCGACGAGAAGGACGCCTTCTTCGAACCGGCCGGCGACAAGCCCTACCGCCACCCGACGTTCTACGCGATCCCGGACGGGGTGAAGCACCTGTGACCGCGGCCCTCGCCCTCGGCGACGACGCGCTGGTGCTGTCGCACCGGCTGGGGGAGTGGGCGGGCCACGCCCCGGTGCTGGAGGAGGAGGTCGCCCTCGCCAACATCGCGCTGGACCTGCTCGGACAGGCCCGGGTCCTGCTCTCCCTGGAGGGCGACGAGGACGAGCTGGCCTATCTCCGCGAGGAGCGCGCCTTCCGGAACGTACAGCTGGTCGAGCAGCCGAACGGCGACTTCGCGCACACCATCGCCCGCCAGCTCTACTTCTCCGTCTACCAGCACGGGCTGTACGGACAACTGGCCTCCGGAGAAGGCCCGTTCGCCGGCCTGGCGGCCAAGGCCGTCAAGGAGGTGGCCTACCACCGGGACCACGCCGAGCAGTGGACCCTCCGGCTGGGCGACGGCACGGACGAGAGCCATGCGCGCATGCAGCGCGGACTGGACGAGCTGTGGCGCTTCACCGGCGAGCTGTTCCAGCCCGTCGAGGGTGTGGACGTGGACTGGCAGGCGCTGCGGGACGGCTGGCTGGAGTCGGTGACCGCGCTGTTGGAGCGGGCGACGCTGAGCGTGCCGGCCGGTCCGCAGTCGGGGGCATGGGCCGCCGGAGCGGGACGGCAGGGCCTGCACACCGAGCCGTTCGGCCGGATGCTCGCCGAGATGCAGCATCTGCACCGCAGCCATCCGGGGGCGTCATGGTGACCCGGACCCCGCTGGAGGAGGAGCTGTTCGCCCTCGCGGGCTCGGTTCCCGATCCCGAGCTGCCCGTGCTGAACCTGGAGGAGCTGGGGGTGCTGCGCGGGGTGGACGTCCTCGCCCCGGGCCGGGTCACGGTGCGACTCACCCCGACATACACCGGCTGTCCGGCCGTGGAGACGATGTCCGCCGACATCGAGCGCGTGCTGCACGAGCACGGCATGGCGGAGGTCTCCGTCGAGACGGTGCTCTCCCCCGCGTGGTCGACGGACGACATCAGCGCGGAGGGGCGTCGCAAGCTCGCCGAGTTCGGCATCGCACCGCCGCGGCCGCACGACACCTCCGCGCCCTCCTCCGGGCCCGTGCCGCTGGCCCTGTCGGTGCGCTGCCCCCACTGCGGCTCCACCGACACGGAGTTGCTCAGCCGTTTCTCGTCGACCGCCTGCAAGGCACTGCGCCGCTGTGTGTCGTGCCGCGAACCGTTCGACCACTTCAAGGAGTTGTAGATGTTCCATCCGCTCCGGGTCAGCGCGATCGAACGGCTCACGGACGACGCGGTGGCCGTCACCTTCGTCGTGCCGCCCGAGCTTCGCGAAACCTTCCGCCACAAGCCCGGCCAGCACCTCAACATCCGTTACGCCGTGGACGGCGAGGAGATCAGGCGGTCGTACTCGATCTGCGCCCCGGCCACCGAGCGGCCCGCCGAGCCGGTGCTGCGCGTGGGCATCCGGCTCGTCGACGGCGGCGCCTTCTCCACGTACGCGTTCAAGGAGCTGGCCGTCGGCGACGTGGTCGAGGCGATGCCCCCGATGGGCCGCTTCGTCATCGCGCCGCGCCCCGGCCGGTTCGCGGCGGTCGTCGGCGGCAGCGGGATCACCCCGGTGCTCTCCATCGCCGCGACGCTGCTGGCCCGTGAGCCCGAGGCCTCGTTCTGCCTGGTCCGGAGCGACCGCACGGCCGCCTCCACCATGTTCCTGGACGAGGTGGCCGATCTGAAGGACCGCTACCCGGACCGCTTCCAGCTGGTCACCGTGCTCTCCCGGGAGGAGCAGCAGGCGGGGCTCCCCTCGGGCCGGCTCGACCGGGAGCGGCTCACCGCACTGCTCCCGGCCCTGCTGCCGGTCGCCGGGATCGACGGCTGGTACCTGTGCGGGCCGCTCGGCCTGGTGCGGGCCGCCGAAGAGGCGCTGCACGGCCTGGGGGTCGACCGGAGCCGTGTGCACCAGGAGATCTTCCACGTCGAGGACGTCCCGGACGCCGCCGCCCGGCCGAGGGCCGGGACCTCCGCGCGGAGCACGCTCACCGCGCATCTGGACGGCCGTTCGGGCACCTGGCCGGTGGAGGACGGCGAATCGCTGCTGGAGACGGTGCTGCGCAGCCGTTCGGACGCGCCGTACGCCTGCAAGGGCGGGGTGTGCGGCACCTGCCGCGCGTTCCTGGTCGCGGGCGAGGTGAGGATGGACCGCAACTACGCGCTGGAGCCGGAGGAGACGGACGCCGGGTATGTGCTGGCCTGCCAGTCGCATCCGGTGACCGGGGAGGTGGAGCTGGACTTCGACCGCTGACCGCGCGGCCGGACTGTTCCCTTCTTGTAGAACCTGTTCTATCTTGACGCTCCGTCAGGTCAGGGTACGGACACAGCGGTTCGCGGGAGGCCGGGACAGTGGACTTCACCTTCACCGAGGAACAGCAGGCAGCGGCCGAGGCGGCGCGGGCGGTCTTCGCGGGCGTCGCCCCGGACGCCGTGCCGAGCCCCGCCCTCGTGCCGGGGGCCGTGGCCGACGACATCGACCGGCCGTTGTGGGCCCGGCTGGCGGGCGGTGACCTGCTGAGCCTGACCCTGGCCCCGGAGCACGGCGGTGCCGGACTGGACCCGATCGCGCTCTGCCTGGTGCTGCGGGAGTCCGCGAAGGTGCTCGCCCGGGTGCCGCTGCTGGAGACGTGCGCGGTGGCGACGGCGGTGGACCGGTACGGGGACCGGGGCCTGGCCGCCGAACTGCTGCCCCGCGTGGGCCGGGGGGAGCTGGTGCTGACCGTCGGCGCCAACGGCCGCACGGGCCACGACCCGGCGGAACTGGCCGTCACCGCGCGACCGGACGGGGCGCGGGGGGACGGCGGGACCGGCGGCTCCGGAGCGGGCGCGGAGGACGGCGAGGCGGGGTGGGTCCTGGACGGGGTGCAGTCGGGTGTGCCGTGGGCCGGGGTCTCGGACCTGATCGCGGTACCGGCGCACACCGACGACGGCCGCGCCGTCGTGGCCCTGGTCCACCGCGACCGGGAGGGCGTCACCGTCGCGGAGCAGGTCTCGACGAACGGCGAACTCCTCGGCGAGGTAAGGCTGGACGCGGTGCGCGTCACCGGACGCGAGCTGATCGACGCACCCGATGCCTGGGAGTGGCTGCGCGCGCTGCTCACCACGGGCACCTGCGCCCTCGCGCTGGGCCTGGGCGAGGCGGTGCTCGCCATGACGAGTGCGTACACGGGCAAGCGCGAACAGTTCGGCTTCCCGGTGGCGACGTTCCAGGCGGTCGCCGTGCAGGCGGCGGACCGCTACATCGATCTGCGGGCCATGGAGGTCACCCTCTGGCAGGCCGCCTGGCGGATCTCCGTCGGCGGGGCGGGCGAACTGCCGACGGCCGCCGATGTCGCGGTGGCCAAGATCTGGGCGTCCGACGGGGTCCGGCGGGTCGTGCAGACGGCGCAGCACCTGCACGGCGGCTTCGGCGCGGACACCGACTACCCCCTGCACCGCTTCCACGCCTGGGCGAAGCAGATCGAACTCTCCCTCGGCCCGGCAGCGGCCCACGAGGAGGCCCTGGGCGACCTGCTGGCCGCCCACCCCGTCGACTGACCGGCGCGGGCGAGGCGGACGGAGCAGGCAGCGCGCGCACCGGCCCAGGGCTGCTGTCGGGCGCGGGGTGTCAGGCGCGCAACGTCAGGGGCGGGGCGTCAGGGGCGCAACGTCAGGCGACGAACGCCTGACCGCCGTGGTCGGTGACCATGGGGCGTCCGGCGCTCTCCCAGGCGAGCATGCCGCCGTCGATGTTCACCGCGTCGACGCCCTGCTGCACCAGGTACTGGGTGACCTGGGCGGAACGGCCGCCGACCCGGCACATCACATGCACGCGCCGGCCGTCCTCCGCCGCCTCGGTCAGCTCACCGAACCGGGCCACGAACTCGCTCATCGGAATGTGCAGCGCGCCTTCGACGTGCCCGGCCGCCCATTCGTCGGCCTCCCGGACGTCCAGCACGAAGCCGTCCGCCGGGACCGCGGTGACGTCGACCGCGGGGAGCGGGGCGAAATTCATGGGTCATGCCTTCTCTCGTCGATGCGCCGGACCGGTGCGCCGGATCACATGCACCGGACTCACACGAAACGCTACTGCACCAGCGCGGCCAGCTCGTTCTCCCGCTGGGCGACCTCGCCGAGCAGCTGTTCGGCGATCTCCTCCAGCAGTTGGTCGGGGTCGTCCGGGGCCATCCGCAGCATGGCGCCGATGGCGCTCTCCTCCAGTTCCTGGGCCAGCACGGTCAGCAGTTCCTTGCGCTGGGTGAGCCAGTTCAGCCGGGCGTAGAGCTCCTCGGCCTCGCCGATCTCCGGCTCGGGCTGGACCGGACCCGCGGCCCACTCGTCCGCCAGTTCCCTGAGCAGCGCCTCGTCGCCGCGCCCGTAGGCCCCGTTCACCCGGGTGATGAACTCCTCCCGGCGAGCCCGCTCCGTCTCGTCCTGGGCCAGGTCCGGGTGGGCCTTGCGCGCCAGTTCGCGGTAGAGCTTGCGGGCCTCGTCGGTCGGGCGGACCCGCTTGGGCGGCCGGACGGGCTGCTCGGTCAGCATGGCGGCGGCCTCGGGGGACAGGCCGTCGGAGTCGATCCAGTCGTGGAACAGTTCGTCGACGCCGGGCATAGGCAGCACCATGGACCGCGCGTCCTGCGCCTTGCGGAGGTCCTCCGGATCCCCCGTGCGGGCCGCCCGCGCCTCGGCGATCTGCGCGTCCAGCTCGTCGAGCCGGGCGTACATGGGCCCGAGCCGCTGGTGGTGCAGCCGGGAGAAGTTCTCGACCTCGACGCGGAAGGTCTCCACCGCGATCTCGAACTCGATCAACGCCTGCTCGGCCACGCGCACGGCCCGTGCCAGTCGCGCCTCGGGCCGCGTGTCCCCGTCCTCGGAACCCTCGCCCCGTGCCTCACCCGCACCAGCCGCATCGCCCGCACCGGAGTCCCCGGCGGAACCACCAGCGTCACCAGCCCCGGACCCGTCACCGACATTCGGACCGGCGGAGGTGTCCGGGCCGGCAGGGGCGTCCGGACCAGCGGTGTCCGGACCGGCTGCGTCCGCCGTACCCGCGGCGTCCGCCGTACCGGCAGCCGCGCCCGTACCGGCGGCGGAGGCGGCCTCAGCGGCATGCCCGCTCCCGGCGGGGGCCCCGGCGCCCTCCGCGCCCTCGTCGGCGGTCTCTGCGGGCGCCTCGGCCGGGGAGCCTGGCTGCTCGTGCGGCAGGAGGTCGTCCTGCCGGGCATCGTCGTTCCGGGAGGTCGGTACCCCGGCGGCTTCGTCGGTCACCCGTCCAGCGTATGGCCACGGCCACCGTGCCGAGGACGCGCGGTCGCCGGAACGGCCGTCACACGCCCTGCTCGGCGGCTATCCGGCCCGCGGCGACCGCCCGGACCAGTTCCGCGTGATCCGCCTCGGTGCGGTCCGCGTACGTCACGGCGAACGCGGCCACGGCCTCGTCCAGTTCGTCGTTCTTGCCGCAGTACCCCGCGATCAGACGGGGGTCGGCGCTGTGCGCATGGGCGCGGGCCAGGAGCGCGCCGGTCATCCGGCCGTAGTCGTCGACCTGGTCGGCCGCCAGGGCCGCCGGGTCGACGCTGCCCTTGCGGTTCCTGAACTGCCGCACCTGGAACGGGCGTCCCTCCACGGTCGCCCAGCCCAGCAGGATGTCGCTGACCACCTGCATCCGCTTCTGCCCGAGCACCACGCGGCGGCCCTCGTGCCCCGCCTCGGGGACCTCGAACCCCACGGCGGCCAGATGGGGGGCCAGCACCGAGGGCCTGGCCTCCTTCACCTGGAGCACCAGCGGCTCGCCCCGGTGGTCCAGCAGCAGCACCACGTACGACCGGGTCCCCACACTGCCCGTGCCGACGACGCGGAAGGCCACGTCCTGGATGGCGTACCGCGCGAGCAGCGGCACCCGGTCCTCGGACACGGTGTCCAGATAGGGGCCGAGTCCCGCCGCCACGGCCGCGGCCTCCGCGTCCGGCACCCGGCGCAGCACCGGGGGCGCGTCGACGAACCGGCGGCCGCCGTCCTCGGCGGTCTCCGTGGACTTCGCGGCGAAACGGGCACTGGTGTTGTTCCGGGCCTTCTCCGAGACCCGCTCCAGCGTGCCGAGGAGATCGCGGGCATCCGTGTGCGAGACCAGCTCCTCGTCGGCGATCGCGTTCCACGCGTCGAGCGCGGGGAGCTTCGCCAGCAGCCGCATCGTCCGCCGGTACGCGCCGACCGTGTCGTACGCGCCCCTGCGGCAGGTCTCCTCGTCGGCCCCGGCCTCGCGGCCCGCGAGGACCAGCGAGGTGGCGAGCCTCTTGAGGTCCCACTCCCAGGGCCCCACCACGGTCTCGTCGAAGTCGTTGAGGTCGATGACAAGGCTGCCCCGGGCATCGCCGTAGAGGCCGAAGTTGGCCGCGTGCGCGTCGCCGCAGAGCTGGGCGGCGACCCCGGTGACGGGCGTCCCCACCAGGTCGTGGGCCATCAGCCCGGCCGATCCGCGCAGGAAGGCGAACGGGGTGGCGGCCATCCGCCCCACCCGTATCGGAGTGAGCGCGGGCACCCTGCCCCGGTTCGACTCCTCGACCGCCCGCACCGCGTCCGGCCGGTCCTCCGGCAGGGTCAGGGAGGCGTGCGAGGAGCGCGGCACGCTCTGCCGCAGGACCTTGCCCGCCTCCCTCGGCGAGGAGAGCGCCGAACCGTCCGGGGCGGTGGCCGGGCGGCGGGCGAACCCGGGCACGACCGGAATGCGCGGCCCCTCGTACCCGGCCCGCTGCACGGGCACGGTCGTCGCTTCGATGTCACTCATGGCGCGCAGCCTCCCCCGACCCCTGCCGGCGCCCGGTCGGCGTCCGGCGTCCCCGGTCCAACATCAACTACCGCTGACCGTACCGCTGTCCACCCGCGGCCGTCTGCCCCTGTGGACAACCCCTGAAGCGGCCTGTGGACAACCTCACGCCCGGACGCCGGGCACCGCCCCGGACACCGCCCCCGGACCTGGTCACACACCCACGGCCTCTTCCATCTCCTCCTCCATCTCCTCCCTGGCCTCGCTCCGCGGCGCCGGCCCCGGCTCCGCCCCCGCCGGGCCCACGCGCCGCTCCCCCGCCTCCGGGACCGCTGCCGCCGGGGCCGACGGCCCGGCGGCCGCGGCGGTCTTCCGCCTGTGCTCGGTCAGGCCGGCGAGTGCCATCAGCACCAGGCCCGCCACGAGCCAGAGGGCCAGCACCAGCACGTCGCGGCCGAGCCCGTGGCCGCCGAAGTAGACATGGCTGCGGACGCCCTCGACGAAGCCCGCCCCGTTCCAGAACGCGTGCAGGGCGCCGAAGAAGCCGGGCTGCAGTTCGGGCCGGAAGATCCCGCCGGAGCTGGTGAAGTTCAGCATGACGAACAGCACCATGACGCCGAGGGTGGTCCAGCGCTTCAGGAAGGTGTGCAGTCCGACGCCGATCAGCAGGATGCCGGCGGCGTAGAGCCAGGCCATCGCCCACAGCCCGCCGAGTCCCTGGTCCACCAGGCCGAAGAGGGGTCCGGCGAAGACCACACCGATCGCGCTGACCACGAGCGACGCGCCCGCCGCCAGGGCCGCCCGGATCCTCAGCGGCAGCGCCGCGCCGGCGCCTCCGATCACGGCGACGGAGGCGTACGAACCGATGCTCACCGCCACCAGCAGGAAGAAGATCCCCTGCCCGGTCGGGTCGCCGTCGGCGGTGGGGGCCGTGTCCGTCACCTTCAGCGGCGCTCCCTGGCCCGCCGCGACCTCGGTGAAGACCTTCTCCACCACGGTCGCGCTGGTGTCGGAGGACGCCGAGGCCACCAGCAGTTCGGGGCGGGTGCCGGGCACATAGGCGCCGTAGCTGTCCTGGGTCCTGAGGTGGTCGACCGCCGCGGCGCGGTCGGCGACCGTACGGACGGTCAGGGCCCCGTCGCCCTTGTCCTGGAGGGTCTGCGCAAGCACCTGGGCGCTCGGCCCGGAACCGACCACGTCCACCCGCAGATCGTGCGGCTCGGGGGCGTGGAAGGCCCCGAGGTAGGCCAGCCCCATGCCGACGCACATGAGCAGCGGCGTGACGAGATGGCTGAGCACATGGCGCAGCGCGGCGGCGGTGGAGCCGGGCGCGGCGCTCGGGCCTGAGGACGAGGACATCGGGAACGCTCCGGAGGATCGGCAGATGGTTGGCTTTTACAACTCCTATTCCGTTGTACTATACAACTGAAAAGTCGAGGAAGGTGAACGCGTGCCAGGCACCCCGGAGGACCGCGAAGAGTCGCTGGACGTCATCCAGCGCGAGCTGACCGCGTTCGCGCGCCGGGCGCGCGCCGCGGCGGCCCGGCTCCATCCGGAGCTGCCCCTGGTGTCGTACACGCTGCTGGCACACATCGACGACCGGCACGGCTGCCGGGCCACGGACCTGGCCGCGCACTACATGCTGGACAAGTCCACGGTCAGCCGGCAGATCGGCACCCTGGAGAAGCTGGGCCTGGTCGAACGCCATCCGGACCCGGACGACCACCGCATCCAGGTGCTGCACCCCACCGAGGCCGGCACCCGGGCGCTCGCCTCGACCCAGGCCAGCCGCCGCGCCGCCTATCAGGAACGGCTCGCGGAGTGGACGGAGGACGACCTCGCGCGCTTCGCGGACTATCTGCTCCGGTACAACGCCTCGGGCGGCCCGAACGACCCCGCCGCCTGAACCTCGCCCCGCACCCCCGCGGCGGTTCCTAGCAGCCGCCGATGCCGCTCTTCAGATGCGTCTCGGCCCAGCGGCCCAGCTCCTTGAGCGCGGGCTCCATGGCGGCGCCGGCCTCGGTCAGCCGGTACGAGACCCGCAGCGGCGGGCCCTCGTCGACCTCGCGGACCACCAGTCCCGCCGCGCCCAGCTCGGACAGCCGGTCCGAGAGCATCCGCTCGCTGATGCCGGGGATCGCCCGCCGCAGATCGGCGAAGTGCACCGGCTGCTGCATCAGCACGGAGACGATCGGCCCCGTCCAGCGCTTGCCGAACAGCTCGAAGACGCGGCTGATGCCGACATCCACCCGCCTGCACGCCTGCTCGCCGTGATCCGCCATGGCCCCAGGGTACTGCGTCGCCGTGCGGGACTTACTATTCGTAAGCCCCTATGTTATTACTAGGTGCATACGAAACTTCGGCTGCTTACATATCCCCATGGAGACCCTCATGGCCACGCTTCTGCACCTCGACTCCGCCGTGTTCCCCCAGGGTTCCGCGTCGCGCGAGGTCACTGCCGCCTTCGTTCAGACCTGGCGCGATCAGCACCCGGACGGGGAGGTCGTCTACCGCGACCTGGCCGCCGACCCGCTGCCGCACCTGGACGCCGCGGCCGCCGCGGCCGGCGCCGAGCACCCGCTGCGCGCCGAACTCGCCGCCGAGCTGGCCGCCGCCGACGCGGTCCTGATCGGTGCGCCGATGTACAACTTCTCGATCCCGTCGACCCTGAAGGCCTGGCTCGACCACGTGATCGTCGTGGGCCTCAACGTGGGCCCTGACAGCCCGGTCGCCGGCACCCCGATCACCGTCGTCGCCAGCCGCGGCGGCTCGTACGCCGAGGGCACCCCGCGCGCGGACTCCGAATTCGTCCAGAACTACCTGGAGAAGCTGCTCACCTCGATGTTCGCCGCCGAGGTGGACTTCATCGTGCCGGAGCTCACGCTGGCCCACGTCAACCCGCAGATGGCCGAGCTGATCCCGCTGGCCGAGACCTCCAAGGCGAAGGCGCTGACCGACGCCGAGGACAAGGCCAAGGCGCTCGCCGCCAAGCTCGCCGCCTGATCCGGACGCGGCCACGGCCGTCCGAGCGGCACGAAGGGGCCGGGGTTCACGGAACCCCGGCCCCTTCGGCACACCCGCAATCGGACGTTTCACGTGAAACGAACCACCCCCCGGGCCGGGCGACCCGCCCCGGCCGCCCGTACCGGAGCAGCAACAGAAGAAGCCCCGCGGGCCGTGGGCCTGCGGGGCTTCTCTCTTGTGCGCGAGGGGGGATTTGAACCCCCACGTCCCTAAGGACACTGGCACCTGAAGCCAGCGCGTCTGCCGTTCCGCCACTCGCGCAAGAGTGGTGTTTCCAGACCTTCGCTTGTTCTGCGACCGCCTGGCGACAAACGGAAGATTAGCACGCTGGGCAGGGTGGATTCACATCCGTTTGTTTCGAGGAACCTCGGGAGGGAACCGGGAACCCGGAGCGGCCGCCCCCCACTCCTCCTGAGTGCACCCGAGGTGCGGGACACTGTCAGGAGGCCGCCTCTACGATCCGTGTGAGGGGGGACACTCATCCGCAGTGCAGACAAGGGGAACCAGCCGATTTCCCGACGCGTGGATACGATCAGTAAGCAGTACAGGGACGACGACACCGGAGGAGGTGCCCCGTGGGAGTCATGAAGCGTTTCGAGCAGCGTCTCGAAGGTCTGGTCAACGGCACCTTCGCCAAGGTCTTCAAGTCCGAGGTCCAGCCGGTCGAGATCGCGGGCGCCCTCCAGCGGGAGTGCGACAACAACGCCACCATCTGGAACCGCGAGCGGACCGTCGTCCCCAACGACTTCATCGTCGAGCTGAGCGCCCCGGACTACGAGCGGCTGAGCCCGTACTCCGGCCAGCTGGGCGACGAACTCTCGGGCCTGGTCCGGGACTACGCCAAGCAGCAGCGGTACACCTTCATGGGACCGATCAAGGTCCACCTGGAGAAGGCCGAGGACCTGGACACCGGTCTGTACCGGGTGCGCAGCCGCACCCTCGCGTCGAGTTCGTCACAGCAGGGCGCCCCCGGCCAGCCGTCGTTCCAGAACCCGCCGGGACCGGCCTCGCCGCCCGGCCGTCCGGCCCCGGGCCGCCACCAGGCGCCCGGCGGCTACGGCTACCCGCCCACCGCCGCACCGCCCATGCCCCCGGGACCGCCTCCCGGCGGCGGGCACGGCGGACCGGGCCACGACCGGCGCCCGCCGGCCCCCAGCCCTCAGCCCCACGCGCAGATGAGGCGCTGGATCGAGATCAACGGCACCCGCCATCAGATCTCCCGCCCGACGCTGGTGCTGGGTCGCAGCACCGACGCCGACGTGCGGATCGACGACCCCGGCGTCTCCCGCCGGCACTGTGAGATCCGGACCGGAACGCCCTCGACGATCCAGGATCTCGGGTCTACCAACGGCATCGTGGTAGACGGGCAGCACACCACCCGCGCTACGCTCCGCGACGGCTCGCGGATCGTCGTGGGCAGCACCACCATCGTTTACCGGCAAGCCGAAGGGTGAAGCGGGGGCAATGTCAGAGCTGACCCTGACGGTCATGCGGCTAGGTTTCCTGGCTGTTCTGTGGCTATTCGTGATCGTGGCCGTGCAGGTCATTCGCAGCGATCTGTTCGGAACGCGCGTCACACAGCGCGGCTCGCGCCGCACCGCGCCCGACGGACGGGCTCCACAGGCGCGCCAGAACGCCTCGGCGCCGCCCCAGCAGCGCCAGCAGCCGGGCCGCCAGCGCCGGGGGGCGCCGACAAAGCTGGTCGTGTCCGAGGGGACGCTCACCGGCACCACGGTGGCGCTCCAGGGCCAGACCATCACGCTCGGCCGCGCCCATGACTCAACGATCGTGCTGGACGACGACTACGCGTCCAGCAGGCATGCCAGGATCTACCCCGACCGTGACGGCCAGTGGATCGTCGAGGATCTCGGGTCCACCAACGGCACGTATCTGGACCGGACCCGCCTCACCACCCCCACGCCTGTTCCGCTGGGCGCGCCGATCCGGATCGGCAAGACCGTCATCGAGCTGCGGAAGTAGTACGACAATGAGCGAGCGGAGCGAGCGAGCCGCGGCGGTCCGGGCATCGGACCCGGCCAGGCTCCCGACCGGAGGGTGGGCAGTGTGGCTCGAGACCGGCTGTACCCCGAACCGACGGGTGAGGTGCGCATGAGTCTGTCCCTGCGCTTCGCCGCCGGATCGCACAAGGGCATGATCCGGGAGGGCAACGAGGACTCCGGCTACGCCGGTCCGCGTCTCCTGGCCATCGCCGACGGCATGGGCGGCCAGGCGGCCGGCGAGGTCGCCAGCTCCGAGGTGATCTCCACCCTCGTCCAGCTCGACGACGACGTGCCCGGCTCCGACATCCTGAC
The DNA here is from genome assembly GCF_055559335.1 of Streptomyces sp. NPDC024555. NCBI lineage: Bacteria > Bacillati > Actinomycetota > Actinomycetes > Kitasatosporales > Streptomycetaceae > Streptomyces > Streptomyces sp. NPDC024555. The sequence continues at coordinate 251,753 of NZ_JBVHKV010000001.1, forward strand.
CTCGCTCGGCACCGCCGCCCAGCAGGCCAACCACCAACTGCGCCTGATGGTCCAGGAGGACCCGCAGCTGGAGGGCATGGGCACCACGCTGACCGCGCTCCTGTGGACCGGCCAGCGCCTCGGACTCGTCCACGTCGGCGACTCGCGCGCCTATCTGCTGCGCGACGGCGTCCTGACCCAGATCACGCAGGACCACACCTGGGTCCAGCGGCTGGTCGACGAGGGCCGGATCACCGAGGAGGAGGCCACCACCCACCCGCAGCGCTCGCTGCTGATGCGCGCGGTGGGCACGAGCGACCACGTCGAACCCGATCTCTCCATCCGCGAGGTCCGGGCCGGCGACCGCTATCTGATCTGCTCCGACGGGCTCTCCGGCGTCGTCTCCCACCAGACCCTGGAGGAGACGCTCGCCAGCTACCAGGGCCCGCAGGAGACCATCCAGGAGCTGATCCAGCTCGCCCTGCGCGGCGGCGGCCCGGACAACATCACCTGCATCGTCGCCGACGTCCTGGACGTCGACAGCAACGACACCATGGCCGGGCAGCTCAACGACACCCCGGTCGTCGTCGGGGCCGTCGCGGAGAACCAGAGCTCGCAGCTGAACGACGGCGGCGCGATGCAGACGCCCGCCGGGCGCGCGGCCGGCCTCGGCCGTCCCGTCCCGCCGCCCGCGGGCAGCTTCGGCCCTCCCGGCAGCGGTGACGACGCGGGCTACGGCGCCATGCCGAACGGTTCCTTCGACGCCTACACCGACGACGACTTCGTGAAGCCCGGCGGCCGCAAGTGGCTCAAGCGCTCGCTGTACATCGCGCTCGCCCTGGCGGTCATCGGCGGCGGTGTCTACGGCGGCTACCGCTGGACCCAGACCCAGTTCTACGTCGGCACGAAGAACGACAACGTCGCGCTGTACCGGGGCATCAGCCAGGACCTGGCCTGGGTCTCCCTCTCGAAGGTCGAGACGGACCACCCCGAGATCGAACTCAAGTACCTACCGCCGTACCAGCGCAAGCAGGTCGAGGCCACCATCGCCGAGGGCAGCCTCGGCGAGGCCCGCGAGAAGATCACCGAACTCGCGGCCCAGGCCGGCGCGTGCAAGAAGGACGCGGAGCGTCGCGCGGCCGAGAAGAACGCCCCCAGCGACGAGGGCCAGGCCGCCGGTACCGACACGGACGCCACCAAGACGGACGCGACCAAGGCCGACGGCGACAAGAAGTCCTCGTCGGGCGGCACCAAGAGCAAGCAGACGTCCACGACTCCCACTCCCGGTCCCAGCCTCTCGGAGGAAGAGAAGAAGCTGGTCCCGCAGTGCGGTAAGCAGTAAAGCCGTAGGGGGCCTTCAGCACCATGAGCGTTGTCACCAACACGACCACCATCGGCGCGATCGACGCACCGAGCCGGCGCAACACCGAACTGATGATGATGGTCTTCGCCATCGCCATCTCGGTGTTCGCCTACGCCAACGTGGGACTCGCCATCGACGGCTCGCTGCCCTCCGGCATGTTCGGATACGGCCTGGGCCTGATCCTGCTCGGCGGCGTGGCCCACCTCGTGGTGCGCAAGTTCGCCCCGTACGCGGACCCGCTGTTCCTGCCGCTGGCCACGCTGCTCAACGGGCTGGGGCTGGTGCTGATCTGGCGGCTGGACCAGTCGCAGCGGCTGATCGACCGGGCGGAGTACCTCTACGGGTCCTACAGCCCCGACGCCCCCAAGCAACTGCTGTACTCCGCGATCGGTGTGGCCTTCTTCGTGGCCGTGCTGATGATCCTCAAGGACCACCGCATCCTTCAGCGGTACACGTACATCTCCATGGCGGCGGCCTTGGTCCTGCTGGTCATTCCGATGTTCTTCCCCGCGGTGAACGGCGCGAAGATCTGGATCAGCCTCGGCCCCTTCTCCATCCAGCCGGGAGAGTTCGCCAAGATCCTCATCGCGGTGTTCTTCTCCGGCTACCTCATGGTCAAGCGCGACGCGCTGGCCCTGGCCAGCCGCCGCTTCATGGGGCTGTACCTGCCGCGTGGACGTGACCTCGGGCCGATCATCACCATCTGGGCCCTGTCGATCCTGATCCTCGTCTTCGAGACCGACCTCGGTACGTCGCTGCTGTTCTTCGGCCTCTTCGTGATCATGCTGTACGTCGCCACCGAGCGGACCAGCTGGATCGTCTTCGGTCTGCTGATGTCGGCCGCCGGCGCGGTGGGTGTGGCCTCCTTCGAGCCCCATGTCCAGGAGCGCGTGAACGCCTGGCTGGATCCGTTCTCCAAGGCGACCATGGCGCAGAGCGACCAGATCGCCCAGTCCCTGATGTCCTTCGGTTCCGGCGGCACGCTCGGTACGGGGCTGGGCCAGGGGCATTCGGACCTGATCATGTTCGCCGCCAACGCGGACTTCATCCTGTCCACCGTCGGCGAGGAACTGGGACTGGCCGGGATGATGGCCGTGCTGCTGATCTACGGCCTGATCGTCGAGCGCGGCATCCGTACGGCCCTCGCGGCCCGCGACCCCTTCGGCAAGCTGATGGCGGTCGGCCTCTCCGGCGCGTTCGCCATCCAGGTCTTCGTGGTCGCGGGCGGTGTCATGGGCCTCATCCCGCTGAGCGGTATGACCATGCCGTTCCTCGCGTACGGTGGTTCGTCCGTTCTCGCCAACTGGGCGCTGATCGCCATCCTGATCCGCATCAGCGACACGGCCCGCCGCCCCGCGCCCGCGCCCGCACCCACGTCCGACGCCGAGATGACCCAGGTGGTCCGCCCGTGAACAAGCCCCTGCGCCGGATCGCGATCTTCTGCGGCATCCTCGTCCTGGCCCTGCTCATCCGCACCAACTACCTCCAGTACGTGAAGGCGGACGAGCTCAACACCCGCGACGAGAACCGCCGCGTCCGCATCGAGCGGTACGCCCACGAGCGCGGCAACATCATCGTGGACGGCGGGAAGGCGGTCACCGGCTCGGTCGAGACCAAGAGCGGCGACTTCAGGTACAAGCGCGTCTGGGAGAACGGCCCCATGTGGGCACCCGTCACCGGCTACTCCTCGCAGGCCTTCGGCGCCACGCAGCTGGAGAACCTTGAGGACGGCATCCTCACCGGCAACGACGACCAGCTCTTCTTCGACCGTACGAAGGGCATGTTCACCGGCAAGGAGAAGCAGGGCGGCAACGTCGTCACCACGCTGGTGAGCGCCGCGCAGAAGGCCGCCTTCGAGGGCCTCGGCAACAAGAAGGGCGCCGTCGCCGCGCTCGACCCGCAGACCGGCGCCATCCTGGCGCTGGCCAGCACCCCCTCGTACGACCCCTCGACCTTCGCGGGCAACACCGACGCCGACACCAAGGCCTGGCAGAAGCTCGGCAAGGACCCGGACAAGCCGATGCTCAACCGGGCGCTGCGCGAGACGTACCCGCCCGGTTCGACGTTCAAGGTCGTCACCGCCGCGGCGGCCCTGGAGAACGGGCTGTACACGGACATCGACGCGGACACCAAGTCGCCGCTGCCGTGGCGGCTGCCGCTGACCACCGGCAACCTGGAGAACGAGGGCAGCATCCCCTGCGAGAACGCCTCCCTGCGGGAAGCGCTGCGGATGTCCTGCAACACGGTCTTCGGCAAGATCAGCGACGACCTCGGCAACCAGAAGATGATCGACGAGGCCAACGAGTTCGGCTTCAACAAGGACGTCTTCACGCCGGTCCGTGCCACCGCGAGCATCTACCCCAAGGACAACCGGCCGCAGAACGCCATGGCCGGCATCGGCCAGGCGTCCAACCGCGCCACCCCGCTCCAGATGGCCATGGTCGCCGCGGCGGTCGCCAACGACGGCAAGCTGATGCAGCCGTACATGGTCGCCGAGCGGCAGACGCCCGGCCTGGACGCGATCTACACCCACGAGAAGGAGCAGCTGAGCCAGCCGCTCTCGGGGGAGAACGCCCAGAAGCTCCAGCAGATGATGGAGACGGTCGTCGAGAAGGGCACCGGCCAGAACGCCCGGATCAGGGGCGTCACGGTCGGCGGCAAGACCGGTACGGCCCAGCACGGTCTGAACAACAGCGAGAAGCCGTACGCCTGGTTCATCTCGTACGCGAAGACGGACAACGGCTCCCCGGTGGCGGTCGCCGTGGTCGTCGAGGACAGCGACGCGACCCGTGACGACGTCTCCGGTGGCGGTCTCGCCGCCCCGATCGCGAAGTCGGTCATGCAGGCGGTCCTCGACGGGAAGAAGTGAGGCCGCTCACACCGGGCTCCATTCCCGCACCTTGGATACCGGTCGGATATCAGGTATTGCCTGCGGGCTGATCACGTAGTGCGCGGCCGGTAGCGTATGCGCGGACAGCACACCGCCGGACCGCACACCGGTGCGGTCAGGACTGACGGAGAGGGCTGGAACAGTTATGGAAGAGCCGCGTCGCCTCGGCGGCCGGTACGAGCTGGGCTCGGTGCTCGGCCGTGGTGGCATGGCCGAGGTCTACCTCGCCCACGACACCCGGCTCGGCCGCACCGTGGCTGTGAAGACGCTGCGGGCGGACCTCGCCCGCGACCCGTCCTTCCAGGCCCGGTTCCGCCGTGAGGCCCAGTCCGCCGCCTCGCTCAACCATCCGGCGATCGTCGCGGTCTACGACACGGGTGAGGACTACGTCGACGGGGTCTCCATCCCGTACATCGTCATGGAGTACGTCGACGGCTCGACGCTCCGTGAGCTGCTTCACTCGGGCCGCAAGCTGCTGCCCGAGCGCACGCTGGAGATGACCGTCGGCATCCTCCAGGCGCTGGAGTACTCGCACCGCGCGGGCATCGTCCACCGCGACATCAAGCCGGCCAACGTCATGCTGACGCGCACCGGCCAGGTCAAGGTCATGGACTTCGGCATCGCCCGTGCGATGGGCGACTCCGGCATGACGATGACCCAGACCGCGGCCGTCATCGGCACCGCCCAGTACCTCTCCCCGGAGCAGGCCAAGGGCGAGCAGGTCGACGCGCGGTCCGACCTGTACTCGACCGGCTGCCTGCTCTACGAGCTGCTGACGGTCCGGCCGCCGTTCGTCGGGGACTCCCCGGTCGCGGTGGCCTACCAGCACGTACGGGAGGAACCGCAGCCGCCGAGCACCTTCGACCCCGAGATCACGCCCGAGATGGACGCGATCGTGCTGAAGGCGCTCACCAAGGACCCGGACTACCGCTACCAGTCGGCCGACGAGATGCGCGCCGACATCGAGGCCTGCCTCGACGGCCAGCCGGTCGCCGCGGCCGCGGCGATGGGCGCGGCCGGCTACGGCGGGTACGGCGGCTACGACAACGACCAGCCCACCACCGCCCTGCGGGCCGCGGACCAGAACGGCGCCCAGACGTCGATGCTGCCGCCGGTCAACCCGGACGACGGCGGCTACGGCTACGACGACCGCCCCGACCGCCGCCGCCAGAAGAAGGGCAACACCTCGACGGTCCTGCTGGTCGTCGCGGGCATCCTGGTGCTGGTCGGCGCGATCCTGATCGGCAAGGCGGTCTTCGGCGGCGACGGCGACAGCGGGGACGGCACCTTCAACGCGCCGAACATGATCGGTTCGACCGTCAAGGAAGCCAAGCAGCTCGCCGACAACACCAACACGGTCCTCAAGGAAGGGCCGAAGGAGGAGTGCAAGGATCAGCCCGCGGGCAAGATCTGCCGCCAGACTCCGACCAAGGAGGAGAAGGTCTCGGAGGGCGACACCATCACGGTGTTCGTCTCCAGCGGGGCGCCGAAGATCGAGGTGCCCGACGTCACGGAGAAGTCCAAGGACAACGCCCGCCAGATCCTGGAGGACAAGGGCTTCACCGTCACCTTCACCTCGGTCGAGTCCTCCGACGCCGAGCCCGGCACGGTCCTGGACCAGTCCCCGAAGGGCAACTCCAAGGCCGAGAAGAACTCCGAGGTGAAGCTCTCGGTGGCCACCGAGAAGCTGATCAGCATGCCTCCGGTCACGGACCGTTCGTGGGACGAGGCGGTCGCCCAGCTCAACGGGAACGGCTTCACCAACATCGGCAAGAGCGAGGTCGACTCCGAGAAGGCCGCGGGCACCGTGGTCGAGCAGAACCCGGCGGCCGGTGAGAAGGTCGGCAAGGACACCGCGATCATCCTCAAGGTGTCCAAGGGCCCGGCTCAGCCCGCCACGCAGCCGGTTCCCGAGGTCAGGGGCAGCAAGGTCTCCGAGGCGAAGCAGAAGCTCGCGGACGCCGGCTTCCTTCAGGTCCAGTTCGCTCCGAACAGCCCGCAGGACGACAACGCGCGCGTCGTCAACCTCGACCCGCAGCCCGGCACCCAGGCCGACCCGGCCACCACGGTCATCACGCTGACGACCATGGGCGGGAACGGAAACCCGTTCGGCGGCGGGGACGGCTAGGCCCACCCGCCACAGCGAAGGGCCCCGGTCACCTCAGCTGAGGTGACCGGGGCCCTTCGTTCGTCCTTGTCCTCGTCCGCTCAGCGCAGCTCCGCCGGCTTCGTGCGGTCGCGGTCGACCTTCTCCGTGCGGACCAGCTCGCCCCAGACGATGTAGCGGTACTTGGAGGTGAAGACGGGGGTGCAGGTCGTCAGGGTGATGTAGCGGCCGGCCTTCTTGGCGCCGGAGCCCTTGGGGACGGGCTGGAGGACGTCGACGTTGTACTTGGACGTCTCGGGCAGCTCGTTGAAGACCTTGTAGATGTACCAGGTGTCCTTGGTCTCGAAGACGATCGCGTCTCCGGTGCGCACCTTGTCGATGTTGTGGAACTTCGCTCCGTGGCCGTCGCGGTGGGCGGCGAGGGTGAAGTTGCCCTCCTTGTCGGAGGGGAGGGCCGATTTCACCGGTTCGGTGTAGTAGCCGGCGATGCCGTCGTTGAGGTTGTCGGTGTCGGTGCCCTTCTTGACGAGCACCTCGCCGTTCTTCATCGAGGGGACGTGGAGGAAGCCGATGCCGTCCTTGGTGTCCAGGGCGCCCGGTCCGCCGGCCCAGCGGTCGCGGACGGTGTCGCCCTGTTTGGTGGCCTCGCGGTCGGCGAGCACGTTCGTCCACCACAGGGAGTAGACGACGAACAGACCGAGCACGAGACCTGCGGTGATCAGGAGTTCACCGAAGACGCTGACGGCGGTCGCGACGGGATGGCGGCCCCGGGGGCGCACCGGCGGCGCGGACTCCTCGGTCCGCTCTTGGTCCTCGGTCCTCGCTGCCACCGCACCGTCCCTGTCGTGATGTCGTTCGGCCCGCTCAGTCCACGAGCGCGTCGGGCTTTCCCTTGCTGCGCGGCCGTTCGTCGACCATCTTGCCCCAGACGATCAAACGGTACGTACTCGTGAATTCGGGCGTACAGGTCGTCAGGGTGATGTACCGGCCCGGCTTCTTGAACCCCGACTGCGGCGGCACCGGTTCGATGACCGAGACGTTGGACGGCGAGGTCTGGGAAAGGGCGCTCGTCATCTCGTACGTGTAGTAGGCGTCCTGCGTCTCGACGACGACCTGGTCACCGGCGTGGAGCCGGTTGATGTAGCGGAAGGGCTCGCCGTGCGTGTTGCGGTGGCCGGCCAGGGCGAAGTTGCCCTGCTTGTCCGACGGCATCGCGGTGTTCAGCGGTTTCTCGCTGTAGTGGCCGACCATGCCCCGGTCGAGGACCTTCTCCTTGCTGATGCCCTCGGCGATCGGTGTGACGACGTCGAGCTTCGGGATGTGGATGATGGCGAAGCCCTGGCCGGGCGCGAACACCCCGGGGTTCCGCTTGCCCTTGGCCCAGTCGTCCTGGATCTTGTGGGTCTCCTTGCCGGCCATCTGGTCGGCGCGGACGTTGGTCCACCACAGCTGGTACGTGACGAAGAGCAGCATCAGGACGCCCAGGGTGATGAACAGCTCCCCGACCACCCGGCTGACCACGACCGCGGGGCTGTCCTTGGCCGCCTTGGCCGCTCTGCGCGCCTCGACGCGGGTCAGCGGCCTGTCGGGCGTGTCCGGGCCGCCGCCGGGGCCCGCCGCCGGGCGGCCGTCGTCCTTCCTCCGGCCCCGGGCCTTCGCCGCGCGGCGCCGCTCGGCCCGGCCGCCGGTGGGCGCCTCCGGCGGATCGGCGGGCTCCTCCGCCGCGTCCTCCCCCTCGGCCGCCCCGGGCTCGGAGCGCGGGCCGGGCACCACCACCGGGAGGACCTCCGTGGCCCCCTGGTCGACGACGGGCGCGCGCCGGGGCTCGGCCCTCCGCAGGGCCACGGTCTCGTCGTGCCGGCGAGGCGTCCGCGACACCGGGGCCGGCTCGTGCGGCACCGGGCCGGGCTCGTGCGGGGCAGGGCCGGGCTCGTACTCGGCAGGGCCGGGCCCGTGCGGGGCAGGGGCGGGCTCGTGCGGCACGGGGGCCTGGAAGGGGGTGGCCGGCGCGGCAGGGGCGGCCGGGACGGAGGCGGCGGGCGCGGGCTCCGGGGGAGCGCCCCGGTAAGGCCCCTGGGCGGGCTCCTGAGCGCCGTACCAGTCCCGTTCGAACCCTTCGGGGTCGTACCACTCGCGCGGGGTCTCCTGGGCCGTCTGCGGCCCATGGGAGGGCTGGGGCGAGGATGTCGCGGCAGGAGGCCCGGCCGTGGTGTCGGCACCGGCCTCCGGGGCCGTGCGGCTGCCGGGGATGTTGCCCGTCCGGAACCACGGCGAGGCGTGCTCGCCCGGCAGCGGATCGTTCAGCGGGTCCACCAGCTGGTCGACCGCCGCCTCGAACGCGCCGGCGGCCTCGTACGCACCCGCCTCGTGCGGGCCGTCCGGTCCGGGGTCTCGTCCGTGGCGGGGTGGGGTCACGCGACGGCCTTGCCCACCACCGGCGCGAGCCCCGCCGACCTCTCGACGGCGCCGGTGTCACCGCACCGGACGAGCCAGTTGGCCAGCATCCGGTGGCCGTGCTCGGTGAGCACCGACTCCGGATGGAACTGCACCCCTTCGACCTCCAGCTCCCGGTGGCGCAGCCCCATGATGATGCCGTCGGCCGTCCGCGCGGTGACCTCCAGCTCGTCCGGGACCGTGTCCGGTTCGGCGGCCAGCGAGTGGTAGCGCGTCGCGGTGAACGGCGAGGGCAGGCCGGTGAACACACCGCCGCCGTCGTGGAGCACCGGTGAGGTCTTGCCGTGCAGCAGCTCGGGGGCGCGGTCCACGACCCCGCCGTACGCCACCGCCATCGACTGCATGCCCAGGCAGACGCCGAAGACCGGGACGCCGGTCGCCGCGCAGTGGCGGACCATGTCGACGCAGACGCCGGCCTCCTCGGGGGTGCCGGGGCCGGGCGAGAGCAGGACGCCGTCGAAACCGTCCTGGGCGTGGGCCGTGGTGACCTCGTCGTTGCGCAGGACCTCGCACTCCGCACCCAGTTGGTAGAGGTACTGGACGAGGTTGAAGACGAAGCTGTCGTAGTTGTCGACGACCAGGATGCGGGCGCTCATCGCACGGCTCCCATCGCGTCGGTGCCGTCCACCGTCACATCGCCGAACGGGAGCAGCGGCTCCGCCCACGGGAAGACGTACTGGAACAGCACATAGACGGCCGCGAGGACGAGCACGAGCGAAATCAGCCCGCGCACCCACGCGTTGCCCGGCAGATGCCGCCAGATCCAGCCGTACATGCTGACCCCTTCATTCGGTACGGGAACCAGAGTAAGGGGCCGGGGCGCGGCCGGGGGTCAGCTGTGGAAAGCCGCCGGTCTGCCGTCGGTCACGGGCTGGGTCGCGTCCAGGTGGGCCCAGGCGATCAGCCGGTGGCTGCTGCCCCACTCGGGGTCGCAGGTGGTCAGGGTGAGGTAGCGGCCGGGGCCGTCGAAGCCGGACTTGCGGGGCACCGGGTCGATGACGCCGATGTCGCTCGGCACGGTGCGGTAGGGCCTGCGGTCGATCCGGTACGTGAACCAGGTCGTCCCGTCGGTCACCAGCACGGCGTCGCCGGGGCGGAGCCGGGGGAAGTCCTTGAAGGGGTCGCCGTAGGTGCGCCGGTGCCCCGCGACCGCGAAGTTGCCCGTCTCGCCGGGTCCGGCGGTCCCCCGGTAGTGGCCGAGCCCCTTCTGCAGGGTCTTCACCTCGGTGTTCTCCAGGACCGGCCATTCCCAGTCCTTGCCGAGGCGGGGGATGTAGAGCATCGCGAACGGCTTTCCGTCGCGGTAGGTACGGGGCGGCGGGGCGGACCGCGACGGCTCAGGGGCGGGGGCGCTCACCGCACCCCGCGCCCACTGGTCCTGGAGGTCGTCGATCTGGTGCTCGGTCGCGCCCGCGGCCTTCACTCCGGTCCAGAACAGGACGTACACCACGAAGAGGATGATCAGGGCACCGATCGTGATGCACAGTTCGCTGAACGTCCTGACGACCAGTCGCACCGACACCGGGCGGCCTCCCCGCAGCGCTCGCTACTTCACCGGCTCCGCATAGTGGAGATCCACTGTGCCCGAGTAGCCGGGAAGAGTCACCGCCTCGCGCCGGTCCACTTTCCAGCCGAGGCCGTACGCCTTCACGTAGAGGAGGTAGTTCTGGATCGCCGGGGAGGCGTCGAGGGCGCTCTCCAGCTTCCCGGGGTCGCCGACGGCGGTGATCTTGTACGGCGGCGAGTAGACGCGGCCCTGGAGGATCAGGGTGTTGCCGACGCAGCGCACGGCGCTGGTGGAGATCAGCCGCTGGTCCATGACCTCGATGCCGCGGGCGCCGCCCTTCCACAGGGCGTTGACGACGGCCTGGAGGTCCTGCTGGTGGATGACCAGGTCGTTGGGCTGCGGATCGGGGTAGCCGGGGCTGGCGGTGGCGTTCGGCGGGGCGTCGTTCAGGGTGACGGAGACGGCCCGGCCGGACAGCTTCGTGGTGCCGGCGGCCCGCTCCAGGGCCTTGAGCCGGGCGTCCTCCGCCTCCGTGCTGCCGTCGTCGCGCCGGACGAGGGCGTCGATGTCGTCGCGCACGGCGGTCACGGACTCGTCCAGACCGGCGTTCTTGTCGCTGCGCTGCTGAATCAGGTCGGAGAGCTTCAGCAGCGAGGAGTCCGTACGGATATTGGTGCCCTTGGCGGTATTGGCGCTGGTCACAAAGATGAGGCCGGCCAGGGCGAAAACGGCAGCCGTGAGCACTTTGGCCGGATGCCGGAAGGAGCGCCGGACCGGCCCTGGGGGAGAGTCGGCAGAATTGCTCAACGTACCCTTATCTCCTTCGGAGCCACGGAAGCACTACGCTAACGGACGCCCGGGGGAGGCAGCATTCCCCCTCGCGCCCCGCACCGGCGCCAGCCACAGATCCCTGCGCGGTCACGCAGCGCATCGACAGGAGAGTTCCTCGTGCCGAAGTCACGTATCCGCAAGAAGGCCGACTTCACGCCCCCGCCGGCGAAGCAGGCGACCAACATAAAGCTGACCAACAGCAGCTGGGTGGCGCCCGTGATGCTGGGGCTCTTCCTCATCGGTCTGGCCTGGATCGTCGTGTTCTACGTGACCGACGGCGACCTCCCGGTCCCGTCCCTGGGGAACTGGAACATCGTCGTCGGCTTCGGCTTCATCGCCGGCGGCTTCGGCGTCTCCACCCAGTGGAAGTAGCTCCGGCCGCCTCGTAGGACCACGGCGGGCCCACGTCCCGCAACCCTTGCCCTGAGTTACCCACAGCGTTATCCACAGGCGGGGGAAAAGGTCAGACGATCTGTGGATAACTCCTCGGCCGTTGACGCCGGTGTGACTGCAACCGCCCCTCGACGGGGACGGTACGCCCCTTGCCCCTGCGGGAAAATCCCAGCTCAGAGGCAAGGGGCGCAGTTGTGCCCACAGAATGCACAAGATCCCGCGCAAGCTGTGGACAACTTCGATCAGAAACGATCCACAGCGGCGGCCGGGGATCGGGTCGGGTGTCAGGTCAGGGCGGCCGAGCGGGCGATCACGATGGCGACGACCGCCACCATTACCGCGGCGCAGGTGGCGAACTGCACCAGGTTCCGCCGCTCTCTGGGGGCGTGCACCATGCCGAAACCGATGAGCACCCCGGCGACCAGTCCGCCCACATGCGCCTGCCAGGCGATGCCGCCCCAGGGGTTGAAGGTGATGACCAGGTTGATCGCGAGGAGCGTGAAGACCGGGCGCATGTCGTACCTGAGGCGGCGCATCAGCACGATCGTGGCGCCCAGCAGCCCGAAGATCGCGCCCGAGGCGCCCAGCGACGGCTGGTTCTCCGCGGCGAGCCAGTAGGTCAGGGCCCCGCCCGCCAGCCCGGAGAGCAGATAGAGGGCGAGATAGCGGACCCGGCCGAGCACTGCCTCCAGCGGGCCGCCCAGCCACCAGAGCCCCAGCATGTTGAAGGCGATGTGCCACACCTCCTGGTGCAGGAACATCGACGTCACCAGCCGGTACCACTGGCCCTCGGCGATGCCCTCGGGCGGACCGCCGTAGTAGAAGTTGGCCCGGCCCAGCAGCACCAGGTCGTCGACCAGGGCGGTGCCCTTGGCCAGGACCAGGACGAACACGGCGACGTTGATCCCGAGCAGGATCTTGGTGACCAGCCGGGGATCGGCCGCGACCGTGCCGCCCGCGAGGGTGCGCGGGGTGGTGGCGGCCGGGTGGTGTCCCGTACCGGAGCCCTGGCGGACGCAGTCCGGGCACTGGAAGCCGACCGAGGCGCTGACCATGCAGTCGGGGCAGATCGGACGGTCGCAGCGGGTGCAGCGCACCCCCGCCTCGCGGTCCGAGTGGCGGTAACAGCCGACCGGGCCGCCCACGGGCTGCGGCTCCTGGCCGGCCGGCGGCTGCTGGTCCATCGGTTCCCTCACGTCCCGGTCTCCTCGGCCTCGACTCGGCGACGCGCACGGCACCGCCCCGCGCGTCCCCTTGTCATCAAGTACGGACGGGCGGGGCGGTTGGTTCCCGTACGGGGCGACCGGAGCGTGACCGGACGGTGACGGGACGCGAGCTTCGGGCGCGGACGCCCTCCGCCGGCCGGGTCAGCCCTCGCGGGTCTCCACGACGACCGACTCGACGACCACGTCGTTCACCGGACGGTCGGTGCGCGGGTTGGTCTGGGTGCCCGCGATCGCGTCGACGACCTTCTTGCTCGCGTCGTTGGTCACCTCGCCGAAGATGGTGTGCTTGCCGGTCAGCCAGGCGGTCGGCGAGACGGTGACGAAGAACTGCGAGCCGTTGGTGCCCGGACCGGCGTTGGCCATGGCCAGCAGGTACGGCTTGGTGAAGGCGAGGTCCGGGTGGAACTCGTCGGCGAATTCGTACCCCGGGCCGCCGGTGCCGTTGCCCAGCGGGTCACCGCCCTGGATCATGAAGCCGCTGATCACGCGGTGGAAGACGGTGCCGTCGTAGAGCCGGTCCGTGCTCTTCTGCCCGGTCGCCGGGTGGGTCCATTCGCGCTCGCCCCGGGCGAGTTCCACGAAGTTCTTGACCGTCTTGGGCGCGTGGTTCGGCAGGAGCCGGATCTCGATGTCGCCCTGGTTGGTCTTCAAGGTGGCGTAAAGCTGCTCGGCCACGGTCTGCCTTCCGTAAGTCTGCTCTGACGTCCGTCGATCCTCGCACGGCCAGGCCCTTCGGACGGTGGGCCGCGCGGTGCGGGTGCGCCCCCGCGCTCCGCTGCGCCCCCTGTTCACCTCCGCCCGCCCTCGGCTTTCGCCGCCCGGCCCGCCGCCGGACGGGTCGGACGGCACGGCCGCTGGAATGACCCGGATGCCCGTTCTGCGTGCCGCCCCGGCTCTCCGCAGGCATGATCTCGGAATGGGTGGAAAGGCGGAATACCACCCGCCACCAAGGAGGAGGATCCCGTGACCCGCATCGACAGCGTGCGCGCCGCAACCGACTCGGCGAGGGACAGCGTGCAGCACGCCGCGGTAGTGGTGGCGCCCTACGCCGACTCGGCCAAGGAGCAGGCCGCCCACTATGCGAACGAGGCCCGCGCGGTGCTGGCACCCAGGGTGTCCAAGGCAGCGCAGCAGGCCCGCGTCCAGTACGACGCACACCTCGCCCCCCGGATCGAGCTGGCCCTCGCCCACGTACCGCCCAAGGTCGACGAGGCCGCGCAGCGGGCGGCGCTGCGCACCCGCCGGGCCGCCCGGAGCGCCGCCGACTACACCGTCCCGCGCGTCGAGCACGCCGTCGCGGCGAGCCGGCCGGTCGCCGAGGAGGCCCAGGCCCGCAGCGTCGCGGCGCTGGCCGCCCTGCGCGGGCAGGTCTCGGCCGAGGAGATCAGGAAGCTGAGCCGCAAGCGCGAGCGGCGGGCCCGGTGCGGCCGGGCCTTCAAGGGGCTCGCCGTGGCCGGCGTCCTCGCCGGTGTCGCCTACGCCGCCTGGCGGTGGTGGGACAAGCAGGCCAACCCCGACTGGCTGGTCGAGCCCCCCGCCCCCACCGAGGTCGACGACCGCGCCCCGCTGACCTCGGTCGACGACAGCGGCGAGCCGATCCTGGACCCGGAGGTCCGGGCCAAGCAGGCCGACGCGGAGGCGGACGGCCCGGACGGATCCGAGGACGAGGACGAGAACGGCCGCCCCTGAGCAGCCGTCACCGCGCCGCACCACGACCGGGCGCCGAGGACCGACAGGGTCCCCGGCGCCCGGTCCGTCGTACGCCGCCGCACCGCCGGACACCCGTCCGCCGCACGGCTTTTGAGGTCTAGACCACTGGTGGAACGGCGGCGTTCCACGGACCGGACGGGCCTCCGCCCACAGTAATGACCCAGTAACGGCACCTTCCTAGGGTGCGGGCACCTCGTACCTTCCCCCGGAGGAGTGCCCGATGCCCCTGCCCCGACCGCCCAGGCGCAGACGCGCCGTGTGGGCGGTGGCCTCGCTCGCCGCGGCCACCCTGCTGACCACTCCGCTGCCGGCCCTGGCCGCGGACTCCCCCTCGCCGGCCGCCTCGGCCAAGGTCGACGCGGCGCTCACCGGCGCGGTGCGCGGTGGCGGCGACGCCACGTTCTACGTCGTCCTGAAGGACCAGGCCGACCTCACCGGGGCGAAGAAGCAGAAGACGCACGCGAAGCGGGCACAGGCCGCCTACAAGGAACTGCGCGCACACGCCAAGTCCGCCCAGACCTCGCTGAACACCTTCCTCGACAAGAAGAAGGTCGGCCACGAGGACTACTGGATCACCAACGCGGTCAAGGTCACGGGCGACCAGTCGCTCGTGGACGCGATCGCCAAGCGCTCGGACGTCGCCTCGATCGTCAAGGAGCAGCACTACAAGCTCGACGACACCGAGACCTCCGACGCCAAGGTCACCAAGGCGCGCACCTCCGCGTCGACGGACACCGCGAACAGCGGCGACGAGACCCCCGAGTGGGGCATCGCGGACATCAACGCGGACGACGTCTGGAAGCAGTACGACGACCGCGGCGAGGGCATCGTCATCGCCAGCGTCGACTCGGGCGTCCAGTACGACCACCCCGACCTGGTGAAGCAGTACCGGGGCAACAACGGCGACGGCACCTTCACCAACGACTACAACTTCTACGACGCGACCGGCTACTGCGCCACCAGCAGCACGCCGTGCGACGACAACGGCCACGGCACCCACACGATGGGCACGATGGTCGCCAAGAACGGCATCGGTGTCGCGCCGAACGCGACGTGGATGGCGGCCAAGGCCTGCGGCGGCTCGCGCGGCGAGTGCATCGACGGCGACCTGCTGAAGGCCGGCCAGTGGATCCTGGCGCCGACCGACCACAACGGGCAGAACCCCCGCCCGGACCTCGCCCCGAACATCGTCAACAACTCCTGGGGCGGTGACAACAACACCTTCTACAAGGACATCGTCGAGGCCTGGAACGCCGCGGGCATCTTCGAGGCGTTCGCCGCGGGCAACGACGGCGACGGCGTGACCTGCTCCACGACGCACCCGCCGGGGGCGCAGGTGTCCTCGTACGGCGTGGGCGCGTACGACGCGAACGGCAAGATCGCCGGCTTCTCCGGCTTCGGCCCCTCGCTGGTCGACGGTTCGATGAAGCCGAACATCTCGGCGCCGGGCGTCAACATCCAGTCGACCTGGCCCGGCTCCTCGTACAACACCGAGCAGGGCACCTCGATGGCCACCCCGCACGTGGCGGGCGCGGTCGCGCTCCTGTGGTCGGCGGCCCCCTCGCTGATCGGCAAGATCGACGAGACGCGCGCACTGCTCAACCAGGGTGCCCGCGACGTCGACGACACCCACTGCGGTGGCACCGCCGGCATGAACAACGTCTGGGGCGAGGGCAAGCTCGACATCCTCTCCTCCATCGACAAGGCCCCGCACACCGCCGTGACGGTCTCCGGCACGGTCACCGACGCCACCACGGGCAAGGCCCTGTCTGGCGTCACGGTCAAGGCCGCCAACGCCGACTCCGGCGCCCGTGAGGTCTCCACCGACTCCGACGGCCACTACCGCTTCTCGCTCGCCCCGGGCACGTACGACTTCACGCTGACCGCCTACGGGCACGCGGTGAAGACGCTCTCCGGCATCGAGATGACCACCGGTCAGCCGCTCACGCAGGACGTCACGCTCGACGCCGTGCCCATGCACCCCGTCACCGGCACCGTCCTGGACGTCACCGGCAAGCCCCTCGCCAAGGCGACCGTCGAGCTCACCGGCACCCCGGTCGACTCGGTCGTCTCGGGCACCGACGGCTCCTTCACCGTCCCGGCCGTCGCCGAGGGCACCTACGTCCTGACCGTGAAGCCGAGCGCTCCGGTGCTGTGCAACGGCGTCTACACCGCGAGCCTGACGGTGGACGGCGTCGAGACCCGGACGATCCAGGTCCCGGCCCGCACCGACAACTCCGGCACCAGCTGCCTCCCGGCCACGTACTCCTGGATCAAGGGCGCCACCACCGTTCCCCTGTCGGGTGACGAGGACGCCAAGACGATCTCGCTGCCCTTCTGGGTGAACCTGTACGGCGTCGACTACTCCAGCGCCTCGGTCACCACGAACGGCCTGGTCAACTTCCTGGCCCCGCGCCTGGGCGACTACGCCAACACCGAGATCCCCACCCTCTACGGGCCGCGCGGCATCGTCGCCCCGTTCTGGGACGACCTGACGCTGGACAGGAAGTCGAGCGTGCAGACCGCGCTCAAGGGCAAGAACGGCAAGCGCCAGTTCGCCATCGTCTGGAACCAGGCCGTGCTCGTCTCCGACGGCACGACGCGTGTGACCTTCGAGGCCGTCTTCGACGAGGCCACCGGCGGCATCACCTTCCAGTACAAGTCCGTGCCCGGCAGCGGCTCCTCCGCCACCGTCGGCGTCGAGAACCAGGCGGGCACCGACGCCCTCCAGTACTCGTTCAACCAGGCCGTCCTCACCGACGGTTCGGCGATCCGTTTCGCTCAGGGAGCCTGACCATGAGATCCCCTCACTCCAAGCGGGCACTGACGCTCGCCTCCGCCCTGGTGGCGGCCGGCCTCACCCTGTCCTCGGCACCGCACGCGCTGGCCGCCGACAGCGGCAGCTCGGTCATGAAGCTGACCGACGCCCAGGCCGAGAAGCTCGCCGGCCACCTGAACGTGGACGTGTACGGCGACCAGTCGCCGTCGCAGGACGAGACCGGGGAATCGGCGCCGCAGGCCGGGGCCAAGGCCGCGACCGCGCAGGACGAAGCCGCGTCCACCGACCCCTCGACGCCGGTCACCTTCACCAACAAGTCCACCCTGGAGGGGGTGCGCGGCGTCGCCGACACCGCACCGGCCAAGGGCAGCCAGTACTTCACGGTGCACAGCCTCGGCAACGTCCAGCTGCACAAGGCCGACGGCTCCACCGTCTGGGACCGCACCAACGCCTCGCTGTACGAGGACTGGCAGGTCAAGCCCCTGCGCGTATGGGAGAAGGAGCCGTACGCGACCCGCATCCAGATGGGCTACAACGCGGTCAGCCCGTTCTCGCCGTACTCCGACCAGGGCTACAGCACCGGCGACCTGACCGGTGACGGCACCCCGGACATCGTGTTCTCGGCGTCCGTGGGCATCTCCCCGTACCGGCCGTTCACCTCGCCCGGCTCCTCGCTGCCCAACGGCACCTTCGTGACCGTCCTGGACGGCAAGACCGGCAAGACCGTGTGGTCGAAGCTGTACTCGTACGCCTCCTCGGTCAGGATCGTCGACGGCACCCTGCTCGTCGCGAACTCGCCGCGCTACAACCAGAACGCCCCGGCCACCGAGACGGCGACCCTCAGCGGAATCCGCTTCTCGTACGCCGACGGCGCCCTGACCCCGTCGTCGACCTGGACGTACGACACCGGGGAAACCCGCACGGTCGGCTGGGGCGCGCTGGAGGACCTGGGCGACGGCAAGGCCGCGGTCTCCTGGAACCAGGCCAAGGAGGGCACCACGGCGGCCCACGGCAACACGCTCGTCCTCGACACGAGCGACGGGTCCGTGGTCTGGAAGAACGACAACCCCCTGTACAACCGCCAGCTGCACCTGGACGCGGCCCGCGGCCGTGTGGTGGCGCTGGAACAGTCGGACGTCAACGACTCCATCCGGTACGAGGTCGCCTCCTACGACTTGAAGACCGGCGAGCGCACCACCCTGGACACCCGCGTCAACGCCATGCCGACCGCCATGACCGTCGGCGACGCCGCCACGGGCGGCGGCAAGGAGTACGTGGTCAGCGAGTCGACCTTCGACTCCATGTACAACGTGAACGCCAGCACCATCCGCGTGCTGAGCGGCAAGGACGGCTCCACCGTCGACTGGACCTACACGACCAAGCGCGACGCGGAGAACACCGGTAACGGCGCCAACGTCTGGAGTATGGAAACCGTCGGAGGGCAGCTCGTCGTCTCGGCGCAGGACGACCGGGACATGGGCAGGGCCGCGAACGTCGGCGGTCTGCAGTACGGCGCGCTGACCGTGTTCACCGCCAAGGGCAAGGTCGACTGGCAGGAGAAGGGCCTCGCGGCCTCTCCGATGTACCACCAGGTGTACAAGTCCGGCGGCAACCAGTTCGTGCGGACGGTCGACCAGAACCAGAACATCCGCTCCTTCAAGTTCGGCAACGGCAAGCAGCAGAGCGTCACCCCGCTGCAGGGCGAGCTCAGCTACGCCCAGGCCGTCGACCTCGACGGCGACAAGAAGCCGGACGTCGTCGCGGGCGGCAACTCCAGCGGCGTCTGGGCCTACTCCGGCACGTCGCTGGTCAACGGCAAGCCGAAGAAGCTGTGGCAGGCCACCGTCCCCGGCTCCGTGCACACCATCGCCACGGGTGACGTCAACGGTGACGGCAAGCCCGAGATCGTCGTCGCCGCCGACACCGCGACCGTCGTCCTCGACGGCGCCAACGGCAACGTCCTCACCACCATCGACGGCGGCGGCAAGTACGTCCGCTCCGTCACGGTCGCCGACGTCGACGCCGACGGCAAGGACGAGATCCTCGTCCCGACCGACGCCCTGCGCGTCTACAACGCGCGCGGCAGCCGGCTGTGGCAGTACAGCGCACCGGCCGGCACGGGCGAGGTCGCCTTCTCCGACACCGTGGTCTCCGACGGCCGGATCTACACGTCCTACTCGACCCTGAACGGGCTCGACACCCACTCCGCGACCGTGAACGGTGTCGCCCTCGACGGCAAGGGCGCCGTCGAGTGGACCGCCGACCCCCAGGCCCCGGGCAGCGCGCTGGACGGGAAGCTGCTCGGTACGGAACTGGGCCACGGCATCTTCGCCTCGCCGAACATCCCGTACGCGGACGGCCACGCTGTCGTCTACACCTGGATCACGATGGCCGAGCCCGGCGCGGACAGCGGTACGGACATCCCGATCCCGAAGGTCGTCATCGAGATCCGTGACGGCCGTACGGGTGAGGTGCTGCACCAGCGCTACGGCGGCAGCCCCTGGTCGCACGGCAACTACTTCATCGACGGAAAGAACGACCCGCTCTACCAGCTGAGCTTCGGCGTCATGCAGGGCATGCCGGGGGCGGGTCTGGAGGACACCTCCGCCTCCGTGATCGCGCCGCTGCGCTCGGTCCAGTTCATCAACGGCCCCGGCGGACGCAGGCTGCTCGCCGGTGGGGTGGAAGGCGGCCTGGCCGCGTACGACCCCTCGATCCTGACCACGGGCTGGCAGTTCCAGTCGGCCAACGGCAGCGCCAATGTCATGGGCGGCCGCAACTATCTCGCGGCCGACCTCGACGGTGACGGGACCGACGAGATGATCTCGCTGAACTTCGACGACTTCGGCATCAACCGCATGGCCGAACAGCTCGGCGGCGGAGTGCTCTCCCTGGACAACGCCATCCACCAGATGACCACGTTCAAGCTCTCCTGACCCCGTACGAAGAAAGCGCCCTCCGGTCCGCGAAGAGCGGGCCGGAGGGCGCTTGTGTTTGTGGAGCCTAGGAGATTCGAACTCCTGACATCTGCCTTGCAAAGGCAGCGCTCTACCAACTGAGCTAAGGCCCCGGAAAACGGGCAGCGCACGACCGCATGCGTCATGGGCCACCGCCGCAGACCAGAGTACCGGGTACTCCCGGGAAACTTCCAAAAAGATAAGGCCTCCCGGTCTTCGACCACGCTCCGTAAGATGCTCGACGAGGTTCGCAGCAGCGAAGCCGCAGCGAAGGGGAGACGCCATGGATGCAGCGCAGCAAGAGGCAACGGCCAGAGCGAGGGATCTTCAGCGCAGTTGGTACGGGGAGCCGCTGGGCGCGCTCTTCCGCCGGCTGATCGACGACCTCGGACTCAACCAGGCCCGGCTCGCCGCGGTGCTCGGGCTCTCCGCCCCCATGCTCTCCCAGCTGATGAGCGGCCAGCGGGCGAAGATCGGCAATCCGGCGGTCGTCCAGCGCGTCCAGGCGCTCCAGGAGCTGGCCGGGCAGGTCGCGGACGGCAGTGTGAGCGCGGGGGAGGCCACCGACCGCATGGAGGAGATCAAGAAGTCGCAGGGCGGCTCGGTGCTCACCGGCACCGGCCAGACCTCCACGACCGGCGGCGCCCCCACCGTGCGCCGGGTGGTCCGCGAGATCCAGTCGCTGCTGCGTTCCGTGGCGGCGGCCGGCGACATCATCGATGCCGCCGACTCCCTCGCCGCGACCCAGCCGGAGCTGGCAGAGTTCCTCAGGGTGTACGGAGCGGGCCGCACCGCCGAAGCGGTGGCGCACTACGAGGCCCACCAGAGCTAGCCGGACGCACGGCGTGCACGGGCGTACACGGACGGACCGGGACAGGGACGGAGAGCGGGCGCAGCGCGATGGGTGAGGTCTTCGCTGGTCGGTACGAACTGGTCGATCCGATCGGACGCGGTGGGGTCGGCGCCGTCTGGCGCGCCTGGGACCACCGGCGCCGCCGCTATGTGGCGGCCAAGGTGCTCCAGCAGAGCGACGCGCACACGCTGCTGCGCTTCGTGCGCGAGCAGGCGCTGCGGATCGAGCACCCGCACGTGCTCGCCCCGGCGAGCTGGGCGGCGGACGACGACAAGGTCCTGTTCACCATGGACCTGGTGACGGGCGGTTCGCTGGCCCATGTCATCGGCGACTACGGCCCGTTGCCCCCGGCGTTCGTCTGCACGCTGCTCGACCAGCTGCTGTCCGGTCTGTCGACGGTGCATGCCGAGGGGGTCGTGCACCGGGACATCAAACCGGCCAACATCCTGATGGAGGCGACGGGTACGGGCCGGCCGCATCTGCGGCTGTCCGACTTCGGCATCTCCATGCGCAAGGGCGAGCCCCGGCTGACCGAGACCAACTACGTGGTCGGGACGCCGGGTTACTTCGCGCCCGAACAGATGATGGGCGCGGAACCGGACTTCCCCGCGGACCTGTTCGCGGTCGGCCTGGTCGCCCTGTACCTGCTCCAGGGGCAGAAGCCCGATTCCCAGGCCCTCGTCGAGCACTTCGCCAACTTCGGTACGCCCGGCGCCCCTCAGGGCATCCCCGAGCCGCTGTGGCAGGTCCTCGCGGGGCTGCTCCAGCCGGACCCGCAGGCCCGGTTCCGTACGGCGACGGGGGCGCGCAAGGCGCTGGCGGCCGCGGCGGAGATGCTGCCCGAGCCGTCGGTGGACGACGAGCCGGTGGAGGTCTTCGACCAGATCGGCCCGCTGCCCGCCGGGTTCGGCCCGGACGGCCCGGCGCCGGCCGGAGGCGCGGCGGACGGACAGGCCACGGTCCGGCCGGGCGCGGGCACGCCGTTCACGGGGGCCGCGCTCACGGGGGCCGCGTTCACGGGACAGCAGCCCGACGGACAGCAGACCGGGGCACAGCACACCGGTGCACAGCACGCCGGGGGACACCCGGCCGGTGGGCCGCAGACCGGGGGACAGCAGCCGTACGGGCCGCCGTCCTCGATGTCGGAGACCGGGAGCTTCCATCTCCCGCCGCCGCCCCAGCAGTCCGCCCCCGGCCCGTACCCGACGCCCACGGCCTCGACGTACGCCGTGCCCCCGCAGGACCTCTCGCAGGCTCCGACCGCCGCCGTACCGCAGGAACAGCCGCTGACCCGCGCCTACACCGCGCAGCACCCGCTGGCCCCGCACACCCCGGCCGCACCGCAGGGCCCGGCCGCCCACGCGGCCCCGGCGACGCGGCCGGGACCGTCCCCGAAGGTGGCGGCCTCGGTGCTGCTGCTGGCGCTGGTCTGCTTCGCGGTGGGCATCTGGGCGTTCACCCAGGCCTGAGGCCCGGCTCGGGCCCGGCCCGCTACCAGGCCTGCGGCGGCTGCCCGTACGGCGGCCGGGCGGAAGCGGGGGCGGCGGCCGTGCGGCGCCTGGCGAGCAGGGTCCAGACGCCGAGGCCCAGGACCAGCACGGTGCCCGTCCCGACGCCCGCGGCGCCGATCAGCTTCATCGTGCCGCTCTCGTCGGCCGCCGCCTGCGGGCCGCTGCGGCCGGTGCGGGCGAGGTCCTTGTCCTTCTTGGTGACGGCGAAGATGCCCGCGTCGCCCGCGTACGGCGATCCGCCCGCCTCACCGGTCACCTTCACGGACAGGGTCAGCGGGAACGGCTGGTCCCCGTACGCCGTCGCGACCTTCGGGCTCAGCGACACGGCCAGGTAGTACCAGCCCGCGAAGCGCATCCCGCTCACGTCGTCGGCCGAGGCCAGCCGGTTCACGTACGCGACGGGCGGCAGCGGGTCCAGCGAGACGGAGCCGGGCTTGCCGCTGTACGAGAGCGGCGAGGCCGCGTCGACATGACCGCGGGCCGGGTTGGCGAGGGAGAGCCCGAGGGCGCTGCCGATGAAGGCGTTCTTGCCGGACGCGGTGCTGTTGCCGAGGCCCACCGTGGTGAAGAGCTGCTGCCCCCAGTCCACCGGAACCCGGTAGAACAGCGTCTGCCCGGGGGCGATCTCGTCCTTCCACTCGCCCGTCTCCAGGCTCACCGCGTCGTAGTAACCCGCGCCGCCGTGGCGCCGGTTGTCGCCGGCGGGGGTGGGCGGGACCGGGGAGGCGGACGGCCAGTCCGTGGGCGCCTGGGTGGGCAGCGACTGGCCGTCGGCGAGCGCCGGTTCGGCGTCGTAGCGCAGTTCCAGCTCCCATTCCTCGGTCGAGGAGGTGGCCGCGCTCTCCCGCTCGACCAGGACGTTGTACGTACCGGCGGCCTGGCAGCCGCTGGAGTCCTTGCCCACGGTCCGGTAGGCGTACGCGGTGACCGGGTGCGGGAAGTCCGTCGAGCGGAACTGGGCGTCCCCGGAGCTGCACCGCAGGTCGGAGCCGTCCCTGATGCTGATCGAAACGCCGTCCCCGTAGGCGACCTTGCCGCCGGCCTTGGGCACGACGACGGCCGAGACGTACGCGTTGGTCTTCTCGTCGAGGTTGAGGCGGTAGTAGAGCTTCTGGCCGGTCCTGATCGTGGACCGGTAGACCGAACCGGCCGTCAGCTCCGACGCGTCGGTGTTCACCTCGGCACCGGACACCGTCTTCGCGCCCGGGTCGAACCCGTACCCGGCGTCCGCCGCGTACGCCTGCCCCGGCAGCGCCGCCACCGCGCACATCGCCGCGGCCGCCGCCAGCGCCACCCGGCCCCTGCTGCGCTGCCTCATCACGCGCTTCCCCTCGTCGTCCGTGCCGCTGCCCGGCGGCGGCTGCGTCCCTGTGCGGCCACGGCGGACGCCCGGCCACCCGTGCGGCCACGGCGGGCACCCCGGCCGCTCGTACGGCCACGACCGGCACCCCGGCCGTTGGTGCGGGCCGTATGCGCGCCCCGCCCGGGACGGCCGCACCGGCGGCAGCCGTGACGCCGGTCCATCCTGCCCCGCCCGCACCGCCGCTGTCTGCGGACGCGATCGATACGACCGACTTGTCCGTCGCCCCGGCCGAAACCGTCCACACATTCGCTCCCGCAACGTATTGATGTGCAGGAGCGAACTCAAGAGCACAGCCGTCACGGTCCCGCAACAGCACGAAGCCCCGGCCGCGTCAGCGACCGGGGCCCGTTACGGACTGTTCCGTCTCACACACCCGAACCTGCGGGCACGGAGTCGGTCGCCTCCGTCCACAGATCCTGCTCGGCGCGATCCGCCTGGATCTGGCGGTACACGAGGAGCCCGCCGATGGCGGCCAGTGCGACCAGGAGAAGCTTCTTCACCGCGCGACCTCGTCTTTCCTTGGCTTAAGGGACTTCTGCTGCCCGACTATACACATCGGCCGATATCGACCGGTGACCTCCCCGCAACCCAACTGGCGCCTGCCGACGAGCGATCACCGCCGAAGTATGCGTCCGCCGCCACAGGCGTCGGCCCCCTCTTCACAGGGCCTCCCCGGCCCGTCCTCCGGGCCGGTTGAACCATACGAGTGGTGTTCATCTGAAGAACGGCATATCGGCGGCGTCGCTCCACACAATCGCGGGCCGGATCCACATCATCAGAAAGGTAAGCAAACCGGACCACCCGAAAGTGAGGGGCCATGAGCACCTTCAAGCCCAGGAACATCTGGACCGCCCTCGTCACCGCCTTCTTCGCCCTCCTCGCCGCTCTCGGCTTCGCGAGCTCCACCGCCTCGGCCACGGAAGCCACGGTCACGGAGCCGGCGACCACGACCCAGAAGCACACGGCCCCGGTCCCCGCAACCGTGACCACCCCGTCGGTCCGATGGACCCTTCCGCGCGACCGGGCCCTTCCCCCCACGATGAAGCAGCGCATCCGCGCCGAGGCCCACGGCTCCTCCCCCGCCACCCGCCTCCTCGCCCCCGACACCCTGAACACCACGCACGCTCCCCACGGCACCCACGCCGGTCCGGGCCATCCCTCCTCCCAGGACGGAGTCCCGCTACCTCCCTGAGCGCGCGGCACCTGACACCGCGAGGCCCCTGCACCGGAACCCCCGGCAGGGGCCTTCTTCATGCCCCGGTCCGCGTCCGGCGGAAGGCGCGGAAGGTGTGGAACAGCACGTCGTCCACGAGCCGGTTCGTGTACAGCCGCCGCGCGTCCCTCTCGCCCAGGTTCTCCAGGGCCACGAGCACCAGCGCGTGATCGGTCCGCGCGGCCGACCGCAGGCGGACGACGTCCGCCCGCCCCAGCCCGTCGATCCCGGACGCCGCACCCTCGGCCCCCACCACGACGCCCGGCCCTCTCACCTCCGCCACCGCCCGCCGGAACGCCTCGGGCCGGGGCGCGGCGCCATGGGCCTCCGCCCTCTCCCGCTCGGCCGTCAGCACGGCGGTGATGTACGCGGCCGGACGGGCCGGACGCCACCCGGGGGCCATCCCGTGGAGTTCGGCGGCGATGTCACGCGCGTCGAGCCCCCGGTCGATGAACGGCCGCAGCGCGTACGCGAGGCGGCGCAGCCCTTCCCGCTGCGTCCAGGCGACGAGCGGGTGCACCTGCCGGGCCACGGCGATGTCCCGGGCGACCTGGAACGGCGACCGCGAGGACGGACGCCCGCGCGGGGTGTTGTTCTTCCTCCCTCTCGTATCAAGGGGGCGCAGGTCGTGGTGGGCGCCAGAAGAATGGGGCTCACGCCGGCGGCGCGCATCCACCCCGTCCCGCTCCGGGGCGCGGGCCGCCCGCACGGCCCGTTCCCGCCCGGCCTCCGTCACCCCGCACACCCGCGCCCCGTACCCGCTGCCGTCCAGACGATGACCCAGGGCGGCGTCGTACGCCTGCGGGATCGTGGCCGCGTAGATGGTCGCCGTACCCGCATACCGCCGCCCCGGCAACCGCAGATTCGGCTTCGATCCGTGCCGCCGCCATACGAGGGCGCCCAGTTCGCGCAGTACCCGCACATGCCGCTTCACGGTCGCCACCGATATCCCGCACCGGACGGCGGTGCCCTCCAGGTCGTACAGCACGGATCCGCCCCGGTGGTCCATCCGCCCGGCCAGCTCCCGCGCCACCACCAACGTCGTCGCCCCGCCCCGGGGATGCACCCCGGACCCGACCAGCCACTCCACCGCCCGCAACCACGCCCGGGGCCGGGCCCGCCGGGAAGCGGTCGAGTCGATCTCCTGGCTGCGACGGGGCACGGGAACCCATTCCGGTTCCGCATCCGTATCCGTATCCGTATCCGGGCACGACGAAGAAGCGCAGCACGAAGCCGCGCCGGTGGCATGGCGCATCACAATTCCGTGGTTCCTGGGGGGCGGGGCCCGTTTCCGGACGACTCAGGACGTGGGCGTACTCACCACACGGGCCCCGGCCCTACGATCGACGACAGTCTCCGACACGGCGACGCGACAGCCGGCCGGCCGTTGTCCTACGCGCCCGGTGTCGCGGTGCTCTTCCTGGGCCGGTTCTTCCCCGACCCGGAGTAGCCCCGCTCGATGTCCTGCACGGTTCCGATGGAGACACCCAGGCTCTCGGCGATCTCCCGGTACGTCACCTTGTCGGCCCGCAACCGCAGGACAACGCTCCGGCGCTGCTCCTTCAGCCGCTTCGTGCGCTCGGTCTGGTCCCTGAGCAGGCGACTGATGACCTGCGCCTTCTCCAACGAGTCCTCCATCGACTCGACCGCGTCGAGGGCATCGAAGACACGCCGCACCTCCTCCCTCTCGACCGGCGCTTCGCGCTCCGTATCGGCCATCCCGTTCCTCCGAACAGGGCGTGCCGCTTGACAGCGATTATGGGACCCCCATAAATTCACCGTCAAGTGACGCCACCACCAGCAACAGAAAAGCCCCGGACCGGAGTTCGCACCTCCGCATGGCCGGGGCCAGTCAGAGCCCTGGCATCACCAGGAGACCGACCGTGCACCATCCTTCCACTCTCAGGACGGAGCGGGCATCACCGCGATGCCTCGTGCGTTCCGGCCCACGGCACGCGAAGTCGCGGCACCATGGGCGGAGCACGGCCGTAGAAACTCAGGCAAACCCTGACCAGCGGAGACAGCCATGGCCTTACATTTCATCGCGAAGGACCCCGAGACCAACGGCGATCACTGCCCCACGGTCTGGTTCGACGACGAGAATCAGGAGTTCGTCATCCAAGGGTGGACCGCGGACGAGAAGCTGACCGCGCAGTGCCTGGATTCAGGCCCGATCCCGGACACCGAGGCGTTTGGTGCGGCTGCCTGCCCGCATGGCCGAGGCACTGAAGGCGGTGCTTGATGTCGCAGCTCGTCCTGCCTCCGTTCGCTGACCTCCTGGCTCAGTGCACCACCTCAGCAGTCCACCTGGAAACCCGGGACGTCTACGCGGTCGACGAGGAGGACCAGGACCTCAAGGACTGGCGCGCGGGTGAGTTGGCCGACGTCGACGACCCGACCTCATGGTGGGGCCACTTCCACGACGCGGTCGGGGCGGCTGTGGATCGTGGCGTCTCCGTCCGGCGGGCTCGGGTCATCAGCACCCCGGCGACCGAGTACATCCGGTTCGAGCACGCGTGTACCGGCCGTAACGTCGCGGCCGGCGAGGACATTCGCTGGCTCCCCCGGGAGCATGCGGTGGGGCTGCTCCTTCCGGCACAAGACTTCTGGCTGTTCGACGGGCGCCTGATCCGGTGGCACCACTTCGCCGGTGACGGCACGCACCTGCGCGATGTGCTCGACGACCGAGCCGAGGTCGCGGAGCAGACGGCTGCGGCGTTCCGCACGGTGTGGGAACGGGCCGTACCTCACCAGGAGTTCACGATCACCTGATGGCTTCCGCTTCTCCGTCAGCCCGCGTCCAAGAGGTACGCGACCGCATCGCGGTACACCTGCGCGTCCTCCGCCAGGACGCGGGCCTGACAGGGCGGCAACTCGCCGAACGCACGGGATGGCACGGGTCCAAGGTGAGCCGCCTCCAGAGCGGACGGTCGCACCCGAGCGACGACGACATCCGTGCCTGGTGCCACGCCTGCGGGGCGGACGACGAGGCGGTGGACCTCATCGCCGCGAGTCGCCAGGCGCAGCAGATGTACACCGAGTGGCGCCGCGTCCAGCGCACCGGCCTACGGGCGGTCCAGCAGGCACGGCGTCCGCTGTACGAGCGCACCAGAACCATGCGGGTGTATTGCAGCAACGTCATCCCCGGCATGCTCCAGACCCGGGCCTACGCAACCGCGCTCCTTTCGGAGATCGCCCGGTTCAGCGGCACCCCTGACGACTCCGCCGCAGCCGCCGACGCCCGTCTCGAACGTTCGCGGATCATCCGCCGTCCCGGCCGACGCTTCCCGATCCTCATCGAGGAGAGCGTCCTGCGGCGCCGGATCGGCGGGCCGGACGTCATGGCCGAGCAGCTCAGCCATCTGCTCCAGGCAGCGTCCCTGCCTTCCGTGACCCTGGGCATCGTCCCCGCACGGGCTGCTGCCATGTGGCCGCTGGAAACGTTCACGATCTTCGATACCGAGCAGGTGGCGGTAGAACTGCTCACGGCCGCGATCACCATCACGGCCCCGTCCGAGGTGGCGCAGTACCTGGCAGCCCACAAGGAACTGGAGGCAGCCGCAGAGCAGGGGGCGGGGGCCGCACGGCTGATTGCACAGGCGCTCTCCGTGCTCACGTAGAAACGCGTAGAAACTCCGTCCGGCGCGACGGCGAACACTCCTACGGTCGATCACATCCACCGACCGCCAGCGGGGAGACGCCATGACCACCGCAGTGCCCCTGCCGGACCCCGCAACGCTGTCCGCCGCCCAGCAGCGCGGTGCCTCCTGCGTCTGGTGCGCGACCCCACTGGCCAACACGGCGGCCCACGACCTCGGCCCACGGCCGATCACGGTCTTCGGCTCCTCCGTGCACTGGTTTCCCCGCTGCTGCTCCACCTGCCGAAGGGAACGGACATGAAATCGACGAAGTCCCCGAAGACCGGCTCCGACAAGGCCTACCGCGCGCTGATCGGCCACACCGCCACGTGCCCCGCCTGCCGTACCGGAACCGCATGCCCCACCGCCGCGCGCCTCGGCCGGGCCTGGAAGGCGGCCCGGTGACCCTCTGCCCCCTCGGCCACGACCACCCCCTCTCCTTCGACCACGAAGGCGAGGCCTTACTGCGAGGAACACGAGATCAGGCTCCAGTGGCACCCCGCCCCCGTCTCCGAGGCGGGCCCGGGAGCCGCAATGGAGGAGGCGCCGGGAACGTGACCGCTGGGGAGCCGCCGGCCTGGGGCCTCTACGGACGCGCCGTGCGCTCCACGTGTCGCCGATAGAGGTTGTGCGCTGCCTGAGCGGCGAACCCTGCGCCGAAAGCGATCGGGCTGCCATAGAGCAGAAGAGGACCTGGATCGGAGAGCCAGTCCCCTATAGCGAGAGCTGCGACAACGTCGAGGTAGCAGAACAGGAGCAGCGCGCCTGCGCCGAGCTTCGTCATCACGCATCCCCCCGCTGGTCACGCTCTTCGCCCATGGCATGCCCGGCCCGTCCTGGTTCGACACCTCGGCTTCCCGACCAGGACAGCCGACAGGGACCAAACGACGAGAAGGCCTTCCCACCAGGGGAAGGCCTTCTCGTCTCAAGCATGTGCAAGTGGGGCTAACAGGATTTGAACCTGTGGCCTCATCCTTATCAGGGATGCGCTCTAACCAACTGAGCTATAGCCCCGCCGCGCTTTTGCGTCGCGCTGACTTCTGAAGATTAGCGCACGTCGGGGCCAGTCCCAAAATCGATACCCGCGGGGCTACTCGTCCTCGGCCAGCGTGAGCTCGACGCCGCCCACGAAGCCGGCGGACAGGTTGTAGATGAACGCGCCCAGGGTCGCCAGCGCGGTGGCCAGGACCACGTCGATCACGGCGATGACCGAGGTGAAGATGAGCACGCGGGGCAGCGACAGGAAGGCCTGGAGGTCGAAGCCGTTGCCCTCGTTGGAGCCGGTGGCCTCGCTGATCGTGCCGCCGACGGTCGAGAAGACGCCCATGGCGTCCATGACCATCCACAGCACCGCCGAGGCGACCACCGTGCAGATGCCCAGCGCGATGGAGAGCAGGAAGCTCACCTTCATCACGGACCACGGATCCGCCTTGGCGACCCTCAGACGCGCCTTGCGCGTCCGCGGCGTGGTCCGCGCCCCCGTACGGGGCCTGCGGGCGCCCTGGGCCGCGGACGGCGGGGTGCCCGGCTGGCCGCCGCGGGGGCGGCCGCCGTGCGTCCCGCCCTGCGGCGGCGAGGGATAGGCCTGCGGCGGGTGGTACGGGCCCGCCGGGGCCGGTGCGGGCTCCCGCTCACCGGGCAGCGGCCCGGTCGCGTAGCCCTCGTACTGGGGCTGAGGGCCCCGGGTGTCCGTCACAGTGCCCCCTTGGGAGTCCGTGGCGGGGCCACGGGCACCGGTCCCGCCAGATCCTGAAGCGGCCGAACCGGCGCCCGTGGCTCCACTCACGCTCTACTCCTCGTGCTCCCCGGTCGAGGACGTGGTGTCCTCGACGCTGCCGTCGACCGTGCTCTCGGCGATCGCCTCGGCCCCGGTCGTCTCGCCTTCGGCGTCGTCGGGACCGTCGACCTCGTCGGCCTCGCTGCCCGCCTCGGCGTTGCGCGCGATGCCGACCACGGCGTCGCGCTTGCCCAGATTGATCAGTTGGACGCCCATGGTGTCACGGCCCGTCTCCCTGACTTCATTGACTCGCGTACGAATCACACCACCGCCGAGCGTGATGGCGAGAATCTCGTCCGTCTCCTCGACCACCAGCGCACCGACCAGCGAGCCCCGGTCCTCCACGATCTTGGCGGCCTTGATGCCCAGGCCGCCGCGGCCCTGGACGCGGTACTCGTCGACGGGGGTCCGCTTCGCGTACCCGCCGTCAGTGGCAGTGAACACGAAAGTACCGGGCCTGACGACATTCATCGAGAGCAGTTCGTCTCCCTCGCGGAAACTCATGCCCTTGACGCCCGAGGTGGCACGGCCCATCGGGCGCAGCGCGTCGTCCGTCGCGGTGAACCTGATCGACTGGGCCTTCTTGCTGATGAGGAGCAGATCGTCCTCGGCCGAGACCAGCTCGGCGCCGATCAGCTCGTCGTCCGAGCCGTCCCCGGTCTCGCGCAGGTTGATGGCGATGACACCGCCGGAGCGGGGCGAGTCGTAGTCCTTCAGCGCGGTCTTCTTCACCAGGCCGCCCTTGGTGGCCAGGATCAGGTACGGCGCCGCCTCGTAGTCGCGGATCGCCAGGATCTGCGCGATCTGCTCGTCGGGCTGGAAGGCCAGCAGGTTCGCCACGTGCTGGCCGCGCGCGTCCCGGCCGGCGTCGGGGAGCTCGTACGCCTTGGCCCGGTAGACCCGGCCCTTGTTGGTGAAGAACAGCAGCCAGTGGTGGGTCGTGGACACGAAGAAGTGGTCGACGATGTCGTCTTCCTTGAGCTTCGTGCCGCGAACGCCCTTGCCGCCGCGCTTCTGCGAGCGGTAGTCGTCCGTCTTGGTGCGCTTCACATAGCCGCCGCGGGAGATCGTGACGACGATGTCCTCCTCGGCGATCAGGTCCTCGATGGACATGTCACCGTCGAAGGGCACCAGCTTGGAACGCCGGTCGTCGCCGAACTTGTCGACGATCGCCGCCAGCTCCTCGCTGACGATCTGCCGCTGCCGCGCGGGCGAGGCCAGGATCTCGTTGTACTCGTTGATCTTGGCCTGGAGCTCGTCGTGCTCGGCGGTGATCTTCTGGTGCTCCAGCGCGGCCAGCCGGCGCAGCTGCATCTCCAGGATCGCGTTCGCCTGGATGTCGTCGATCTCCAGGAGGCCCATCAGGCCCTCACGGGCGATCTCGACGGTCTGGCTGCGCCGGATGAGGGCGATGACCTCGTCGATGGCGTCCAGGGCCTTCAGCAGGCCGCGCAGGATGTGCGCGCGCTCCTCGGCCTTGCGCAGCCGGAAGCGGGTGCGCCGGACGATGACCTCGATCTGGTGCGTCACCCAGTGGCGGATGAACGCGTCGATCGACAGCGTGCGCGGCACCCCGTCCACCAGCGCCAGCATGTTGGCGCCGAAGTTCGACTGGAGGTCGGTGTGCTTGTACAGGTTGTTCAGGACGACCTTGGCGACCGCGTCCCGCTTGAGGACGACGACGAGGCGCTGGCCGGTGCGCGAGGAGGTCTCGTCGCGGACGTCCGCGATCCCGCCGACCTTGCCGTCCTTCACCAGGTCGGCGATCTTCTGCGCGAGGTTGTCGGGGTTGGTCTGGTACGGAAGCTCCGTCACCACCAGGCACTGGCGGTTCTGGATCTCCTCGACCGCCACGACCGCGCGCATCGTGATCGAACCGCGGCCCGTGCGGTAGGCCTCCTCGATGCCCTTGCGGCCCACGACGAGCGCACCGGTCGGGAAGTCCGGGCCCTTGATCCGCTCGATCAGGGCCTCCAGCAGCTCCTCCTGCGAGGCCTCCGGGTGCTCCAGATACCACTGCGCGCCGGAGGCGACCTCGCGGAGGTTGTGCGGCGGGATGTTCGTCGCCATACCGACCGCGATGCCCGCCGAACCGTTGACCAGCAGGTTCGGGAACCGGGCCGGCAGAACCGTCGGCTCCTGGTTGCGGCCGTCGTAGTTGTCCTGGAAGTCGACGGTCTCCTCGTCGATGTCCCGGACCATCTCCATGGACAGCGGCATCATCTTGCACTCGGTGTACCGCATGGCGGCGGCCGGGTCGTTGCCCGGGGAACCGAAGTTGCCGTTGGAGTCCACCAGCGGCATCCGCATCGACCACGGCTGCGCCAGGCGGACCAGGGCGTCGTAGATCGAGGAGTCGCCGTGCGGGTGGTACGTACCCATGACGTCACCGACGACGCGGGCGCACTTGTAGAAGCCCTTCTCGGGGCGGTAGCCGCCGTCGTACATCGCGTACAGCACCCGGCGGTGGACGGGCTTGAGGCCGTCCCGCACGTCGGGCAGGGCACGCGAGACGATGACGGACATCGCGTAGTCGAGGTAGGAGCGCTGCATCTCCGTCTCGAGCCCGACGGGCTCGACGCGCATGCCCACGCCCTCGACGGGCGGGACCTCTTCGGGCGTCACGGGGACAGGGGTGTTCTCGTCGGCCATTGCTGGTCAAAATCCTTTCGCGCTGCGGCTGCGGCTTGCTTGTAGGCCGACTCAGATGTCGAGGAAGCGGACGTCCTTGGCGTTGCGCTGGATGAACGAGCGCCGCGCCTCGACGTCCTCGCCCATCAGCACCGAGAACAGGTCGTCGGCCTGCGCCGCGTCGTCGAGCGTGACCTGGCCGAGCACCCGGTGGTCGACGTCCATCGTGGTGACGCGCAGCTCCTCGGCGTTCATCTCGCCGAGGCCCTTGAAGCGCTGGATCGAGTCTTCCTTGATCCGCTTGCCGTTCTGCTTGCCGAGCTCGACCAGGGCGTCGCGCTCGCGGTCCGAGTACGCGTACTCGAAGTCGTCCCGGCCCCACTTGATCTTGTAGAGCGGCGGGCGCGAGAGGTACACGTGGCCGGCCTCGACCAGCGGCCGCATGAAGCGGAAGAGGAAGGTCAGCAGCAGGGTGTTGATGTGCTGGCCGTCGACATCGGCGTCCGCCATCAGAATGATCTTGTGATAGCGGAGCTTCTCGATGTCGAAGTCCTCGTGGACCCCGGTGCCGAAGGCCGAGATCAGGGCCTGGACCTCGGTGTTCTGGAGGATCTTGTCGACCCGGGCCTTCTCGACGTTCAGGATCTTGCCGCGGATCGGCAGGATCGCCTGGTACATCGGATTGCGGCCGGACTTCGCCGAACCGCCGGCGGAGTCACCCTCGACGATGAAGATCTCGCACTTGGTGGGGTCGTTCGACTGGCAGTCGCTGAGCTTGCCGGGCAGCGACGCGCTCTCCAGCAGGCCCTTGCGCCGGGTCAGGTCGCGCGCCTTGCGGGCCGCCACGCGGGCGGTCGAGGCGGCGATGCCCTTGCGGATGATGTCGGCGGCCTCGTTCGGGTTCCGGTCGAACCAGTCCGTCAGCTGCTCGTGGACGACCTTCTGCACGAAGGTCTTGGCCTCCGTGTTGCCCAGCTTGGTCTTCGTCTGGCCCTCGAACTGGGGTTCGCCCAGCTTCACCGAGATGATCGCCGTCAGACCCTCGCGGACGTCCTCGCCGGTGAGGTTGTCGTCCTTCTCGCGCAGCAGCTTCTTGTCGCGCGCGTACCGGTTGACCAGCGAGGTCAGCGCGGCCCGGAAGCCCTCCTCGTGCGTACCGCCCTCGTGCGTGTGGATCGCGTTGGCGAAGGAGTAGACCCCCTCGGTGTACTGCGTGTTCCACTGCATGGCGATCTCGACCGAGAGCAGCCGCTCCTTGTCCTCGGCCTCGATGTCGATCACCGACTGGTGAATGACGTCGCCCTTGCGGGAGTTGAGGTACTTGACGAAGTCGACGATGCCGTTCTCGTAGTGGTACGTGACCGAGCGGGCCGTCTCCTCCTCGGGGACGTCCGCGGCCTCCGCGCTGTCGGCACCGGCGGTCGCCTTCGCCGACTCGCGCTCGTCGGTCAGCTTCAGGGTGAGGCCCTTGTTGAGGAAGGCCATCTCCTGGAAGCGCCGCGACAGCGTCTCGAAGGAGTACTCGGTCGTCTCGAAGATGTCGCCGTCGGCCCAGAACGTGACGCTCGTGCCAGTCTCGTCGGTCTCCTCGTTACGGGCCAGCGGGGCCGTCGGGACGCCGAACTTGTAGTCCTGGGTCCAGCGGTAGCCGTCCGTCTTCACCTCGACGGAGACCCGCGTGGACAGGGCGTTCACGACGGAGACACCCACACCGTGCAGACCACCGGAGACGGCGTAGCCGCCGCCGCCGAACTTTCCGCCCGCGTGCAGGACGGTGAGCACGACCTCGACGGCCGGCTTGCCCTCGGACGGCACGATGCCGACCGGGATGCCTCGGCCGTTGTCGATCACACGCACCCCGCCGTCGGCGAGGATCGTGACGTCGATGGTGTCCGCGTGCCCGGCCATGGCCTCGTCGACCGAGTTGTCGACGACCTCCTGCACGAGGTGGTGGAGACCGCGCTCACCGGTCGAGCCGATGTACATGCCAGGTCGCTTGCGTACCGCGTCCAGGCCCTCCAGGACGGTGATCGCGCTGGCGTCGTAGGACGCCTTCACCTCACCGGGGGCGGGAGCGCCGTCGCTCTCACCGGGGGTGGACGGAATGTTCTCGTTGGGGTTGCCGGAATCGGCCACGAAGCGCCCTTTCTGGCACAGCACAGGCCGTTCTCCGGGCAGGCGGGAGCGGCTGCGTCGTTCGGCTTGTATCGACGATTCCCGCGAGCACGCGGGATTGTCCCCCAGTCTACCGGTAGCGGCGACCCGAATGGGGGTTTGCAGGCACCTGAGTACGCATGTGCCGCCCTGAATACGCGGCTGACGACTCCCCATATCCGGGGAGGGGCCTCAAGAGGCTCACACGGGCATTGAGCGCTTCGGCCTGTCAGCCTCCCGCTACGGTGAGGGACGCCCCCGTTCCGCCGTACGGGGGCAACCACCGCACACCCCCGCAACAGCGCCACCGGGGTCATCACCGACAACGGGGGCCCCACGCACCGCACGGCCCCCTGGCGGCCTCTCCGCCTCAGGGCCGGGGCAGGGCAAAGTGCCTGGTCAGACCAGGTCAGCCATAGGTGTCACCGGGGCCGGTGCTCCCCGGGGCGCGCAGCGGGCCGAAGCGGCGCTGCGGGCTCCCCGGACCCAGGACCTTGATCATCCGCACGGTCCCGTGGCCCAGATCCGCGTTCAGCCGGGCCACCAGCTGGGGCGCCAGCAACCGCAGCTGCGTCGCCCACGCCGTGGAGTCGCACTGCACGGTCAGCACCCGCACATCGGGGTCCTCGTCGTAGCGCAGCGGCACACAGTGATTGGCCAGATCCTCACCCACGATCTGCGGCCAGCGGCCCATCACCCCGCCCACCGCGGCCGGTGTCTCCCAGCCGCGCTCGGTGATCAGCCGGTTGATCGCGGCACCCAGCGGCAGCGGGTCCCGTCCGTCGGCCCGCGCCCCGGACCGCAGCCCGCCGCCCCGGCGGGCCTGCTTGCGCTGCTGCGCGGCCGCCCCGCGCGCCTTCGCCTGCTCCTTGGCGGCCCGCAGCGCCACCCGCGCCAGGTCCACCCCGGAGGGCTCCGGCTGCTTCGCCGGCTCCTTGTCCGCGTCGCCGCTCACAGCCGGGCCACCTCGCCCGCCGAGACGGCGTACCGCGCGCCGGTGAGCACCCCGGGGACGTCGTCGTCGACCGCGGCCGTCACCAGCACCTGCTCGCCGGGGGCCACCAGCTCGGCCAGCCGCTCCCGGCGCCGGGCGTCCAGCTCGGCGAAGACGTCGTCCAGCACCAGCACCGGTTCATTGCCCTCGGAGCGCAGCAGATCGTACGAGGCCAGCCGCAGCGCCAGCGCGTACGACCAGGACTCCCCATGGCTCGCGTACCCCTTGGCGGGCATCCCGCGCAGCCCGAGAACCAGATCGTCGCGGTGCGGACCGACGAGGGTCACCCCCCGCTCGATCTCCTGCTTGCGGACCTCGGCGAGGGCGGCGATCAGCTGCGCGTACAGCTCCTCGCGGGTGCGTGCGGGCGCCACGTCCGGGCCGGCCGAGCTGCGGTACTCCAGGGAGACCGGGCCGCCGCCCGGCGCCACGTCCCCGTACGCCTTGTCGGCCAGCGGCTGGAGCGTGGTGATCAGATCGAGCCGCTGGGCCAGCAGCTCCGCGCCCACCCGGCCCAGATGCTGGTCCCAGACGTCCAGGGTCGACAGGTCCATGGACCGTCCGCCGTGCCGGCGGGCCATCGCCGCGGACTTCAGCAGGGTGTTGCGCTGCTTGAGCACCCGCTCGTAGTCCGAACGCACCCCGGCCATGCGCGGCGACCGCGCCGTGACCAGCTCGTCGAGGAACCTGCGGCGCTCGCCCGGATCGCCCTTGATCAGCGCCAGATCCTCCGGCGCGAAGAGCACGGTCCGCACGATCCCCAGCACATCACGGGGTCTGACCTGCGACGATCTATTGATCCGGGCACGGTTCGCCTTGCCCGGATTCAGCTCCAGCTCGACCAGCTGGGAGCGCTCGCCCTGGGTGACGGCCGCCCGGATCACGGCCCGCTCCGCGCCCATGCGCACCAGGGGGGCGTCGGAGGAGACCCGGTGGCTGCCGAGCGTGGCGAGATAGCCGACGGCCTCGACGAGATTGGTCTTGCCCTGTCCGTTGGCCCCCACGAACGCGGTGACGCCCGGGTCCAGTGGCACCTCGACCCGGGCGTACGAGCGGAAGTCGGCCAGCGACAGATGCGTGACGTGCATGGTGTGCGCCGACCCTTCCGGCTTCCTGCTCCGCGGGGCGGGTCCGTGCGGCCCGCCCCGGGGGCGTTACTTCTTGTTCTCGACCGCGTGACCGCCGAACTGGTTGCGCAGCGCGGCGATCATCTTCATCTGCGGGGAGTCGTCCTGGCGCGAGGCGAACCGCGCGAAGAGCGAGGCGGTGATCGCGGGCAGCGGGACCGCGTTGTCGATGGCGGCCTCGACCGTCCAGCGGCCCTCGCCGGAGTCCGCGGCGTAGCCCCGGAGCTTGTCCAGGTGCTCGTCGTCGTCCAGCGCGTTGACCGCGAGGTCGAGCAGCCAGGAGCGGATGACCGTGCCCTCCTGCCAGGAGCGGAAGACCTCGCGCACATCGGTGACGGAGTCGACCTTCTCCAGCAGCTCCCAGCCCTCGGCGTAGGCCTGCATCATGGCGTACTCGATGCCGTTGTGGACCATCTTCGCGAAGTGGCCGGCGCCGACCTTGCCCGCGTGGACGGAGCCGAAGTCGCCCTCGGGCTTCAGGGCGTCGAAGACCGGCTGGACCTTCGCGACGTGCTCGGCGTCGCCGCCGTACATCAGCGCGTAGCCGTTCTCCAGGCCCCAGACACCGCCGGAGACGCCGCAGTCGACGAAGCCGATGCCCTTGATGCCCAGCTCGACCGCGTGCTTCTCGTCGTCGGTCCAGCGGGAGTTCCCGCCGTCGACGACGATGTCGCCGGGCGAGAGGAGCTCGGCCAGCTCGTCGATCGTCGACTGGGTCGCGGCACCGGCCGGAACCATGACCCAGACGACCCGGGGGCCCTTCAGCTTGCCCACAAGCTCTTCGAGGCTGTGGACATCGGCGAGGTCCGGGTTGCGGTCGTATCCGATGACGGTGTGGCCTGCGCGGCGGATGCGCTCGCGCATGTTGCCGCCCATCTTGCCGAGACCGACGAGACCGAGCTCCATCAGAGATTCCTTAAGCGTTGTGCCGATTCGTACCCAGGTCCGAGCCTACGCCCGGCAGGGGACAGGACGCCGGGGCATGCTCGGCGCTGAACATGCCCGTCGGGTCCTGCCGCGGCTACCTGTCCGGCGGCAGGACCGGGGCCGGGTCAGCCGGAGAGGCGGACCGGCATGATCAGGTACTTGTACGCGTCGTCCGCCTCGGCGTCCACGGCCGGCCGGCCGCTGAGCAGCGCGGGCTTGGTCGAGGTCGTGAAGGAGAGCTGGGCGACCGGCGAGTCGATGGCGCTCAGGCCGTCGAGCAGGAAGGTCGGGTTGAAGGCGATCGAGATGTCGTCGCCCTCCAGGACGGCGTCGACCCGCTCCACAGCCTGTGCGTCGTCGCTGGAACCGGCCTCCAGGATCAGCACGCCCTGCTCGAAGCTGAGCCGCACCGGGGTGTTGCGCTCGGCCACCAGGGCCACACGCTTCACGGCCTCCACGAAGGGGGCGGTCTCGATGACCGCGACCGAGTTGAACTCGGTGGGGAACAGCGTCCGGTACTTGGGCAGGTCGCCCTCCAGCAGCCGGGTGGTGGTCCGGCGACCGGCGCCCTCGAAGCCGATGAGACCCTCACCGGCGCCGGAGCCCGACAGCGCGAGCGTCACGGTGTCACCGCTGGTCAGCGCCTTGGCGGTGTCCAGGAGCGTCTTGGCGGGGACCAGGGCGACGGCGGAGGCGTCGGCGTCCTCCGGCTTCCAGAGGAACTCGCGGACCGCGAAGCGGTAGCGGTCGGTGGAGGCCAGGGTGACGGTGTCGCCCTCGATCTCGATGCGCACACCGGTGAGGACGGGCAGCGTGTCGTCGCGGCCGGCGGCGATGGCGACCTGCGCGGCGGCGGAGGCGAAGACCTCACCGGGCACGGTGCCCGTCGCGGTCGGCATCTGCGGCAGCGAGGGGTACTCCTCCACGGGGAGGGTGTGGAGGGTGAAGCGGGAGGAGCCGCAGACCACGGTCGCCCGTACACCGTCTGTGGAAATCTCCACCGGGCGGTTGGGGAGCGCGCGGCAGATGTCGGCGAGCAGGCGGCCGGAGACGAGCACCGTGCCGTCCTCCTCCACCTCCGCGTCCACCGAGACCCGGGCCGAGACCTCGTAGTCGAAGCTGGAGAAGCTGAGGGCGCCGTCCTCCGCCTTCAGCAGAAGGCCCGCGAGAACGGGCGCCGGCGGACGGGCCGGAAGGCTGCGGGCCACCCAGGCCACCGCCTCCGCGAGTACATCGCGCTCCACCCGGATCTTCACCGGAACCGCCTCCTGCTGTTGCTCGCTCGCCCTGCCGGCCTTCGTCGTCTGATCGGGTCGCTCCGCCGAGACCGGGGGAGGACGCCGGGGACCAGTCTGACGTACGGCACCGACACTCGGTGCTGCTCGGGGTCAAGTCGCGACAAGAGGTTCGGAGCGCTCCGGCGCCGAGTTGTGCACAGGCCCCACTTCGAAGCGGATTCCTGGCTAACTCTAGTTGGCAGTAGTAGTAGGGCCTGTGGAAACCGTGGATAACCCCGTTTGCGCAGGTCAGGCGCTGTTTTTTGTCCACCGGCCCTGTGGGCGGCAGCAGTGGAAAACCGGGGGTCTCTGTGGACATCGGGAAGTTGTGCACACCCCGTACACAGGACAGGGGGGTTTCTCCCCAGGCCTGTCCCCAGCTTTACCCCGTTTCCCCACAGCCCAACCAAGCGTCTTGGTGTGACGCCTTTCACTCGGGGCGGTGAAGGGCGGTGTCGCGTTGCCGAACAGTGGACAGCGGTGTGGAGAAGCCCGCCCTCGCTGGGGAAAACGGCCGCCGTCCTGTGGGCCGTCGGTGGACAACTTTGCACACAGGCTGTGGAAGAAAATCTTGTCCACAACCTGTGGATCATCGTTGACCACAAATCCCCAGGCGCCTGAGCTGGCCTGATGGAGTATCGGTTGTCGTGCCTGTGGAAGCAGTATGGACAACTTTCTGATCCCCAGGCTGTGGAGGGAAGATTCTCCCCAGATCTGTGGAGAACAGCGCCTCCGGAGCAGGTAATCGAACAGCGCGGACGGCCCGGAGCCTGCCCGGAGCCGTGCACAGGGCGGTGCCGAAGGGCTCGCAGGGGCCCGCACACCGCTCCGCACACAGAGAAAAGGGCGCGTCCGGGACTCCGAGGGAGTCCGTGACGCGCCCTTCGGGCGTCTGCGTACGGGCCGGCCGTGGGCAGCTCAGCCGTTCTTGATGCGGTTGGTCAGCTCGGTGACCTGGTTGTAGATGGAGCGCCGCTCGGCCATCAGGGCGCGGATCTTGCGGTCGGCGTGCATCACCGTCGTATGGTCCCGCCCGCCGAACTGGGCGCCGATCTTGGGCAGCGAGAGGTCCGTCAGCTCGCGGCACAGATACATCGCGATCTGGCGCGCCGTCACCAGCACCCGGCTGCGCGAGGATCCGCAGAGATCCTCCACCGTCAGCCCGAAGTAGTCCGCGGTCGCCGCCATGATGGCCGTCGCCGTGATCTCCGGCGCGGTGTCCTCGCCGCCGGGGATCAGGTCCTTCAGCACGATCTCGGTCAGCCCGAGGTCCACCGGCTGCCGGTTCAGACTGGCGAAGGCCGTCACCCGGATCAGCGCGCCCTCCAGCTCACGGATGTTGCGGGAGATGCGGGAGGCGATGAACTCCAGGACCTCCGGCGGGGCGTTGAGCTGCTCCTGCACCGCCTTCTTGCGCAGGATCGCGATGCGCGTCTCCAGCTCCGGCGGCTGGACGTCGGTGGTCAGACCCCACTCGAAACGATTCCGCAGCCGGTCCTCCAGCGTCACCAGCTGCTTGGGCGGACGGTCCGAGGACAGCACGATCTGCTTGTTGGCGTTGTGGAGCGTATTGAAGGTGTGGAAGAACTCCTCCTGCGTCGACTCCTTGCTCGCCAGGAACTGGATGTCGTCGACCAGCAGGATGTCCACGTCGCGGTAGCGCTTGCGGAAGGTGTCGCCCTTGCCGTCGCGGATCGAGTTGATGAACTCGTTGGTGAACTCCTCGGAGCTCACGTACCGCACCCGGGTGCCCGGATAGAGGCTCCGCGCGTAGTGCCCGATCGCGTGCAGCAGATGGGTCTTGCCGAGGCCCGACTCCCCGTAGATGAAGAGGGGGTTGTACGCCTTCGCGGGCGCCTCGGCGACCGCGACCGCGGCGGCGTGCGCGAAGCGGTTGGACGCCCCGATCACGAAGGTGTCGAAGAGGTACTTCGGATTGAGCCGGGCGTGCGGTTCGCCGGGGCCGGGGGCCGGGGCGGGCTGCGCGCCCATCGGGCCGGTGCCGCCGCCGGGACGCCCGGTGCCGGCACCCGTGCGGTGCTGGGGCTCGGGCAGCTCGTGGTGCTCGGGGCGCGCGGCCTCGTACCCCTGGCGCTCGGGCGGCTGCGGACGGTAGTCGTGCTGCGGCTGCTGCTGGGGGCGGCCGCCGTAGGGCTCGCGCCACTGCTCGGCGGCCGGCTCGCGGTCCTGGAACCCGCCGAGCCGGGGCTGCTGCCAGGACAGGTCCTCCTGGGTGCGCGGCCAGGCGCCGGGCTCGGGACGCTGCTGCTGGTAGTCCGGATAGGCCGGGCGGGCCGTCGGCATGCCGTCGTCCGAGGGGCGGTGGCCGTATCCCTCGTAGCTGTCGCCGGGCCGGCCGTCGTCGTGCTGCGGGCCCGGGTAGCGGTGGGGCGGCGGCTGCGGCGCCTGGTGCATCGGGGGCGCGGGGGGCGTCGGCGGTTCGTTCGCCGAGTCGTCGACCGTGATCGCGATGCGGATCGGCCGGCCGCACTCCCGGCTCAGCGTCTCGCTGATGAGCGGGGCGAGCCGGCCCTCCAGGACGCGCTTGCCCCACTCATTGGGGACGGCGAGCAGCGCCGTGTCCGCGACCAGGGCCAGCGGCTGGCAGCGCTCGATCCACTGCTTGTCCTTCGGCTCGATGCCCTGCTGGCCCTCCCCGAGGAGTTGTTCCAGCACGCGTGGCCACACTGCGGCAAGATCGGCAGGTACGTCAGCCACAGGGCACGCTCTCTCGCTGGTCCCACGAATGTGTGGTTCTCGGGACGGGATGGGTCGGGATGGGTGAGGACCGGCAGGCGGGAAGAAAAAGAACCGGGGTTCAGCCACGGTAGTCAGGGCGACCCACGTCGTTCAAGTCGTTGTCCACAGGCTGTGCACAATGGGGGGCCGCCCGGGGTCGGTTTGACCGGATGGCGTAGCCGCGCGTACCGTGACCAGGTCGAGTTGTCGATGGCTGCTGCCGCCTGCCTCCGATGGGCAAAGATCACGATCTGTGATTGTGAAGCGGTGCACTAGGGCGTTTACGCGAGTCTCTCGTGGGCGCACGGTGACAGCCAGGCGATGTCCCGCCAACCCCGAGTCTTTTCTGGAGCCCCCGAGTGAGCAAGCGCACCTTCCAGCCGAACAACCGTCGTCGCGCGAAGACCCACGGCTTCCGGCTGCGTATGCGTACCCGTGCCGGCCGCGCGATCCTCGCGTCCCGCCGCAGCAAGGGCCGCGCCAGCCTGTCCGCCTGATCGCGTACAGGTCGTCATGACGTGCTGCCTACCGAGAATCGGCTGAGGCGGCGCGAGGACTTCGCGACCGCGGTACGACGAGGACGCAGGGCCGGCCGCCCGCTTCTCGTCGTCCATCTACGCAGCGGTGCAACGGACCCGCACGCGACTGGGGAGACTGCTCCCCCGCCGCGTGCGGGTTTCGTTGTCAGCAAAGCCGTGGGTGGTGCGGTCGTCCGCACAGCGGTGAAGCGCAGGCTTCGCCATCTGGTCCGCGAACGGCTTGCCGTGCTGCCCCCCGGTAGCCTGGTTGTCGTACGCGCGTTGCCCGGTTCGGGTGACGCCGACCATGAACAGCTGGCCCGAGACCTGGACGCCGCTCTGCAGCGGCTGCTGGGAGGGGGCGTGCGATGAAGTACCCGCTGCTGGCTCTCATCAAGATCTACCAGTGGACCATCAGCCCGCTTCTCGGTCCTGTCTGCCGTTACTACCCGTCGTGTTCCCACTACGGATATACGGCGATCGACCGGCACGGAGCCATCAAGGGAACGGCGCTGACGGCCTGGCGCATCCTTCGGTGCAATCCGTGGTCACCCGGCGG
Source organism: Streptomyces sp. NPDC024555 (assembly GCF_055559335.1). Classification (NCBI taxonomy): domain Bacteria; kingdom Bacillati; phylum Actinomycetota; class Actinomycetes; order Kitasatosporales; family Streptomycetaceae; genus Streptomyces; species Streptomyces sp. NPDC024555. The sequence goes on from NZ_JBVHKV010000001.1 coordinate 295,230, forward strand.
CGTGGATTACGTTCCACCACGCAAACGTCCGCGTTGGCACGAACTGCTGCGCAGTGCCTTGCGCGGCAGCAAGGGCGGGGACTCCGCCGCTGATGTGCCTCCCGGGACGTCGGACACCGACCTCCCGAGCCCGGCCGCAGAGACTTCGCCCAATGCTCAAGGAGCCTGATTAGTGGACACGATTGCCAGTCTGTTCAGCTTCATCACCTGGCCCGTTTCCTGGGTCATCGTCCAGTTCCACAAGTTGTACGGGGCGATCTTCGGCCCTGACACGGGATGGGCCTGGGGTCTTTCCATCGTGTCCCTCGTGGTGCTGATCCGTATCTGTCTGATCCCGCTGTTCGTCAAGCAGATCAAGTCGACGCGGAACATGCAGCTGCTCCAGCCGAAGATGAAGGCGATCCAGGAGCGCTACAAGAGCGACAAGCAGCGTCAGTCCGAAGAGATGATGAAGCTGTACAAGGAGACGGGCACCAACCCGCTCTCCTCGTGCCTTCCCATCCTGGCGCAGTCGCCGTTCTTCTTCGCCCTGTACCACGTGCTCTCGGCGATCGCCTCGGGCAAGACCATCGGCGTCATCGACCAGCCGCTGCTCGACAGCGCCCGTCAGGCCCATATCTTCGGTGCGCCGCTGGCCGCGAAGTTCATGGACAGCGCGGAGAAGGTCGAGGCCCTGGGCGCCTCGCTGACCGATGTCCGCATTGTCACCGCGGTCATGATCGTCATGATGTCGGCCTCGCAGTTCTTCACGCAGCGCCAGCTGATGACGAAGAACGTCGACCTGACCGTCAAGACGCCGTACATGCAGCAGCAGAAGATGCTCATGTACATCTTCCCGGTGATCTTCGCCGTCATGGGTATCAACTTCCCGGTCGGTGTCCTCGTCTACTGGCTGACCACCAACGTCTGGACCATGGGTCAGCAGATGTACGTGATCAACCAGAACCCGACCCCGGGCAGCAAGGCGCAGGAGCAGTACCTGAACCGTCTGCTCAAGAGCGTCACGGCGCACGGCGAGGTCCGGGGCCGGACCCGGCGCAACACCGTCAAGCGGGTCGTGGCCAAGGGTCCGGACCGCAATGACATCGAGCGGAAGTTCGTGGTCGGTCTGGGCAAGCTCGGCCTGGCCCCGCAGGAGGACGGCACGGTCGTGAAGAGCGACACCGCCGCCGCCGAGGCCGAGGGCGGGGCCGCGCAGCGGCGCCAGCAGCCCAAGCGGCAGTCCAAGGCGCAGCGCCAGACCACCGGTACGCACCAGGGTGGGGCCAAGTCCACGGAGTCCGGTGATTCCGAGGGCAAGACCTCGCTGCAGAAGAGCGAACCGAAGGACGAGACGTCCAAGCCGGCGGGCAGGGCCTCGTCCGGCTCCTCACGCCAAGCCAAGTCCGGACAGCGCAAGGGCCAGCAGCGGCCCAAGCACCCGTCCAAGAAGTAAGAAGGAGTCCATCCGTGACGGAAGGCACCACCTCCACGGCCGCTGAGGGCAGCGACACCCTGACCCGCCTTGAGCAGGAAGGGGAGATCGCGGCGGACTATCTCGAGGGTCTGCTCGACATCGCCGATCTGGACGGCGACATCGACATGGACGTCGAGGCGGACCGGGCAGCGGTTTCGATCATCAGTGATTCGGCACGTGAACTGCAGAAGCTCGTGGGCCGCGACGGTGAGGTGCTGGAGGCGCTCCAGGAGCTGACGCGGCTGGCCGTGCACCGGGAGACCGGTGACCGCAGCCGTCTGATGCTGGACATCGCCGGTTTCCGTGCCAAGAAGCGTACGGAGCTGGCTCAGCTGGGCGCCAAGGCCGCGGAAGAGGTCAAGAGCACCGGCGAGCCGGTGAAGCTGGACCCGATGACGCCGTTCGAGCGCAAGGTCGTGCACGACGCGGTCGCGGCCGCCGGTCTGCGCAGTGAATCGGAGGGCGAGGAGCCGCAGCGCTTCGTCGTCGTCCTTCCGGCCTGACCGGATCCTCTCCTGTCGGCCCCGTCTGTTCGCAGACGGGGCCGATCTTTGTCAGCCTGATAGTCAGCCACCCACGGTGCGGTAGTGCGTATGGAAGGACGGTCCCCGTGACGGAGGAAGTAGCGCTTCCCCAGGCGCCCGACTCGGCCAGGGAGGTGTTCGGTGAGTGCTTTCCCGAGGCCGTCCGGTACGCGGAACTGCTGGCCGACGCGGGGGTCAAGCGTGGGCTGATCGGCCCTCGTGAGGTGCCGCGTCTGTGGGAGCGGCACCTTCTGAACTGTGCGGTGCTCTCCGAGGTCGTTCCCGAGGGTGTCACGGTCTGCGATGTGGGTTCCGGTGCCGGCCTGCCCGGCATTCCGCTCGCCCTGGTCCGCCCCGACCTCAAGATCACGTTGCTGGAGCCGCTGCTGCGCCGGACGAACTTCCTTCAGGAGGCCGTCGAGCTGCTGGGACTGGACCATGTGACGGTCGTCCGCGGCCGGGCCGAAGAGGTGCTGGGGACGCTTCAGCCGGTGCATGTGGTGACGGCGCGCGCGGTGGCGCCACTGGACCGTCTGGCGGGCTGGGGCGTTCCTCTGCTCCGGCCGTACGGCGAGATGCTGGCGCTCAAGGGCGATACCGCCGAGGAGGAGATCAACGGCGCGCGTGCGGCTCTCGGCAAGCTCGGTGTCGTGGACACCGAGGTGCTGCATGTGGGTGAGGGCATCGTCGACCCGATGTCCACGGTGGTGCGCGTGGTGGTCGGTGAGAGCCCTGGCGGTGTGAGGTTCGCCGCAAAGCGGGCCAAGGCCGCGCGGACCAGCCGGACGAGGCGTCGCCGCTGAGCGAAGTGGTGACACCGCGCATCCGGCCGTTACGCACTGTTTGATCCATGTCGTGGCGGTTTGCCGTTCGGCGAGGTGTACGTGCCACGCGCGGAGTGTCGTGCCCCTGTAGCTACGCTGCAGGGGCATCGTGTTTCACGTGAAACGTCGCTCACTGCTGCAGGGAATCATCGGCCGCGGTCGTGCGGCCTCCGCTCCCCGTCATCGCAGGCCCGTTAGGGCTACGGAGTTGTCCACAGAAGAGGATTCCTCCACAGAAGAGCGGGCCTCGCTGGTTCACGACGCCGAAACCATGGCAGGCTCTGCTCATTGCGAGCCTGAAGTCGAGGAGAGTGAATCCTTGCGGTCCGACGCCAACATCGCGGGACCGATGACCGATCCGGTCCCCGGTCCCCGAACCGAATCGGCGGGGGACGGTGTTTCACGTGAAACACCGCCGCCGATGGATGACACACCCATCGGTCGTGCGGCCCAGCTGGCGGTGGAGGCCCTCGGCCGTGCCGGCGAGGGGCTGCCCCGGCCTGACCGGACACGAGTCATGGTGGTGGCCAACCAGAAGGGCGGGGTGGGCAAGACCACCTCGACGGTCAATCTGGCCGCGTCCCTGGCCCTCCACGGTGCCCGCGTTCTGGTGGTCGACCTCGACCCGCAGGGGAACGCCTCCACTGCTCTGGGGATCGACCACCATGCCGAAGTCCCCTCGATCTATGACGTCCTGGTGGAGAGCAAGCCGCTCTCCGACGTGGTGCAGCCCGTACCGGACGTCGAAGGCCTCTTCTGCGCCCCCGCCACCATCGATCTCGCCGGTGCGGAGATCGAGCTGGTGTCGCTGGTGGCGCGGGAGAGTCGACTGCAGCGGGCCATTCAGGCGTACGAGCAGCCGCTCGACTACATCCTGATCGACTGCCCGCCCTCGCTCGGCCTGCTCACGGTCAACGCCCTGGTGGCCGGTGCCGAGGTGCTGATCCCGATCCAGTGCGAGTACTACGCACTGGAGGGGCTGGGACAGCTGCTGCGGAACGTCGATCTGGTGCGGGGCCATCTGAACCCTGATCTCCATGTGTCGACGATCCTGCTCACCATGTACGACGGCCGGACCCGGCTGGCGTCGCAGGTCGCGGAGGAGGTGCGCAGCCACTTCGGCAAGGAGGTGCTGCGCACCAGCATTCCTCGCTCGGTACGCATCTCCGAGGCGCCGAGCTACGGGCAGACCGTGCTGACCTATGACCCCGGTTCGAGCGGGTCGTTGTCGTACCTCGAAGCGGCGCGCGAGATCGCGCTGCGCGGGGTCGGGGTCCAGTACGAGCCCCAGCACGCCCGCATGGGCGATCGGAACAGTCAGCAGAGCAATGCGGAGGGGATCCAGTGAGCGAGCGTCGTAGAGGCTTGGGGCGAGGGCTCGGTGCCCTGATCCCCGCCGCTCCGCAGGAGAAGCAGGCGCCGTCCGCCGGGATGGGGACTTCCTCTCCGGGGAGCCCGGTCCTGACCTCGGACCGCGGTGTGGCGGCGGCGAAGGTCGCCACCCTGGGCGGTCCCACGGTGCCCGAGCCGGCCGGTCCGGTGTCGCTGGCGGAGAGCCACGGTGGTCCGGCCGAGGTGGCCGGAGCCTATTTCGCCGAGATCCCCGTCGATGCCATCGTGCCCAACCCGCGCCAGCCGCGGGATGTCTTCGATGACGATGCGCTGGCCGAGCTGGTCACCTCCATCAAGGAGGTCGGACTCCTCCAGCCCGTCGTGGTGCGGCAGGCGGGGCCGGGTCGCTTTGAGCTCATCATGGGCGAGCGGCGGTGGCGGGCCTGCCGTGAGGCGGAACTGCAGAAGATTCCGGCGATCGTCCGTGCCACGGACGACGAGAAGCTGCTCCTGGACGCGCTCCTGGAGAACCTTCACCGGGCTCAGCTGAACCCCTTGGAGGAGGCGGCGGCGTACGACCAGCTGCTGAAGGACTTCAAGTGCACCCATGACCAGCTGGCCGACCGGATCGGTCGTTCCCGTCCGCAGGTGTCGAACACCCTGCGTCTGCTGCGGCTGTCGCCGCCGGTCCAGCGGAGGGTCGCCGCCGGTGTGCTCTCGGCGGGACACGCTCGGGCGCTGCTGTCGGTGGACGACTCCGAGGAGCAGGACAAGCTGGCGCACCGCATCGTGGCCGAGGGGCTTTCGGTGCGGGCGGTGGAGGAGATCGTGACGCTCATGGGCTCCAAGCCCACGAGCACGTCGAAGGCCAAGGGGCCCCGGGCCGGAGCCCGGCTGTCGCCGGCGCTCAACGAACTGGCGTCGAGGCTGTCCGATCGCTTCGAGACCCGGGTGAAGGTCGACCTCGGGCAGAAGAAGGGCAAGATCGTCGTCGAGTTCGCCTCGATGGAGGATCTGGACCGTATCCTCGGCAGCCTCGCTCCGGGGGAGGGCCGTGTCCTCGACCGTGCCCCGTCCGAGGAGCAGGACGAGGACGACGAGAGCTGATTTCTGAGCGGTCCAGGGGCGGGCTGTCCTCCGGTAGGTCACGGAAGACGGCCCGCCCTTTGCTTTCTCACGGTGTCGGCTTGATCGTCCGGTGGATACGATGCGTTCCGGTAGGGCACATCCAGTTGATCCACCTCCGGGCACGGGGCGCGCCGGACATCGCTTCCGAACCGTGGTGGGTGAGGGAAGTGAGGAACAGCCTCCATGGGGCGTCGGCTCGTACCGCTCACGCTGGACAACCTGCCTGATCTCCCCCGGCGCTGCCGCTCCTGTGTGTACTGGGAGCTGGACCCGGTGCGAGGAGAAGCGGCGGTGAAGAGCGGGAGAGCGGAGCAGGAGAAGGAAGCCTGGATCTCCGGCGTGCTGCTGGAGTGGGGTTCCTGCGGGCGCGTCGTCTATGTCGACGATGTACCGGTCGGCTTCGTGCTCTACGCCCCGCCCGCGTATGTACCCCGGACGACGTCGTTCCCGACGAGCCCCGTCTCCCCCGACGCGGTGCAGCTGATGACGGCCCTGATCCTGCCGGGCTACCAGGGACAGGGGCTGGGGCGGGTCATGGTGCAGACGGTGGCCAAGGATCTGCTCCGCCGCGGATTCAAGGCCATCGAGGCCTTCGGTGATGCCCGCTGGAAGGAACCGGCGTGCGTACTGCCGGCCGAGCACCTGCTGGCGGTGGGCTTCAAGACCGTGCGTCCCCATCCGGTGCACCCACGGCTGAGGCTGGAGCTGCGCACCACGCTCTCGTGGAAGGAAGACGTGGAGATGGCCCTCGACCGTCTCCTGGGAGCGGTGCAGAAGGAACCGGCGTTGCGGCCTCTGTGAGGCGGAACGCGGAACGGGCCCGCCCCTCGGAGGGGCGGGCCCGTTTCACGTGAAACATCGGTGCCGCTGTACTACGCGCGGATCCGACAGAGCGGAGCGGTTCAGGCGGAGATGAACGGCTCCAGGTCGCGAAGGATCGCGGCCTTCGGCTTGGCGCCGACGATCGTCTTGGCGACCTCGCCACCCTGGTAGACGTTCAGCGTCGGGATGGACATGACGCCGTACTTGGCAGCGGTGGCCGGGTTCTCGTCGATGTTGAGCTTGACGATCTCGATCTCGCCGTGCTCCGCCGCGATGGCCTCCAGGGAGGGGGCGATCTGACGGCACGGGCCGCACCAGGCAGCCCAGAAGTCGACCAGCACGGGCTTGTCGCTCTTGAGGACGACCTCGTCGAAATTGTCGTCGGTAACGTTCGTCAGGGTGCCGGCCACGGCAGCCTCCTTAACTTCGCGGGTGTGGGGTGGGGCGGGGGTCAGACGGTGGCCGCAGCGGCCTTCTCGTCGTCGGCGAGCGCGGCGAGGAAGCGCTCGGCGTCGAGAGCGGCGGAGCAGCCGGTGCCGGCAGCGGTGATGGCCTGCCGGTAGGTGTGGTCGACGACATCGCCGGCGCCGAAGACACCCGTGAGGTTGGTGCGCGTCGAGGGAGCGTCCACCTTGAGGTAGCCCTCCTCGTCGAGGTCGAGCTGGCCCTTGAACAGTTCCGTGCGCGGGTCGTGTCCGACGGCGATGAAGAGGCCGGTCACGGGGAGCTCGGAGGTCTCACCGGTCTTGGTGTTGCGCAGGGTCAGACCGGAGAGCTTCTGCTCGCCGTGGACCCCGGCGACCTCGCTGTCCCAGGCGAACTTGATCTTCGGGTCGGCGAAGGCGCGCTCCTGCATGGCCTTGGAGGCACGCAGGGTGTCACGGCGGTGGACGATGGTGACCGACTTGGCGAAGCGGGAGAGGAACGTGGCCTCTTCCATCGCGGTGTCGCCGCCGCCGACCACGGCGATGTCCTGGTCCTTGAAGAAGAACCCGTCACAGGTGGCGCACCAGGAGACGCCGCGTCCGGAGAGGGCGTCCTCGTTGGGCAGTCCGAGCTTGCGGTGCTGCGAGCCGGTGGTGACGATGACGGCCTTCGCGCGGTGCACGGTGCCGGCGGTGTCCGTGACGGTCTTGATGTCACCGGTGAGGTCGACGGCGACCACATCGTCGGGGATGAGCTCGGCACCGAAGCGCTCGGCCTGGGCGCGCATGTTGTCCATGAGCTCGGGGCCCATGATCCCGTCCTGGAACCCGGGGAAGTTCTCCACGTCGGTGGTGTTCATCAGCGCACCACCGGCGGTGACAGCGCCCTCGAAGACCAGCGGCTTCAGCGAGGCGCGCGCGGTGTACAGGGCAGCCGTATAGCCCGCCGGGCCGGAGCCGATGATGATCACATTACGCACGTCGCTCACGGGTTTCTTCCTCGTCTCTGCAGACTGCCTACTGTCCACGCCTACTGGGGCCGGTTCAACGACTCTCACCCCACCCAACGGATCCTACGGGGGATGCATTCCCGACGTGCCGGGGCAGGATCCGGTGCGGTTCTCAGGGGCGGGTGTAGGTGTCCGTGAGGAGGATCTTCCCCTTGCTGGGGGGCTCGGCGCCGACACAGGACGCGTCGACGACATACGCCTGGACCTCTGCGGAGTCCGTGGGGTGGGGAAGGACCACGAGGAAGGCGTCGGTGCCCTCATAGGTGCCGCGCTGCAGCGCCAGGGCGCCGGCGTTCCGTCCGATGCCCTCCTCCACACAGGCCGGGACGGTCACAGTGGGGGTGCGCAGCGGCTTCCGGGGGCCGTCCGACGGGGACGAGGGATTCTCCGGTGAGGACCGCACGCCCATCGAGGGCGCCTGCTCGGCGCCGGAGTCGTTCTCCGCGTTTCCTTCCACTCCGGAGTCGAGGAGGCTGCGGACCTGGTTCTCCAGAGTGGCCTGGGAGAAGGAGCGCGTCTTGGCCTTCGACGCCGATGCTCCTTGGTCCAGAGCGGCGCTGTCCGCGCCGTTCGAGGAGAGCTGGACGTTCTGCAACAGGAAGGCGCTCACGCCGACCACGGCGGCACCGAGGGCCGCGCCGAGTACGGCCCTTCGGCGGCGGCGCCGCGTGGGGCGGCGTCCCGGGCCCGTCGCCGCGCGCGGATACCCGGCAGGGCGGTCCGCGGGCTCCGGAGCCGACGGGGAGTCCTCGGTTTCACGTGAAACATCGTCGGCCGGGGACGCCGGTGAAGCGTCCGGTCCCGGTGCGGCCTGGGCCTCAGGATCTGCTGCCGGGCGGTCGGAGCGGGCTTCCTCGGCGAGCGCGGCATCGATGCGAGCGGCTATGTCCATGGGCATCGGCTCGGGCTCGGGCAGCGAACCGAGCAGGCCGCGGATCTCCTCCAGGGACGCCAGGACATCGGCGCAGGGCTCGCACCCTTCCAGATGACGCCGGAGATCGGCCGTGCGGGAAGCGGGGAGCAGCCCCTCGGTGAGATCCGAGATCTCCGAGACGTCCGGGTGCCGGGTCGTGTCGGCCGTCGATGTCATGCGCGCCCGCCTCCGCCCTTCGCTGCCGCTGGATTGCTCGTACCGGTGTCGTTCGTGTCCCTGGTGTCCGGCCCGCTGTCTCGGGGGCCCGCCGGCGGTGGGACGGATGGTCGGGGCGTCCGGTTCCCCGGGGGTTCGGGTGCGGTGCTCCCCGTCTCCGGGTCGCTTCCGCTCCGGAGGTGGGTGAGGAGCGGGGCGAGCCGGACGCGGCCCCGTGCGCAGCGGCTCTTCACGGTGCCGACCGGAACGTCGAGGATGCGGGCGGCCTCGGCCACCGGGTAGCCCTGCATGTCGACGAGGACGAGTGCGGCGCGCTGTTCGGCGGGGAGAGTGCCCAGGGCCGCGATCAGCTCGCGCTGGACGTCCTGGCGCTCGGCGGGTGCCTCGGCTGACTCGTGCGGCTCCAGGAGCTGATCGAGCCGTTCGGGGTCGTCGACCGGGGCCGTCCTGCGGATGGAGGCCTTGCGGACCCGGTCGAGACAGGCGTTGACGGTGATGCGGTGCAGCCAGGTGGTGACGGCGGACTGGCCGCGGAAGGTGTGGGCGGCGCGGAACGCGGAGACCAGGGCGTCCTGGACGGCGTCCGCCGCCTCCTCGCGGTCGCCCAGGGTCCGCAGGGCCACGGCCCACAGCCGGTCGCGATGGCGGCGGACGAGCTCACCGAAGGCATCCGGTTCACCGGCCACGTGCTGGGTCAGGAGGTCCTGGTCGCTCGTGTCGGCGAATCTGGTGTCGTCCAACGGTGAGCCCCCTCCCCTGGTGCTGTCAGCTGGTGACCTTGATGTCCGAGATCTTGCCCCGGAAATTGCCGGTGTCGCTCGGTGGCAGTTTCGTGAGCCAGACCAGAAGGTACCGCGCCTGGACGGGTTTTCCGGGCTTGAGGGCGACCTTCGTTCCGGATCCTTCGGCGACCTTGGTGAACGCCCCGGGCATGCTCGGGACGGTGGCGTCGGTCGTGGTGCGCAGTTCGACGGAGGTGGTGCCGCCGAGGAAGGTCACATCGACCGATCCGACCCGCTGCACCGAGCCGAGGTCGAGGACGACGCCGACGCCTTCCTTGAGGTTGCCGAACTGGGCGCTGTAGTAGCCGTCGGTGTTCCAGTACGACGTGGGGTCGCCGTCATAGAGGTGACCGATGTCCTTGGGCTTCTCGGACCCGTCACCGAGCGGGTCGTAGTCCTGGGCGCCCACGATCGGGACCGGCTTGCTCTCCGCGACCGGCTTGGGATCGCCGTTCTCCGGGTTCGTCTGCGTGGTCCCGGGGTCGCCGGAGCCCTTGTCGTGGTCCAGGAGCGTCTCGGCCAGCTGCCAGCTTCCGAGACCCAGGGCGGCGATGAGAAGGGCCGAGACGGCCCACTTGAGGGCCTTCCCGGTGCGGCTCTGGAGCGGGGCGGGCGGTACGAGGACGGGCTGTGTCGGCCCCGCTCCGGGTACGGCCGGACGTCCGTAGCTGCCCTGCTGGTACGTGGTCCGCTGGTACTCGGGCGGGGCGGCGAACGTCGGCTCCGGCGGGCGGATGCGCGGCATCGCGGCGACGGCCTTGGCGAGCTCGTCGGGGGTGGTGCACGGCTGCTCCTGGCGGGAGGCCGTCGCCCCGTCGTTGGCGAGGGCCCGCATGGCGATCTCGGAGAGGCCCCGGTGGACGCCGGCCCGGACCTGGTCGGGCGCGAGCAGCCCCATGCCCTTGGGGAGGCCGGTGAGGCCGTAGGCGTCGCTCTCGTACGGCCAGCGCTGGGTGAGCGCGGCGTACAGCAGCGCGCCGATGGCCTCGGTGTCGGCCCGCTGGGGTCCGTCGGAGGTGATGCCGCGCAGGGCGGCGTTCACCGCGAGACCGCGGATGCGGTACTGGCCGGAGGAGGAGCGGAGCACCGCGCCGGGGGTCAGCCGCAGATGGGCCAGTCCCTCGCGGTGGGCGGCCGCCATGGCCTGGGCGAGCTGGCTGACGAGCTGGTAGGCGTCATGGGCCTCCATGGGCCCCGCGGCGAGCAGCGCGGTCAGTTCGACGGCGTCGGGCAGCCATTCGTGGACGACGTAGACGAGGTCGTTCTCCTCGACGGCGTCCAGGACCTGGACGAAGCGCGGATCGCCGAGCAGCGCGGAGGAGCGTGCCGCCGCGAGCACCGAGCGCGCCCGCGGATGGTCGGCGGGCAGGAGGTGGACGCCGACCGCGCGGCGCAGTTTCTCGTCGACGGCGCGCCAGCTGCTGAATCCGTCCAGACGGGTGACGCATTCTTCGAGCCGGTAGCGCCCGGCAAGCTTGTGACCGCTGTGCAGATCAGGGGTCGGCACGGAGGAATCGGCGCCGGTCCGCCCGCCGTCCGCCTCCTGCGGGTCCGCGCCCTTTCCGTCCTGGGGTTCTGCCGTACCGTCGCTCGTGGCCTCGTCCGCCTTCGCGGCCAGCGGCTCGTCACCACTGTTGTCCACGTCGACGGCCGCCGTGCTACGTTCCGCCACCGTCGTTCCTGCCTCCCCATCCGTTGGGCGATGCCAGCCAGCCCCGCACAGTCACGCCAATTGTGCCCACACTCCGGCACCATGCACGACACGCGGGGACCGGTGATGGTTGTGCGGACCGGTGATCCTCAGCGGCCGAGACGTCCCCTGACCATGCCGACCATGCCGTTGATCTCCTCGATGCGCATCCGCTTCGCCGCGACGAAGAACACTCCGAGGAGCAGGGCACCGCCGATGATCAGTGCGACGAGCGAACCGAACGCGCCGTCGCCGAGCACCTGGAGCAGACCGAAGCCGACGGCTCCGCCGACCACGGTGGCCGGCAGGGCGGCCAGGCACAGCCGGGCGTAGGTGCGGACGACGTGGGCGCCGTCCAGATCGCCGCCCAGGCGGTTGCGCAGCCGACGCCAGGCGATGCCGACGCCGACGGCGTAGGCGAGGCCGTAGGAGGCGGCCATGCCGACGACGGCCCAGCGGGCGGGCAGCACGACGTAGCAGACGGCCGAGGCGGCCGCGTTGACGAGGGCGACGATGACGGTGTTGTAGAAGGGGGTGCGGGTGTCCTCGTAGGCGTAGAACCCGCGCAGCACCACGTACTGCACGGAGTACGGGATGAGGCCCAGGCCGAAGGCCATGAGGATGAAGCCCATGGAGCGGGCGGCCTCGGGGCCGCTGGAGGCGTAGAGCAGGGTGCACATCGGCACGCCCAGGGCGAGGAACGCGAAGGCGACGGGGACGATGGCGACCGCGGAGTTGCGCAGCCCCTGGGAGATGTCGTCGCGGACCGCGCCGGGGTCGTTGTCGTGGGCGGCGCGGGAGATGCGCGGCAGCAGGGCGGCCATGACCGAGACGGTGATGATGGCCTGCGGCATGCCCCAGATGAGCTGGGCGTTGGAGTAGGCGAGGAAGCCCGCTCCGTTGGTGCCCGAGGCCTTGCCCGCGGAGGTGGCGAGCTGGGTGACGACGAGGACACCGGCCTGGTTGGCGAAGACGAACAGCACGGTCCACTTGGCCAGCTTGACGGTCTTGCCGAGGCCGTGGCCCCGCCAGTCGAAGCGGGGACGGAAGCGGAATCCGGCTTCGCGCAGATACGGGATCATCGCCAGGGCCTGGACGACGAGGCCGAGCAGGGTGCCGACGCCCAGCAGGCGGACGCCCTCCGGCGGGATCGTCTGGACGCCCATGTGGGACTCGTGCGAGGTGCCGTAGACCCAGATGAACAGCCCGAACGTGAAGATCATGACGATGTTGTTCAGGACCGGGGTCCACATCATCGCGCCGAAGCGGCCGCGGGCGTTCAGGATCTGGCCCATGACGACGTGCACGCCCATGAAGAAGATGGTGGGCAGGCAGTACCGGGCGAAGGTCGTGGCCACGTTGTTGGCCGCGGGGTCCCCGGAGATCGTCGACGACATCAGCCGGATGAGGAAGGGCGCCGCGAAGACGGCGATGGCGACGATCAGCCCGAGGGCGACCATCACCAGGGTCAGCAGCCGGTTGGCGTAGGCCTCGCCGCCGTCCTCGTCGTCCTTCATCGAGCGGACGAGCTGGGGGACGAAGACCGAGTTCAGTCCGCCGCCCACGGTGAGGATGTAGATCATCGTCGGCAGCGTGTAGGCGATGGTGAAGCTGTCACCGAGCAGGGCGGCGCCGAGCGCGGCGGTGATCACCAGGCTGCGGACGAAGCCCGTGAGCCGGGAGACGAGGGTGCCCGCCGCCATCACGGCGCTGGACTTCAGCAGGCCCGAGGCCCGGCCCCCGCCGGACTTCGGCGCCGCCGGGACAGGGGCCGGCTCGGGACGCGGGGCGGCCGGTGACCCCGAGGGGCCCTCCTGGTCCCGGAAGAGATGGGCGAACGCGTCCGGCTCGTCACGGTTGGCGGACGCCTGGGTGACGAGATCGTCCACCCCGACGAACTGGGTGGTCGCGGCGTCGTCGCCGTAGGGCAGATGGCGGGAGGGACCGTCCGGCTCGGGCGGCGGGGTCTGCGCCCAGATCCGGGGGTCGGGCGGGTACTGGGCGGGCGGCGGCTGCTGGTAGAGCGGCTGCGGCTGCTGATAGGTGCCCGGGGGCGGCGGCGGGTGCGCGGCCCGGTCGTACAGGGCCTCGCCCACCGGATCCTGGGCGGAGAGGTCCTGGGCCCGGTAGGGGTCGTGGTCGTACGCCGACTGCAGATACGGGTCGGGGGCCGCGGGGTACTGGTCCGGGGGGTACTGGTCCGAGGCCGGGGGGTACTGCTCCGGGCCCGGAGGCACCGGTGGCCCGCCGTAGGGCCCGGCTCCGCCGGCACCCTGACCGCGGTCACCGTCGTACGGCGCGTTCATCGAAACCCCACCTCATCGTCCCGGGCCGACCGGCCACGACAGACATCGCTCAACGGTCCACTTTCTCACCCGTGCCCGACGGCTCGGCGCTTTCGGGACCGGTGTCCGGTGTCGGGTCACTCGGCTGCTCGGGTTCACCACCGTCCTCGCCCGTCGCGCCGTCGGCGTTGGCACGCTTGCGATGTGCATACATGCGGATGCCCGCGAGGACCAGCAGCAGGAGGCCGCCGGCGATCACGAGCAGCACGGTCGGCGTGAGCTCGGACACCTTCACCGTGAAGGCCATCTCCTCGCCGTACGGCTTGCCGTCCTCCGTGTAGAGCTGGGCCGTCATCTGGACCTGGCCGTTGATGTTGGCCGCGGCGTCGAACTTCACGGACTGGCTGTGGCCGGCGCCGACCCGGATCGGCTGCTCCGCGACCGCGCCGCCGTTGTTCAGCTCCAGACGTGTCGCGTTCTCCGACTTCAGCCGGAGCACCAGGTGGTCGACGTCCTGGAGCAGCCGGTTCTGCACGGTGACGGGGATGGTCGCGCTGCGACCGGACAGGGTGACGTCCGACTTCGTGATGAGCTGGACCTCGTTGACGAGGCCCTGGAGATAGGTGCGGACCGAGTCCCGGTACAGCTGGGCCTCCAGGGCCCTGCCGCGCCACGACGTGGACATGGACCGGTTGACCGCGTTGCCGAAGGGGGTCACGACCCGCTCGGGCTGGGTGAGGATCACCTGGAAGTTGTCCAGGGAGGTCTGGGTGGACTTGATGTCCTGGAAGGCCTGGGTGGGCAGCTCCTGGCTGCGCAGGCGCTTCGGGTACTGGGAGGACCGGGGGATCGCCGTGGTGGCGCCTGCGTCCGGCTTCGTCGCCGCGGCCTGGGTCAGCGTGACGGACCGCGTCCAGCGGTCGTCGTCGAGCGCCTGCAGGGCGCGGGCCATCGCCTGGGCCTGGGCGATCGTCGGCATGCGCTGGGGGGCGACGACGAGGCTCCGGTCCTTCTCCGTGTCCTGCTCGGCCAGCGAGAGGGAGACGGCGAGGAAGCGCTGCACGGCGAGCGTGGCGTTGCCCGCGTTCGTCATGTCGCCCTGGAAGGCCGTGGAGAGACGGGCGTCGGAGACCACCGCCGTGGTGCCGCCGCCGATCGGCCGGGCGGCCGTCGGCGTGTACGACAGGCTGTCGTCCTCCTGGAGGCTGTCGCTGCGGGCGATGACGTTGTGCGCGCCGGCGGAGGTGGCGACATCGACGATCGAGGGGTCGACCGCGCCCTCGACCGGCCAGGCGAAGTCCGTCGACGGCTTCACATGGAGGATGGTCTCCACGGTCACACCGGCGACCTCGCTGGCCGTCTGGAGGTGGCTGAGCGTGCCCGACACGTTCTTGCCGCGGTGCGCGATCGAGGCGAGGTCGGGGTCGCCGAAGGGCAGGGCGACGACCTTGCCCTCGGCCACCGCCGCCTCCAGCGCGGTGAGCCACTTCTTGGCCACCGCCTGGTTGGTGCCGGCGACCGTGGTGTCGCCCGACTTCACGCGGTAGTTCTTGGTCATCGCGTCGACACTGGCGAGCAGGTCCGGGTCGACCACCCAGGTCACGGGCAGCTGGCTGCCCAACGCCACCATGCGTTCGAGGCGGCCGCCCGGCGCGATCTCGGCTGCCAGGTCGTCATCGGCGAAGACGGGCGTCTGCTGCTCGTCGGAGCCGGTCTCGGCGGTGAGGTGCGCCGAGGCGATCAGCGGCCACAGAAAGCTGATGCCGGGCTTGGAGTCGCGGTCCTCGCTCTGCCAGGGAAGGAAGGTCCGCTCGATGCCGAGCACCTGGTCGTAGGGGGCGCGGGTGGTCTGCCCGGTCAGGGAGACGCCCAGCTGGTAGACCCCGTCGTCGCCGAGGTTCAGCTTGCTGACGGGCACCGACAGGGAGAACTCCCTGGAGCCGCCCCGGGGCAGCTTGTCGATCGTCTCGCTGTACTTGTCGTCGATGGGGTAGGGATCGGAGCCGGGTACATAGCCGGTGCGCTCACCGGCCGTGTCGATCGCGGCCCGGTTGTAGAGCTTCGGGCCGACGCGCAGATCGATCTGGGCGTCGGTGATGGTCTCCTTGCCCTTGTTGGTCACCGTGCCGGAGACCATGAGGGTGTCCCCCTTCACGGGGGCGCTGGGAGTCAGGGTGTCCAGGGACACCGAGACGGTGCTGGACCCCGTGGGGGCCTTGCTCGTTCCGCCGGCCTGTGCCTGCGGGGCGGCCACCCCGGCCAGCAGGGCGGCGACCAGCGGAGCTCCCGCGAGTGCGGCGGCTGTGCGCCGCAGCCACCGGCGGGCAGGAGCGGGACTCATCCCCTGGATGTCTGCCGCCTCGGCCACGCGTACCCGTCCCTCGTCATCGTCCGTGCTGTCGACCGTCGTCCGTCGCTGCGTCCCCGCATGGTAACGAGGTGCGCCGCGGCCGAGTGCCGGGGAGTGCGCCACATGATCGGAAGAGTCTCGCGGTGCGGACGGAAACCAGGGCGTCCTGACCGGTCCGGGCACGTACCCTTTTCAGTTGTGTCGAACGCCAATGAAGACAACTCCAGCGCCCTGACCGAGGTGCAGCTCCGCGCAGTCAGCGAACTGCTGCGGGTGTCCCCGGTCGCCGACGACCTCGCCCGCCGATTCCAGGACGCCGGATTCGGCCTGGCCCTGGTCGGCGGCTCGGTCCGGGACGCGCTCCTCGGCAGGCTGGGCAACGACCTGGACTTCACGACCGACGCCCGCCCCGAGGACGTGCTGAAGATCGTGCGGCCCTGGGCGGACTCGGTCTGGGAGGTGGGGATCGCGTTCGGCACGGTGGGGGCCCAGAAGGACGGCTACCAGATCGAGATCACCACATACCGGTCCGAGGCGTACGACAGGACCTCACGGAAGCCCGAGGTCTCCTACGGCGACTCCATCGAGGAGGACCTCGTCCGCCGTGACTTCACGGTGAATGCGATGGCCGTCGCCCTCCCGCAGAAGGAGTTCGTCGACCCCCACGGCGGCCTGGAGGACCTGGCGCAGCGGGTGCTGCGCACCCCGGGCACGCCCGAGGAGTCCTTCTCCGACGACCCGCTGCGCATGCTGCGCGCCGCGCGGTTCGCCGCGCAGCTCGACTTCGAGGTCGCCCCCGACGTCGTGGCGGCGATGACGGAGATGTCGGGCCGGATCGAGATCGTCTCGGCCGAACGGGTCCGGGAGGAGCTCAACAAGCTCCTGCTCTCGGCGCACCCGCGCAAGGGACTGGCGCTCCTCGTCGACAGCGGGCTGGCCGGGCATGTGCTTCCCGAGCTGCCCGCGCTCCGGCTGGAGAGTGACGAGCATCACCGTCACAAGGATGTGTACGAGCACTCGCTGACCGTCCTGGAGCAGGCGATCGGTCTGGAGGAGGACGGCCCGGACCTGGTTCTGCGCCTTGCCGCCCTGCTGCACGACATCGGTAAGCCGCGGACCCGGCGCTTCGAGAAGGACGGACGGGTCTCCTTCCACCACCACGAGGTGGTGGGGGCCAAGATGACCAAGAAGCGGATGACCGCGCTCAAGTACTCCAACGACATGGTCAAGGACGTCTCGAAGCTCGTGGAGCTGCATCTGCGCTTCCATGGCTACGGCGACGGGGAGTGGACCGACTCGGCCGTCCGCCGCTATGTGCGCGATGCGGGGCCGCTGCTGAGCCGGCTGCACAAGCTGACCCGTTCGGACTGCACCACGCGGAACAAGCGCAAGGCCAACGCGCTGTCGCGGACCTATGACGGCCTGGAGGAGCGCATCGCGCAGCTCCAGGAGCAGGAGGAGCTGGACGCGATCCGGCCCGACCTGGACGGGAACGAGATCATGCGGATTCTGGACATCGGCCCGGGGCCGGTCATCGGCAAGGCCTATGCGTTCCTGCTCGAACTTCGTCTGGAGAACGGTCCGATGGAGCACGACCAGGCGGTGGCCGAACTCCGGAAGTGGTGGGACGCGCAGAACTGAAGTCATGTTTCACGTGAAACATGACCGGCGGGGTACCGCGCCGAAGCGTTGTCCCGCGCACACGGGGCGCGGTTCCTCATGAGGGCGAGGGTGTTGTTTCACGTGAAACAACGCCCTCAGCCGGTCCTGCGCCACCGGAACAGCGCCACGGCCACCACGGCGTAGAGCACTCCCACCGCGATCACCACGGTCGGAGACTTCCCGTCGGCGGGCAGGGAGAGCGCCGCGGCGGCCGCGGCGCCGACGAACGCCACATTGAAGAGGACGTCGTAGAGCGAGAAGACCCGTCCGCGGAAGGCGTCGTCCACGCCCGTCTGCACCACGGTGTCGGTCGCGATCTTCGCCCCCTGGGTGACCAGCCCGAGGAGAAAGGCGGCGACGAGCATGGGAGCCAGCCGGAACCAGAGCCCCAGGGCCGGTTCGAGTACGGCGGCCGTCCCCGCGCACACCGCCATCCAGCGGAACCGGCCCAGCCGCCCCGCGGCCCAGGGCGTCAGGACGGCCGCGGCGAAGAACCCCGCCCCGGAGACGCCCACCGCCAGCCCGAGCAGCGCCAGCCCGTCGGACTCGTTGTCGGTCCAGGCGTACCGGCAGAGCATCAGCAGCATCACCGTCAGTGCCCCGTAGCAGAAGCGGATCACGGTCATGGCCGCCAGCGCCCGGGTCGCGTGCTTCCGTTCCGCCAGATGGCGCAGCCCGTGGCCCAGCCCCCGGGCGGTGACCGCCAGGGCCGTGCGCAGGCTGAGATCGCTGTCCGCCCGGTCCGGGCCCAGCAGCCGGGTGGCGAGGCTCAGTGAGGTCAGTGCCGAGGCGAGGTAGAGCCCGGCGCCCAGGAGCACCACGGCGGCATCGGAATCGGAGAGCAGCAGCCGCACGGCGAAGGCGAGTCCCCCGCCCGCCGTGGCGGCGAGGGTGCCCGCGGTCGGTGAGACGGAGTTGGCGAGGACCAGGAGATCGCGGTCGACGACGCGGGGAAGGGCCGCGGAGAGTCCGGCGAGGACGAAGCGGTTGACCGCGGTGACGCAGAGGGCCGAGGCGTAGAACAGCCAGTCGGGGGCCGAGCCCAGCATCAGGAGGGCGGTGCAGCAGGCGAGCGCGGCGCGCAGCAGGTTCCCGTGGAGGAAGACCTGCCGGCGGGGCCAGCGGTCCAGCAGCACCCCGGCGAAGGGGCCGACGAGCGAGTAGGGAAGCAGCAGGACGGCCATCGCGGAGGCGATGGCGCCGGCGGAGGCCTGGTTCTCGGGGGAGAAGACGACATGGGCCGCGAGGGCCACCTGGTAGACGCCGTCGGCCGACTGGGACAGGATCCGCACGGCCAGCAGGCGGCGGAAGTTCCGGAGACGCAGAAGTATGCGCAGGTCATGCACGACAGGCATGGGAGCAAGGGTCACATACGTTGAGGGTCCCCGGGCGGATTGCCCGGGGACCCTCAACGGTGCGGGGGCCGGGGAGCGTTGCCGCTCCCCGCCGTGCCGCGCCGACGCACCCTGTCAGGTGACGTCAGTTGGAGACCTCACCGCGGATGAACTTCTCGACGTTCTCGCGGGCCTCGTCGTCGAAGTACTGAACCGGCGGGGACTTCATGAAGTACGAGGAGGCCGAGAGGATCGGGCCGCCGATGCCGCGGTCCTTGGCGATCTTCGCGGCGCGGACGGCGTCGATGATGACACCGGCCGAGTTCGGGGAGTCCCACACCTCGAGCTTGTACTCCAGGTTCAGCGGAACGTCACCGAAGGCACGGCCCTCGAGGCGCACGTACGCCCACTTGCGGTCGTCCAGCCAGGCCACGTAGTCCGACGGGCCGATGTGGACGTTGTCCGCACCCAGCTCGCGGTCACGGATCTGCGAGGTGACGGCCTGCGTCTTGGAGATCTTCTTGGACTCCAGGCGCTCGCGCTCGAGCATGTTCTTGAAGTCCATGTTGCCGCCGACGTTCAGCTGCATGGTGCGGTCCAGGATGACACCGCGGTCCTCGAACAGCTTCGCCATCACGCGGTGCGTGATGGTGGCGCCGACCTGCGACTTGATGTCGTCGCCGACGATCGGGACACCGGCCTCGGTGAACTTGTTGGCCCACTCCTTGGTGCCGGCGATGAAGACCGGGAGGGCGTTGACGAACGCGACCTTGGCGTCGATGGCGCACTGCGCGTAGAACTTCGCGGCGACCTCGGAACCGACGGGCAGGTAGCAGACCAAGACGTCGACCTTGCGGTCCTTGAGGACCTGGACGATGTCGACCGGGGCCTCGGCGGACTCCTCGATGGTCTGGCGGTAGTACTTGCCCAGGCCGTCGTGGGTGTGGCCGCGCTGGACGGTGACGCCGGCGTTCGGCACGTCGCAGAGCTTGATGGTGTTGTTCTCGCTGGCGCCGATGGCGTCCGAGAGGTCGAGGCCGACCTTCTTCGCGTCGACGTCGAAGGCGGCGACGAACTCGACGTCCCGCACGTGGTAGTCGCCGAACTGGACGTGCATCAGGCCGGGCACCTTGCCGGCCGGATCGGCGTCCTTGTAGTACTCGACGCCCTGGACCAGCGAGGCGGCGCAGTTGCCCACGCCGACGATGGCTACGCGAACCGAACCCATTCCGGTTGCTCCCTGTGTGTAATGGATGTTCCTGATGAGGGCCCCGCGGATCTGCGGGAACCTCACGTGGCGGTGTCGCCGGACGGATCCGGCGGGTTGTTACCCCGCCGGGGCAGGCCGTCCGGCTCTCCTGCGGTGTTCTGCTGAGCTGAGCCCTCGGGCGAGGATCGTCGCTGATCCCGTCCCGACCGCTCGCTCTCGATGAGCTCGTTCAGCCAGCGCACTTCGCGCTCCACGGACTCCATGCCGTGTCGCTGCAGCTCAAGTGTGTAATCGTCGAGGCGCTCGCGGGTGCGGGCCAGAGAGGCGCTCATCTTCTCGAGACGCTCCTCCAGCCTGCTGCGACGGCCTTCCAGCACCCGCATCCGCACGTCGTGCTCCGTCTGCCCGAAGAAGGCGAAACGGGCCGCGAAGTGCTCGTCCTCCCAGGAGTCGGGGCCGGTGTGCGAGAGCAGCTCCTCGAAGTGCTCCTTACCTTCCGCCGTCAGCCGGTAGACGATCTTGGCGCGGCGTCCCGCCAGCGAGGAGGCGGGGGCGACCGCACGGCCGGTGCCGGGCGAGAGGTCGGCCGGAGCCGTTCCCGGTTCCTCGATCAACCAGCCGTTGGCGACCAGCGTCTTGAGGCAGGGGTAGAGGGTGCCGTAGCTGAAGGCGCGGAAGATCCCCAACGAGGTGTTGAGGCGCTTGCGCAGCTCGTAGCCGTGCATCGGGGACTCGCGGAGCAGTCCGAGAACGGCGAATTCGAGAATGCCCGAGCGTCTGCTCAACCCCGCCTCCTCCTTCTCCGTCTGCTCCGCGTGCTCTCACACGGCCGGTGCCGGACCGGTGTACCGGACCGATGTACTGAGCCGATGTACCGAGCTGATGTATCGGCTCGATACATCAGCACGATAGATCGGACCGCGAGCCGCGACAAGGGGGGCCTTAGTGAACGGCGTCACATCGCTAATTCGTAGCAACCGACTTGCGTAATTTGGGGTGAAGTTCGGCTCCAGGAGGGTTTTGACCGTGCGTAGTCTGTGCGGCATGCAGACCACCGGGAGCCGTGCGACGTACGGGGACGTACGCCGTCGCGGGGTGACCGGATGCACTGCGGACAGGTCTCTCGCGGGACCGTTCCGCATCGGGGGACACCGGATCTCAACTGCCGCTTCCAGGCGTTCTCGCCTGCCCGAGGAGTAGTCGTTCGATGAGCGAGCACCGTCGCAAGACGCCGCAACCGCAAGGTGGCGGACGTGCCGCGGCCAGACGAGCCGCCCAGCAGTCCTCCGGACGCCGTGCGGCACCGTCACGCGGAGTGACTTCTGAATCACATTCCGGCTCGCACGGCGACGCGGCCCCGTACGGCGGACGTGCCGCGGCCAGACGAGCCGCCCAGCGGGGCGCCGGCGGCGGCCGGGGCGGCCACGACGGAGGCGGTGGCGGCGGACGGCGCCGCGGTGGGGACGGCGGCCACGAGGGCCCCGGACGCGGCCGCGGACGGGCGGCCCAGCGCCCGGTCAAGAAGCGCTTCATCGACTACCCGCGCGCGGGACGCAGCGGCCTGCGCCGCTGGGTGCCCTCCTGGAAACTGATCTCGGGCCTCTGCATCGGCTTCCTCGGGCTGCTGATGGGCTTCGCCGGACTCGCGTACGCGATGGTCGGCCTGCCCAAGGTCCAGGAAGCCGCGGTGGCGGAGAACAACGTCTACTTCTGGAAGGACGGGTCGCAGATGGTCGCGACCGGCGGTGATGTCAACCGCCAGATCATCGACTATGCCCAGATCCCGGAAGCGATGCGCAACGCCGTCATCTCGGCGGAGAACAAGTCCTTCGACCACGACCACGGCATCGACCCCATGGGCATCGGCCGCGCCCTGTTCAACATGGCCAAGGGCGGTCAGACCCAGGGTGGTTCGACGATCACCCAGCAGTACGTGAAGAACTCGCGGCTCTCCCAGGAACAGACCCTGAGCCGCAAGTTCGAGGAACTGTTCATCACGCTGAAGGTCGGCAGCAAGATGGACAAGAAGGACATCATGGCCGGATACCTCAACGTCTCGTCCTACGGGCGAGGCGCCTCGGGTATCCAGGCCGCCGCGCGGACGTACTACAACAAGGACGCCAAGGACCTGAACCCGAGCGAGTGCGCGGTCCTGGCCTCGCTGCTCAAGGGCCCCACGTACTACGACCCCGCGGGCGCCACGCTGGTCGATCCGGTGAACGCGACACCGGAGAAGAACAAGGCCCGCGCCATGAAGCGCTGGAAGTGGATCCTCGACGAAGAGGTGAAGGACGGCCGGCTGTCGCCCACCGACCGAGCCAAGTACACCGAGTTCCCGATGCCCGTGAAGCCGAAGAAGGACGCCCAGCTGGGCGGTCAGATCGGCTATCTCGTCTCGATGGCCCGCGCCAACTTCCTCAACAGCAGCAAGGTCACCAAGGAGCAGCTGGACCAGGGCGGGTACGAGATCCACACGACCTTCGACAAGAAGAAGGTCAACCAGCTCACCAAGGCCGTCGACCGCGTCTACAAGGAGAAGATCGACCCGAAGAAGCGCCCGACCAAGGACACGCACGTCCAGTTCGGCGGCTCCTCGATCGATCCGAAGACCGGCGCGATCGTGGCGATCTACGGCGGCCAGGACGCGACGAAGCACTACGCCAACAACGCCGACCCCACCGGTGCCCCGGTCGGTTCGACGTTCAAGCCGTTCGTGCTGGCGGCCGCCATGGAGTACGGCAAGCGCGATCCCTCGGGCGGTTCGGAGCAGGGCGAGTCGGAGCGTACGAAGGTCTCGCCGGAGAGCGTCTACAACGGCGACAACAAGCTGAGGATTAAGAAGTACAACGGGGACATCTGGTTCGACGACAAGGGCAAGGAGTGGCTCCAGACCAACGACGGCGGCGAGAACCTGGGGCCCGTCACCCTGCGTGAGGCGATGCGGGTCTCCGGCAACTCCCCCTATGTGCAGCTGGGCATGGACGTCGGCACCGACAAGGTGAAGAAGGTCGCCATGGCGGCCGGCCTCAAGGACGACAACTACATGGCCAACTCCACGGTGCCCTCCTTCTCCATCGGCACCTCCTCGCCCAGTGCGACCCGCATGGCCGGTGCGTACGCCACGTTCGCGGCCAGCGGCCAGCAGCGCGAGCCGTTCTCGGTGACCGAGGTGAAGAAGCGCGGCGAGGTGATCTACCGCCACGAGGTGGTCACCAAGAGCGCCTTCTCCAACGTCATCGCGGACAACGTCACCGACGTCCTGAAGAACGTCGTCGAGCACGGCACCGGTACCCCGGCCAAGCTCCCGGGCCGCGATGTCGCGGGCAAGACCGGTACCACGGACGGCAACCGCTCGGCCTGGTTCGTGGGGTACACCCCGCAGCTGTCGACCGCGATCAGCATGTTCCGGCTGGACGACGACGAGAGCCACAAGAACCGCGAGTTCGAGAAGATGTTCGGCACCGGTGGCGAGAAGAAGATCCACGGTGCGTCGTTCCCCGCCCAGATCTGGCACGACTACATGGCGGACGCCATGGAGGGCATGGAGAAGGTCTCCTTCCCGAAGCCGGAAGAGATCGGTGAGAAGGTCTACGGCGGCGGCGCGTCGAGCCCCAAGCCGACGCCCAGCCCGACGCCCACGCCGACGCCCTCCCAGACGCCGGAGAACACCCCGTCGCCCACCCCCGAGCTGCCGAAGCCGGACCCGTCCCAGACCACCTGCGGCACCTGGGACTGGAACTGCCAGAACAACAACGGCGGCAACAACAACGGAGGGGCCAACGCCGGCACCGACGCGGGAACGACCGACGGGACGACCAGCGGCGCGGACGCCGGAACCACCGCGGGCGACGGAGGCGTCAGCGCGTCGCCCGACACCGGGGGCACCGGCAACGGCAACGGGAACGGCAACGGGAACTGGTTCGCCGGAACATCCGGCTAGCGCCCGGAGACGATCCGGGACGGACACGAGGGCCGCGGCACCCCAGGGTGCGGCGGCCCTCGCCGTTTCCACAGTGCCGTACGGCAGGATGTGCGGCATGCCAAGCGCAGAGGACACGAGCGTGCACCAGGAACCGTCGGTCGTACGGCCCACGCACCGCGACGAGGTGGCCGCGGCCGGCAGCGAGCTGATCGGCGGGAGGTCGGGGCGCTGGACGCGCCTGGGCAGTACCGCCCTCACCCCCGTCGGGGCCGTCGCACTGGTGGCCCTCGGGATGTTCGCGCTCGGCATGGTGCAGAAGCTGCCCTGCTACAACTGGGCGTGGTTCCGGGGCGCCGGCTCGCAGTACACCCACGCCTGCTACTCCGACATCCCGCATCTGTTCGCCGCGCGCGGCTTCTCGGACGGGCTGGTGCCGTACTTCGACCGGCTTCCCGGCGACATGGAGTTCCTGGAGTACCCGGTGCTCACCGGGGTGTTCATGCAGATCGCCGCCTGGCTGACTCCGGGCGGCGGCTCCCTGCAGCACCAGGAGCAGGTCTACTGGCTCGTCAACGCGGGCATGCTGATGATCTGCACCGCCGTGATCGCCGTCTGCGTCGCGCGGACGCACCGGCGCCGCCCCTGGGACGCCCTGCTGGTCGCGCTGGCCCCGGCGTTCGCCCTCACCGCCACCATCAACTGGGACCTGCTGGCCATCGCGCTCACGGCCGCGGCGATGCTCATGTGGTCCCGCAGCCGTCCGCTCGCGTTCGGCGTCCTCATCGGGCTCGCCACGGCCGCCAAGCTCTACCCCGTGTTCCTGCTGGGGCCCGTGTTCGTCCTGTGCTGGCGGGCCGGGAAGTGGCGCGAGTTCGGGGCGGCGGTCCTCGGGGCCGCCGCCTCCTGGCTGGTGGTCAACCTGCCGGTCATGGTCTTCGCCCCCGAGGGATGGAAGAAGTTCTACAGCTTCAGCGAGGAACGCGGGATCGACTTCGGATCGTTCTGGCTGATCATCACGCAGCGCACGGGCGAGCCCATCGACGTCTCCACGGTCAACACCGTCTCGATGCTGACCACGATCGCGCTGTGCGCGCTGATCGGGGTCCTGACGCTGATGGCACCCCGCCGGCCGCGTTTCGCCCAGCTCGCCTTCCTCGTCGTGGCGGTGTTCATCCTGGTCAACAAGGTCTACTCACCGCAGTACGTGCTCTGGCTGATCCCGCTCGCCGCGCTGGCCCGGCCGCGCTGGCGGGACTTCCTGATCTGGCAGGCGTGCGAGGTCATGTACTTCCTGGGGATCTGGATGTACCTCGCGTACACGACGAGCGGCGACAAGCACCAGGGGCTGCCCACCGAGGGCTACCAGCTCGCGATCGTGCTGCACCTGCTGGGCACGGCCTACCTGTGCGCCGTGGTCGTACGCGACATCGTGATGCCGGAACGCGACGGGGTGCGCGCCGACGGCTCGGACGACCCGTCGGGCGGGGTGCTCGACGGGGCCGAGGACGTCTTCGTGCTGGCGCGCGCGGGCGCCCACGCCCCGTACCAGGAGGCGCGGGAGACGGAGGCGCCGCGGGTGGAGTGGGGCGCGGCCGGGACGGCCCCGGTCACCGACTGAGGCGGGGCGTGGCCCCGCCCCGGCGGGGTCAGCGGTCGACGAGGCGGTCGAACTGCGTGGTCGTGTGGCGCAGATGGGCCACCAGCTCGTCGCCCACCCGCGGCTCCTCGGCGTCCGAGGGCACGAACAGGATCGAGACCTGCATGTGCGGCGGCTCGGCGAACCAGCGCTGCTTGCCCGCCCAGACGAACGGCGACAGATTGCGGTTCACGGTCGCCAGACCGGCCCGTGCGACGCCCTTGGCGCGCGGCATGACCCCGTGCAGGGCCTTCGGAGCCTCCAGGCCCACGCCGTGCGAGGTGCCGCCCGCGACGACGACCAGCCAGCCGTCGGAGGCCGCCTTCTGCTGCCGGTAGCCGAACCGGTCGCCCTTGACCACCGGGGTGACGTCGAGCACCGCGCCGCGGTACTCGGTCGCCTCGTGGTCCCCGAGCCAGAGCCGGGTGCCGATCCGGGCGCGGAACCGGGTCTGCGGGAACTGCTGCTGGAGCCGGCCCAGCTCCTCGGCCCGCAGATGGCTGACGAACATCGTGTGCAGCGGCAGCCGGGCCGCCCGCAGGCGGTCCATCCACGCGATGACCTCCTCGACGGCGTCCGAACCGTCCGTGCGGTCCAGCGGGAGGTGGAGGGCGAACCCTTCGAGGCGCACGTCCTCGATGGCGGCGTGCAGCTGCCCGAGCTCCTCCTCCTTGACGCCGTGCCGCTTCATCGAGGACATGCACTCGATGACGACCCGCGCGCCCACCAGGGCGTGCACGCCGTCCACGGAGGAGACGGAGCGGACGACGCGGTCCGGCAGCGGCACCGGCTCCTCGCCCCGCCGGAACGGGGTGAGCACCAGCAGATCACCGCTGAACCAGTCCTTGATGCGGGCCGCTTCGTAGGTGGTGCCGACCGCGAGGATGTCGGAGCCGAAGCGGATGGCCTCGTCGGCCAGCCGCTCGTGGCCGAAGCCGTATCCGTTGCCCTTGCAGACCGGCACGAGGCCGGGGAACTGGTCGAGGACGGATTTCTGGTGCGCCCGCCAGCGCGCGGTGTCGACGTACAGGGAGAGCGCCATGGCCGGTCCGGGACCTTTCTGGTGGCTGCGGGGGGTCGAAGGGTGCGGTGCTCCGGAAGCGCCTCCACAGGAGTTTCCGGACGAGCCCATTGAAACGAATGAAGCCGGTTTCGTCAGCCTTGTGCGGCTGATCAGCGGTCCGTACGGCGGATCAGCGGCGCGACATGTAGATGTCGAGGGCCTTGTGGAGCAGCTTGTTGAGCGGGAAGTCCCACTCGCCGAGGTACTCCGCGGCCTGTCCGCCGGTGCCCACCTTGAACTGGATGAGGCCGAAGAGGTGGTCGGTCTCGTCCAGCGAGTCGGAGATGCCGCGCAGGTCGTAGACGGTGGCGCCCATGGCGTACGCGTCGCGGAGCATCCGCCACTGCATCGCGTTCGAGGGGCGGACCTCGCGCTTGTGGTTGGCCGAGGCGCCGTACGAGTACCAGACGTGGCCGCCCACGATCAGCATGGTGGCGGCCGCGACGTTCTCCCCCTCGTGGCGGGCGAAGTAGAGCCGCATCCGGTTGGGGTCCTCGGTGTTGAGCGCCGTCCACATGCGCTGGAAGTAGCCCAGCGGGCGCGGGCGGAAGTGGTCGCGCTCCGCGGTGATCTCGTACAGCCGCTGCCACTCGGCGAGCTCGGCGTAGCTGCCCTGGACGACCTCGACGCCGGCCTTCTCGGCCTTCTTGATGTTGCGGCGCCACAGCTGGTTGAAGCCCTTGTGGACGTCCTCCAGGGAGCGGTTGGCCAGCGGCACCTGGAAGACGTAGCGGGGCTGTACGTCACCGAATCCGGCGCCGCCGTCCTCGCCCTGCTGCCAGCCCATCTTGCGGAGCCGGTCGGCGACCTCGAAGGCGCGCGGCTCGATGTGGGTGGCCTCGATGTCGCGCAGGCGCTTGACCTCGGGGTCCTGGATGCCGCCCTTGATGGCGGCGGCGTCCCAGCGGCGGATGACGACGGGCGGGCCCATCTTCACGGAGAAGGCGCCCTGCTGCTTGAGGTGCGCGAGCATCGGTTCGAGCCAGTCGCTGAGGTTGGGGGCGTACCAGTTGATGACCGGGCCCTCGGGAAGGTACGCGAGGTAGCGCTTGATCTTCGGCAGCTGGCGGTAGAGCACCAGACCGACGCCGACGAGCTGACCGCCCTTGTCGAACCAGCCGAGGCTCTCCGAACGCCATTCGGCCTTCACGTCCGCCCATGCCGGGACCTGCATGTGACTGGCCGCGGGCAGACTCTGGATGTACGCCAGATGCTGCTCTCGGCTGATGGTCCTCAGGGTCAGGCTCATGCGGGGCGCTCCTCGGCAGGTGTGTCCCCATCGGTCAGGGGCTCCGGCTCTCGCGCCGAAGCCTACTGTGACCGGGCAGCGGGCGGTCTGGCCCCGTCGCACCTGTGCTCCCGGGCGCACGGGAACGGGGCGGACCGTCCGTGGACGCTCCGCCCCGCGCACCGCCGGGAACGCTCCGGTGCGTGATCAGCCGATCACGCCGCCGAAGAGTCCGCCGTGGGCCATGCCGAGGAAGAACCCGATGGCCGCCGCGCCCGTGCCGAGGAAGAGCGGGAACCTCTCGCGCGTGGTCGCGGAGATGTAGATCCCGTACACCCCCGTGAGGATCCCCACGAGCCCGGCCCACGAGCTGAGCAGATGCAGGCTGTGGAACATCGCCGTCACGAACGCGAGGGCGCCGAGCACCACCGTCACGGCCACCAGGGCGTTCTGGAGGGGATGGGGCCTGCCGTCCGTCGCGAAGAGCGAGACGGAGGAGCGGGAGCGGGTTCGCATTGCTTGTGCCATGGAGCACCTCCTGGCCGAAAGGCGGCGCGTCGTGGCGCCGCTCACACCCGATGTGTCCAGATTGCGTCTCCTGACCACCGGATTTCAACCGGAAGGCGGTCTGCGGGTACTCTGGACGGTCTGCACCGTTGTCTGCCCAGGCCGGCACAGGCAGCCCCCACCTTCGGGGAGGGCGTTGTCAGTGGCGGCTGTTCTACTCGGAGACATCGATGCGCACGCATCACGACCCTCCTGCCACGGAACGACCGTGGCCGCTGAGTCCAAAGGAGGTGGGTTCCACATGCGTCACTACGAGGTGATGGTCATCCTCGACCCCGATCTCGAGGAGCGCGCTGTCTCCCCGCTGATCGAGAACTTCCTCTCCGTCGTCCGTGAGGGCGAAGGAAAGGTGGAGAAGGTCGACACCTGGGGCCGTCGTCGTCTCGCTTACGAGATCAAGAAGAAGCCCGAGGGCATCTACTCGGTCATCGACCTGCAGGCCGAGCCTGCGGTCGTCAAGGAGCTCGACCGCCAGATGAACCTGAACGAGTCGGTCCTCCGGACCAAGGTCCTCCGTCCCGAGATCCACTGAGCTTCCGGCTCAGCGGTCATCGGGTTCGAGTAGCAGCAAGCAGCCAGAAGTAAATCCCGCCGAGAGGTTCATCCATGGCAGGCGAGACCGTCATCACGGTCGTCGGCAATCTCGTCGACGACCCCGAGCTGCGCTTCACCCCGTCCGGTGCGGCGGTCGCGAAGTTCCGCGTCGCGTCCACTCCCCGCATCTTCGACCGGCAGACCAATGAGTGGAAGGACGGCGAAGGCCTGTTCCTTACCTGCTCGGTCTGGCGGCAGGCGGCGGAGAACGTCGCCGAGTCGCTCACGCGAGGCATGCGCGTTGTCGTGCAGGGCCGGCTGAAGCAGCGGTCGTACGAAGACCGCGAGGGCGTCAAGCGCACGGTCTACGAGCTGGACGTCGAGGAAGTCGGCCCCAGTCTCAAGAACGCCACGGCCAAGGTCACCAAGACCACCGGTCGCGGTGGTCAGGGCGGCCAGGGTGGATACGGCGGCGGCCAGCAGGGCGGTGGCGGCAACTGGGGCGGCGGTCCCGGTTCCGGTGGACAGGGTGGCGGCGCTCCCGCCGATGACCCCTGGGCCACCAGCGCACCGTCCGGCGGCGGCCAGCAGGGCGGGGGCCAGGGCGGCTGGGGTGGAAACTCCGGCGGTTCCGGCGGCGGCTACTCGGACGAGCCGCCCTTCTAGGGCAGCTCGTACCCCCACTTCTTGATCACACAGGAGAAACACCATGGCGAAGCCGCCTGTGCGCAAGCCTAAGAAGAAGGTCTGCGCGTTCTGCAAGGACAAGACCCAGTACGTGGACTACAAGGACACGAACATGCTGCGGAAGTTCATTTCCGACCGCGGCAAGATCCGTGCCCGCCGCGTCACCGGCAACTGCACGCAGCACCAGCGTGACGTCGCCACGGCCGTGAAGAACAGCCGTGAGATGGCGCTGCTGCCCTACACGTCCACCGCGCGATAAGGGAAGGGTGACCGAAACATGAAGATCATCCTCACCCACGAGGTCTCCGGCCTCGGTGCTGCGGGCGACGTCGTCGACGTCAAGGACGGGTACGCCCGTAACTACCTGGTTCCGCGTGGCTTCGCCATCCGCTGGACCAAGGGTGGCGAGAAGGACGTGGCGCAGATCCGCCGCGCCCGCAAGATCCACGAGATCGCCACGATCGAGCAGGCCAACGAGATCAAGACCAAGCTCGAGGCCGTGAAGGTCCGTCTGGCCGTTCGCTCCGGCGACGCCGGCCGTCTCTTCGGCTCCGTCACCCCGGCCGACATCGCCTCGGCGATCAAGGCCGCCGGTGGTCCGGAGGTCGACAAGCGTCGCGTCGAGCTCGGCTCGCCGATCAAGACGCTCGGCGGACACCAGGTGTCCGTCCGTCTGCACCCCGAGGTCGCTGCGAAGCTCGGCGTCGAGGTCGTTGCCGCCTGATTCGGGCCGCATCCCAGCAGAACAGCGAAGGGCCGCACCCCTTGGGTGCGGCCCTTCGCCGTTGGGTCCGCTCGTGGTTGCGGGTGCGGGCGGTGTCGGTTTCACGTGAAACGGACACGGGGTACGTTCAGCGAGTGGCTCCGGTGACCAGCCATTTCCCGGAGCGGGTACGGAGCCACAGCGTCGCCATCCGGACGAGCATCATCAGCGCCATCGCGCACCAGAGGGTGGTCAGTCCCCCGCCGATGACGGGCACCAGCAGGGCGGCCGGGGCGAAGACGGCCAGGGTGACCAGCATGGCCCAGGCCAGATAAGGCCCGTCCCCGGCGCCCATCAGCACTCCGTCCAGGACGAAGACGACTCCGGCGACCGGCTGGGTCAGCGCCACCACCAGCAGGGCCGGGAAGAGCGTGTCCTGCACGGACTGGTCGCCGGTGAACAGGGGCACGAACAGCGGGCGGGCCAGAACGATCAGCGCGCCGAAGACCACGCCGGAGGCGATGCCCCACTGGACCATACGGTGGCAGGCCTCCCGGGCGCCCTTGGGATCGTCGGCGCCCAGATAGCGGCCGATGATGGCCTGGCCGGCGATCGCGATGGCGTCCAGGGCGAACGCCATCAGGCTCCACAGGGACAGGATGATCTGGTGGGCGGCGATCTCGGTATCGCCCAGCCGGGCCGCGACGGCCGTGGCGATGAGCAGAACGGCGCGGAGCGACAGCGTGCGGACCAGGAGTGGGACGCCGGCCTGGGCGCTGGCCCTGATGCCGGCGGCGTCGGGGCGCAGGGAGGCGCCGTGCCGCCGGGCGCCGCGGACGACCACGACGAGATAGGCGGCGGCCATGCCGACCTGGGCGATCACGGTGCCCCAGGCGGAGCCCGCGATGCCGAGTCCGGCGCCGTAGACGAGCCCGGCGTTGAGTGCGGCGTTGGCGGCGAAGCCGCCGATGGCGACATAGAGCGGGGTGCGGGTGTTCTGCAGCCCGCGCAGCACACCGGTCGCTGCCATCACGACCAGCATGGCGGGGATGCCGAGGCTGGAGATCCGGAGATAGGTGGTGGCGTAGGGGGCGGCGGTGTCGGATGCGCCGAACACGCCCACGAGCCGCGGGGCCAGGGGGAGCGCGACGGCGATGACGGCGGCCCCGAGCAGTATGGCCAGCCAGATGCCGTCCATGCCCTGGCGGATCGCGGAGGCCGGATCGCCTGCGCCGATCCGGCGGGCGACGGCTGCGGTGGTGGCGTAGGCGAGGAAGACGAAGACACTGACGGCCGTCGTCAGCAGGGCGGCGGCCACGGCCAGTCCGGCCAGTTGCGGTGTCCCCAGATGGCCGACGATGGCGCTGTCGACCATCACGAAGAGGGGCTCGGCCACGAGTGCGCCGAAGGCCGGCACGGCCAGCGAGATGATCTCGCGGTCGTGTCTGCGACGACGGGACGGCGGGATCGCCGGTGCCTGGGTCATGAGGGCCAATCTAATCTTCCACAGGTAATGGACGCAAGCCTCTTGGGATCCTTACATTTGCTGCGGCGGGGTGTTCGGGCGCAGGGGCGCGGGCGGGATTGTGAGCCGAGGGGAAAAGTTTTTCTCCCCCACAGGTCGTGGATGGAGAAGGTGCAGGTCAGGCGGTTTCTGCCGGGGCTGCTATGAGTTTGTCCACAGTGCTGTCCCCCGGTCCGTGCACAGGTTCTGCGGAGTTCTCCACAGCATCTGGTCCGTCGTCCACATGCCCTGTGGATAACCAGATTGGCTGACGGTGCCGGGACGCCTACCGTGGTCCGGCGCCCCCACCGTGTTCCGGCTTCGGAAGCCGTAGAACCCGACACACCGGAACCGGAGTCGGGCGTCTTGTTTGTCGGTGCCGTGCCGTAAGAAAGAGTGGCACGGCTAGGTCCGCGGAGCGGACGGGAGGAGGTGGCCGGATGAGCATTCCTGAGCCCCTGGACGACCCCTGGGCCGACACCGGTCCCAGCGACCGGCTGCCCGTGTCCCGTCAGCGCCGGGGCGAGGGCCGGCAGCAGCGCGGGGAGCAGCACGACCGGGGCCGGGAGAACGACGGCTGGGAAGGCGGCTCGTCCGGTTTCGAGCGCGTCCCGCCCCAGGACCTCGACGCGGAGCAGTCCGTGCTCGGCGGCATGCTCCTGTCCAAGGACGCCATCGCCGATGTCGTGGAGATCATCAAGGGCCACGACTTCTACCGCCCCGCGCACGAGACCGTCTACCAGGCGATCCTCGACCTCTATGCCAAGGGGGAGCCGGCCGACCCGATCACCGTGGCGGCCGAGCTGGTCAAGCGCGGCGAGATCACCAAGGTCGGCGGAGCCCCCTATCTGCACACCCTGGTCCAGTCGGTGCCGACCGCGGCCAACGCGTCGTACTACGCGGAGATCGTGCACGAGCGCGCGGTCCTGCGGCGGCTCGTCGAGGCCGGCACGAAGATCACGCAGATGGGATACGCGGCCGACGGCGACGTCGACGACATCGTCAACTCCGCGCAGGCCGAGATCTACGCCGTCACCGAGCAGCGGACCAGCGAGGACTACCTGCCGCTCGGCGACATCATGGAGGGCGCGCTCGACGAGATCGAGGCGATCGGTTCGCGCAGCGGGGAGATGACCGGTGTGCCGACCGGCTTCACCGATCTCGACGCCCTCACCAACGGACTGCACCCGGGCCAGATGGTCGTCATCGCGGCCCGTCCCGCCATGGGCAAGTCGACGCTCGCGCTGGACTTCGCGCGGGCGTGCTCGATCAAGAGCAATATGCCCAGCGTGATCTTCTCCCTGGAAATGGGCCGGAACGAGATCGCGATGCGTCTGCTCTCCGCCGAGGCGCGGGTGGCGCTGCACCACATGCGTTCGGGCACCATGACCGACGAGGACTGGACGCGGCTGGCGCGACGGATGCCGGACGTGTCCGCGGCCCCGCTGTACATCGACGACTCCCCGAACCTCTCCATGATGGAGATCCGGGCCAAGTGCCGTCGGCTCAAGCAGCGCAACGACCTCAAGCTGGTGGTCATCGACTATCTGCAGCTGATGCAGTCCGGCGGCTCCAAGCGCGCCGAGAGCCGTCAGCAGGAGGTCTCGGACATGTCCCGAAACCTCAAGCTGCTGGCCAAGGAGCTCCAGCTCCCGGTCATCGCGCTCTCCCAGCTGAACCGAGGCCCCGAGCAGCGCACCGACAAGAAGCCCATGGTCTCCGACCTCCGTGAGTCCGGCTCCATCGAGCAGGACGCCGACATGGTGATCCTGCTGCACCGGGAGGACGCCTACGAGAAGGAGTCCCCGCGCGCGGGCGAGGCCGACCTGATCGTGGCCAAGCACCGAAACGGCCCGACCGCGACGATCACCGTCGCCTTCCAGGGGCACTACTCGCGCTTCGTGGACATGGCGCAGACCTGAGCGGACCGGGCGCGGGCCGGGGGACCCGTACGGTGGCCGGCCACGCGCGTCCCCGCGCCCTGGCTCGTAGCCTTGGCCCATGGCGGAAGCCGCATCCGAGAACGGTGCCGGAGACATCCCGCTCCCCACCTGGGCGAAGGCCCTCGGCTGGTGCGGTGTCGTCGGACTGATCTATCTGCTGGTCTGTGCCGTGAGCATCATCAGCCGCGGCTTCGCGGGGCTGGGCGGCGAGGCGGCGCACTCCATGTTCGCCTTCGCCGCGAACCCCTGGGTCGGGCTGAGCGTCGGCGTTCTCGGGACCGTCCTCATCCAGTCGTCCACCACGACGACGGCCATCGCGGTCACCGCCGTGGGGTCGGGTGCGCTGCCCATCGAGGGCGCGATCCCCATCGTCCTGGGCGCGAACGTCGGCACCACCGTGACGACGAGCCTGGTGGCCCTCACCTTCATCGGCGACCGGGCGAAGTTCCGCAGGGCGCTGGGCGCCTCGACCGTCCATGACTTCTACAACTGGCTCGCCCTGCTGATCTTCTTTCCGGTGGAGCTGATCTGGCATCCGCTGCAGCACATCAGCGGGGCGCTGACCCGTGCGCTGTACGGCACCGACTGGCTGCCGAACCCGGCCCACTTCAACGTCGTCCGGGCGGTCACCGGGCCCGTGGAGCACGGGGTGATCCACGCGACCTCGCACCTCAGCAGCACCCTCGGCCCGCTCTTCACCATCGTGATCGGTGCGGTGCTGATCCTGGTCGCCGTCCGCTACCTGGGGAAACTGCTCAAACTGCTGATGGTCGGCAGAGCCCGTGACGTTCTGATCAAGGCCGTCGGCCGCAACCCGTACCTGGCCATGGCGTCAGGCATGGGGGTCACCGTCGTCACGCAGTCCTCGACCATCACCACGTCCGTGCTGGTGCCCTTCGCCGGGACCGGCATTCTGACGCCGGCCCAGGTGTATCCGGTCGTCGTGGGTTCCAACCTCGGCACCACGTTCACGGTGGTCTTTGCCGCGTTCGCGGGTGTGGGGGCGGACGCGGAGATCGGATTGCAGGCGGCCTTCGTGCACCTGGTCTACAACCTGTTCGCGATCGTCGCGATTTACGTGATCCCGCTGCTGCGCCCCGTCCCGCTGTTCTGCGCGGAGAACCTGGCGCGCGTGGCCTCCGAGCACCGCTGGGTCCTGGCCGTCTACCTCGGCACCGTCTTCGTCGCGCTGCCCGCCCTGGTCATCGTGCTCGTGGGCGTGTTCTGAGCGTGCTTCGCCAAATCGGTTCGCCAGGAGGCGGCCGGGGAGGTAGGCATGGACCATGACTTCTCCTGCCGAACCCTTGCTTCCGGGCACCCGCCGTGCGCTGCTGCACCGCCTCGCCACCGCGCAGACGGAGGGGCGTTCGCCCTCCATGACCGCTGCCGTGCGGCGGGAGGGACAGATCGCCTGGCACGGTTCCCGCTCGTGCGTGGACGGCCATGCCCCGGACACCGATACGCAGTTCAGGATCGGCTCCCTCACCAAGACGTTCACCGCCGTGCTGGTGCTGCGGCTCCGGGACGAGGGGCTGCTGGACCTGGGGGACCCGTTGGAGAAGCACCTGCCCGGGACGGGGGCCGGGGACGTCACCGTGCACCAGCTGCTGGCGCACAGCGCGGGGCTCGGTGCCGAGGCGCCGGCGCCCTGGTGGGAGCGGACGCCCGGGACCGTGCGTCCCGGGCTCGCGGAGGTGCTGGAGGACCGGACCGGGGTGCACCCGCCCGGCCGGCGCCACCACTACTCCAACCCCGGCTACACCCTGCTGGGCTCGCTCATCGAGGCGGTGCGCGGGGATTCCTGGGCCGAGGTGCTGCGTCGTGAGGTGCTGGAGCCGCTGGGCCTGCACCGGACGGGCCCGCAGCCGCAGGCCCCGCACGCCGGCGCGTGGGCGGTCCACCCCTGGGCGGACGTCCTGCTGCCCGAGCCCGCCGAGGACCTGGGGCTGATGGCGCCGGCCGGCCAGCTCTGGTCCACCACGGCGGACCTCTTGCGTTTCGCCGCCTTCCTGGCCGACGGGGACGACCGGGTGCTCTCCGCCGCGTCCGTCGCGGAGATGCGGGAGCCGGCTTCGGCGCCCGAACCGGGGGACCACAACGGTCACTACGGCCTCGGGCTTCAGGCGGTGAGGTCGAAGGGACGGACGCTCATCGGGCACACGGGGTCGCTGCCCGGATTCCTGGCCGCGCTCTGGATCAGTGTCGAGGACGACGTGGCGGCCGTGGTGTTCGCGAACGTCACCGCCGGGGTGCCGGTCGGTGATGTGGCCGCCGATCTCGTGGACATCGTCGCCGGGGCCGAGCCGAGGATCCCGGAGCCGTGGCGACCGCTGCCCGAGGTGGACCAGGAGCTGCTGGCGCTGACCGGCCCCTGGTACTGGGGTCCGCGTGCGAACGTGCTGAGGCTGCTGCCCGAACGAGGTCTGGAGTTGCGGCCGTTGAACGGCCAGGGGCGCGGGGCCCGTTTCGTCGCCCGCCCGGACGGCACCTGGACCGGGCTCGACGGCTACTACACGGGGGAGACCCTGCGTGTGGTGCGGACCGCCGACGGCCGGGTGAGCCATCTGGATCTGGGGTCCTTCGTCTTCACCCGCGAGCCGTACGCCCCGGATGCCGCCGTGCCCGGGGGCGTGGACGAGGGCGGCTGGCGCGGCCTGGAGAGCTGAGCGCGCCGTTTCACGTGAAACGGCGCGCGGGACCGGTCAGGCGGTCAACTCCCTCTCCAGGGGCGTGCGGAAGCGCGGGGTGATGCGTGCGTCGCCGACCCACGTCCGCAGCCGGGAGGCCTCCGCCTCGACGGCGGTGGAGGCCTCCCGGCCGGCGTCGGTCAGCAGCCGCCAGACCGGTTCGCCGTCGGCTCGCTGGGCCCAGCCGCCGATGATCCGGCCGTTCCACCACACGGTGGGCCCGATGTTGCCGGACCGGTCGAAGAGCGGGGCCCGGAGCTCGGGGGCGAGATGGAAGTCCCGGTCCGCCCAGCCCATCGCGCTCGGGTCGAGCGCCGGCAACAGGGCTGCCCAGGGCTCCGGTTCGGCGTCGGGTGCCTCGTCGTCCGGGGCGACCCAGGCGGTGCCTCCGCCGTCGAGCCGCACATCGACGGCTCGGGCGGCGGCCAGCGCCTTGCGGACCTGGCCGAGGCCCCAGCCCGTCCACCAGGCGAGGTCGGCCTCGGTCGCCGGACCGTAGGCCCGCAGCCAGTGCAGCGCCAACTCGGCCTGTGCGCTGCCGGTTTCCACCTCGGGATGAGGGGTGGAGGCGGTCCAGCGGAACTGGCTGGAGGTCCAGGAGCCCCGTGGCCGGTCGCGGCGGATCCGTCCTTCCGCGGCCAGCACCCGGAGCACCCGGGTGGCGATGCCCTGGACCGTCTCCTGCTTCTTGCCGGGGAAGACCGTGATCTTGGTGCGGAGGGCGGGGACGGCGGCGCAGAGTTCGCTGCCGGTGGCGGAGCCCCGGGCGGTGAGCGCGGCGAGCGTGGCGTCCTCGGTGTCGGCCAGCCATGTCCCGTCCAGCCCCTGTCCGTCCTCGGCCAGGTGCTTCACCAGCTTCTGGCGCTCCTTGGCGGCGACGGCGAGGGCGTTCGACGCCCGTACCTGCGGGGCCAGTCCGTCCGACACCACGAAGAGCGTGTTGCGCATGGAGAGCAGCCGGACCAGGGAGACATCCTCGTACAGGGAGGTCTCCACCGCGCTGACGTCGGGGTTCCGCAGCCGTGCGCAGGTGGACAGGAACACGGTGGCGGCGTCCGTGGCATGCAGGCCGACGAGGGCCTCGGCCACGGTGACGGGGGAGTCTGCGCGGAGGGAGGGGGCCAGGAGGTGGCGCCGCCCGATTCGGATGCGGCGCTGTTCGTCGGTGATGCGGTGCATGGGCGTCTCCTGGGCTGTCGTGCCGGTCAGAGCGCGAGCTTGAACCCCACATGGCTGGCGACGAAGCCGAGCCGTTCGTAGAAGCGGTGGGCGTCGGTCCGGGTGGAGTCCGAGGTGAGCTGCACCAACTGGCAGTCCTGACGCCTTGATTCGTCCACGGCCCACTGGATCAGCCGGGTGCCGAGGCCGCTGCCGCGTTCGTCGGCGTGGATGCGGACGCCTTCGATCACCGAGCGGGTGGCGCCGCGCCGGGACAGGCCGGGGATCACGGTCAGCTGCAGGGTTCCGATGACGCGGTCCGCGCGCACGGCGACCACCAGGTGCTGATGGGGGTCGCCGGACAGCCGCCGGAAGGCCGTCTCGTAGGGCGCGAGGTCGTCCGGCGACTCGCGCCGGGCGCCGAGTGGATCGTCGGCCAGCATGGCCACGATCTCGGGCAGATCGTCGACGGTGGCGGGGCGGATCTCCGGATCGCTCATGATCGGCAGCCTAGGCCCTGGTCCTGGACCGGGGCCTTCAGCCCCTCCACCGTCCGCACGAGAGGAGCCAGTTCGGGGTGGGTGGCGGCCTCGTCCAGTGCGGTCCGCAGGGCGGTGTCATTGGTCGGCCGGGCCGCGGCGAGCAGGGTGAGTCCGGCGTCGGTGACATCGGTGTAGATGCCCCTGCGGTCGGTGTCGCAGAGATAGCGGGTGAGCAGTCCCCGGTCTTCCAGGCGGGTGACCAGCCGGGTCGTGGCGCTCTGGCTGAGGACCACGGCGTCCGCGACCTGCTTCATCTGGAGGTGGCCGCCCGGTCCGTTGTGCTGGCGGCTCAGGACGTCCAGCAGCGAGTACTCCCGCACGCTGAGGCCGTGACCGCTCTGCAGGGCGCGCTCGATATGGGCCTCGATCTTCCCGTGAAGCAGGGAGAGCGCGCACCAGCCCTGGGAAAGGGCGGTCAGCGCGGGGTCCGTCGCTGTCATGGGGTCCTCACCTCCGTGCGGGTGCTCGTCCCCCCAGGATAGGCGACGACCGCAATAGCCCGCGTTTGCAATTAACCCGCGTATGCAATTAATGTGGACGCTCGTAAGGCGCGGACGCAAGCTCTGTCTCGCTCTCCGCACGCACTCTCCAGGGAAGGTGAAGCCATGCCGCTCGCGCTCCTCGCTCTCGCCATCGGGGCATTCGGTATCGGAACCACCGAGTTCGTGATCATGGGACTGCTCCCCGAGGTGGCGGCGGACTTCCACGTCTCCATCCCGACCGCAGGCTTCCTCGTCACCGGATACGCGCTCGGTGTCGTCCTCGGGGCCCCGCTGATGACCGTGCTCGGCACCCGGATCAGCCGCAAACGCATGCTGATGATCCTGATGGGGCTGTTCGTCATCGGGAACATCGTCTCCGCGACCGCCCCGGCCTTCGGCGTGATGCTCGCCGGCCGCGTGATCGCCTCGCTCGCCCACGGCGCCTTCTTCGGCATCGGCTCGGTGGTCGCGGCCGATCTGGTCGAGCCCCGGAAGAAGGCCGGTGCCATCGCGATGATGTTCACCGGGCTCACCGTCGCCAATGTGGTCGGCGTACCCCTCGGCACCTACATCGGGCAGAGCGTCGGCTGGCGGAGCACCTTTGTCGTCGTCGCCGGCCTGGGGGTCGTCGGACTGTTCGGTGTCGCCCGCCTCGTGCCCGACCAGCCGCGCCCCGAGGGCGTCCGGCTGCGCCACGAACTGGCCGCCTTCCGCAACGTCCAGGTCCTGCTCGCCATGGCGATGACGGTGCTGGGCTTCGGCGGAGTCTTCGCCGCGATCACCTACATCACCCCGATGATGACCGAGATCGCCGGCTACTCGGCCTCCTCCGTGACCTGGCTGCTGGTCCTCTTCGGCCTCGGCATGGTCGGCGGCAACCTGCTCGGCGGCCGGTTCGCCGACCGTCACCTCATGCCGATGCTCTACGTGTCCCTGGGCGGCCTGGCCGTCGTCCTGGCGCTCTTCACCCTCACCGCCCACAACAAGATCGCGGCAGCCGTCACCATCGTCCTCATCGGCGCCCTGGGCTTCGCGACCGTGCCCCCGCTCCAGAAGCGCGTGCTCGACCAGGCCGCGGGCGCCCCGACGCTCGCCTCCGCCGTCAACATCGGCGCCTTCAATCTCGGCAACGCCCTGTCCGCCTGGCTGGGCGGCATGGTCATCGCCGCCGGCCTCGGCTACACCGCCCCGAACTGGGTGGGCGCCGCCCTCGCCGCCTCCGCCCTGGTACTGGCCGTCCTCTCCCGCGGGCTGGAGCGCCGTTCGGACACCCGGAGCCGTCTCGTCGCCGCGCACACCCCGGAGACCGCCGCCGTACCCGTGGCCTCCCGCCACTGACCGACCTACCCGCACCACACCTACCGCACCGCGCGGACGTCCACCGCACGGAACCGCACCAAGGAGTCATCCCATGAGCACCCCCACCACCGCCGCGGCCCCGCTCACCACCCAGGACGCGGAAGCCCTGATCGAGACGGCCCGCACCGCCGCCGAGGCCGCCGGTGTCGCGGCAGCCGTCACCGTCCTCGATGCGGGCGGCCATCTGCTGGCCTTCCGCCGCGACGACCGGGCGGTCCTGATCGCCGGCGAGACCAGCACCCGCAAGGCGTACACCGCCCTTCAGCTCGACGCCCCCACCGCCGACCTCGTCGACGCGGTCCAGCCGGGCGGCCTCTTCCACACGCTGCCGACCGCGCTCGACCGTCCGCTGCTCTTCATCGCCGGCGGCGTCCCGGTCCACCGTGACGGACGGCTGATCGGCGCCGTCGGAGTCGGCGGCGGCGCACCCGACCAGGACCACGGCTTCGCCACGACCGCCGTCGCGGCCCTCGTCTGAGTCCTGGCGCGCATGCCGATGCCCCCGGCGGGAGCCGGGGGCATCAGTGCGTCGTTCAGCCGGTCGCCACGCTCAGCGGGGCGAAGTACCGCTCCCGTTCCCCCGGCTGCCGTGTGCCGCCGAGGGTCATGACGGTGGTCGGGGCGCCGGGCTCCAGGCCGTGTGCGCCGAGCCAGGCGAGCAGGTCCGTGTGCCGGGCGTCGATGTCCGCCCGCAGCGGCCGGTCCGTCGCTCCGGCGAGCGAGGAGACCAGGAGCTTCGCCGTCGCCGTGTCCCGCGCGACCAGCGGGCCGAGCGCATGGCTCTGCGCGCTGGGCCACAGCGCGCCGTACCCGACGAGCGCGCCGTTCTCCTCGGCCACCCGCAGATGGTCGGCGAAGGCGGGGAGACGGGCCAGCAGCTGGGTGCGGTCGAGCCCGGTGGCCCGGGTGTCCAGGCGCAGGATGTCCGGCAGATCGCCGGCCGAGGCGGGGCGCACACGTACGGCCCCTCCGTCGCCCGCGCCCCCTTCCGGGGCCGCGCCGGACCGGAAGCGGCCGCTCATCCGGTCCGTCCGGCCCACGGCCTCGAAACCGAGCTGTTCGTACAGCGGACGTCCCGCGTCCGTCGCGTGGAGGCTGAGCGCCGCTCCCCCGGTGGACTCGATCACCGCACGCATCAGATACCGGGCGATCCCCTTCCGGGCGTGACGTCCGGCCACCAGCATCATGCCGACGGCAGCGGCCTCGGGCCCGTACGAGGTCACCACACAGCTCGCCATCAGGCCCTTGCCCTCGGGATCGTCGATGCCGTACGCGGTGCACGCCGTGAGGAGGAGTCCCCAGCGGTGTTCGTCGCGGGGCCATCCCCGGTCCTCGCTGAGGTCGGCGCAGGGGACCAGATCGTCCCGGGTGAGGCGCCGGATCGGCAGATCGGCGGGAGGGCGGGGCAAGGAGCTGGGCATAGAGGTCAGGCTGTACGACTGGGTGATCGCTCGTCCACCGCTTTACCGGATCTGGCCGAGACGCGTAGGCGCCGGCCGCGGCGGGTCGGTCCCCAGGGCTTCAGTACGGAGATCGCGGTGACGAACAGATAGGTCGCGGTGGCCACCGAGGGAGCGACGACGAGGTCGATGTCCGCCGTACCCCGCTCGGCCGCTTCGTCGATGCCGGGGCGCAGGGCGAAGACCGACAGCCCGGCCGTGACCAGGGTGAGCCAGAACTTCGTCCAGACCCAGCGGTACCGGGCCAGCCCCCAGGGCGTCCCCAGGGACAGCACCAGGCCGCTGACCAGGGCGGCCACGGCGACGGGGACGACCAGCCAGTCCCCGAAGATCTTCATGGCGCGGGTCGCCGCCCGCGCGGTGGCCGGATCACCGGTCAGAAAGGCGGTCAGGCCGAGCGTCAGCAGACAGACGGTCAACCCGAGCCAGCCGACCGAAACCGAGACATGGGCGACGAGCAGGGTTCTGCGGGTGCGGCGCTTGAGTGGTTTCACGTGAAACACGGTGCGGGCAGCGGCGCCGCCGGTCATCTGACGAGGGGAGTATCCCCGTGTACTGGCCTCGGCGTACACGCGCGGGCCCCGCGCCGCCGTGCCCCACCCGGGGCGGCACC
Source organism: Streptomyces sp. NPDC024555 (assembly GCF_055559335.1). Lineage (NCBI taxonomy): Bacteria > Bacillati > Actinomycetota > Actinomycetes > Kitasatosporales > Streptomycetaceae > Streptomyces > Streptomyces sp. NPDC024555. The sequence goes on from NZ_JBVHKV010000001.1 coordinate 337,242, forward strand.
GGCGCGGACTCCCGCCCGGTGCGGCCGGTCAGCCGAGATCCGGTGCGTGCATGGCCCGGACGCCCTCGATGTTGCCGTCCAGGTAGTGCCGCAGGGAGAGCGGTACGAGGTGCACGGCCGCGATGCCGACCCGGCTGAACGGCACCCGGACGACGTCGTACTCTCCGCAGGGCTCGTCGATCTCGGGGCCGTGGCGCAGGGACAGGTCCATCGATTCGAGCCGGCAGACGAAGAAGTGCTGGACCTTGACCCCCTTCACCCCGTCGCCCTCGATGTGCTCGACGGTGTCGACGAAGCAGGGCACCACATCGGTGATCTTGGCGCCGAGTTCCTCGTCCAGTTCCCGGTGGAGGGCGTCGACGACGGTCGCGTCCCCGGGCTCCACCCCGCCGCCCGGCGTGAGCCAGTACGGATCCACGCCCGGCTTGGTGCGCTTGATGAGGATCAGGTCGTTGTCATCGAGCAGGATGGCGCGTGCGGTGCGCTTGACCACAGGACGTTCGGTCATGGCAAGAGCGTGGCCCGCCGGACCGGTTCTGAAACACCGGGCGGCTGCCGGGCCGCCCTGAGGTCACCAGTCGGCCGCCGCGCGCAGCAACACCTCGTGGGCCCGTGCGATCGGCGGCAGGGCGAGGGTGCCGGTCCTCGCAGCCAGGAAGTAGGTGCGCAGCGGCGGCACGGGGGGATCGAGGAGGGCCACGACCTCGCCCCGTTCCAGCGCGCTCTCGCACAGATAGCGCGGCAGGACCGCGAGGCCCGCACCCGCCGCCGCACACGCCAGCACGGCCCGCAGATCCGGCGCGATGACGGCGCCCGCGGCGGCCGGCCGGGCGTCGAAGACCTCCGCCCAGTAGCGGGAGACGAGCGGCAGGCTCTCGTGGACCTCCACGACGGGCAGTTGCGCCAGGACCACCGGCCCGTCGCGGCGCAGTGTGCCGGGCCCCAGCCGCCCGGCCCAGCGCGGCGCGGCGACCAGTACATGCTCCTCGTCGCAGAGCGGGGTGGCGGTGACGAGCCCGCCCCGCGGCCGGGCCGTCACGATGGCCAGGTCGTGGTGGCCCGCCGCCAGGCCCTCCAGGGTCTCGTCGGTGGCCGCCGAGAACGAGCTGCGCAGGGCCAGGCCCTGGGTCAGGAGCGGGGTGAGCGCGGGCAGGGCGCGCAGCGCGGTGAACTCGGGCGGCCCGGCCAGATGCAGGGTGCGGACGCCCGACACCTCGTCCAGCTCGGTCTCGGTGATCTCGACCAGGGCGTCCAGATGCGGCGCCGCCCGGTGCGCCAGTTCGTCGCCGATCGGGGTGGGCGTCACCCCGCGCGCCCGCCGGGTGAAGAGCGGCCGTCCCAGCTGCCGTTCCAGGGTGCGGATCTGTGAGGTGACGGCGGGCTGGGAGAGGCCCAGGAGCGCGGCGGCGCGGGTGAAGGAGCCGGCCCGGTGCACGGCGACGAACGTACGCAGCAGCGCCAGGTCCATCTCCGTCCCCTCTCACCGCGGCGGCTCGTCGGACCCGGACAACTATAAATATGTCGATAGGTCGCTGCCGCTACTGTGATTGGACACTGACGCAGAGTCAACTAGCCTTGTCGAGGCGGTTCTTCGTGAGGAGAAGACGGGGAACCCGGGCGGTCCGAGCCACGAGGGGGGAGGCTCGGACCGCCCCGACCACCGGGGAGGCCGGGGCGGTCGGCCGCCGCCGGCTCAGTGCTCGCAGAGGGAGAACTCCCGCTCGTACACCTGGTCGTTGTGCTCGTCGACGAAGAACTTGCGTTCCCGCATCAGCTCCTCGCGGAAGCCATGGGCCTGCTCGGTGGTCATCGTCGAGGTCTCGGCCCAGGGCTGCTGCGGGGGCACGTCGGAGGTCGAGACGAGCGACTCCGACGGATCGACCAGGAAGAACGCGAGAATCTTGCGGTGCCCCGGGCGCGCGGGGTCGGTCAGGCGGAACGGGCTCACCCGGTGCTGGAGCACGTTGGGGAAGGCCAGGCACCGGCCCGCCGGGGTCTCCACCGATCCCAGTGTCTGGTTCAGCGGGCCCTCGTTCTCCAGCCCGTAGACCTCGCGGATGCCCTGGTCGTCGCTCTGCTCGTACTCGGGTTCGTCGACGGCGGCCCGGAAGCCCAGCCGGCTCTCGGAGATGTTCTCGCTGTCCCAGTAGTAGAGGCCGGTCGAGACGATGCGCTCGTTCAGCATCCCCTCGACATGCCAGGAACCGCCCGCGTACTCGGGCTTCTCCGGGGTGAGGTGCAGGGTGGCGAGCTTGACGATGACCTGGAGGCGGCGGCCGCGCAGATCGACCCGGTCGGAGGCGGCGGGCGGCTCGGGCGCCGAGAACTTCGGTGCGTCCGGGATCACCGGGCGGCGCTTTTCCCACCACTCTTCCTGGACCTGCTCCCATGCCTCCACGGCTTCGTCGTGGGCGGCCTCGTCGCTGTAGTCGTCCTCCTCCGGATACTCCGGCTCCGGCCCGTACCACCCGTAGGGATCGGCCTCGATCCGTATCGGCCGGGGATGGCGGAGGTCGGTGAGCACGTTCTCCAGCAGGGGGCGCATCCGGCCGAGCAGCGCCGGGAGCACGGCGGCCAGCTCACCGTGCCGTTCCGGGTGGACGTTGTTCACGTACGAACGGAAGGAGACCGTGCCGTCCTCGGCGACGTCGGCGTCGGTGGGAAGCCACTGGAACCGCTCCGAGAACTCGTGCTTCGAGTAGCGGTTCGTCGGGTTCTCCCAGGCGTGCTCCGGTGCGGAACTCACGCCGTTGACCAGGCAGAACAGCGAGGGATGCACCAGATCGAGCACCTGGCCGTCCGAACCGGGGTGCCAGTCCCGCTCCGCCTCCGGCACGTCCTCCAGGACTCGGACCGCGTCGCGGAGCCGGGTGCGCAGCGCGTCGTCGATCAGGGTGTCGGAGTGCCAGACGCCGTCGACGGCGGACACCTCGACCCCGGTGTCCGCGTCGCGGAGCGAGGCGTAGTGGGCGAGTTCGTCGAGGACGTACCGCACCTGCGCCTCGGTCAGGCCCTGTTCGACCGCCTCACGCGTCCACCGGGCGACGATCTCGGGGTCGTGCATCTTCTCGGACCACCCCGACTTCGCCCGTATATGGGCGCTGCACTGCATCATCTGGATTTCGCGCAGGGTCCGGGGCCCGTCGCGTTCCGTGCGACGCGACGCCTGGAACGGCAGGGGGAAGGCGGTCAGGCCGGTCAATTCTCTTGTTCCTCACGGTCGATGAGCGATCGCGGGAAGCGTACTGGAGCGGTCTGACACCCCCGCGGCGCCCGGATGAGGGCGCCGCGGGGCGGGCGCTCAGCGGCCGGCGACGGCCTCGGACAGGGCCCGTTCGACGTCGGCCACCAGGTCCGCGATGTTCTCCGCGCCGACCGAGAAGCGGATGAAGCCCTCCGGAACGGCGTCGCCGCCCCAGCGGGCCCGACGTTCAGCGGTGGACCGCACCCCGCCGAAGCTGGTCGCGTCCTCCACGAGCCGCAGCGCCAGCAGGAAGCGTTCGGCGGTCTCCTTGTCGGCCAGCACGAAGGAGACCACGGAGCCGAAGCGCCGCATCTGGCGCGAGGCGACCGCGTGCGAGGGGTCGGTGGGCAGTCCGGGATAGCGCAGCCCGCTCACCGCGGGGTGCCCGGAGAGCGCTTCCGCGAGCGCGAGGGCGTTGGCGCACTGCCGGTCGTTGCGCAGTTCCAGCGTGGCCAGCGAACGATGGGCGAGCCAGGCCTCCATCGGTCCCGGGATCGCGCCGACGACCTTGCGCCAGCGCCGCACGGACGCGGCGAGACCGACGTCCCGGCAGGTGACATGGCCCAGCAGGAGATCGCCGTGCCCGGTCAGGCCCTTGGTGTCACTGGCCACCGAGAAATCGGCGCCCAGCTCCAGGGGGCGCTGCCCGAGCACGGTGGCGAGGGTGTTGTCGACGGCCACCAGGGTGCCGCCGGCATGGGCCGCCTCGACGAGCCGTCGCACGTCGCAGACGTCCAGGCCGGGGTTGGACGGGGTCTCGATCCACAGCAGCCGGGCACCCTCCAGCACGTCCAGCCGGCTGTCGCCGCCCGTCGGCGCGGTCCGCACCTCGACCCCGTACTCCTCCAGTTGCGCCCGCACCAGCGGCAGGGCCTGGTAGCCGTCGTCGGGCAGGACGACGATGTCGCCGGTCCGCGCCTGGGAGAGCAGGACGGCCGAGATGGCCGCCATGCCGGAGGCGAAGACCGTCGTCTCCACGTCCTCGCCCGGTGCCTCCAGTTCGCCGATGGCCCGTTCCAGACGGTCCCAGGTGGGGTTGGCGTCACGGCCGTAGGTGTACGGCCCGGTCGGCTCGCCGGAGAGGTGGTAGTGCGCGGCGAAGACCGGCCCGGGGAGCGTGGGCTCGTACTGCTGCGGTTCCGGCAGTCCCGCGCGTACCGCCCGGGTGCCGTCGCCCATGGTGCTCATGTCCGTGTCCTCGTTTCTCTCCCCGGCCGGTCACCGGTCCTGTTTCTCCGCACTGTCTCAGGTGGGCGGGGCGCGGTGTCGCTCCGCCCGGCCCCGCGCCGGGGCAAGGGTCCCGGTGCGGCGCCGTGCGTGAGCCCGTCCTCAGTCGTCCTCGGGCAGGACGACGTTCAGCGCCCAGGAGACGATGGAGATGATCAGGCCGCCGAGGACGGCGGTCCAGAAGCCGTGGACGTGGAAGCTCAGGTTCAGTACGTCCGCGAGCCAGGAGGTGAGCAACAGCATCAGGGCGTTCACCACGAGGGTGATCAGCCCCAGGGTGAGAATGAAGAGCGGCAGCGTGAGCACCTTCACCACCGGCTTGACCACGAAGTTGACCAGGCCGAAGATCAACGCCACCAGGATCAGGGTCAGTGCCTTGCGGCCGGTGCTGCCGCCGCTCAGCGTGATGTCCTGGAGCAGCCAGATGGCCACGGCCAGCGCTCCCGCGTTGGCGATCGTCTTGACTACGAAATTCTTCATGTGTCTGATCGTGGCAGACGTGATCGGTGGCGGACACCGGCTGGGTACAGGCAAGGGGCGCACGGGCCATGAAGGCATTCAGACTGGACGAGCTGGAGGCGGAACGGGCCGCCAACGACGGCGCGTATCTCCAGTTCGTCCGGGAACGGAACATGTCGGTCGGTCTGTACGCGCTCGACGCGGGCGACCTCGATCCGCAGCAGCCGCACCGGCAGGACGAGGTGTACCTCGTCGTCAGCGGCCGCGCCTCGATCACCGTCGGCATGGAAACGACGCAGGTGGGCAGAGGCAGTGTCGTGTACGTACCGGCCGGCACCCCCCACAAGTTCCACCACATCACCGAGGACCTGCGCGTGATGGTGGTGTTCTCCCCGCCCGAGGGCTGAGCGCTTCCCCCGGGGATCCCTAGGGGATCGATCAGGGGAGTCCAAGGGCTGCCGGGGCCCCGTCGACCACCCCCGCGCCTCTAGCATCGAAGCAGGAACTCACAGAGACGAGGTAAGGACGATGGCCGTGCGGGAGATATTCGCGGGGATGCCCTGGTGGGTGAAGTGGATCGCGGTGCCGGTCATCGCGATCGTGGTGTTCGGCGGTCTGATCGCCAGCATCGTCGGGTTCGTGATCGGACTGCTGTTCAAGGTCCTGATCTTCGTGATCCTGGTCGGCGGTCTGGTCTTCCTCGTACGGAAGTTCATGTCCTCCTCCTCGGGAAGCGGCTGGTAACCGTACGACCGGCCGGTCCGTTAGCCCAGCTGAGCTAAGCGGAAGACGAAACGACACCCCGTCCGGATGCTCCCGATACAGTGGCAGTTCGCTGCCGCCGCCTGGGAAAGTACCGTCAGTGGCCACCCTGACCAGTGGTTTGTACGGCATCCGGCCTTCGGGACCCCAGGCCTGCGGGAGAGCTGTGGGGGCGGCCCCCACAGGCGGGCTGACCGCCCGTCACCATGCCTGGGGGTGACCGTTGGCCACGGCATCGAGTACCGCCGTCCCGACGCTGATCGGATCCGTGCAGCGGGCGCTGAGGCTGCTGGAGGCGGTGGGCACCCATCGCGACGGGGCCCCGGCCAAACAGCTCGCGCGTGAGGCGGGGCTTCCGCTTCCCACCGCGTACCACCTGCTGCGCACCCTGACGCACGAGGGATATCTGCGCCGGGAGAACGGCGTCTTCCTCTTCGGAGCCGCCGCGGAGCGGCTGGCCGGTGACGGGGCGCTGCAGAATCGTCGCAGCAGGATGACCCAGTCCTTGGGGCGCTGGCGGGACATCATCGGTGTGCCCGTGTACTGCGCCGTCTACCGCGACGGCGAGATCGAGCTGGTCGCGGTCGCGGACAGTCCGGAGACGCCCGCCGTCGAGGAGTGGGCCGCCTTCGGGGAGACCGGGCACGCCCACGCGATCGGCCAGTGCCTGCTGAGCCAGCTCGACGAGAAGGCCCGCGAGGACCACCTCGACCGCCATCCCGTACGCCCGTTGACCCGTTACTCGGTGCGTGACCGCCCCGCGCTCCTTGAGCGGCTGCGGTCGATCGGCCGCGTCGAACCCGTCGTCGAACGGCAGGAGTACGCGCTCGGCACGGTCTGTGCCGCCCTCCCGATCTCGGCCGGTTTCACGGCCGCCGCCGTGGCCATTTCCGTCCCGCTCGCCCGGGAAGAACAGTTGCTCCCCGCAGTCGAACGACTACGTGGCGAAGTGGCCAGCCTCTTGCGTTCGTTCGTGTTCTCTATCAGTATCTGAAAAATCACTCCTTGTGATCTGCTATCGCGTGCACCACGATGGCGTCAATAGGGCCACGGGGGATCATTCCTGGCCAGATTCATCTACTGCGGGGTTGAACGATGCGCGAGTCGGTTCAAGCTGAGGTCATGATGAGCTTCCTCGTCTCCGAGGAGCTCTCATTCCGTATCCCGGTGGAGCTCCGGTACGAAGTGTGCGATCCGTACGCGATCCGGATGACCTTCCATCTGCCCGGCGACGCCCCCGTCACCTGGGCTTTCGGCCGTGAGTTGCTGCTCGACGGTCTCAACAGCCCCAGTGGGGACGGCGATGTGCACATCGGGCCGATCGAGCCCGAGGGTCTGTCCGACGTCCATATCCGGCTGCAGGTCGGCGCCGACCGCGCGCTGTTCAGGGCCGGCACGGCACCCCTGGTGGCGTTTCTCGACCGGACGGACAAGCTCGTGCCCCTGGGGCAGGAGTGCACGCTGGGTGACTTCGAGGGCAATCTGGAAGAGGCGCTGGGGCGAATTCTGGCCGAAGAGCAGAACGCCGGCTGACCCCGGCCGTGCTCCTGGCCCGGAATCCGGTCGAACAGGACACCGGCCGAACGGGTGAATCGCTCTCCGTGTCCGGTCTCCCCCGGGGCCCTCTGTTCAGTCCGGCCGTGCGGACGCTAGCGTGGTGGCACCTTTGCACACGCGGGAGCTCGGAGCACCGGGCTGAGAGGGCGCTGATCTCCGTACGTCCGTACGGGACGAGGCTGCGCCGACCGCCGAACCTGTTACCGGGTAATGCCGGCGTAGGGAGTAGGTCTCATGACCACAGCGGACGCACGCACGCCTGCCTCGAACCAGAGCGACGAGGCCGGGAAGTCCATCGGCTGGCACAAGGGATACGTCCAGGGCTCGCGCCCGGACCTCCGGGTGCCGGTCCGTCAGGTGCACCTCACCAACGGCAAGGACGTGACGCTGTACGACACGTCGGGGCCGTACACCGATCCCGCCACCGAGACCGATGTCCGCCGGGGGCTGTCCCCCCTGCGGGAGAACTGGATCATCGCCCGCGGCGACACCGAGGAGTACGCGGGACGCCCCGCGCGCCCCGAGGACGACGGGCTCAAGCACACCGCTCCGCGCGGTGGGCTGCGCAATCTGGACGCGGTCTTCCCCGGCCGCCCGCGCCAGCCCAGGCGCGGCAGGGACGGGCGGGCGGTCACCCAGCTCGCGTACGCCCGCCGGGGCGAGATCACCCCGGAGATGGAGTACGTCGCGATACGCGAGAACGTCGCGCCCGAGGTGGTGCGCGAGGAGATAGCCGCGGGGCGGGCGGTACTGCCGGCCAACGTCAACCACCCGGAGATCGAGCCGATGATCATCGGCAAGCGATTCCTGGTGAAGGTGAACGCCAACATAGGCAACTCCGCGGTCACGTCCTCCATCGAGGAGGAGGTGGACAAGATGACCTGGGCGACCCGGTGGGGCGCCGATACGGTCATGGACCTTTCCACCGGCCGCAACATTCACACCACCCGTGAGTGGGTTCTGCGCAACTCCCCCGTGCCGATCGGCACCGTGCCGCTCTACCAGGCCCTGGAGAAGGTCGACGGCCGGGCCGAGGAACTGACCTGGGAGATCTACCGGGACACCGTCGTCGAGCAGGCCGAGCAGGGCGTCGACTACATGACCGTCCACGCCGGCGTGCGCCTGCCGTACGTGCCGCTGACGGCGAACCGCAGGACGGGCATCGTCTCGCGCGGCGGGTCGATCATGGCGGCCTGGTGCCTCGCGCACCACAAGGAGTCGTTCCTGTACGAGAACTTCGAGGAACTCTGCGAACTCCTCGCCTCGTACGACGTGACGTACTCGCTGGGCGACGGGCTGCGGCCCGGTTCGATCTCGGACGCCAACGACGAGGCGCAGTTCGCCGAGCTGCGCACGCTCGGCGAACTGAACACGATCGCCAAGCGGTTCGGCGTCCAGACGATGATCGAGGGCCCGGGGCACGTCCCGATGCACAAGATCAAGGAGAACATCGACCTCCAGCAGGAGATCTGCGAGGAGGCGCCGTTCTACACGCTCGGCCCGCTCACCACCGATGTGGCGCCCGCCTACGACCACATCACCTCGGGCATCGGCGCCGCGATGATCGCCTGGTGGGGGACGGCGATGCTCTGCTACGTGACGCCCAAGGAGCACCTGGGCCTGCCCGACCGGGACGATGTGAAGACCGGGGTCATCACCTACAAGATCGCGGCCCATGCGGCGGACCTGGCCAAGGGGCACCCGGGGGCGCAGGAGTGGGACGACGCGCTGTCGGACGCCCGCTTCGAGTTCCGCTGGGAGGACCAGTTCAATCTGGCCCTCGACCCGGACACCGCGCGGGAGTTCCACGACGAGACGCTCCCGGCCGAACCGGCCAAGACGGCGCACTTCTGCTCGATGTGCGGGCCGAAGTTCTGCTCGATGAAGATCAGCCGGTCCATCAACGAGCAGTTCGGCGGTACGGAGGCCGCCGGGGCGACGGCCGAGGAGGTCGCCGAGGGGATGCTCCGGAAGTCGAAGGAGTTCGCGGCCTCGGGCAACCGGGTCTATCTGCCGCTCGCCGACTGAGCACGCCTCGGCGTGCACGGGGGCGTCGTCCGGAAGCTCTCGCTCCGGGCGGCGCCCCCGTCGTCCGTCCCGCTCAGGCGGTCCGCGGTTCCGCACGCCGGATCGCCGAGGCGGGGCCCCGCTCGGGATCCAGGACGACGGCGGCGACGCGGTACGCGGGGTTCAGGGCCGACCAGATCTCGTCGAGCAGCTCCGGCCCGTCGTGTGCGGCCACCGTGGTCTCGTCGAAGGGGCCGGCGACGTCCACGGTGCTGCCGTCGGAGCGGTAGGTGGTGAGCAGGACGGCCTCCCCCGGCTCCAGGTCCCGGACGGTGAGCGTCATGACGTTGGTGGACGTCCGGGAGCCCAGGCTCGGACGGGCCGCGCCGAAGACGGCGGTGCGTCCGCCGTCACGGCTGAGCAGCGCCGTGATCCGTGAGGTGCGGATCGGGGGGTCGGGCTCGTACTCCAGTCCGCCGAGGGATTCGGCGGGGGCGATGCCCTTGTCCAGCCGCCCGGCGACCTGGGCGACCTGCTCGCCGTTGCCGAACACCAGCCAGTCGGCGGTGTGGAGGGCCGCGGCGTAGTGGCGCAGCGGATCGTGCTCCACGGGGGCCACGGGCCCGACGGTCAGTTCGTCGCCGTCCACGCGCAGCGCGCGGTCCTTGGAGGCGGCGCTGCGGCCCGTGAGGAAGTAGGCACCGAGGACGGCGCTGGACCGGGTCCGGGCGCAGAGCACGCCCCGGCCCGGATAGGGATTGGCCGAGAGGAGATCGGTCAGGTCTGTCATGTCACGCTTTCGTCAGTGGTGCGAGCCCCGGGGACCGGAGCTGGTTACTCCGGTTCGTGGTCCGGGCCGCCGAAGTCGGGGCTGGTGAAGTCCGGACTGGTGAAGGTGGGACGCGGGGCCGCCGCCGGCCCGTCGTCCGGGCTGGAGAAGTCCGGGCGGCTGTAGCCGATCTTGGGGATGCGGTGGGGCGAGCGGTGCGGGACGCGGGCGGCCGTGGCGGCGCCCGGGTCGGCGAGGGCGTCCCTCAGGAAGGGCAGGATGCCCCGTTCCAGCAGGGCGTGCCGCCAGGCCTCGCGGGCGCGGGCCACGTCCTCCGGCAGTTCCTCGCCCGGTTCCTCCGCGTCCTGGTCGTCCGAGCCGTTGCGCATGGCGGTGACGAGCAGTCCGACGGCGGCGACGAGGATGGCGGCGGCGGTGACCGCGGCGAAGAACCAGCCCGCGCCGACCATCGTGCGCGCGAACGCCGGCGGCGGGTCGAGCATCTTCAGGAGGTAGCCGACCAGCAGGAAGATCAGGGCGGCGGTCCCGGCCAACAGCGGTGCCAGGACGGTGACGACCGCGCCTATGCCGGCCCCGGACTGCGCACCGGCCGGGAGGGTGTCCGCCTCCGCGTCCTCGTCCGCGGCGGCGGCCGCCCGGACCTCCTCGCGGGCCTTCACGTAGTGGTCGTACTCGGTGGCGGCGGCAGCGGTGATCAGCGCCGTGGCGGCCATGGCCATGGTGCGCAGCTGCACCGGATTGAGCCGTTCTCCGACGGCGGCCAGATCCGGTCGTTCATGAGCGTGGCGCAGTGCGTCGTCGAGGATCCGCTCGTACTCGGGGCGGTCCTCGGTCAGCAGGTGCGGAGCGCTGTTCATGTGCATCCCCCGATGCTCCGTAGGGCCTGAGCACCCGGACGGACCGGGCGGTCGGGCGGAAACGGAGGAGAGCCTGCTACTGGTACGCCGATGGTAGAGCGCCCACGGCACGGGGTGACAGGGTGTTTCCGTAAATAGGCCCGGAGGCTGGCGTGTTCAGATCGGGATGCGTCTTCCCGCGAGCGCGTCAGTCATGCAGGGGGAGTTGGGCGACCAGGAGCTTTCCGGCCATGGTCACTCCGCCGTCCATGGCGATGGCGAGGCCTTCCGCGTACACGTGCGGACCGTCCACCACGGGTCCGGCGCCGTCCTCGCCCTCCTCCGTCCCGACCTCGCCCAGGAGGTACGGAATGGGGCTGTGACCATGGACGATGCGCCGGCCGCCGTAGGCCGCCATCAGCTCCTGGACGGCCTGTGCCCCGGAGTCGTCGCGGAAGGCGAACCGCTTGGTCAGCTTCCGGAAGAGGTCCCAGCACTCGTCGGCGTCGTTCCGCGTGAGAATGGCGTGCACCGTGTCGTTGACGTCCTCGATGGTGGAGCCGTAGTCGAGGTAGGCCGTCGTGTCCGAGTGCATCAGGAGGTGGTCGTCCTCCTCGACGACCGCGTCGAGCCGGGACATCCACTGGAGGTGGACGTCCTGGAGACGCTCCATGTCGGTCTTCTGGCCGCCGTTGAGCAGCCAGGCCGCCTGGAAGGTGGCGGTGCCGGCCCCGGAGTTGACGGGGGTGTCGCCGAACCGCTTGGCGCCGATCAGCAGCAGTTCGTGGTTGCCCATCAGGGCCTTGCAGTAGCCGCCGGCGGCGGCGGCCTCGGCGGAGAGGCGCATCACGAGGTCGATGACGCCGATGCCGTCCGGACCGCGGTCGGTGAAGTCGCCGAGGAACCAGAGCCGCGCGTTGCCCGCGGACCACTGGCCCTCGGCGTCGATCAGACCCTGTTCGGTGAGGGCGGCGACCAGCTCGTCCAGATAGCCGTGGACGTCACCGACGACGTAGAGCGGGCCGCGGCCCGGGTCCTGGGACGGCCTGGGCTCGGGCACGGCGCGCACCTGGACGGTGTCCTCCCGGGTGATCACCGGGAGGTCCCGTGCGGTCGGGGTGTACCCCTCCGGAGGCTCGCCCTCGGGAGCGGCGGCGCCCGGATGCGGTGGCGCGGGGGACTGCGCGTAGGGCGGTACGCGGAAGTCGCGCAACGTCGCCGTCCGCACCACGGGATCCTGACCGGCCCCCTGTGTCATCGACCCCTCCACCGCCTTCGTGCCGCCGTACACCTGACGGGCCCTGCTGGTCGGGGTCGTCCGCGGTGTCGTGGGCCCATCATAGGAATGAGGATCGTCCTCTGTGACGCACCAGGGGTGGTGAATCCTGGAGTGGGCCGGGTTCCTCGGTCGATTGATCCCAATTGGCCTGATCAGTCCCCTGCCGGTGACCGTGGCGCGCTCACGGTGGTGCGGGGCGGACGGCGTTGCGAGGAGGTCCGCACGATGAGTTCCGTCGGTATCACCCGCTCGACCGGACCGTCGTGGTCGACCCCTTCGATGGCGTCGATGAGCAGTTGGACGACGGCCGTGCCGATGCGGCGCGGCTTGAGCGAGAGCGTGGTGATGGGCGGCTCGGTCGTCGCGTAGACGGTCGATTCGGAGCAGCAGACCAGCAGCAGGTCCTCGGGGACGCGCAGTCCGTACCGCCGGGCGGCGGCCAGGAGGTCCGTGCCGTTGGGGTCGAAGAGGCCGTAGACGGCGTCCGGGCGGTCGGGGCGGGCCAGCAGCCGGTCGGCCGCCACCGCGCCCGCACAGGGGTCGTGGGCGGGGTAGGACTCGTAGACCGGGTCCTGTCCGACGCGCTCGCACCAGTGGAGGTACGCGGTGGTGGAGAGCCGGGTGTAGGTGTCGGTGGTGGTGCCGGTCAGCAGCCCGATGCGGCGGGCGCCGGCGGCGGCGAGATGGTCCAGGAGGTCGAGGACGGCCGCCCGGTGGTCGTTGTCGACCCAGGCGGTGACCGGGAGCGACCCGGCCGGGCGGCCGTCGGAGACGACGGGCAGCCCCTGGCGTACGAGCTCGGTGACGACCGGGTCCTGGTCGGAGGGGTCGATGACGACCGTGCCGTCCAGGGCGACGTTGGACCAGACGTCGTGGCGTGAGGTGGCGGGCAGGATGACGAGGGCGTAGCCGCGGGCGAGCGCGGCGGAGGTCGCGGCTCTGGCCATCTCCGCGAAGTACGCGAATTCGGTGAAGGTGAAAGGTTCATCCCCGTAGGTCGTCACGGTCAGGCCGATGAGGCCGGACTTGCCGGTACGGAGCGTTCGGGCCGCGGCGGAAGGGCGGTAGCCCAGGCGCTCGGCGACCTCGCGGACATGGCGGCGGGTGGCGTCCGGGAGCCGCCCCTTGCCGTTGAGCGCGTCGGAGACGGTCGTGATGGAGACCCCGGCGGCGGCGGCCACGTCCCGGATACCTGCTCGTCCCTGCCTGCCGCCGCGCCGGGGGGTCTCCGTCCGGCTTACCTGGTGCTTCCCTGCTGCTGTCATGGCGAGCCGATAGTAGGGCTCGGACGGGTACTTGGCCCGGCCGCATATGCAGCCGTTGACAGGCACGTTTCTGCATGATCAAAAGTAGTCAATGGCCTTGAGAAACAAGGGCGTTGGAGGGTTCCGCCGTCATGTGTCACGTGTCCGGCCGGATGGACCTGCCCTTGGGGCGATGTCTCGAAGAGGTCTCAACTCACCTCTTCGGGGGACGCGCGCCACGGCGCGAGCCACCGGCGCGCGCCATGGTGCGGAGCGCTCCCCCTCATTCCGGGGCCCACCGGGCGAATCCCCGTTCCGCCCATTCGCAGCGGCGGCCAATCCTCTTAAGGTGAGCAGTATTGATGTGTACAGACGGTCGAGGAGGACCTGCGGTGAGCGAGACGAGCCCCAAGCTGCGTGCGGAACTGGACGGCGTTCCCGCCTATGTGCCGGGCAAGCCGGCGGCGGCCGGCGGGCCGGTCGCCTTCAAGCTGTCCTCCAACGAGAATCCCTATCCTCCGCTGCCGGGGGTGATGGAATCGGCGCTGGCCGCGGCCGCGCACTTCAACCGCTACCCGGACATGGCCTGCACCGGTCTGATGAACGAGCTGGCCGAGCGTTTCGGTGTGCCCGTCTCGCACCTCGCCACCGGTACGGGTTCGGTCGGTGTGGCGCAGCAGCTGCTCCAGGCGACCTCGGGACCGGGCGACGAGGTCATCTACGCCTGGCGCTCCTTCGAGGCGTACCCGATCATCACGCAGGTCAGCGGGGCGACCTCGGTGAAGGTGCCGCTGACCGACGGTGAGGTGCACGATCTGGACGCGATGGCCGGGGCCATCACCGACCGGACCCGGATGATCTTCGTCTGCAACCCGAACAACCCGACCGGGACCGTGGTGCGCCGGGCGGAGCTGGAGCGCTTCCTGGACCGGGTGCCCTCCGATGTGCTCGTGGTGCTGGACGAGGCGTACAAGGAGTTCATCCGCGACGTCGAGGTCCCGGACGGCATCGAGATCTACCGGGACCGGCCCAATGTGGCCGTGCTGCGGACCTTCTCCAAGGCCTACGGCCTGGCCGGGCTGCGGGTGGGCTTCGCCGTGGCGCACGAGCCGGTGGCGGCGGCGCTGCGCAAGACCGCGGTGCCGTTCGGCGTCAGCCAGCTCGCCCAGGACGCGGCGGTCGCCTCGCTGCGCGCCGAGGACGAACTCCTGGGCCGGGTGGGCTCCTTGGTGGGCGAGCGGCAGCGGGTGCAGGAGGTGCTGGCGCGCCAGGGGTGGACGGTGCCGGAGTCCCAGGCCAACTTCGTCTGGCTGCGGCTGGGGGAGCGGACGGCGGACTTCGCGGCCGTCTGCGAGAAGGCCGGTGTGGTGGTCAGGCCGTTCGCGGGCGAGGGCGTGCGCGTCACGATCGGTGAGAACGAGGCGAACGATCTGTTCCTGAAGGTGACGGAGTCGTACCGACAGTCGCTGTAGCCCCGGCGCGGCCCCTGGCTGCGGTCCCGGCCCCGTATCTCGTGCGCGAGGTGCGGGGCCGTTCGCGTGCGCGGGGGCGGTGCGACGCGGGTGCCCCCGGTGACGCGACGAAAGGGACCCCCCCCGGTCATCGCTCCCGAAAGCATGTGCGCCATAATTGCTTGTGAATGTGAACGCGTTCACAAGCGTGTCCTGTTCCTCCCGTGATCGGGTGGATTCACGGGACAAACTGCCGGTGTAGCAACGGCGACGTAAGGAGAAGACGACGTGGAGCTGGCTCTGGCGCCGGAGACCCTGGCGCGATGGCAGTTCGGAACGACCACCGTCTACCACTTCCTCTTCGTTCCCCTGACGATCTCTCTGGCCGCGCTCACCGCGGGCCTGCAGACCGCCTGGGTGCGGACCAACAAGGAGAAGTACCTCAGGGCCACCAAGTTCTGGGGAAAGCTCTTCCTGATCAATATCGCCATGGGCGTCGTCACGGGCATCGTCCAGGAGTTCCAGTTCGGGATGAACTGGTCCGACTACTCGCGGTTCGTCGGCGACATCTTCGGTGCCCCGCTCGCGTTCGAGGCACTGATCGCGTTCTTCTTCGAGTCCACCTTCATCGGGCTGTGGATCTTCGGCTGGGACAAGCTGCCGAAGAAGATCCACCTCGCCTGCATCTGGCTGGTCTCGATCGGCACGATCCTCTCGGCGTACTTCATCCTGGCCGCCAACTCCTGGATGCAGCACCCGGTCGGCTACCGCATCAACAAGGAGCGCGGCCGCGCCGAGCTGACGGACTTCTGGCACGTGCTGACGCAGAACACCGCGCTCACGCAGTTCTTCCACACCATCACGGCGGCCTTCCTGGTCGGCGGCGCGTTCATGGTCGGCATCGCCGCCTTCCACCTGGCGCGCAAGAAGCACATCCCGGTGATGCGGACCTCGCTGCGGCTGGGCCTGGTCACCGTCGTGATCGCCGGCCTGCTCACCGCGATCAGCGGCGACCAGCTCGGCAAGGTCATGTTCAAGCAGCAGCCGATGAAGATGGCCGCCGCCGAGGCGCTGTGGGACGGACAGAACTCCGCACCCTTCTCGATCTTCGCCTACGGCGACGTGAGCAAGGGCCACAACACCGTCGAGATCTCGATCCCCGGGATACTGTCCTTCCTCGCCGACGACGACTTCAACTCCTACGTCCCCGGCATCAACGACATCAACAAGGCCGAGCAGGAGCGCTTCGGGCCCGGCGACTACCGGCCCAACATCCCCGTCGCCTTCTGGAGCTTCCGGTGGATGATCGGCTTCGGCATGGCCTCCTTCGGCCTCGGGATCCTGGGGCTGTGGCTGACCCGGAAGAAGTTCCTGCTGCCACCGGGGCTGCGCACCGGTGAGGACGAGGTACCGCATCTGGTGCTCTTCAGGAACAAGGCGCTGAGCCCCAAGTTCGCGCGGGTCTACTGGTTCCTCGCGCTGTGGACGCTGCTGTTCCCGCTGATCGCCAACTCCTGGGGCTGGATCTTCACCGAGATGGGCCGCCAGCCCTGGGTCGTCTACGGGGTCCTGCAGACCCGCGACGCGGTCTCCCCCGGTGTCTCGCAGGGCGAGGTGCTCACCTCGCTGATCCTCTTCACCGTGCTCTACGCGATCCTCGCCGTCATCGAGGTCAAGCTGCTCCTGAAGTACATCAAGGCCGGTCCGCCGGAGCTCACCGACGCCGACCTCAACCCGCCCACCAGGATCGGCGGCGACCACGACGACGCCGACCGCCCCATGGCCTTCTCCTACTGAGCGCACAGGGAGCAGAGAGATGGAACTCCACGACGTCTGGTTCGTGCTCATCGCCGTTCTCTGGACCGGCTACTTCTTCCTGGAGGGATTCGACTTCGGGGTCGGCGTGCTGACCAAGCTCCTGGCCCGGGACCGCACGGAGCGCAGGGTCCTGATCAACACGATCGGGCCCGTCTGGGACGGCAACGAGGTCTGGCTTCTGACGGCCGGCGGAGCCACCTTCGCCGCCTTCCCCGAGTGGTACGCCACGCTGTTCTCGGGCTTCTACCTCCCGCTGCTGATCATCCTGCTCTGCCTGATCGTGCGGGGTGTCGCCTTCGAGTACCGGGCGAAGCGGCCGGAGGAGCGGTGGCAGAGCAACTGGGAGCACGCGATCTTCTGGACCTCGCTGATCCCGGCGCTGCTCTGGGGCGTGGCCTTCGGGAACATCGTCCGCGGTGTCAAGATCGACGCGGACATGGAGTACGTGGGCAACTTCTGGGACCTGCTCAACCCGTACGCGATCCTCGGCGGGCTGGTCACGCTCTTCCTCTTCACCTTCCACGGGACGGTGTTCGTCGGCCTCAAGACGGTCGGGGACATCCGGAGCCGGGCGCGGGGGCTGGCGCTCAAGCTGGGCGCGGTCACCGCCGTGCTCGCGCTGGCCTTCCTGATCTGGACCCAGACCGACGGAGGGGACGGCTGGAGCCTCCTCGCGCTGATCGTCGCCGCGCTGGCGCTGGTCGCGGCGATCGGCGCGGTGGCCGCCGGGCGCGAGGGCTGGGCGTTCGCGCTCTCGGGGCTGACGATCGTGGCCGCGGTGGCGATGCTGTTCCTGACGCTCTTCCCGAACGTCATGCCGTCGTCGCTGAACGACGCCTGGAGCCTCACCGTCACCAATGCCTCGTCCAGCCCGTACACGCTGAAGATCATGACCTGGTGCGCGGGGATCGCCACCCCGGTCGTCCTGCTCTACCAGGGCTGGACGTACTGGGTGTTCCGCAAGCGGATCGGTACGCAGCACATCGCCGAAGCGCACTGAACGCACGGTGCTCCGGCCGCGTCATGGACGGGGCCGGAGCACCGGGCCCGTCTTCTCGATCATGCCGAGCCGCATGGGGTGTTTCACGTGAAACCGATCGATCCGCGACTGCTCCACCACGCCCGTGCCACCCGCCGCTTCCTGGCGGCCGTGGTGGTCCTCGGCGGAGCCGGGGCCGCCCTGGTCATTGCCCAGGCCATGCTGGTGGCCGAGGTGGTGGTGGGCGGCTTCGAGGACGGTCTCACCGCCTCGGGACTGCGCACCCCGCTCCTGTTGCTGGCCGCGGTCGCGCTGGGCCGTGCGCTGGTCTCCTGGCTCACCGAACTGGCCGCCCACCGGGCCGGGGCGGCGGTCAAGTCCGAACTGCGCGGCCGCCTGCTGGCCAGGGCGGCGGAACTCGGCCCCGACTGGCTCAGCGGGCAGCGCACGGGCTCGCTGGTGGCGCTCGCGACCCGGGGGATCGACGCGCTCGACGACTACTTCGCCCGCTATCTGCCCCAGCTCGGACTGGCCGTGGTGGTGCCGGTGGCGGTCCTGGCCAGGGTCGTCACCGAGGACTGGGTGTCGGCGGCGATCGTCGTCGTCACCCTGCCGCTCATCCCGCTCTTCATGATTCTCATCGGCTGGGCCACCCAGTCGCGGATGGACCGCCAGTGGCGGCTGCTCTCCCGGCTCTCCGGGCACTTCCTCGACGTCGTCGCGGGGCTGCCGACGCTGAAGGTCTTCGGCCGGGCCAAGGCGCAGGCGGAGTCCATCCGCACGATCACCTCCCAGTACCGCCGGGCGACCCTGCGCACCCTGCGGATCGCCTTCCTGTCCTCGTTCGCGCTGGAGCTCCTGGCGACGCTCTCGGTCGCCCTGGTCGCCGTCACCATCGGAATGCGGCTGGTCCACGGCGAACTGGACCTCTACACCGGCCTGGTGGTGCTGATCCTGGCCCCCGAGGCGTATCTGCCGCTGCGGCAGGTCGGGGCGCAGTACCACGCGGCGGCCGAGGGGCTCTCGGCCGCCGAGGAGATCTTCGCCGTCCTGGAGACCGAACCGCCCGCCGGTGGCACGGCCGGGGTGCCGGCCTCCCTGCGGCTGGAGCTGGAGAACGTGACGGTGCGCCACGCGGGACGTACCGAGCCCTCGCTCTCCTCGGCGTCCCTGGTGGTCGAGGAGGGGGAGACCGTCGCCCTCGTCGGCCCCAGCGGCGTCGGCAAGTCCACCCTGCTGAACGTGGTGCTCGGATTCACCGCGCCCGACGAGGGGCGGGTCCGGGTCGGCGGGACCGACCTGGCGGGCCTCTCCCCCGAACGCTGGCGCGAGCACATCGCCTGGGTGCCCCAGCGTCCCCATCTCTTCGCGGGCACCCTCGCGGACAACGTCCGTCTCGCCCGGCCCGACGCGGACGACGATGCCGTGGCGGCCGCCCTGCGCGACGCGGGCGCCGAGGACTTCGTCGCCCGGCTCCCGGAAGGCACCCGGACCCTGCTCGGCGAGGACGGCGCCGGGCTCTCCGCCGGACAGCGCCAGCGGCTCGCCCTCGCCCGCGCCTTCCTCGCCGACCGCCCGCTGCTTCTGCTGGACGAGCCGACCGCGAGCCTGGACGGCGAGACCGAGGCGGGCATCGTCGAGGCGGTACGGAGGCTGGCCGTCGGCCGGACCGTCCTGCTGGTGGTGCACCGCCCGGCCCTGCTGGCGGTCGCCGACCGGGTGGTGACCCTGGAACCTGCCCGGACCGCCGCCGCGCCCCCGTCGCCGCACCCGGCGGCCACGACCGGCTCCGGTACGGCGCACGGGCCGCTCGCGGTGCCGGACACGGTCCCCGAGGCCGAGGCGCCGAGGGAGACCGCAGCACACAGCGGCCATGTCCTCACCCGGGTCCGGGAGGCGGCCGGCGCGCAGCGCGGCCGGCTGCTGCTCGCCCTGCTGCTCGGAAGTCTGGCGCTCGGTTCCGCGGTCGGCCTGATGGCCGTCTCCGGCTGGCTGATCTCCCGCGCCTCCGAACAGCCCCCGGTGCTCTATCTGATGGTGGCGGTGACGGCGACCCGCGCCTTCGGCATCGGACGGGCGGTCTTCCGCTACGCCGAGCGCCTCGTCTCGCACGACGCCGTGCTCCGGATGCTCGCCGACCTGCGGGTGTCCGTCTACCGGGGTCTGGAGCGGATCGCCCCGGCCGGGCTGCGGCGCACCCGGCGCGGTGATCTGCTCTCCCGGCTCGTCGCCGATGTGGACGCCCTCCAGGACTACTGGCTGCGCTGGCTGCTCCCGGTGGGCACCGCCGTGGCCGTGGGCGTCGGCGCGGCCGGGTTCACCGGCTGGCTGCTGCCGGAGGCGGGACTCGTCCTCGCCGCCGGTCTGCTGCTGGCGGGAGCGGGCGTCCCGCTCGTCAGCGGGGCCTGCGCCCGCGCCGCGGAACGACGGCTGGCGCCCGCCCGCGCGGACCTGGCCACCCGGGTCACCGATCTGCTCGGCGGCACCGCGGAACTGACCGTCGCCGGAGCGCTCCCGGGGCGCCTGGAGCGGACCCGCCGGGCCGACGCCGTCCTGACCGCGATCGCCTCACGGGCGGCGACCGCCACCGCGCTCGGCGGCGGACTCGGGGCGCTGATCGCCGGTCTCACTGTCGTCGGCGCCGCCCTCGTCGCACTGCCGGCCGTGGCGGACGGGCGGGTCGCCGGGGTGGAGCTGGCCGTGGTCGTCCTCACCCCGCTGGCCGCCTTCGAGGCCGTCGCCGGTCTGCCGCTCGCCGTGCAGTACCGGCAGCGGGTCGCGCGCAGTGCCGAGCGGGTCTTCGAGGTGCTGGACGCGCCGGAGCCGGTCCGTGAACCGGTCACCCCGGCGGAGGCTCCCGCCTCGCCGTTCCCGGTGGAGGTGCGGGGACTGTCGGCGCGCTACCCGGGCGCCGCGCGGGACGCGCTGGAGGACGTCGACCTGACCCTGGAGGAGGGCCGGCGCATCGCCGTCGTGGGCCACTCCGGCTCGGGCAAGACCACCCTGGCCCAGGTCCTGCTGCGCTTCCTGGACGCGCGGGCCGGAAGCTACCGGATCGGCGGGGTGGAGGCGGCCGGGCTGGACGGGGACACCGTCCGGCGTTTCGTCGGCCTGTGCGCCCAGGACGCCCACATCTTCGACAGTTCGATCCGCGAGAACCTGCGGCTGGCCCGGCCCAGTGCGACCGACGCCGAACTGCGCGCGGCCCTCGGCCGGGCCCGGCTGCTCGACTGGGCGGAGGCGCTGCCGGACGGCCTGGACACGCTCGTGGGGGAGCACGGCGCCCGGCTCTCGGGCGGCCAGCGCCAGCGGCTGGCCCTGGCACGGGCCCTGCTCGCGGACTTCCCCGTGCTGGTCCTGGACGAGCCGGCCGAGCATCTGGACCTGAAGACGGCCGACGCGCTGACGGCGGACCTGCTGGCTGCGACCCGGGGCCGTACGACCGTGCTGATCACGCACCGGCTCGCCGGTCTGGAGGCCGTCGACGAGGTGCTGGTGCTGGAGGCGGGCGGAATCGTGCAGCGCGGGCCGTACGCGGTGCTCGCGGAGGTGGACGGCCCGCTGCGCCGGATGCGGGAGCGCGAGCGGGAGACCACCGAGGGCACACGGGGCCGGATGGTGGGCGCGGGCGGCTGAGGACGCGGCCACCCGGGTCCGGCGGCGGTGCGGACGCGGTGCTCAGGGCCGCTCCGCCAGCGGGCGGCCCCCGCGACTCGACTTTCCCCACGAAATAGGACTAACTACGCTCTGGGTATGGCAGAGCAGGATCCGCACCACTCGCTCGACGCCGCCACGGAGGCGACCCGTAGCCTCCAGGGCCTGTCCACGGAACTGACCGCCCGGGTGCCGAGGCTGCTCGAAGCCATGCGCTCGGTGGGCACGGGCCTCGAACTGCACTCGACGCTCGACCGGATCTGCGAGACCGCCGCCGAACTCGCCCATGCCCGGTACGCGGCCATCGGCATCGTGGACGCGGACGGCGACGGGCTGTCCGACTTCGTCACCTACGGGGTGTCGGACGAGGTGGCGCGCCGGATCGGCCGCCGCCCGGACGGGCACCGGGGGCTGCTCGGCGCCCTCATCCACGACCCGCGCCCGCTGCGGCTCGCGGATCTGACCACCGACCCGAGGTGTGCCGGCTTCCCACCGGGCCATCCGGAGATGCGGACCTTCCTCGGCGTACCGATCCGGGTCCAGGGCGAGATCTTCGGCAACCTCTATCTGGCCGAGAAGGCCGGCGGGCGCGAGTTCAACGACTACGACCTGCACATGGTCCGGGTGCTGGCCACCGAGGCGGGCATCGCCATCGGCAACGCCCGGCTCTACGAGGCGGCCCGGCAGCGCGAGCGGTGGATCGACGGCTCGGTGGCCGTGACGACCGCGCTGCTCTCCGGCGGCGACGCGGACGACGCGCTGTCGGTCGTCGCGGAGCAGGCCCGCCGCCTCGCCGGGTCGGATTCCGGCATCGTGCTGCTGCCGGCCGAGAACGGGGGCCTGGAGATCGTCGCCGTGTCCGGCGAGGAACCCTCGGCGTCCCTCGGGACGATCTTTCCGGCACACAGTCCGGTGGTGGCGAAGCTGCTCGACGGCGAGGCCGTCTTCATCGACGACGCGGCCACCGACACGCGCATCGTCTCCGATCTCGCGGACCGCTTCGGCGCGAGCATGCTGCTTCCGCTCCAGAGCGGCGGCCGGGTGCTCGGCGCTCTGGCCACCCCCAGGGCCCGGGGCGGCCGGCCGTTCACCGAGGCGGAGCGCACCCTGGCCACACAGTTCGCCTCGCAGGCCGCTCTGGCCCTGATGATGGCGGAGGCCCAGCGGGACCGGGAGCGGCTGGCCGTCTACGAGGACCGCGACCGGATCGCCCGCGATCTGCACGATCTGGTCATTCAGCGGCTGTTCGCCACGGGGATGATGCTGGAGAGCGCACAGCGCCGGTCGGACGTGCCGGAGGTGCGGACGGGGGTGGGCCGCGCGGTCGACGAGCTCGACGTGACCATCCAGGAGATCCGCACCGCGATCTTCGCGCTCCAGCAGGAACCGGCCGAGGCGCCCTCGGGGCTGCGCACCCGGGTGCTGCGCGAGATCAACATGGCGGCCGTCCCGCTGGGTTTCAAGCCGGGGCACCGCTTCATCGGCGCGGTCGACGCCCTGGTCGGCGAGCTGACCGGGAAGAACCTGATCGCCGCGCTCCGGGAGGCGCTGTCCAACGCCTTCCGGCACGCCGACGCCGCCCGGATCGACGTGGTGGTGGACGCGACCGCGACCCTGCCGGACGGGCGGGACGCGGTCCGGCTCTCGGTCGCCGACGACGGGGTGGGCATCCCGGAGGGCGGCCGGCGCAGTGGGCTGCGGAACCTGGCCCGCCGGGCGGAGTCGCTCGGCGGGTCCAGCTGGTTCGAACCCGGGATCGGGGAGAGCGGCGGAGGGACGACCGTGGTGTGGCAGGCACCCCTGTGAGACCGGGCCGCCCGTGCGCCGTGCGACGGGCCGCCGCCGCCCCGCTTCCCGCCGCGTCGACGGATCAGTTGTTCGCCGCCCGTGTGGACGGGGCCCGCCCGGGGTCCGGTCCCGTCAACGGGTCCCGGAATACGTGCTTTCCCGGGACCCGTTCCCGTGAGCCAGCCAGCCAGCCAGCCAGCCAGCCAGCCAGCCAGCCAGCCGGCTCAGCGTTCCGCGTGCGCGCGGGTGCGTTCGGCGACGATCCGTTCGATGACGAGGGCGACGCCGTCCTCGTTGTTGGTGGCCGTGCGGCCGGAGGCGGCAGCGAGCGCGGCCGGATGGGCGTTGGCCATGGCGTACGAGCTGCCCGCCCAGCGGAGCATCTCCACGTCGTTCGGCATGTCGCCGAAGGCGACGACCTCGGCGGGGGAGATCCCGCGCTCGGCACAGCACAGCTCCAGCGTGCTGGCCTTGGAGACGCCGGGGCCGCTGACCTCCAGGAGCGCCGTCGGACTGGACCGGGTGAACGAGGCGCGGTCACCGGCCACGCCGTGCGCCAGGGCGAGGAAATCGTCGGGGGCCAGCGCTCCGTGGTGGGCCAGGAGCTTCAGTACGGGGGTGCCGGTGCCGGCCACCGCCTCGTGAAGGAGCGTTTCTGCTACGGCGATCGTGGCCCCGGGATCGAGGTGGAAGGGCGGATAGGCCGGTTCGTAGTGGATCCCGGTGGCCAGTTCGACCGCGAACGCCGTGCCGGGGGCGGCCGTGCGCAGCGTGTGCACGACGTCCAGGGCGATGGCCCGCTCCAGGTCCCGGACCTTCAGCAGCCGGCCCCCGTCGTGCAGATCGGCGACCGCGGCGCCGTTGGCACAGATCGCCAGACCGTGCCCGTGCACATGGTCGCTGACGACGTCCATCCAGCGGGCGGGGCGGCCCGTGACGAAGAAGACCTCGATCCCGGCCTCCTCGGCGGCGGCGAGCGCGGCGACCGTGCGCTCCGAGACGGTCTTGTCGTCCCGCAGAAGGGTGCCGTCCAGGTCGGTGGCGATCAGCCGGGGAGCGGCTGGAACAGGCTGTTCGGTAGCTGAGGTCACCGTTCCATTCTCGCGTACGCGGGTGCACGGGCGTGCGGAGGGGCGCCCATCTGAGTGCGCGCCCCGCTGAACAGCGGGTATGACTCAGGAATATGCCAGAGGTGTCCCGAGTGCCCTCGGAACCCCTGCGGGGAGGGGTGGGAGGCCGGTCGGGCGAAGGATGCCGCGACGCAGTTCCCCCGTTCCTCTGGCCGGATTTGCACCTGGGCCCGTCGCCGTCTGTTTGACTGCCCCTGGCTGGGTTTCACGTGAAACCACGGAGGGCCGGACGCGCGGCGCGGGCGCCTTCCGTGGCGTCGGCGAGGCACCGGCCCACGAGGCCGAGAGTGCGAGGGGTGCGGCAGTGCGACCGTCTGTTCAGGATCTTCGACGCAGGGGCGCCGCGTTCCGGGACCTCCATCAGGGACCGGGTGCCTTCGTCGTCCCCAACCCCTGGGACGCCGGAACCGCCCGCATTCTGGCGGGCCTGGGATTCACCGCCCTGGCCACCACCAGCGCCGGCCTCGCGGTGACCCTGGGCCGCCCCGACGGGGCCAACGGGCTGGACCGCGCCACGGTGATCGCCAACGCCCGGGAGATCGTGGAGGCCACGGACCTGCCCGTCTCCGCCGATCTGGAGAGCGGCTTCGCGGCCACGCCGGACGGGGTCGCCGAGACCTTCGCGGCGGCCGGGGCCGCGGGGCTGGTGGGCGGCTCGATCGAGGACGCGACCGGGCTGGCCGACGATCCGGTGCGTTCCCTGGCCGAGTCCGTGGACCGGGTGGCGGCGGCGGTGGAGGCCGCGCGGGCGCTGCCGTTCCCGTTCACCGTCACGGCCCGCGCCGAGAACTTCCTCTACGGGCGCCCCGACCTGGACGACACGATCCGCCGCCTCCAGGCGTACGAGGAGGCGGGCGCCGATGTGCTGTACGCACCGGCGCTGCCCTCCGCCGAGGCCGTACGGGCGGTCTGCGCGTCGGTCGGCAAGCCGGTCAACGTACTCGCCGGGAGTCAGCAGCCCGCCCTGAGCGTCTCCGAGCTCGCCGCCTGCGGGGTCCGCCGGATCAGCCTCGGTTCGTCCTTCTTCCGCGCCGCGCTCGGCGGCCTCGTCCGGGCGGCCCACGAGGTGCTCGACCACGGCACCTTCGGTTTCACCGCGGATGCCCCGCCCTATGGCGACGTGAACCGCTGGATGACCCGGGTGCACGGCCCGGGGCAGTGACCCGGCTGCTCCAGTGGGCCTCCCGGGGCGCCCGACGTAGGCTCGCCCCATGAGCCCGCGTCTGAGCACCGTGATCCTTCCCGTCGACCGCTGGCACGAGGGCGGACGGGCGAAGTGGCAGCGTGCCGAGGAACTGGGGCTGCACGCCGCGTACACGTACGACCATCTGTCCTGGCGCGCCTTCCGCGACCGGCCGTGGTTCGGCGCGATTCCGACGCTGACCGCCGCCGCGGCGGTGACCGGGACGATCCGTCTGGGCACCCTGGTCACCTCGCCGAACTTCCGCCACCCGGTCACCCTGGCCAAGGAGCTGATCTCGCTCGACGACGTCTCCGGCGGGCGCGTCACGCTGGGTATCGGCGCCGGGGGCAACGGCTTCGACGCGTCGACGCTCCGACGGGCCGACGAGGAACCCTGGACGCCGCGTGAACGTGCCGACCGGTTCGGGGAGTTCGTCCCGCTGCTCGACGAGCTGCTGCGCGAACCCGCCGGGCTGACCTCCGAGGGGACCTTCTACGCGGCCACGGAGGCGCGCAACCTGCCGGGCTGCGCGCAGCTTCCGCGCCTGCCGTTCGCGGTCGCCGCCACCGGGCCGCGCGGGCTGCGGCTGGCCGCCCGGTACGGGCAGGCCTGGGTGACCACGGGCGATCCGAAGCTGTACGAGGCGGGCAGCGCGGCGGAGTCGCTCGACGCGCTCCGGGGGCAGATCACCCGCCTGGGCAAGGCGTGCGGTGACATCGGCAGGGACGTGGACGAACTCGACAAGATCCTTCTCACGGGCTTCACCCCGGAGTTCAATCCCGACCTCACCGGAGGCCGGCTGGGCCCGTTCGCCTCTGTGGACGCGTTCGTGGACTTCGCGGGACGGCACGCGGAGCTGGGTTTCACGGAGATCGTGATCCACGCCCCCGTGCCCGCCGGGAGCCCGGAGTTCAGCGCGGCCGTGGCGGACCAGAAGCTCTTCGAGGAGATCGTCACCCGGGGGCTCGACCAGCTCGCCGGGTAGGGCGCCGGGACCCGGCTCAGCCCGGGAGGCGCAGGAATCCCGGGGCTACCGCGTCGACGAGCCATACGCCGTTGGCGCTGACCCGGAAGACATGTCCTTGGCGGTGCATGGCGCCCGCGTCCACGGACAGCACCACAGGACGGCCGCGCCGTGCACCGACGCGCGTCGCGGTCTCACGGTCGGGTGAGAGATGGACATGTGTGCGATTCATGGGTCGCAGCCCCTCCTCCCGGATCGGCTCCAGGAACCGGGCGACCGTGCCGTGGTAGAGGTACGCGGGCGGTTCGGCCGGTGGCAGCCCCAGGTCCACGTCCACGGTGTGGCCCTGGCTGGCCCGGATGCGGTCGCCCTCGATGGCGAAGCGCCGTTTGTCGTTCGTCGCCACCACGTGGTCGAGCTCCGCCCGGGTCAGCGGGACCCGGTGGCGGGCCAGGGCCGCCAGCAGGTCGTCGATGGCCACCCACCCGTGGGCGTCCAGCGTGATCCCGATCCGCTCGGGCTGATGGCGCAGGTGTTTCGAGAGGTACTTGGACACCTTGACGGTGCGTCTTTCATCCATGAGATGTTCGCTCATGGACTCAGAGTGACGGGTGGCCCCCGTTCCCCGCATCCGGATTTGACGGCCGGCCGGCACTCGCGCGTTCTTCGCGTGAGCAATTTTCGTCCACAGGTTTGATCCACAGCCAACTAGGGTTATCCACAGGTAATTTGGCGATTCTGTGGACAACGACTGTGTAGATCAGTCCACTTGATCAACTTTATTGGCATGTGCGTGAGATGTCGTAAGTGAGTCCAATGTCCTTGTCTGTACCTCGCGTTCCGCTGCCGCCGCGATGAAGGCCGCCGCGTGCTCCCGGCCAACCAGCCGCTCCACGGCGCCGATTGTCTCCGGCGGCAGGGACACCGAGACGGGCGGCGGCCCCGCGGAGGCCGACGTGAACGGGCCCTCCGTCGTCAGATGGTGCTCCAGATGCCGGGTCGCGAACGTGCGCATGGCCCTGGCCAGTTCGGCGTCCACGGTCTGCTGCGCCAGCGGACGCAGCCGCCGCACCATCGAGGCGGCCTCCGCCGCGTCCGAGTCCGTCGGCGGGCGATGCCCGAGATAGCGGGCGAAAACATGCTCGGTCGTGAATTCGAGGAAGCGTGAGGCTATTTGCTCCACCTGACCGCGAAGTTCCCTCAGATGCCCGGAGATCGCGTCCAGCGGTACCCCGGCCCCGAACAACTCCACGGCCACGGCCAGCTCCTGGGGGCTCGGCACCAGGAACTCGTCGTCGCGCCCCGGCACCCGCTCCAGCACACCCAGGTCCACCGCCTCGGCGATCGCCTCGTCGTCCGGCTGCCCGCCGAACCGCTCCTCCAACTCCGCCCGGGTGACGCGGTCCGCCCGCTCGTCCGTCCACGGACCGTGCACCTCGGCCACGAGCCCGAGCACCCCGCCCAGGCCCCGCCCGGTGTCCCAGGCGTCCAGCAACTCCTTGATGCTGGCCAGGGTGTAGCCCCGGTCGAGCAGATCGGCGATCTGCCGCAGCCGGGACAGATGCGTGTCCCGGTACACATTGGCCCGGCCGCGCCGCTCCGGGGTCGGCAGCAGGCCCCGGTCCTGGTAGGCGCGGATGGTGCGGACCGTGGCCCCGCTCGCGTGCGCCAGGTCCTCGATCCGGTACTCGGCGGCCCTCCGGCCGGCCGCCGACGGCCCGCCCCCGCTCACAGCGGCGGCTTCATACGGGCCACCCGGCGCAGCGTCCCCGGACTGACCCGCGACAGGAAGCGGGCCGCACGGGACTCCGGTGTCACCGGCACGACCGCCCGATTGCGCACCACCGCGTCCAGGATCGCGTCGGCGACCTTCTCCGGCGGATAGTTGCGCGCCCCGTACAGCTTGCTCGTCCGCTTCCGCAGCCGCGCCTCCTCCTCCGCGTCGACCCCGGCGAACCGCGCGGTCGAGGTGATGGTGGTGTTCACGATGCCGGGGCAGATCGCGCTGACCCCGATGGACTTCTCGGCCAGTTCGGCGCGCAGGCACTCGCTGAGCATGAGCACCGCGGCCTTCGAGGTGCTGTACGCGGGCAGGGCCCGGGACGGCTGATAGGCGGCGGCGGAGGCCGTATTGACGATGTGGCCGCCCTGGCCGCGCTCGGCCATCTGCCTGCCGAAGAGCCGGCAGCCGTGGACGACCCCCCACAGATTCACGTCGAGGACCTCCCGCCACTGCTCGGAGGTGGTGTCCAGGAACGGCCCCGAGAGCCCGATCCCGGCGTTGTTGACCAGCACATCGACGATCCCGTACTCGGCGGCGACCTTCTCCGCCAGCTTCTCCATCGCCTGCTCGTCGCCGACGTCCACCGTCTCGGCCCAGGCCGCAGGGGCGCCGATCAGCGCGGACAGCTCCGCCGTGCGCCGCGCCCCCTCCGCGTCCCGGTCCACGGCCACCACCCGCGCCCCCGCCTCCGCGAACGCGAAGGCCGTGGCCCGCCCGATCCCGCTTCCCGCACCCGTCACCAGCACGAGCTGTCCGGCGAACCGCTCCGCGTACACCCCCTTCGGCACGGTGTCCCGGGCGGACGAACCGGGCTCGGCCGCCGCCTCGTTGGCCGTCACGAACTCGCCGATCCAGGCGGCCAGCTGGTCCGGCCGGGTGCGCGGCACCCAGTGCTTGGCGGGCAGGGCCCGTCTGGTCAACCGGGGAACCCAGGCGTCGAGTTCGTCGTACAGCTCCTCCGAGAGGAAGACGTCACCGGTCGGCGTGATCAGCTGGACCGGGACATGGGCGAAGGCGTCGGCGCGCGGCCGGCGCAGCCGGGAGCGGACGTTGTCCCGGTAGAGCCAGGCCCCGTGCGCCGCGTCGTCGGGCAGCGAAGGGGTGGGGTAGTCGCCCGCGGGCACCTTCTCCAGACGCTCCAGAATGCGCGGCCACCGCTTGCCCAGCGGTCCGCGCCAGGCCAGCTCCGGCAGCACCGGCGTGTGCAGCATGTACACGTACCAGGACTTCGCGCCCTGGCCGAGCAGCTGGCCGACGCGGCGCGGGGTCGGCCGGGACATCCGGCGTTTGATCCAGTGCCCGAAATGGTCGAGCGACGGGCCGGACATCGAGGTGAAGGAGGCGATGCGTCCCTCGGTGCGGGCCACCGTGGCGAACTCCCAGGACTGCACCGAACCCCAGTCGTGCCCGACCAGATGCACCGGGCGGTCCGGGCTCACCGCGTCGGCCACGGCGAGGAAGTCGTCCGTCAGCTTCTCCAGCGTGAAGCCGCCGCGCAGCGGGGCGGGCGCCGTCGACCTGCCGTGACCGCGCACGTCGTACAGCACGACGTGCCACTCCTCGGCCAGGCGCACGGCGACGTCCGTCCAGACCTCCTTGCTGTCCGGATAGCCGTGCACCAGCACGATCGTGGGGCGTGTCTCGTCGCCCAGTTCGGCCACGCACAGCTCGATGCCGCCCGTGGACACCGTGCGCTCGCGCGCACCGGTCAGACCTCGCGGACTCACGCCGTCACCCTCTCCTCGGCCCAGCGCCGCACATGCGGCAGATCGTCGTCCAGCCAGAAGGCGCTCTCCTCGGGATCCCGGGAGTCGGTGACGACCAGGATCTCCTCGAACTTCGCGCCGGTGCCCCGGAATCCGAGATGCGGTTCCACCGCCCACAGCCCCGGACGGGGCGGATGGTCCGAGAAGCGGTACGGACTCCAGAGTGGCGACCAGCCCTCCCGGTGCCCGTGCACCGCGTCGCTCAGCAGGCCCTTCAGCGACTGCGTGCCGAACCCGAACACATGCGGCGACCAACGGCGTTCATTCACGCGGTCGACCTTGTGGGCGATGACGCCGAAGGGATAGGCGCGGTGCCGGTTGGCGTAGCCCTGCCGGATCATCAGGCGCTCCACGTCCTCGTAGATCTCGCGCAGCGGGCGTCTTTCGCGCACCTCGCGCAGGATCAGCTCCCGGTGGTCGGCCAGATCGTCGAGCATCCGGTCGTGCAGCGGATTCGGCCCCAGGCAGCCCGAGTAGCCGATGTCCGCCGTGAAGCCGCGGTGGACCGGGGCCATGTCGAGGATGAACGGCATCCCCGGCTCCAGCCGCCGGTCGGTGGGGAAGAACTGCAGCGGCACCTTGAACCCTGCGAACGCCGTACGGTCGCCGAACCAGGCGAACGGCAGGTGGAACCAGTCGCGCACCCCGCGCTCACGCAGCCAGGTCCGCTGCATCCGCGCCGCCTCGCGCTCCGTCACCCCCGGCCGCAGCCGGGCGGCGACCGCCTCCGCGCAGGCGTACGCGAGCCGTTGTACTTCCCTGAACCCCCGGAGCTCCGAGGCCTGTTCGGTCGAGACGCGCGAAGTCATGCCACCGTCCGTTCCCTGCCGTGTGCGGTACGTGCCCGTAACGTGACACTGATGAATGTGACAATGTCCGGCGGCTGCGTCAAGGGGTCGGGCCCGGCCTGTGGACAACCCCGCGGTGGACCCGGCCGGCCGGCTCCACCGGTCCCGGTCCGTGTCGTCCTTCGTGGGGTGCCCCTACGGGGCCGTACGTCTGGAGTCTGACGGGAATCCAGCCGCCAGGTCTGACGACCGGTGTGGCCCGCGCCACTAACGTCGATGACGTGAATGTCATTGCGGCTGAAGGCCTGAGCAAGCGGTTCCCCCGGGTGACCGCGCTTGACCGGCTCTCCTTGGACATCGGCCCGGGTGTGACCGGGCTGGTGGGCGCCAACGGGGCCGGCAAGTCCACGTTGATCAAGATCCTTCTGGGTCTGTCCCCCGCGACCGAGGGCCGTGCCGAGGTGCTCGGGCTCGATGTCGCCACCAGCGGCGCCGCGATCCGGGAACGGGTCGGCTACATGCCGGAGCACGACTGCCTGCCGCCCGACGTCTCGGCCACCGAGTTCGTCGTGCACATGGCGCGGATGTCCGGTCTGCCGCCCACCGCGGCCCGCGAACGGACCGCGGACACGCTGCGGCACGTCGGGCTCTACGAGGAGCGCTACCGCCCCATCGGCGGCTACTCGACCGGTA
Organism: Streptomyces sp. NPDC024555; assembly: GCF_055559335.1. NCBI lineage: Bacteria > Bacillati > Actinomycetota > Actinomycetes > Kitasatosporales > Streptomycetaceae > Streptomyces > Streptomyces sp. NPDC024555. The sequence goes on from NZ_JBVHKV010000001.1 coordinate 368,644, forward strand.
TGAAACAGCGCGTGAAGCTGGCCCAGGCCCTGGTCCACGACCCGCAGCTGGTCCTCCTCGACGAGCCGACCAACGGTCTCGACCCGGTCGGACGCGACGAGATGCTCGGCCTGATCCGCCGCATCCACACCGACTTCGGGATCTCGGTCCTGGTGACGTCCCACCTCCTGGGCGAACTGGAGCGCACCTGCGACCACGTCGTCGTCATCGACGGCGGAACGCTGCTGCGTTCCAGCTCCACCAGCGACTTCACCCAGACCACCACGACCCTCGCGGTCGAGGTCACCGACAGCGACACCCACCCCGACGGCACCGACGCGCTGCGCCGGGTCCTCACCGGCGCGGGCGTCACCCTGCTCGGCCTCGACGGACTGGACACCCAGGGGCTGCCCGGGGCCGGCCACATCCTGCTCGTCGAGGCGACGGGCGAGGAGACGTACGACCTGGTGCGCGACAGCGTCGCGGATCTCGGTCTGGGCCTCGTCCGGATGGAACAGCGCCGTCACCACATCGCCGAGGTCTTCCGCACGGAGGGGGAGCCCGCGGCGCACGACCGGGCGCCCGCCGCGGCCGTGCCGGCCGGAGCCGTACTGCAGAAGGGGAGCGGTCGCGATGAGCACTGAGACCGGCGCCGCGACCGGGAGCGAGACCTCCCGGATCCACAACATCGGCTACCGCGCCTACGACGGCCCGCGCCTCGGCCGCGCCTACGCACGGCGTTCGCTGTACTCGCAGTCGCTGCGCGGTTCCTTCGGACTCGGCCGCTCGGCCAAGTCCAAGGTGCTGCCCATGCTGCTGTTCGGCGTGATGTGCCTGGTGGCGGCGATCATCGTGGCGGTCGCGATCGCGACCCCGAGCTCGACGAAGCTGCCGATCAAGTACACCTCGTTCGCGATCTACCTCCAGGCCGTCATCGGTCTGTTCCTGGCCGCACAGGCACCGCAGTCGGTCTCCAGGGACCTCCGGTTCAAGACCGTGCCGCTGTACTTCTCGCGGCCGATCGAGCGGGCCGACTACGTGCTGGCCAAGTTCGCCGCGATGGTCACGGCGCTGCTGGTGCTCACGGGCGCGCCGCTCGTCATCCTGTACGTGGGCGCGCTGCTGGGGAAGTTCGACTTCGCGGACCAGACCACCTGGTTCGCCCAGGGGATGGTCTCGGTGGCCCTGCTCTCCGTGCTCTTCGCCGGTCTCGGCCTGGTCATGGCCGCGCTCACCCCGCGCCGCGGCTTCGGCGTCGCCGCGGTCATCGCCGTGCTGACCATCACCTACGGAGCGGTCAGCACCCTCCAGGGCATCGCCTGGTCCACCGGATCCACCGGCGCGGTGCCGTGGCTGGGACTCTTCTCACCGATCACGCTCGTCGACGGTGTGCAGACCGCGTTCCTCGGCGCGACCTCCGCCTTCCCCGGAGGGGAAGGCCCGGGGGCCGGGGCCGGAGCGGTCTACCTGATCGTTGTTCTCGCGCTCGTCGCCGGCTCGTACGCCGTCCTGATGCGCCGCTACCGGAGGGTCGGGCTGTGACCACCATCGAGATCGACCACACGTCCCGCTGGTTCGGCAATGTGGTCGCCGTCAACGACGTGAGCATGACCGTGGGGCCGGGCGTCACCGGTCTGCTCGGCCCGAACGGCGCCGGCAAGTCCACGCTGATCAACATGATGGCCGGGTTCCTCGCCCCCTCGACCGGGGCGGTCACGCTCGACGGACAGCCGATCTGGCGCAACGAGACGGTGTACCGGCAGATCGGGATCGTGCCGGAGCGCGAGGGGATGTACGACTTCCTCACCGGGCGCGAGTTCGTGGTGGCCAACGCCGAACTGCACGGTCTGGGGGACGCCGAGGCGGCGGCCGCCCTGGCCACGGTGCAGATGGAGTACGCGCAGGACCGCAAGATCTCGACGTACAGCAAGGGCATGCGCCAGCGCGTGAAGATGGCCTCCGCGCTCGTCCACAACCCTTCCGTGCTCTTGCTCGACGAGCCCTTCAACGGTATGGACCCGCGTCAGCGGATGCAGCTCATGGACCTGCTGCGGCAGATGGGGGCGGAGGGCCGCACGGTGCTCTTCTCCTCCCACATCCTCGAAGAGGTCGAACAGCTCGCCTCGCACATCGAGGTGATCGTGGCCGGCCGCCATGCCGCGTCCGGCGACTTCCGCAGGATCCGCCGGCTGATGACGGACCGGCCGCACCGCTATCTCGTGCGCTCCAGCGACGACCGCGCCCTGGCCGCCGCGCTCATCGCCGATCCGTCGACGGCCGGCATCGAGGTCGACCTCGGGGAGAACGCCCTGCGGATCCAGGCCGTCGACTTCGGCCGCTTCACCGCGCTGCTGCCCAAGGTGGCGCGTGAGCAGGGCATCCGCCTGCTGACCGTCTCCCCGTCCGACGAGTCCCTCGAATCGGTCTTCTCGTACCTCGTAGCGGCCTGAGTAGTGGCCTGAAAGGAGCGGTGACTCATGTACGACCCCACAGTCGCCCGGCTCACCTACCGGGCCCTGCTCGGCCGGCGCCGGGCCGCCATCCTCTTCGTCCTGCCCGCCCTGCTGATCGTCATCGCGATCGCGGTACGGGCGTTCGCGGGGGCGGACGACCAGGTGGCCTCGGACGTCCTGGGCGGTTTCGCCATCGCCACCATGGTGCCCCTGATCGGCGTGATCGCCGGTACGGGGGCCATCGGCCCGGAGATCGACGACGGATCGATCGTCTATCTGCTGTCGAAGCCCGTGAAACGTCCCACGATCATCTTCACCAAGCTGATCGTGGCCATCGCGGTGACGATGGTGTTCTCGGCGGTGCCGACGATGATCGCCGGACTGATCCTCAACGGCAACGGCCAGCAGATCGCGGTGGCCTACACGATCGCGGCGCTGGTCGCGTCGATCGCGTACAGCGCGCTCTTCCTGCTGCTGGGCACCGTCAGCCGGCACGCGGTCGTCCTCGGCCTCGTCTACGCGTTGGTGTGGGAGGCCCTGTTCGGCAGCCTGGTGCCCGGCGCGCGCACCCTCAGCGTCCAGCAGTGGTCCCTGGCGCTGGCCGAGAAGACCGGCGGGGGCGGCACCATCACCTCCGACGTCGGCCTCCCGGCCGCGACCGCGCTGCTGATCGTGGTCACGGTCGTGGCGACCTGGTACGCGGGTCAGAAGCTGCGCACGCTGAAGCTCGCCGGCGAGGAATGACACTGCGGGTCCCGTGAAACCCCCGTTCCTTCCGGAACGGGGGTTTCCGCATATCGGACAGTCCTACGCGTGACTGTACGGATATCGGCTCGTTGTTCCAGGTGCGTGGAGGCACCTGGAATCCGTGGCGTCGTGGCTTTCGTGAAATCGAGGAGGGCCGATGCGGCGGGGCTGTCGCCCTGTCGGTCGGTCAATGAGTGAGTGGCAACCGTGAGCGTCCTCCGCCCCTGAAGCCCGGGGAGTGGGCCGTCCGTTCGTTCCCTCACGAAGGAAGATCCACCCATGCCCACGGAAGTGGCCCTGCTCGAATCACGCGCGCTGCGCATCGAACAGATGGGGCGCGTCGACGCCCTCGACAAGGTGAAGAGTCTTGTCATGCTCCCGGACGGAGTTCACGTTCGCACCGAGGACGTGGCGCGGTACTTCGAAGTATCCACAGGTGCCGTCAGGAGGCTGACCGACCGCCATCAGGAGGAGTTCACCGAGAACGGCATGCGCGTGCTCCGAGGCTCTGAGCTGCGGTCCTTCCATAGCGACATGATGTCGCTATGGGGTGGTGGGGAGGAGAAAAGTTATCCACAGGCAGCCACCCAGCTGCGCCTCTTCACCCGCAGGACCGTCCTCAACGTCGCCATGCTGCTTCGCGACAGCGACATCGCCCGATGCGTCCGCACGTATCTCCTCGACGCCGAACAGGAGGCGCGCGCGGGGTATGCCTCGCTCGAACACCGGGTCACCCGGGTCGAAAGCTGCCTGGCCGGTGTGGGTGCCGCTCTGCAGGAGCTCGGACCGGTCCTCGGGCGGATGTCGCACCGACTGGACAGCCTCGACCGGAGGCTTGAGGTCACGCATCAGGTGGTCGGCGCCATGAGTGTCCGGCTGACCGGGGTGTCCGATGACATCGCCCGGCTCGACGGGCGGATGGACGCGCTGGCCCGCGGACTGAAGGACCTCAACCGCCGGAACAGGAGCCGCTGAAACTCCCCCGGTGGCCGGTGCCGTCCCGACGGGTGTTCACCGGGCGCTCGTCGCACGCTCGTCGAATATGGGGTGGCACCGGTCCCCGGGGACCGGGCACAGTGAACGGAGACGGCACACGCCGGACCGGCGACCGCCGGGTGCGGCGCCACAGACCGGGAGAGGAGCGCGGCGATGACCGAGAGTCCGAGTCCGTCGAGCTCCCAGCAGGGCGTGCCCGAGCCGGTGCCGGAGTAGTCAGCGACTGCTCCGCCGCGCCGCTCCGCGCAGCTCGCCCGGGGCGGCCGTTCCGCGCGGTGCGCGCGGCCGCCCTCCCGGAGGATTGGCCGAGTGGTAAGGCAGCGGCTTGCTAAGCCGTCGTCGGGGCCGTTGACCCCGCGCGCGTTCGATCCGCGCATCCTCCGCCGAAGAGGCCGCTCCGGTCGCCGACTCCTACAGCAACTGCTCCAGGGCGACCGCGATGCCGTCGTCCTCGTTCGACGCGGTGATCTCGTGGGCCACGGCCTTCAGATCGTCGTGCGCGTTGGCCATGGCCACACCGTGCCGGGCCCAGGCGAACATCGGGATGTCGTTCGGCATGTCGCCGAAGGCGATGGTGTCCGCCGCCTTGACGCCCAGCCGGCGCGCGGCCAGGGACAGACCGGTCGCCTTGCTGAGGCCGAGCGGCAGGATCTCCACGACCCCCGGACCGGCCATGACCACGTCCACCAGATTGCCGACCGCGGCCCGCGCGGCCTTCGCCAGCGCGTCGTCGTCCAGCTCCGGATGCTGTATGTACACCTTGTTCAGGGGGGCGGACCACATCTCGGAGGCGTCCTTGATCGGGAGCGCCGGCAGCGGTCCCTCCTGGACGCGGTAGCCGGGACCGACCAGCACCTCGCCGTCGAGCCCGTCGCGGCTCGCGGCCAGGGCCAGCGGGCCGACCTCGGCCTCGACCTTGGACAGGGCGAGCCCCGCGAGCTGGCGGTCCAGCGTCAGCGAGGTCAGCAGCCGGTGCTCGCCCGCGTGGTAGACCTGCGCGCCCTGGCCGCAGACCGCGAGGCCCTCGTAGCCCAGGTCGTCCAGGATGTGCCGGGTCCACGGGACGGCCCGGCCGGTGACGATGATGTGCGCCGCACCGGCCGCGGTGACCGCGGCCAGTGCGTCGCGCGTGCGCCCGGAGACCGTGTCGTCGCCACGCAGCAGCGTGCCGTCGAGGTCGGTCGCGACGAGCCTGTACGGGAAGGTCACTTGGCGACCGGCTCCAGCAGTTCGCGTCCGCCCAGGTACGGCCGGAGCACCTCGGGCACCCGTACCGAACCGTCGGCGAGCTGGTGGTTCTCCAGGATCGCCACGATCGTGCGCGGGACGGCGCAGAGCGTGCCGTTCAGCGTGGACAGCGGCTGGAGGACCTTCTTGCCGTCGCGGTTGTCCCGCATCCTGACGGAGAGCCGGCGGGCCTGGAAACCGTCGCAGTTGGACGCGGAGGTCAGCTCGCGGTACTTGCCCTGGGTCGGGATCCACGCCTCGCAGTCGAACTTCCTGGACGCCGAGGCGCCCAGGTCGCCGGTGGCGACGTCGATGACCTGGAAGGGCAGGCCCAGCGCGGTGAGCCACTGCTTCTCCCAGTCCAGGAGGCGCTGGTGCTCGGCCTCGGCGTCCGCCGGGTCGACGTACGAGAACATCTCGACCTTGTCGAACTGGTGGACCCGGAAGATGCCGCGGGTGTCCTTGCCGTACGTGCCGGCCTCGCGGCGGAAGCACGGCGAGAAGCCGGCGTAGCGCAGCGGCAGCTTGTCCGCGTCGATGATCTCGTCCATGTGGTACGCGGCGAGCGGGACCTCGGAGGTGCCGACCAGGTAGTAGTCGTCCTTCTCCAGGTGGTACACGTTCTCCGCGGCCTGGCCGAGGAAGCCGGTGCCCTCCATGGCGCGCGGGCGGACCAGCGCGGGGGTGAGCATCGGGACGAAGCCGGCCTCGGTGGCCTGGGCGATCGCCGCGTTGACGAGGGCGAGCTCCAGCAGCGCGCCGACGCCCGTCAGGTAGTAGAAGCGGGAGCCGGACACCTTGGCGCCGCGCTCCATGTCGATCGCGCCGAGCGCCTCGCCGAGCTCCAGGTGGTCCTTGGGCTCGAAGCCCTCGGCGCCGAAGTCGCGAATGGTGCCGTGGGTCTCCAGGACGACGAAGTCCTCCTCGCCGCCGACCGGCACGTCCGCGTGGACGATGTTGCCGAGCCGCAGCAGCAGGCTCCTGGTCTCCTCGGCGGCCTCGTCCTGGGCGGCGTCGGCCGCCTTGACGTCGGCCTTGAGCTGTTCGGCCCGCTGCAGGAGCTCGGCGCGCTCCTCGGGAGAGGCCTTGGAGACGAGTTTGCCGAGCGATTTCTGCTCGGAACGGAGCTCGTCGAACCGAACCCCGGACGACCTGCGCCGCTCGTCGGCGGAGAGCAGGGCGTCGACGAGGCCGACGTCCTCTCCACGGGCGCGCTGGGAGGCGCGAACACGGTCGGGGTCCTCACGAAGCAGGCGAAGGTCAATCACCCCTCCAGGCTACCGGTGTCGGCTTCCCCGACTCGAACCGATATCGCCAAGCGTGTCACTTTGCCCGAATTGCCTGTATTGGTAATGCTGGGGAGGGATTCTGTGGCGCGGTGCGCGTGATCCCGTCAAGGGTGCGCGCGACCCCGTCAAGAAAGAGATCCATTTCCCCTAAATGGGGCAGAAAGGCTGCGCGTCTTGACGCATCGGCCTTGGGTGAAGGGGGAGTTGGCCGTCGCTTGTCCACAGGGGTGGAAGGTCGGCGGAAGTTATCCACAGGCTGTGAGGAAGGTCTGTGGACATGGAGGAGATCATTCCGAAAAGGGGGTTGGGGCACATGGATTCACGGTTCAAACCCCGATCGCGCACTCGTTCGGGTGGGAATTGCTCGCCCTAAAGAGTTGATCAAGGGAATTCGACTGACAACGGATGACCTGTCGATCTGTGGACCGGCCCAGGTGGACTGGGCGGATTTGTCGACCATGTCGCCTTGCGGTGTCGACTTGTCCCCAGGCTGAACCACTGACCTGTGGATAACTTTTCCATGGATGATCATCGGCTGATCACACCGGCTGTGCGGGCAGCGTCCCGCAGGCGGACGCGGAGCGGTGCGCCGCCTGCGAGGAGGGGTCAGGCCCGGCCGTCCTGATTGCGGAGGAGCCAGTCGGAGGCCTCGGTGAACTCCGCGTCCGAGGTACCCGCCCGGAGCGGTCGCACGTCCTGCGGGCTCACCCCGGCCCGGGGGTAGGAGCCCAGGAACCGCACGTTCGGGCAGATCCGCTTCAGCCCCATCAGCGCCTCCCCGACCCGCCGGTCGGCGATATGGCCCTCGGCGTCCACCGCGAAGCAGTAGTTGCCGATGCCCGCGCCCGTCGGCCGGGACTGGATCAGCATCAGGTTCACCCCGCGCACCGCGAACTCCTGGAGCAGTTCGAGCAGCGCACCCGGGTGGTCGTCCCCGAGCCAGATCACCACCGACGTCTTGTCCGCGCCCGTCGGCGCCGAGGGGCGCGCCGGACGGCCCACCAGGACGAAGCGGGTCTGCGCGTTCTCCGCGTCGTGGATCTCCGTCACCAGCGGTTCGAGCCCGTACGTCGCCGCCGCGAACTCGCCCGCGAAGGCGGCGTCGTACCGCCCCTCCTGCACCAGCCGGGCCCCGTCCGCGTTGGACGAGGCGGACTCCCAGACGGCCTGGGGGAGATGCGCCGCCAGCCAGTTGCGCACCTGCGGCTGCGCGGCCGGGTGCGCGGTGACCGTCTTGATGTCCGACAGCTTGGTCCCCGGACGCACCAGCAGCGCGAACGTGATGGACAGCAGCACCTCGCGGTAGATCATCAGCGGTTCGCCGCTGGTGAGCTGGTCGAGGGTGGTGGTGATACCGCCCTCGACGGAGTTCTCGATCGGTACGAGGGCGGCGGCGGCCGTGCCGTTGCGCACCGCGTCCAGGGCCGCCGGCACGGACACCATCGGGACGAGCTCGCGGGTGGCGGCCTCCGGGAGCGTACGGAGGGCGACCTCGGTGAAGGTGCCTTCGGGGCCGAGATAGACGTAGCGCGTGGCGGACATACCGTCACCCTAATGCGCGGTGGGACCTCCAGGACCCGGAACGCCGAACGCCCTCGCCGCTCAGGACTCCAGGAGCCGCTGCCCCACGTACTCCCCCTTCGCCGCCCCGCCCGGGACCGCGAAGAGGCCGCTCGCCTCATGACGGAGGAAGGGCGACAGCGCGTCGCCGCGGTCGAGCTTCCGTTGCACGGTGACGAATCCGCGCAGCGGATCCGCCTGCCAGCAGATGAAGAGCAGCCCCGCGTCCGGGGTGCCGTCCGTGGCCACCCCGTCGTGGTACGAGAACGGGCGGCGCAACATGGCCGCGCCGCTGTTGCGCTCCGGCGAGGAGATCCGCGCGTGCGCGTTGTCCGGGATCAGGAGCTTCCCGTCGGGGCCCGTTCTGTCGAGGTCCATGGGGGTGGTCTCGGTGCCGCCGCTGAGCGGTGCGCCGTCCGACTTGCGCCGTCCGATGACCCGTTCCTGCCGTTCCACCGACAGCTTCTCCCAGTCGTCGAGCAGCATCCTGATGCGCCGGACCACCGCGTAGGAACCGCCCGCCAGCCAGGCGTACCGGGCGCCGGCGGTCTGCGCGGGGACGAAGATCCGCCGGTCGAAGTCGCTGTCGGCGGGCTTCGGGTTGCCGGTGCCGTCGATCTGGCCCATGAGATTGCGTGCGGTCATGGGCGTGGCGGTGGCGCCGGGGGTGCGGTTGAAGCCGTTCATCTGCCAGCGCACGGTGGCCGTCGATCCGGCCTCCTTCTGCACGGCGCGCAGCGCGTGGAAGGCGACGAGCGCGTCGTCGGCACCGATCTGCACCCAGAGGTCGCCGTTCGAACGCGCGCTGTCGAGGTGGTCGGAGGAGAACGGCGGCAGCGGGTCGAGCCCCGGCGGACGGCGGTCCGTCAGGCCCGTGCGTTCGAAGAAGGTGGCACCGAAACCGAAGGTGACGGTCAGCGAGGAGGGTCCGGCGTCCAGCGCGATGCCGGTGTCGTGGCCGGTGCCGTCGGCCGCCGTCCCGGTGGCCGGTTCGCCCGCCATCAGCCGCTGGGCCGTCGCCGACCAGCGGCGCATCAGGGCGGCCGCCTCCTTGCGGCCGGCTCCGGGGGTCAGGTCGAAGGCGATGAGATGGCCCCGGGCCTGAAGCGGGGTGGTGATCCCCGGTTGATGTTTCCCGTGAAACATCACCTCGGTGGAGCCGACCGAGGTGAGGGCGGTCGGCTCCTCGTCCTGGGTCAGGGCGTGGCCGGTGGCGCCGCCGGCCGCCCCGAGGACGAGTCCGGCCGCGCCGGCCGCCCCGGCGGTGCCGAGCAGCCGCCGCCGGGAGAGCGTGCCGGCCGTCTCCCCGGCGCCGTCGGGCGCCGGGGTTCCGCTGTCCGTGCCGCGCGGCCCGGGGGCGCCGGTACGGGTCTTTCCGTTCTGTGTGCTCACGGTGGTGCTCAGCCGATCTTCACGTTCTTGTCGACCGTGACCTGGTCGATCTCCGAGGTGCGGACGGTGACCGCGACGCTCCAGTCGCCCGCCATGGGGATCTGGACGCCGCTGGAGGTCCAGTGGCCCTCGGCCAGCCGGACGGGGACGGCGGGGAGCGGACCGATGTCCTTGGACTTCAGGGTGAAGGCCAGCTTCACCTCGGGGACGTCCATGGGCTTCCCGCCGGCGTCGTCGACCCAGAGGTGGACCGAGTTGGCGCCGGGGCGTCCCGGGTCCAGTTCCATGCGGACGGTGCCCTTGCCGTTCTGGCCGCCGGTGTCGAAGGGCAGGGAGAGGGTGACCGGCCCGCTCGCGGCGGGAGCGCTGGCGGCCGGTGCCGAGGCACGGGCCTCCTCCTCGGTGCGGCCGGGTTCGGTCGAGGTCAGGACGGTGGTCACCGCCAGCAGGGCCACGGCCACCCCGACCTCGGCCAGGACCGAGCGGCGCAGCCCGGAGCGGTCCGGGTCGGCGTCGCGTATCCGCTTCTTCTCGGCGGTCGCCACGGCGGCCTGCTGCCGGGCGAGCTGAGCGGCCCGTGCGGGGTCCTCGGACGCGGACGCGGTGGAGTCCTCGGAGACCGGTTCGCCTTCCGTGACGGCGGCCGTGCCCTGGCCGGACGGTGCGTCCGGGCGCGCGTCGGAATCGGCCGCCGTGCCCGGGTCCGCCTCCGACGCGTCCGGCTGGGTCTCCGCCGGGGTCTCCGCGTCCGCCGCGGGCTCTACAGGCGCGTCCGGACCGGAATCCGCCCCCGTGATCAGCCGCCCGGTCCACCGGCGGGAGATCCAGGCGACGCCGACCAGGACGGCGACGAGCCCGACCTTGACCATCAGCAGCTGCCCGTACCCCGTGCCCGTCAGCGCGGACCACGTGCCGACCTGGCGCCAGGACTGGTAGATCCCGGTGGCGGTGAGCACGAGCACGCTGCCGAACGCGATGCGGGAGAAGCGCCGTACGGCGGAGGCCGGCAGGTCCGGGGCGCGGTACAGCGCGATCAGCAGGGCTGTGAGCCCGCCCAGCCAGGCGGCGACGGCGAGCAGGTGCAGGACGTCGACGGGCATGGCGATGCCCGGCTGGAGACCGGTCGACGCGTGTTCGGCCAGGGCCCAGGTGCCCGCGATGCCCGCGGCGACGACCGAGCCGCCGATGGCGAGCCCGAAGGTGAGGTCCTTCTTCTCCCGGGCGTCCTCGCGCTTGGCGTACGCCCCGAACAGCACCGCGACGAACAGCGCGCTCGCACCGAGCAGCAGCAGCCGCGAGACGAGCGCCGCACCGGGCTTGGTGTCGAGGACGGCCTTCAGCCCGTCGAGGTCGAAGGCGTCGCCGAGCTTGCCGGAACCGGTGTACGGGTTGCGCAGCAGCAGCATCGCGAGAGTGGCCGCGGTGAGCGTCAGCCAGCCGCGCACGACGAGCCGCTGGAGCGGGCGCGAACCGGCGCCCCGCTGCCAGCACGCCAGGACGAACGCGGCGCCGCCCGCGAGCAGGATGAATCCGGCGTAGGCGGCGTAGCGCGCGATGCCGTAGAGCGTGCCGACGAGGCCGCCGCCGGCCTCGGTGTCCGGGAGGGCGACGGTGGTCTCGGAGGGGGCCCCGATGGAGAAGGTGAAGGCGCCGGAGACCGGGTGGCTGTCGGCGGAGACCGCCTGCCAGGCCACCGTGTACGTGCCGTCGGGGAGTCCGGCGTGCAGCGCGACGGCGTACTTCACGGTGGAGCCGGCCGACAGGTCGCGCGGGGCGGTCCCGGTGTCGGCCCGCTTGCCGTCGGGGTCCAGGATCCTGATCGATTCCTTGCCCATGGCGACCTGCTCGGAGAAGGTCAGCGTGACCTCCTTGGGCGCGGTGGCGACCACCGACCCGTCCTGCGGATCGCTTCCGGTCAGCGCGGCGTGCGCCGACGCGGGCCCCGCGAGGGCCAGCAGCAGCGCGAACACGGCGCCGGCCAGGGCGGCGGCGAACCCGGCGAGGGCGAGCGGCCGGCGCCGCGGTGGCGCGGAGGGCCCGAAGGACGGGGCGGTGGCTGTCATGGTCGTCGGTCCCTCACTGCTTCTTCGGGTTGTGGGTGGTCTCCTTCACGGGAAGGTCGACCTTGATGGGGCCGGCCTTCTCGAAGTGCAGTTCCACGGGCACCGTGTCGCCCTGCTTGGGCTGTTCCTTGAGCTTGGCGAACATGATGTGGTTGCCGCCGCGTTCGAGGTCGAGCTCCCCGCCCGCGGGCACGTCGAAGGACGTCACCATCCGCATGACCTGGTTCTTCGTCTCGTGGATGGTGACCTCGTCCGAGAGCGGGCTGGTGACGGAGGTGAGCCGGTCGCCCGCGCCGCCGCTGTTGCGTACGACGAGGAAACCGGCCGCCATGTCGCTGACGGGCTGGGGCATGAACGCGCCGACGACCTTCAGGTCCGGCGTGCCGTCCGTGGACGAGCACCCCGCCAGCGTCAGGCCGGTGGAGAGGGCCAGGACGCCGGCGAGGACGGTGCGGCGGGTCACGGGTTCTCTCCCACGACGAGCTTGGGGAGGTCCTTGGTGTAGTCGTCGGGCGTGGTGTCCTCGCTGTAGAGGACGTAACCCTTGTCGGTCTTCGGGGAGAACGCGATGACCTGCGAGCCGTGCATCGAGACGACGGTGCCGTCCTTCTCCTTCTTCGGCGCGTCGATGCCGATGCCGATCTGCCGGGCGCCCGCCTGGATGGTCGGGAAGTCGCCGGTCAGGCCGATGAAGGAGGGGTCCTGGGCCTTCAGCCAGGTGCCCAGCGAGGAGGGGGTGTCCCGCTCCGGGTCGGTGGTGACGAAGACGACCTGGAGCTTGTCCCGGTCGGCCTCGGGCAGCGACTTCTTGGCGATCGCGATGTTGCTCATGATGAGCGGGCAGACGTCGGGGCAGTTGGTGTAGCCGAAGTAGATGAGCGTCGGCTTGCCCTTGGTCCGCTCGCGCAGGTCGTACTTCTTGCCGTGGGTGTCGGTGAGGACGAGGTTCGGCTTGGTGAACGGCTGGTCGAGCACCGTCGCGGCCTTCGTCTTCGCCTCCACCGAGACATCGGCGATCGGCTTCTTGCCCTCGTCGTCGCTTCCGCCGCAGGCGGACAGGGTGAGGGCCGCCACGGCGACGAGCGCCGCGGCCAGCACAGACTTCTTAACCATGGAGCACTGTTTCCTGGTGGGTCGGTGGTACGGGGGTGGGGCACGGGGCCCGTCCGGTCCAACGGGCCGGACGGGCCCCGGACGTGATCAGGCGGTGCGGCGACGGCCGGCCAGGACGCCGAAGGCGACGCCCGCGACACCGATGACGATGCCGACGATGCCGAGCACCCGGGCCGTGGTGTCGCTGGAGGAGCCCGCCGAGGCGGTGGTCTGCTCGCTCTTCCCGTCGTCCTTCGCCGCGGCGTCGGCGCCGGACGCCGGGGCGGCCTCCTTCGCCTCCTCGGCGGGCGCGCTCAGCTTGAGGACCGGCGCGGGGCTCTCCGGCTCCTCGCCGTCGGCCTTCGGGGCCTCGATCCAGCGCACGACCTCCTTGTTGTCGTACGTCTGGATCGCCTTGAACACCAGCTCGTCGGCGTCCTCCGGGAGCGGGCCGACGGAGAGCGGGAACTGCTGGAAGCGGCCCGCGCCGATCTTGCCGTCGGCGGTGGCGGTCCAGGTGACCTTGGAGACGGCCTCGTTGATCGTCTTGCCGTGCATGTTCAGCGGCTTGGCGAGCTTGCTCTTGGTGACGTCGATCTTCCAGCCGGGCACGGGCTGCGGCATCACGGACGCGAGCGGGTGGTCGGTCGGGAAGTTGACCTCGACCTTGACCGTCGAGGCGTTGTCGCGCTCGTTGGGGACCTTGAAGTTGATGACGGCGTAACCGCCCTTGGTGGCGTCGCCCTGCGGCTGGACGCCGACATGGGCCGAGGCCGGACCGGCGAGCAGCAGTGCGGCGGTCGCGGCGACGCCGCCGGAGAGGGCGATGCGGGAGAGCTTCATGGCAGGGATCACTCCACTGGGGCACGTAGGAAAGGGTGCACCGGCGCGCGGGTGCGCGACGGGAGCGCGACACCTCTTCCGCACGAGCGGAGGCGTACGGGCCGGGCCGTCCGGCACCGGGGTGCGGGCGGCGGCGCGTGCGTCGTGGGGCGGGCGTCGCGTCAGGCGGCGAGGGCGAACGCCGTGGGCGGCCCGCGCCTGATCACCAGGTGCTGGAGCGGATCCCCGGTCGCCGGAGGCGGAGCGTCCGTGGCGGTACGGGGGGTGCGCGGCCCGGTCGTCGGGCAGCCGGGCAGGCCGGCGCGGAGCGCCGACACCAGGAAGAGCGCGGCGCGCAGGGCGCGCAGCCGGGCCCCGGCAGCCATCTGCTGGGCACCGTGGGCGGAGAGCCGGGCCAGCCGGAAGAGGGCGATCTCGCCCCGCCGCAGCAGCCAGCCGGTGGCCAGCGCGGCCAGCAGATGGCCCAGCAGCATGGGCAGACTCGGCAGCATCCCGGTGAGGCCGGCCGTGTCGGTTCCGGTGACGGCGGCCGTGTGCTGGTGGGCCTGGGAGGCCACCGACAGCGGGTCGACGCCCGCGGTGGTGACGATGCGACGGGCGTCGGCGGCGGTCAGCTGGGCGGGCCCGGCCCCGCAGACGATGCTCGCCGCGAGCCGGATCAGCGGGTCCTCGCCGGACACGGCACGGGGCGACGCGGTGTGCGTCCCCACGCCGAACAGCGTGTGGAGGGCGATCTGTCCGCCCGCCAGGGCCGCGGCGATGGACGGCAGCGAACGTTCCCGTCCGGCGAGGGGGACGGCCACCGCGAGGATCCCGAGGAATCCGGCGAGCAGCGTCCACCACGGGACGAGCGCACAGGCGGCCAGCGCATGTCCGGCGGCGGACAACGCGACGCAGACCGCGGCGAACACCGCGGCCCTCAGCAGCCGCATACCGGCTCCGGCGCGTCCCACACGACTAGACATGGCCGGGCCATCATCGCACCCGGCTCCCCGCCTCCGTAGGGCAGGTCCGGAAGGTCGTCTTCCGCCCGAAAGGGTGCGAGCCGGGCCGTTCGGACCCCATACGGATGGGGCAGAACGGTTCCGTGGGCCGGGAATGCACACGTGTGGCGTGTCCGGGTATCCGCCGAATGAGCGGTCTCACACCCCGCGCGTGCTTATGAACGGCACGGGGCGGCAATACGTATCGGTATGTCGAGCCGCAGCCAGGAGGCTGGAGCATGAGCATCTGGTGGTCACTCCATTTGCGGCGCGAGGCCGCGAGCGTTCCGCTCGCCCGCCGGTTCCTGCTCGGCACGATGGAGTCGGCGGGTGTGGACCCGGACATCTCCTTCGATCTGTCGCTCGCCCTGAGCGAGGCCTGCGCCAACGCCGTCGAGCACGGCGGGACCCACCGGGACGCGGAGGGCGGCGCGGAGGGCCGGGACGGCTGGGAGGAACCTTCCGCCACGGCCTGCGGGCAGTACCGGGTCACGGCCTATCTGGACGGTGAGATGTGCAGGATCGAGGTCGCGGACTCCGGACCGGGCTTTCCCGCCCGGCGCGCGCGGGCGCGCGACGCCGCGTCCCGGGGCAGCGGCCCGTCCTGCGGGGCGCAGTGCGCCGACCACGCCTCGCTCACCGCCGAGGACGGCCGGGGACTCTGTCTGATCGAGCAGCTCGCCGACCACGTCCACTTCGGCAACCGGCCGGGGCACGGCGGCGCCGTGGTGAGCTTCGACAAGGTCCTGAAATGGCGGGAGGGCGCCCTGCTCATGGTGTCCTGAGCGAGGCGCCCTCCGGCGGCGGGGTGCGGGTCAGCCCTTGAGCCCCGCCATCCACGCCTCGACCTCGTCGGCCTGCCGCGGCAGCTGGTCCGAGAGGTTCCGGTTGCCGTCCTCGGTGACGAGGATGTCGTCCTCGATCCGGACGCCGATGCCGCGGTACTCCTCGGGGACCGTCAGATCGTCGGCCTGGAAGTAGAGACCGGGCTCGACCGTCAGGCACATGCCCGGCTCCAGCGTCCCGTTGACGTACGAGTCGGTCCGCGCGGCGGCGCAGTCGTGCACGTCCATGCCCAGCATGTGACCGGTGCCGTGCAGCGTCCAGCGGCGCTGGAGGCCCAGCTCCAGGACCTTCTCCACGGTCAGGTCGCCCAGCAGGCCCCACGCGACGAGCTTCTCGGTGAGCACGCGCTGCGCGGCGTCGTGGAAGTCGCGGTAGTCGGCGCCCGGCTTCACGGCGGCGATCCCGGCCTCCTGCGCCTCGTACACGGCGTCGTAGATCTTGCGCTGGAGCGGCGTGAACGTGCCGTTGATCGGCAGGGTCCGGGTGACGTCGGCGGTGTAGAGGTCGTTGGTCTCCACGCCGGCGTCCAGCAGCAGCAGCTCACCCGCCCGCACCGCGCCGTCGTTGCGCACCCAGTGCAGGGTGGTGGCGTGCGGGCCGGCGGCGCAGATCGAGCCGTAGCCGATGTCGTTGCCCTCGATGCGGGCGCGGAGGAAGAAGGTCCCCTCGATGTAGCGCTCGCTGGTCGCCTCGGCCTTGTCGAGGACCTTCACGACGTCCTCGAAGCCGCGCGCGGTGCTCTCGCAGGCCTTCCGCAGCTCGGCGATCTCGAAGGCGTCCTTGACCAGACGGGCCTCGGAGAGGAAGACCCGCAGCTCCTCGTCGCGCTCGGCGGTGACCTTGTCGGTCAGCGCGGCCTCGATGACGGCGTCGTGGCCCCGGACGGCGCGGACCGGGCCGGTGGCCTCGGCGAGCGCGGCGGGCAGTTCGCGGACGTCCTTCGCGGGGATGCCCAGCAGCTGCTCGGCCTCGGCGAGGGAGTGCCGGCGGCCGACCCACAGCTCGCCCTGGCCGTCGAGCCAGAACTCGCCGTTCTCCCGGTTCGAGCGGGGCAGCAGATAGACGGTCGCCTCGTGCCCCTCGCCCTCGGGCTCCAGGACGAGGACGCCGTCCTGCGTCTGGTCGCCGGTGAGGTACGCGTACTCGGTCGAGGCGCGGAAGGCGTACTCCGTGTCGTTGGACCGGGTCTTCAGCCGGCCGGCCGGGACGACCAGGCGCTCGCCGGGGAAGCGCGCCGACAGGGCGGCGCGGCGGTCGGCGGTGTGACCGGCCTGGGCGATCGGCTCCAGGCCGTGCAGCTCGGTGTCGGCCCAGCCGGACTTCATGCTCGCGGCGAGCTCGTCGGAGACGCCCGGGTACAGGCCGTTCTTCCGCTGCTTGACCGGTTCGGTCTCTTCGGACTCCGGGTTCTCCGGGTTCTCCGGGATGAGCTCCTCAGACACGACTCTGTCTCTCCTTGATACGACGCTGGACCCCCTCCATCGTACGGGCGTACGGAAGGGGGCCCAGGGCCGGAAGACCTCTTACACGCGGAGGTGGCGGCGGGCCGGGCGCGCGCGGGGGCCTCAGTCGAAACGGGCGGCGAGGAGGACCACGTCCTCGGTCTCGTCGCCCCGGTCGATCCCGTCGGGCAGCACGGTGCGCACCACGTGGTCGGCGACCGAGGCGGCGTCGTGGCGCAGCGCCTTCGGCACGCTCGCCGCCGCCGAGTGCAGCCGGGCGAAGGCCCGGTCCGTCGAGCCGCCGGTGCGGCGCAGCAGCCCGTCGGTGTACAGCAGCACGGTCTCCCCGGGGGCCGGGGTGATCTCCACGCTCGGCGCCTCCCAGCAGGACAGCATGCCCAGCGGGGCGGAGAGCGTGGTCTCGATGAACTCGGTGCGCCGCTCGCCGACGATCAGCGGCGGGGTGTGCCCGGCCCCGGCCAGCAGGATCTTGCGGCGGGTGGGTTCGCAGTAGGCGAAGAGCGCGGTGGCGGAGCGGGCCGGTTCGGTCAGCCGCATCAGCAGTTCGAGGTCGGACAGGACGGCGACCGGATCCTCGCCCTCCATCACCGCGTACGCCCGCAGCCCGGCGCGGAGCCGGCCCATGGCGGCCAGGGCGCTGGGCCCGGAGCCGCCGGCGGAACCGACGGCCAGACCGAGCGCCCCCTCCGGCAGGGCCAGCGCGTCGTACCAGTCGCTGCCGCTCTGCGCCGCCGCGTGATGGCGTACGGCCAACTGGACGCCGGGGACCCGGGGCAGCCTGCTGGGCAGCAGCTCCTCGGTGACGGTGGCGACGTCGGCCCTGGCCCGTTCCAGTTCCAGCAGCCGGGCGAGGTGTTCGGAGGCGTAACCGGCGTAGAGGCCGACGAGGTGGCGCTGGCGCTCCAGCGGTTCGGCCGGCTCGTCGTAGAGCCAGACGGCGGCGGCGAGGGCGCCGGTGCGTTCGGTGGTGAGCGGCTGGGTGTAGCTGGCGGCGTAGCCGAGGCGGGAGGCGACCTCGCGTCTGCGGGGGTCCAGAGCGGGCTCGCCGAGCAGATCGGGGGCGGCGGACGCGGTGTCGGCGTCCGGTACGCCGTCGAGGATGCGGCCGTACGAGGTGGCGCTGCGCGGCACCGTCTCGATCTGGCCGAGCTCGGCGTGGGCCAGCCCGAGGCCGACGGTGGAGACGGGGCCCCGGCGGTCGGACGGCTCGAAGGCGATCAGTCCGCGGCGGGCGCCGACGAGGGCGGCCCCGGCTTCGAGGGTTTCGTGCAGGGCGGCGTCGAGGGTGCTGGTTCTGGCCAGCCGTTCGGTGAGCTCGTGGAGCGTGGTGAGGTCGGACACCCAGCCCGCCAGGCGGTCCTGGAGGAAGGCGCCGGGGGCGGCGGGCACTTCTGACAGCGGCCCGGCAGTGTGCGCCGAAACCGGAACTGTGGGATCGATTCCAGCCACTTTCGGCAGGTGTGGGGCGCTCATGGTCGCCGGCTTTCCGACTGGTGTGATTCGTCGAATAGCATCGCAAACCCCCATGTCATTCTGCGCCGCTATCAAGGCATCCACATGTACACGTACAAGTAAGGCGATGTCCAGCATTGTCCCTGCGGGATTGCTGGTGTCCATGTGACAAGTAAGTTGGCCAAAAAATGCACCCGGCGACATGTATTTGCGGTCGACTGACTCTGCTCGACGGGTGCTGCCCGTGGGGTGAAGTCCCCGGGGAGCGTCATTCCGGGCGGGCTGGGTACGTTCTTCGTTGGACGGCCAGAGGTGACGGTGATCATCTCCGGAACCTGGCAGCGGGCCCGGACGTCCTCTCCTGTGACGGCCACGCCCCACCCCCGAGTGGCGAGGCCGCACCACGGACGGCAGGCGCGGCACACGCCCTGCACCTCGCGACGATCCCGACCGGAACCGGCTCGATTCGGCTCAGCACAGTTCACGCTCGGTACTCACGACCGACCCGTACCCCAGGCTCGATGAGCATGCACGGACAGTGAAGACACGCGCACGCGACGTGACGGGCGCGTGGTGTGATGTGGAACCACGGCGTTCATCGGCGTTCAACGGAAAGGAACGAGCGCTCATGCGCGAGATCCTCGGAAGGCGACGCAGGCTCCGGCCCGGACGCGGAAGCGGGCCGGCCCGGCTCGACGCGGCCCTGACCTGTGCCACCGCTTGGCAGTGGCCCGTGCTCCCCGGTGCGGGGCTCCGACAGGCCCCCGGGCAGGACGAGCGCGGCCGGGGCTGCGCCTGTCCCGATCCCGATTGCGCCGTGCCCGGAGCGCACCCCTTCGAGCCCGGACTCCTCGCCGCGACGACCGACGCCCGGATGGTCCGCTGGTGGTGGACGAAGCGGCCGGCCGCTCCGGTCCTGCTGGCCACCGGCGGCCGGGCGCCGTGCGCCCTGAGCCTGCCGGCCGTCGCCGGCGCGCGGGCGCTGGCCGAGCTCGACCGGATGGGCGTGCGGCTGGGGCCGGTCGTGGCCACCCCCACCCGCTGGGCCCTGCTCGTCGCCCCGTACAGCCTCGAACGGCTCGGTGAGCTGCTGTACGCGCAGGACTGGGTGCCCAGCTCGCTGCGGTTCCACGGGGAGGGCGGCTATCTGGTCCTTCCGTCCTCGGTGATCGGCACGGGGCAGGTGCGCTGGGAGCGGGCGCCGGAGCGGCAGATCCGGCGCGGCGTCCGCGGCGGTGCGCCGGCGGCCGTGGCGGCGCCGTGGCTGCCGGACGTGGGGGCGGTGCTGGACGCGCTCGTCGAGGCCGGCACCGGGGCCCCGGACGGCGGCAGCCGGCTGGCGTACTGACCGGTGCGTCCGGTCCGGCGGGCCGGGCGCGGCGGACGGGGGCGGGCCCCGGTGTTCGAACCGGCCGGGGCCGGGACCGGAGCGGGCGCAGCCCCGGTCGCGCCGGAATCCGTCGTGCCGTCAGGAATGGCCCGCGGTCCGGCAGACCACCGCGATCGGGAATTGCGGAGCGAACGAGGCCGGTCCTGATCTCTTTCTGTTCTTCTTGAGCCGCTTCTTCTCGGTCCACTTCTTCTTGAGGCGTTTTCATTACCGAGTGCGTTCGGATCTCGTGCGTGCCGTGCTCGCGCACGGTCCATCACGGGCGGACGAATCGGGCATGCAAAGTCTGCCGGTGCAAAGACCGCCGGTGGTCCGATTTCTGACGGCTCTTCCGCACGGCGTTCGAAGGGCCGTCGAAGGTGTCTTCGGTACGCCCTTCCGGGCCGTTCGGGGCCGCAGGGCTCTCCGGTGCTTTCTGTCCGATTCCGAGCGGTCCTGTGGCCGTGAAGGCGGACTGTCGACAGGGAGTCCAACAGTGCCGCGTGGGCGGCGGGTTGGAGTCCGGAGGTGGCCGAACGGGCTCCGGGGCAGCCGGAAGCGTGCGGGGAGCGGAGTGGAGGGGGCGTTG
Source organism: Streptomyces sp. NPDC024555 (assembly GCF_055559335.1). Taxonomy (NCBI): domain Bacteria; kingdom Bacillati; phylum Actinomycetota; class Actinomycetes; order Kitasatosporales; family Streptomycetaceae; genus Streptomyces; species Streptomyces sp. NPDC024555. Next base: position 388,987 of record NZ_JBVHKV010000001.1, read on the forward strand.
CGCCCAGGGCGCGGGCCGGGGCGCTGTGAGCGGCCTGTGCGCGGCTCACGCGCCGTCCCGTGCGCCGTGTGCGCGCCGGGTCCGGACATGAGGATGCCCGATCGCTGGCGACGGGGGATGCACCAGCGACCGGGCTTCTAGAACGGTAACAAGAGATCTGCCGTTCGCAAATTCGATCTCGTGTATTCGGACAGCGATTTACCGGTCGGTACGGGCGACTGTGACGCGAGTCACCGAACGTGTCCGGCGGGGGTCACTGTCAGCTGAGGGTCACCTGACGGTTGGTGAGCCCGCCGCGCGCCCGGCGCTCCTCCGCGGTGAGCGGCGCGTCCGAGGCGAGCGCCCCGGCCAGCCGCTCGGCGAACGCGGCGGCCGGCTTCTCGCACTCCTCGGCGCCCATCGTGCTCGGCAGGTCCCACACCGGGACCATCAGACCGTGCGCGCGGAACGAGCCGACGAGCCGGGTGCCCTCGCCGAGCGAGGAACCGCCGGCCGCGTGCAGCCGGGCGAGCGCGTCGAGCAGCTGCTCCTCGGGGTGCGGCATGACCCAGCGCAGGTGGTTCTTCTCGGGGGTCTCGCACCAGTAGGCGGCGTCCACGCCGGAGAGCAGCGCGGTCGGGATCGCCGCGTCGTTGGCCCGCTCCAGGGAGGCGGTCACCTCCGCCGTGGCGTTCTCCGCGTCCGGCACCCAGAACTCGAAGCCCTCGTGCACCACGGGCGCGAACGGGGCGTCGGCGTCCAGCAGGTCCTGGAGGCGCGGCCCCTCCTCCGTCACCCGGCGCGCCGGGACGGGCGAGCCCGGCTCGGCCGCCAGGGCGCGCTGCAGGGTGTCGGCGAGGTCGCGGCTGAGGTCGCCGGACGAGGTGTCGTTCTGCAGGGCGAGCAGCACCGAGCCGTCGTCGCGGCGCAGCGCAGGCCACGCCATCGGAAGGACGGTCGCGAGCGTCACGGACGGAACGCCCTCGGGCAGGCCGCCCTTGAGGGACAGCTCGACGGTGGCGGCGGGGACCAGCTCGCGCAGGGCGACCCAGTCGCACTCGCCGGTCAGCCCCTCGAAGGGGCGCTGGACCAGCTCGGTGACGGCCTGGGCGGCGGCGCGCCCGTGGCAGGCCTTGTAGCGGCGGCCAGAACCGCACGGGCAGGGCTCACGGGCCCCGACCACCGGGATCTCGCCGTCCTTGAGCTGCTGCTTCCCGGCCTTGGTCTGAGGGCGCTTCTTCGCCATGGTGGGCTTTCTCCCGAATGCGACAGTGCGGTCTGGGCCGCGAGTCTATGGGGTTCCTGTCCGCGCTCCCGGGGTGCAGCCGCGTTTGTGCCGGGGGACGGCGTTCCGGCCTCCCCGGCCGCCGCCCCTTGGCCGCCGGACCCTGGGATGCCGGCTCAGCCCGCGTCGTCGAGGAGGGCGGCGAGGTCGAGCCCGTCCAGGCCCCCCGCTCCGCCCGTCATGTCCACGGCGTTGACGCCGCCCACCGCGTTCACGGAACGGGTCCCGTGCGGGCCGGCCGTGCCGGAACCGCCGCCGTGCCGTGCTCCCGCGCCCCGGCTCCGCCCCTCGCCGCGCGCGCCCCGCTGCGCGCCGGTACGGCCGTGTCCGCCGCGCCCGCCGTGTCCCTCGTTGACCAGCACCCAGACGGTGACCTCACCGGGGGAGTCGTCCCGTACGCCCCACTCCTCGGCGAGGGCGCTGATGATGTTCAGCCCTCGGCCGCCACGCGCGGTCACCGAAGGAGTGGCCGGAATCGGTCTGGTCGGACCGCCTCCGTCCGTGACCTCGACGGTCAGCCCGCCCGTACGGTCGACGCACCAGGCCACGCGCACATCGCCGTCGCCCGCCTCGGACTGCCGGCCCAGCGGCCTGCCGTGCCGGCAGGCATTGCTCAGCAGTTCGGAAAGGATCAACACCGCATCGTCGACGACCGTGTCCGACACCCCGTGGCTGCGCAGCTGATCACGCATCCTGCGCCGCGCCTGCCCCACGCCCGCAGGGCCATGGGGAACGGCCATGCTCGACGACGTGGGCACTTCCTGTGCCACCACCAACGCCACCCCCGAGACCTCCTTTGCCCCACGCCACGGTGTGGATGCCCTCCCGGACTGGACCGGAAACCGGCCAAAGGCCTGCCGGTGACGCACTCGTAACCCTTGAGTACGCGCCGAATGCGCCGGTGTACTCCCTGTGACTGATGTTACGAGCGTCCCAGATGTGACAGAACCTGTTTCGGGCGATTGGTGATGATTGCCTCGACACCGAGGCGTACGCAGAGTTCGACGTCCTCGGGTTCGTTCACCGTCCAGACGTGGGCGCGGTGGCCTGCGCGGTGCAGCCGCTCGATGTAGCCGGGGTGGCTGCGGACGATCCGCATGCTCGGTCCGGCGACCCGGGCCCCGGCGGGCAGCCGCCCGTCGCGCAGGCGCGGGGAGACGAACTGCATGAGATAGACGGTGGGCAGGTCCGGGACGGCGGCCTGGATCCGGTGCAGGGAGCGTGCCGAGAAGCTCATGACCCGGATCGGGGAGGGCCCTTCGGCCGGCGGCTGATCGAGCCCGAACCGCTTGAGGAGGTGCAGCAGCCGCTCCTCCACCTGCCCGGCCCAGCGGGTGGGGTGCTTGGTCTCGACGGCCAGTTGCAGGGGGCGGCCGGTGGCGCGTGTCTCCACGAGGAGTTCGAGCAGCCGTTCCAGGGTGAGTACGGAGGTGAGTTCGCCCGGAACCGGGTCCCAGTCCGGGGACTCCGTCTCGTCCCGGTCCTTCCAGGAGCCGAAGTCGAGCGCCGCGAGCTCGCTCAGCTCCAGCGCGGAGACCGCGCCGCGCCCGTTGGACGTACGGTTCACCCGGCGGTCGTGCACGCACACGAGCTGGCCGTCGGCCGTGAGCCGCACATCGCACTCCAGGGCGTCGGCACCGTCCTCGATCGCCTTCCGGTACGCGGCCAGGGTGTGCTCGGGGGCGTCGTCCGACGCGCCCCGGTGCGCGATGACCTGGATGGGATGCGGGCTGGGGCGCTGCTGTCGTGCTGGGGTCACCCGCGTCATGGTGTCACCGGGAGGCCGCGGGCGGGCGCACCTTGAGCGGCGGGACCGTTTTGTCCGATGTAAAGGCTCGTGCGCGGATGCACAGGTCCTGCTTACAGTGGCCTGACGTGCTGTGGGAAAAGCTGGTCCCAGACACGTACACAGCGGATCTCTTGCCGAATCATGACGTGGAACCGAGGAGTAAAGAGCTGTGAGCACAGAGAACGAGGACAACGAGGGCACCGCGGCCGAGGCCGCCCCGTCCGTACCTCCCGTGCCGGCCGACGCTCCCCGGGCCGCCGCCGACGACGCGCCCGCCGCCTCCCCGCGGCCGGACGCGCCGCCCGCGCAGCAGCCCGCGCCCACGCCGTCGGAGACCCCGACGGCGCAGCAGCCTCCCGTCCCGCCGTCGGACGCCCCGACGGCCCCTCACTCCGCGGAGCGGCCCGACCCCTCCCCCGGGCAGCCCGCGGCCCCCCTTGCGGACCCGGCCACCGCGCCGGTCCACGGCGGCATGCCCGCCTACCCGGCGCCGCACGCGCCGCAGTCCGCGGCCGACGCCAACTGGCCGCCGCCCCCGCCGGCCGTTCCGGCGTACGCCCAGTCCGCGCAGGGCGGCGGTCCCGTCTGGGGACCGCCCGGTCAGCCGCATGCGGCGGAGGCGCCGCGCAAGCGGGGCGCGGGCGGCCTGGTGGCCGCGGTGGTCGTGGCGGCGCTCGTCGCCGGCGGCATCGGCGGCGCGCTCGGCTTCTGGGCGGCGGACAACCGCTCCGACGACACCGGTTCGACGACGGTCTCCGCCACGGGCACCCCGCAGGACCTCAAGCGCGACCCCGGCACGGTCGCGGGCGTCGCCGCCAAGGCGCTGCCCAGTGTCGTCACGATCGACGCCCAGGGCGGCGACGGCGAGGGCGGCACGGGCACCGGCTTCGTGTACGACAAGGAGGGCCACATCCTCACGAACAACCACGTGGTGGCCTCCGCGGCGGACAGCGGTCAGCTCACGGCGACGTTCTCCAACGGCAAGAAGTACGACGCCGAGGTGGTCGGCCGGGCCCAGGGCTACGACGTCGCCGTCCTCAAGCTCAAGAACCCGCCGCAGGCCCTGACCCCGCTCCCGCTGGGCAACTCGGACCAGGTGGCCGTCGGCGACTCGACGATCGCGATCGGCGCCCCGTTCGGTCTCTCCAACACCGTCACCACGGGCATCATCAGCGCCAAGAACCGCCCGGTCGCCTCCGGCGACGGCTCCGGCGGCAGCAACTCGTACATGAGCGCCCTCCAGACCGACGCCTCCATCAACCCGGGCAACTCCGGCGGCCCCCTCCTGAGCGCCGGCGGCGCCGTCATCGGCATCAACTCCGCGATCCAGTCCACCGGCAGCACCGGCCAGAGCCAGGCCGGCTCCATCGGCCTCGGCTTCGCCATCCCCATCAACCAGGCGAAGAACGTCGCCGAGCAGCTCATCAAGACCGGCCAGCCCGTCTACCCGGTCATCGGTGCCACGGTCACGATGCAGGAGAAGTCCGGCGGAGCCGTCATCTCCGACCAGGGCACCGGCGGCACGGACGCCGTCACCAAGGACGGCCCCGCCGCCAGGGCCGGTCTGCGCGCCGGCGACGTCATCACCAAGTTCAACGACACCGTCGTCGACAGCGGCCCCACCCTCATCGGCGAGATCTGGACCCACAAGCCCGGAGACACCGTCACCCTCACCTACAAGCGCGACGGCAAGACCCACACCGCCCAGGTCACCCTCGGCGAACGCAAGGGCGACAGCTGACCCCTCCCGTCCCCTCCGCTCCCCCGACCCCCGGGCAGCAACCGTGCGGCCGGGCCGCAGCCGGTAGGCTGTAGCCCGTTCCGCGCCGGGCAGACGGGCACGCGGGGCATGGGTGGGTTGCCCGAGCGGCCTAAGGGAACGGTCTTGAAAACCGTCGTGGCAGCGATGTCACCGTGGGTTCAAATCCCACACCCACCGCAGCGGCTGAGAGCCCCCGACCTGTTCCGGCGGTCGGGGGCTCTCGGCGTGTCCGGGGCTCGGGGCGGGGTGGCGGGTGGTGGTGTGCTTCAGGTGTGTTCGTGGTGTGTCATGGATCTGTCACGGCGGTGTTCGTGCGGTCTCTGTGCCGAACCATGTCCCTACCTACATTGCTCCAGGGGGGACCATGCGTATCCGAATCACCACCGCAGCCGTCGTTGCGGTGCTCGCCTTCACCGCTGTCGGCTGCGGCAGCGACGGGGAGGGTGACGGCGAGGCCGGTGCCAACGGTGCTGCCGGCACCGTGAGGAGCTCGGCTCCCGCGTCGCCGAGCGCCGCGGCGGACGGTGCCGGGGGCGCCGAGCCAGGGGCGTCGGCCGCCGAGGGGTCCGGCCTTCCGCCCGAGCCGAGCGGGGCTGCCCGGGACGCGGTGCTCGCGGTGGTCCGGGACGTCCACGGCGGCCTCGTCCGTGATGAGGACAAGGCCATCGACGCGGCCCGCAACCAGTGTTCGACTCTCGACGGGGGTGGGAAGGACGCCGATCACAGCGCCGCGCAGCGGTTCTCGTACGACGGGGTGAAGTTGACCGACGACGACGGCAAGCACCTCAACCACGGGCTCCGCAAGACGCTCTGCCCGGCGGCCTGACGCGTCGACGTGGCGGTGCCGGGTCCGTCCGGTGCCAGGGGGTGCGGCAGCGGTGTTCTCTACGATGGCGGACGGGCGGAACCGTAGCGCAGAGGTCGTCGCGCGCGGTCTCCACAACCGTGAGGACGCCGGTTCGATTCCGGTCGGACCCGCCCCGGAGCGGCCCTTGACCGGGTGTATCGGTCGGGGGCCGCTCGTGCGTGGGCGGCGGTCCGTCAGGCCGGGGGTGCGCAGCGGGGGGTGGTGAGGCGGGCGGCGGAGGCGATGGTGGCGCGGGCCTCGGGTTCGGGGAGGCCGGTGCGGACGGCGGCGCGGGTGAGGGCGTCGGCGAGGGTGTCGCCGAAGCCGTGTTCGTAGGCGCGGCAGGCGGCCCAGAAGAGGCGGGTGTTGCGCTGGCCGCGGTGGGCGGCGAGGACGAAGCGGATGAGGCCCTGGCCCTGGTCGGGGTGGTGCGCCGTGCCGCCGCGGGGGCGGGGCGGGGGCGTGAGGAGGTGGAGGAGGGCGCGGGGGCAGGAGGCCGGCGGGAGTGTGCCGGTGCCGGGCACCAGGCGGTAGGTGCCGTGGGCGGTCGTGGAGCCGGGGCCGACGAGATAGCCGCCGGAGCCGCGGACGTCGATGCCGGGGGCCAGCCGCCCGGCCGAGTTGGGCACCGTCACGTCGGGCGGGCCGGAGAGCCAGAGGTGCCGGCCGCCGCTGGGGGTGAGCACCGTGACGGTCGGGGGCAGGGTGAACAGGTGCTCCAGGGCGAGGTGGCGCAGGGCCGCCGCGGAGTCGTGCCGGCCGGTGGCGTCGATGTCGAGGTCGATGCCGATGAGGTGGTGCGGTGCCCGTCCGCAGGCGATGCCGTAGCCCGTGGCCCAGGGGGCGGCGGCGAACAGGGCGCGGACCGCGGCGGGGTCGGTGGTCGCGTCGTGGACGCCGTGTCCGGGGCGTCCGCAGGCGCCGCGGCAGGGGCTCGGGCCGGGCCGGTCGCGGTGCGGGGAGCGCAGGGCGGGGAGCTTGTTCGCGGACAGCGGGATGACGGGGAGCCCGTGCTCGGCGGCGGAGAGCGCGTGGGCCAGGGCCAGGGTGGCGGTTCGCCGGTCGAAGGTGGCCATGGATTCATTTTCGTACGTGCGTTCGAGTATGGGAAGAGGGGGGAGGGTCCGGGGGCCTTCACGGGGTGGGGGTGTGGGGGTGGCGTAACGCTTCTTCGCCTGCGGTGCACGGGGTCCGGGCGGGGGGTTCGGTGGTCCGGGAGCTTGTGACCTCTGAGGGTTTGGCGGCTCCTCCTCACGCTTGCGGGGGAATCGGGGAAGGCGCGTGGTTCGTCGGTACGGCCTTGGGCAGCACTGTTGTCGCGACGTCGCGACATCACCCGGGCGGTCGGCCAACTGGCCCGGGGCCAGCCTTACTTCCGGTCTCTGGAGGAAAACATGGCAAGCATCCGTACCGTTCGCGTCCTCGCCGCCGTGGCCGCGCTGCCGCTGGCCGCCGTGCTGCTCGGCGGTGTGGCCCAGGCCGACACCGGCGCGATCGCGAACGACGGATCCGACGCGGGGGTGGCCACGATCGGCAGCAGCGGCGACAACTTCGGGAACACGTCCACCTCGCAGCAGCAGGCCATCGGACTGGGCGCGTCGAACACGAGCAGCTCCGCGCAGGTGAACGGCTCCGCGTTCACCTGGATCGATCAGTCCGACCACAGTGTGACGGTGAACTTCACGCCTCTCTGGTGAGCCGCCGCCTGACGCGGCCCGGTCGGGGGGCCGGACCGCGGTCGGGGGAACAGGGTCCGCGCATCGCTGCTTCGGCGGCGGTGCGCGGATCCGTGTCCGGAGGGGCCGGCCCGCGGTTCGTACGTACTCCGCCTTGACGTCGACGAGAATCTGACGGACAGTCAGAAACCGTGATTCTCGTGTCCGTTCCCGGGAGGCAGTCGACGTGCACCTGGCCCCGACCGAACGCCAGCAGGCGCTTCGCGCCGAACTCCGCGCGTACTTCCGCGAGGTGATGCCGGGCCGCCGAGACGCGCCGCCCGGCGACGGTACGGCCCCCGGCGGCGAGACCGGAGGTGGAGCCTCGGGCCCGGCCCCGGTCCCCGCTCCAGGCCCCGGCCGCGCGGCGCCCGAGCGGGATCCCGAGGCCCAGCGGCGGCTGCTGCGCAGGATCGGTGCGGACGGGATGCTGGGGCTGGGCTGGCCCGTCGAGTACGGCGGCCAGGGCCGGGGCGCGGACGAGCAGTTCGTGTTCTTCGACGAGGCCTACCGGGCCGGTGCCCCCGTCTCCATGGTCACGCTCAACACCGTCGGCCCCACGCTGATGAAGTACGGCACCGAGGAGCAGAAGGCGTACTTTCTGCCGCGCATCCTCACCGGCGAGACGGTCTTCGCCATCGGCTACAGCGAACCGGAGGCCGGTACCGACCTCGCCGCGCTGCGTACCAGGGCCGTACGCGACGGAGACTCCTGGACCATCGACGGGCAGAAGATCTTCACCAGCAACGCGCAGAACGCGGACTGGATCTGGCTCGCCTGCCGCACCGATCCCGAGGCCCCCAAGCACCGCGGCATCTCGATCCTGCTCGTCCCGACCGACGCGCCCGGGTTCTCCTGGACCCCGATCGAGACCGTGGGCGGGCTCACCACCACCGCCACGTACTACGACGGCGTCCGCGTCCCGGCCACCGCGCTGGTCGGGGCCGAGAACGGCGGCTGGGGGCTGATCACCAACCAGCTGAACCACGAGCGCGTCGCCCTCGCCGCCATCGGCATGCAGGCCGAGGACGTCTACGCCGCGGCCCTCGCCTTCGCCCGCACCCCCGATCCGGCGACCGGTCGCCGCCCCGCCGACGAACCGTGGGTGCGTTCCCGGCTGGCCGAGGCGCACGCCCGGCTCGCGGCGACCCGGCTGCTCAACTGGCGGCTCGTGGGCGCCGTGGGCGCGGGCGCGCTGGCCCCGGGCGACGCGAGCGGCGTGAAGTTCGCCGGGACCGAGAGCGCCGTCGAGGTCTACCGGATGTGCCAGGAGATCACCGGCGACGCCGGTCTGGTCCGGGCCGGTTCGCCCGGTGTCTTCGGGGACGGGGAGCTGGAGCGGATGAACAGGGCGGCGCAGATCAACACCTTCGGTGGCGGCGTCAGCGAGGTGCAGCGCGAACTCGTCGCCACGATGCGGCTCGGGATGAAGGGCGGAAAGCGGTGACGGACGGTGCGCGGGGGCTGCCCCCGGCCGGTGGGGGCGGGCCCGGGGAGACGGACGAGCTGTACGTACGGCTCAAGGCGTACGAAGGGCGGCCCGCGGCCGAGGCCGGGGTCGGCAAGGACCCGGTCAACGAGCCGATGATCCGGCACTGGTGCGAGGCGATGGGGGACACGCACCCCGCGTACACGGGGCCGGACGCCGTCGCCCCGCCCGCCATGCTCCAGGCGTGGACGATGGGCGGGCTCTCGGGGCACACGGACCGCAGCGGCGCGTACGACGAACTCTTCGGGCTGCTCGACGGCGCTGGCTGCACCTCGGTGGTCGCGACCGACTGCGAGCAGGAGTATCTGCGTCCGCTGCGGCCCGGCGACGCGATCACCTTCGACGCGGTGATCGAGTCGGTGTCGGAGCGCAAGACGACCAAGCTCGGCACGGGGTACTTCGTCACCACGCGCATGGACGTCCGGGCCGGGGGCGAACTCGCCGGGACGCACCGCTTCCGCATCCTCAAGTACCGCCCGGCGAAACGGAACCCCGGACCTCGTTCCAAGCCCGCCCCGAAGGCGGTCCCGCAGCGCTCGCGCCCCGTGATCAACCGGGACAACGCCGGTTTCTGGGAGGGCGTCGCCGCCCACCGGCTGCTGATCCAGCGCTGCACGGCCTGCGAGACCCTGCGTTTCCCCTGGCTTCCGGGGTGCAACGCCTGCGGCGGGGCGGACTGGGACACGGTCGAGGCCTCGGGCGAGGGGACCGTCTTCAGCCATGTCGTCATGCACCATCCGCCCTTTCCCGCGTTCAGCGAGAACGGTGCGGGCGGACCGTACGCCGTGGCGCTGATCGAACTGGCCGAGGGCGTCCGGATCGTGAGCAATGTGGTGGGGGTGCCGTTCGACAAGGTGCGGGTGGGGATGGCGGTACGGCTGGAGTTCCTGCGTACGGACCCCGAGCTGGTGCTGCCGGTCTTCCGGGGGAGCGAGGGCTGACATGGACTTCACACCGAGCGAGGAACAGGCCGAGGCGCAGGGGCTCGCGGCCCGGATCCTCGGCGACCTGTCGACGCACGACCGGCTCGTCGCGGCCGGCACCGGCACGGACGCCGGGCTGTGGAAGGAGCTCTGCGCGGCCGGACTGCCCGCCGCCGTCGAGGAGACCGGGCTCCTCGGCCTGGTGCTGCTGCTGGAGGAGCAGGGCCGGACCACCGCTCAGGTGCCCCTGGCGTCGAGCGCGGTGTACGGGCTGCTCGCCGTCGCCCGGCACGGTACGGACGAGCAGCGCGCCCGGCTGCTGCCGCCGTTCCGCGACGGTACGGCGGTGGCGGCGGGCGCGTTCCCCGGCCGGGGCACCGTCCGGGCGGAGCGGGGCGGCCGGCTGAGCGGCACCGTCGCCGTGGTGCCCTGGCTGCGGGACGCCACGCACGTCCTGGTCGCCGACGCGGATCGGTCGTTGTGGTACGTCACGACGGCGGATCCCGGCGTGCTGACCGAGCCCGTCGAAACCACCGCGCCCTGGTCGGCCGGCCGGCTCGTGCTGTCCGGAGCGCCCGCGGAACGGCTGGGCGGACCGGGGGCGTACAAGGAGAAACCCGGCGGGCCGGGGGTGTCCGGGCAGGAGACCGGCGGACCGGGGGCGTCCGAGGAAGGCACCGGCGGGCCGGGGGCGTGCGGGGAGGGGACCGGCGGATCGGGGGCGTGCGCCGGGCCGACGGGAGGGCCGGGGGCGTACGAAGACGTCCTGGCCGTCGCCCGTACGGCGTTCGCGGGGCTTCAGGCGGGGGTGTGCGCCGGATCGCTGGCGCGTGCGATCGCGCATACCGCCGGCCGGCAGCAGTTCGGGCGCCCCCTCGACCACCGGCAGGCGGTCCTGCTCCGGGCGGCCGACGCGTACATGGACACCGAGGCGATCCGCGTCACGGCGTACGAGGCGGCCTGGCGCCACGACGAGGGGCTGCCGTACGCGGCGCAGGCGCTGACCGCCGCGTGGTGGGCCTCCGAGGCGGGGAAGCGGGTCGTCCACGCGGGCCAGCATCTGCACGGCGGTACGGGCGCCGACCTCGACCACCCCGTGCACCGGCACTTCCTCTGGGGACGCCAGCTCGACGCCCATCTGGGCTGCGGCAGCGAAGTGCTTCAGGAACTCGGCGAACTGCTGGTGAAGGAGGGACCGGAGTGAAGGCCGGTGACGTACTCGCCCCGCTGGAGATCGAGGTGACGCGCACCCTGATCGTGGCGGGCGCGCTCGCCTCCCGCGACTACCAGGACGTGCACCACGACGCGGAACTGGCCCGGGAGAAGGGCTCCCCGGACATCTTCATGAACATCCTGACGACGAACGGACTGGTCGGCCGGTACGTCACCGGCCACTTCGGCGCCTCGGCGGTCCTCCGCACGATTGCCATCCGGCTGGGCGCCCCCAACTACCCGGGCGACACCATGGTGCTCAGCGGCACCGTGACCGAGGTGGACGGCACCGGGACGACCGCCCGGGTGGCGGTCGTCGGCGTCAACGGGCTCGGCCGGCACGTCACCGGAACGGTGACGGTGAGCGTGGCCGCCCCGGAGGGATCCGTATGAGCGTGCGCAGGGCGGACTCGCTGGGCGGCCGGGCGGCCGTCGTCGGGATCGGAGCGACGGAGTTCTCCAAGGACTCCGGGCGCAGCGAACTCAAACTGGCCGTCGAGGCGGTGCACGCGGCGCTCGACGACGCGGGACTCGCCCCCGCCGACGTCGACGGGCTGGTCACCTTCACGATGGACACCAGCCCCGAGATCACCGTCGCGCAGGCGGCCGGCATCGGTGAGCTGTCGTTCTTCTCGCGCGTCCACTACGGCGGCGGCGCGGCCTGCGCCACGGTCCAGCAGGCGGCCCTCGCCGTCGCCTGCGGGGTGGCCGACGTGGTGGTCTGCTACCGCGCGTTCAACGAGCGCTCCGGGCGCCGCTTCGGCTCCGGGGTGCAGCACCGTGAGCCCACGGCCGAGGGGACGGCCCTCGGCTGGAACCTGCCCTTCGGACTGCTCACGCCCGCCTCCTGGGTGGCGATGGCGGCCCAGCGCTATCTGCACACGTACGGGCTGACGCCGGAGGCCTTCGGCCATGTCGCGGTCACCGACCGGCGGTACGCGGCGACCAACCCGGCGGCGTACTTCCACGGGAAGCCGATCACCCTCGCCGACCACGCCGCCTCCCGCTGGATCGTCGAGCCGCTGCGGCTGCTGGACTGCTGCCAGGAGACCGACGGCGGTCAGGCGATCGTCGTCACCAGCGCCGAGCGGGCCCGGGACCTGCGGCAGCCGCCCGCCCTAATCGTCGCGGCGGCGCAGGGGGCGGGGCGGGCCCAGGAGCAGATGACGAGCTTCTACCGGGACGGTCTGACCGGGCTGCCGGAGATGGGCGTCGTCGCCCGGCAACTGTGGCGGACCTCGGGGCTGGCGCCCGCCGATGTCGACGTGGCGATCCTTTACGACCATTTCACCCCGTTCGTCCTCATGCAGCTGGAGGAGTTCGGCTTCTGCGGGCCCGGGGAGGCGGCGGACTTCGTGGTCGAAGGCGCGGTGCCGCTGAACACGCACGGGGGGCAGCTCGGAGAGGCGTATCTGCACGGGATGAACGGCATCGCGGAGGCCGTCCGGCAGATCCGCGGGACCTCCGTCAACCAGATCGCCGGGGCCACGACGTCCCTGGTCACAGCCGGTACGGGGGTGCCGACCTCGGGTCTCGTCCTGGGCCGCGCGGGGTGAACGGGCGGGCGGCGCGGGGTCCGGGCCCGACCCTGAGGACCCGGGAACGACTCCTCCACCTACAGGAGGTGGACGTGGAGCCGGCTCTACACCCTGAGGCGGACGCGGTTTCGGGACCTGGGGCCGATCCCCCGGGCCGCGCCCGCTCCTAGCGTGGAGCCATGACCACGCCAGTCTGCACGGGCGCCTCCAGGGGAGCCGTCGTCACCGCCCCGGACACGTCGTCCGGTCCGGGCGCGCCGTCGCACTCCGGACGCGCGTCCCGCGCGTCGTACGCCGTGCCGCGCACCCCGGCGGCCTCCCGTGCCCCGGCCGCTTCCCGTACGTCCGCAGCCGCTTCCCGTACGTCCCCGGCCGCCGCTCGTACGTCCGCGGCCGTCTCCCGTACCTCAGCGGCCTCCCATGCCTCGTACGTGCCGTACCCGTCGTTCACGTCGTTCGTGAAGGCGCGCGGGCCGGTGCTGCTGCGGGCCGCGCGCTCGCTGACGGCCAACCCCAGCGATGCCGAGGACCTGCTGCAGACCGCGCTGACGAAGACGTACGTCGCCTGGGAGCGGATCGAGGACCACCGGGCGCTCGACGGCTACGTCCGCCGGGCCCTGCTGAACACCCGGACCTCGCAGTGGCGCAAGCGGAAGGTCGACGAGTTCGCCTGCGACGAGCTGCCCGAGCAGGAGTCCGTGCCCGGCCCGGACCCCGCCGAGCAGCAGTCGCTCCACGACGCCATGTGGCGGGCGGTGCTGAAGCTGCCCGACCGCCAGCGGGCCATGGTCGTCCTGCGGTACTACGAGGATCTGAGCGAGGCGCAGACCGCCGAGGTGCTCGGGGTCTCCATCGGCACGGTCAAGAGCGCGGTCTCCCGGGCGCTGGGCAAGCTGCGGCAGGATCCGGAACTGACCCCGGTCCGCTGAGAGGTGCTGCCCGGCGGCCCGCGGGTGCGCGTGGCCTGATCGGCTGAGCGGGCGCGGGCGGGCTCCCGGACGGGGGCGGACGACCGGGGGTCCGGCGTCGGTGATCACGTCGTCGCTGGTCACCGTGTGTGCCGGAGCCGGGTCGCCCAGGTGTCCGCGCGTGGTGAATTCGTCGGCCGAGACCGATTCGTAGGCCCGGGAGTAGTGACATACCGCGTGGTATGTGCGCAGAATCAGCGGAACCCTACTGCCGCGTAGCGCCCACCGGGAGGACGCCGTGCTCAGCACCATGCAGGACGTACCGCTGACTGTCACCCGCATCCTGACGCACGGGATGACGATTCACGGGAAGTCGCAGGTCACGACCTGGACCGGCGAGTCCGAGCCGCAGCGCCGCAGCTTCGCCGAGATCGGCCGGCGCGCCACGCAGCTCGCCCACGCCCTGCGCGACGAGCTGGGCATCGACGGCGACCAGCGGGTCGCCACCCTCATGTGGAACAACGCGGAGCACGTGGAGGCGTACCTCGCCATCCCGTCCATGGGCGCCGTGCTCCACACCCTGAACCTCCGGCTCCCGGCCGAGCAGCTCGTCTGGGTGGTCAACCACGCCGACGACAAGGCCGTCATCGTCAACGGCTCCCTGCTGCCGCTGGTCGCGCCGCTGCTCCCCCAGCTGACCTCGCTGGAGCACCTGGTCGTGACGGGCCCCGGCGACCGTTCCGTGCTGGAGGGCGCCCCGGTGCGGGTGCACGAGTACGAGGAGCTGATCGCCGGCCGGCCGGCCGTCTTCGACTGGCCCGAGCTGGACGAGCGCCAGGCCGCGGCCATGTGCTACACCTCCGGCACCACCGGGGACCCCAAGGGCGTCGTCTACTCCCACCGCTCCGTCTACCTGCACTCCATGCAGGTCAACATGAGCGAGTCGATGGGCCTCACGGACAAGGACACGACCCTGGTCGTCGTCCCGCAGTTCCACGTGAACGCCTGGGGCCTGCCGCACGCCACGTTCATGTCCGGCGTCAACATGCTCATGCCGGACCGTTTCCTCCAGCCCGCCCCGCTCGCCGACATGATCGAGCGCGAGCGCCCGACCCACGCCGCGGCCGTCCCGACGATCTGGCAGGGGCTGCTCGCCGAGGTCACCGCCCGCCCCCGCGACCTCACCTCGATGGCCAACGTCACCATCGGCGGCGCCGCCTGCCCGCCCTCCCTCATGGAGGCGTACGACCGGCTGGGCGTCCGCCTCTGCCACGCCTGGGGCATGACGGAGACGTCCCCGCTGGGCACGATGGCCAACCCGCCGGCCGGTCTGAGCGCGGAGGAGGAGTGGCCGTACCGCATCACGCAGGGCCGCTTCCCGGCCGGTGTCGAGGCGCGGCTGGTCGGTCCGGGCGGCGAGCACCTGCCGTGGGACAACGAGTCGGCCGGTGAGCTGGAGGTGCGCGGTCCCTGGATCGCCGGCGCCTACTACGGCGGGGCGGACGGCGAGGCGCTGCGGCCCGAGGACAAGTTCAGCGAGGACGGCTGGCTGAAGACCGGTGACGTCGGCGTCATCAGCGAGGACGGCTTCCTCACCCTGACCGACCGGGCCAAGGACGTCATCAAGTCCGGCGGCGAATGGATCTCCAGCGTCGAACTGGAGAACGCCCTGATGGCCCACCCGGACGTGGCCGAGGCCGCCGTCGTCGCCGTCCCGGACGAGAAGTGGGGCGAGCGCCCGCTGGCCACCGTCGTGCTCAAGGACGGCGCGAGTGCCGACTACGAGGCGTTGAAGGCGTTCCTCGCCGAGTCCGGCATCGCGAAGTGGCAGCTCCCCGAGCGCTGGTCCGTCATCCCGTCCGTCCCCAAGACGAGCGTCGGCAAGTTCGACAAGAAGGTGATCCGCAAGCAGTACGCGGCGGGCGAGCTGGACATCACCCAGCTCTGATCCGGTCGGATACGCAGACGACGAGGGCGGTACGGGAGTTCCCGTACCGCCCTCGTGCGTGCGTGCGGGCCTTCGGCCCCGGGCCGCCCGTGCCCGTCAGTTCGTGCCCGTCAGTTCGTGCCGATCTTCGCGAGCAGGTCGACGATGCGGGACTGCACCTCGTCGCTCGTGGAGCGCTCCGCGAGGAAGAGGACGGACTCGCCGGAGCCGAGCCCGGCCAGTTCGGCGTGGTTCATGTCGGCCGAGGTGTAGACGACCAGCGGGGTGCGGTTGAGCCGGCCGTTGGCGCGCAGCCAGTCGACGATCCCGGCCCGGCGGCGGCGCACCTGCATCAGGTCCATCACCACCAGGTTCGGCCGCATCCGGGTGGCGAGCGAGACGGCCTCGCTGTCCGTGGCCGCGCAGGCGACCTGCATGCCCCGGCGTTCCAGGGTCTGCGTCAGGGCGAACGCGATGTCCTCGTGCTCCTCGATCAGCAGCACCCGGGGCGGGTGCTGCTCGCTGTCGCGCGGGGCGAGGGCCTTGAGCAGGACGGCGGGGTCGGCGCCGTACGCCGCGTCCCGCGAGGCCTGTCCGAGACCGGCCGTCACCAGGACGGGCACCTCGGCGGCCACCGCGGCCTGGCGCAGCGACTGGAGCGCCTTGCGGGTGATGGGGCCGGTCAGCGGGTCGACGAAGAGCGCGGCGGGGAACGCGGCGATCTGCGCGTCCACCTCCTCGCGGGAGTGGACGATCACCGGACGGTAGCCGCGGTCGCTCAGCGCCTGCTGGGTGGAGACGTCCGGCGCGGGCCAGACGAGCAGCCGGCGCGGGTTGTCCAGCGGCTCCGGGGGCAGCTCGTCGTCCACGGGCTGCGGCAGCGGCCGGTTGGCGACCTCGACGGCGCCACCGGGGCCGTCCAGCGGCTCGGGGCCCTCGGCGGCGTCCTCGTCGGGCGCGCCGATCGCGTACGCGCGCCCCTCGGGCGAGGATGCGGCGATCAGCTGGCCCGAACCGGGTCCGTGGACCGTGCCACCGGCGGCTGCGGGGCCGGCCGGCTGCGGGGCGGACGGTGCGGGCGGGGACGGCGGGGCGGGAGCGGCCGCCGGGGGCAGCGCGACCCGGTCGTCCTCGGGCGGCGCGGCGAGCTTGCGGCGCCGGCCGGCACCTCCGGCGCTGCCGCCACCGAGCGTCTGGTTCTGCTGGTGCGCGAGGTGCTGGGCGAACGGGACGCCCTGGCCCAGGGTGCGCACGCTGAACGCCCGTCCCTGCGTCGAGTCGGACCCGGGCATCGGGGCCTCGGCGGGCAGCGGCTGCCGCCGCGCGTCCGGCCCGGGGGCGAGCCGGCGCACCCGGGGGGCGTCGGGACCGGCGGCCTCTGCGGTCTCGGCTGTCTCCGCGGTCTCGGCGGGGACGCCCGTGGGTGTCGTCCCGGTGGTGTGCGTGGTCGGTCCGGCCACGGGCGGCACCGGCCCGTCCCCGGGCTCGTCCGCGTCCCAGCCGCCGGACCCGGTGGCCGGGAGCGGCTGCGCGGCCTCGTCGAACGAAGCGTCGAACGAGGCGTCGGAGGGGTCCTCGAACGATTCGTCGGAGGAGGCGTCGAAGGAGTCGTCCGGCCGGCCCGGCACGGGCAGCGCGAACGGGGCGTCCTGGTGGGGCGCGTCGGCCGGACGCGCACGACGGCGCCCGGTCGGGAGCGGATGGGCCTGCGGCGGGGTGTGGTCCAGGTCCGGCGCACCGGTCACCGCGTCATGGCGGCCGGGCGGCGAATCGGCCGCCTCGGGCGCGTCCGGCGTCCGGTCCGCGTCGGCCGGCGGCAGCGCGAACGGAACCCGAGGCCCCGCCTCCGCCTGCGCGGCCCGGTCCTGGGCCGCCGCGAGCGCCCGCCGGGCACGCCGGCCGGTCGGCTGGGGAGCGGAACCGGACGGGGACGCCGGTGTGTGGGGCGCGTGCGCCGCGTTCCCCGGAGCGGCGGCGTCCGCGGGCGCCGGGGCGTGAGCCGGGGCGGCCCCGTCCTGCCGGGGCGCCTGGGAGGGCGCCGGAGCGTGCGGCGGCCGGCCGGGTGCGCCGGTGGGCCCCTGGGGGCCGGCAAGGCCCTGCGGTCCCACGAGCTGAGGTCCCGTGGCCTGCGGCCCGACGGGCTGAGGTCCTGAGGTCTGCGGTCCCGTGGGCTGCGGTCCCGTGGACGCGTGCGAGGCGGCGGGCAGCGCGAGCCGGCTCTCGGCATTCCGGTGCATACCGGCGGAGACCGGCACCGGAGCCTCGGCGGGTGCGCCCTGCTGCGGCACCACCGGCCCCAGCTCGGGCACCGCGTGGGCCGGGACGCCCTGACCGAGGTCGGGCACGCCGTGGTCGGAGGCGTCCTGGGAGGGGGCGCTCTGGGAGACGCCGCTCTGGGACGGGGAGAGCTGGGCCGGAGCGTGCTGGGCCGGGGAGTGCTGGGCCGGGACGTTCCGGCCGGGCATGGGCTGCGGGGGCGTGGGCCGGCCGGGGACGCCGTGCGCGGGCGCGTGTTCACCGGGCAGGCCGTGCGGAGGCACGTTCTGCCCCGGCACGCCGTGCGGCGGGGCCGCGGGGCCGAGCTGCGGGCGTCCGGTGCCGTCGGCCTGGGGGGCCGGGCCGGCCCCGGTGTCCTCGGAGGAGGCGGAGGCGGAGGACGAAGAGGGCGGGGCGGCGGGCAGGGCGAGGGCCTGGCCCTGGGCCCCGGCCACGTTCTGCTCACCGGTCTCCGCCGGGCTGGGCCGCCCGCGCCGGCGCCCGGAGCCCTGGCCCTGCTGGGCCGGGACGAGTCCGTGCGGTGCCGGGAGGTTCTGCGGCCCCGTGTCGGAGGGAACACCGCCCTCGGGACCGACGGTGGCCGCCGCACCGGTGCCGGTCGCCGGCACGCCCCCGCTCTCGTCCCCGGCGGCCGCCGCACGGCGCGCGCGCCGGCGCCCGGTGGGTTCGGCCGCCCCCGGCTCGCCCGTACCGTCGGAACCGCCCATGGGGCTCTCCAGGAACGCGTCCGTCGAGGACCGGAGCGCGCGGCGGCGCCCCCGCCCCGGCTCGGGCGCCGGGGCGTCCCCGGGCACGCCGGAGTGCGCCTCGGACTCGGGAGCCTGCGGAACCACGGGCTGCTCGGCGGGAGCGGGCGGCGGGACGGTGCCCGTACCCGCGCCGAGCGGCACTTCGAGGACGTACGCGCTGCCGCTCATCCCCGGCATCTCGTGCGTCTGGAGCACACCGCCGTGCGCCCGCACGATCCCGCTCACGATCGGGACGTGCACGGGGTCGCCGCCCGGGAACGGGCCGCGCACCTCGATGCGGACGACGTCACCGCGCTGCGCGGCCGCGACGACGACGGTCATGTCCACGTATCCGCCGCCCGGGACGAGCCGGGTCTTGCCGGTCGAGTCGACCCCGGCGACATCCGCGACCAGGTGCGCGAGCGCGGTCACCAGCCGGGCCGGATCGACCTCCGCCTCGATCGGCGGCGCGTGCACGGCGAACTGGGCCCGGCCGGGCCCGATCAGCTCGACGGCGGCGTCGATACCGGCGGTCACGATGCCGTCGAGCAGCACGTTCGTCTTGACGAGGGTCTCGGCGCCGCTGTCCAGCCGCTGGTAGCCGAGGACGTTGTCGATGAGGGTCGTCATCCGGGCGTAGCCGGCGGCGAGGTGGTGCAGTATCTGGTTGGCCTCGGGCCACAGCTGGCCGGCCGGGTCGGCGGCGAGCGTGGACAGCTCGCCGCGCAGCTCCTCCAGCGGGCCGCGCAGCGATTCGCCGAGCACGGCGGTGAGCTGGGTGTGGCGGGCGGACAGCTCCGTCAGCCGCTCGGTCAGCTCCTCGCGCTCGGCGGAGTGGCGCTCGGTGCGGTCGGCGAGTTCGGTGGCGTGCGCCTCCGTCAGGGAGGCCACCTCGGCGGTGTGCGCCTCCGTGAGCCCGGCGATCTCGGCGGTGTGGCCGGCGGTCAGCTCGGCGACCTCGGCCGTGTGACGCGCGTCAAGTTCTTCGTAGGGCCGCCGGTCGGTGAACGTCATGACGGCGCCGACCAGCTGGTCACCGTCGCGCACCGGCGCGGTGGTGAGGTCGACGGGCACCTGCGTGCCGCTCTTGGACCACAGGACCTGCCCGCGCACCCGGTGCTTGCGCCCGGACCGGAGCGTGTCGGCGAGCGGCGACTCCTCGTACGGGAACGGCTCGCCCTCCGCCCGCGAGTGCAGGATCAGCGGGTGCAGCTCCTGGCCGCCGAGGTCGCTGGCGCGGAAGCCGAGGATCTGCGCGGCGGCGGGGTTGACCAGGACGACCCGGCCGTCCGTGTCCGTACCGACGACGCCCTCGGCCGCGGCCCGCAGGATCATCTCGGTCTGCCGCTGCGAGCGGGCCAGCTCGGCCTCGGTGTCGACGGTGCCGGAGAGGTCGCGCACGACGAGCATCAGCAGCTCGTCGCCGGTGTAGCTGCCGCCGTACGGGCCCTGGGCGCCCTGGACGTCGTTGTACGCCGCCTGCCCGTCCTCCAGGCTGGCGCTCGTCACCTCGACCGGGTACTCGTTGCCGTCGGTCCGCCGCGCCGTCATCCGCGTGGGCTTCGTACGGCCCCGCTCGTCCGCCGCGTCGGGCCGCCGCATCGACCCGGGGATCAGCTTGGAGTCGAACTCCGGCAGCAGATCGAGCAGGCCGCGCCCGACGAGGGCGGTGCCCGGAGTCTCGAACATCTCCAGGGCGATGGTGTTGGCGTTGACGACCGTTCCGTTGCAGTTGACGAGCAGGAGCCCGTCCGGAAGAGCATCGAGTATGGCTGCGAGGCGAGCAGCGCCTCGGGATGGCCTGCTGCTCACGACGACGCTTCCTCCCTGATTACTGCACCTTGCGGACAGCGGGCCCCATCTTGCCCCTCGGGCCGCACACTGTCACTGGAGGAGTCTAAAGGCAGGGGAGGCGCAAGAGGCGGCGGATGAGGGGGAGCTCTCACCAAGGTTCTGTGCGCACGGTGTACGACCCGGCCCCCGCCGCCCCCTCCCGGCCGCCCCGGAACGGGTTCCGTCGCAGGTCAGCGTACGTTCGGCAGCACCGGCCTCAGGTTGTTCCAGCGCCCCATCTCGCACCCGTTCGTCCGGTCGAACGCGGAGTCGACGCGTCGCCCCCGCCACGTACCGGTGACCCGCGCGGTGGCGGATCCGCCGTACTGCTGCGTGCACATCGCCCCCCTCGGCACCGGCGCGAACGGGTCCCCGCCCTCCTCCGCCAGCTGCCCCAGCCGCTCGCACGCCTGCCGCGCCGCCGGATGGCTGCCCCCGGCCGGCTCGCACTCCAGCTCGTACTTGCCGTCGGCCGCCGGGTCCCCCGACCCCGACACGACGACCGTCAACCGCGTGCCCCCGTCGTCCCCCTGCAGAACGGGCAGCCCCAGCGGCAACGGCAGCGGCCCTGCCGCAGCCACCGCCCCGGGCGCGGCGGCCGACAGCGCGGCCAGCGACACGACGGCGGTGAGAGCGAGACGACGCATCATTGCGGGCTCCTGTGATCGAGCGTGCCACCGGCTCCCCGGCGGCACGGAACAGCGAGGGCGGACGCCCCCCTCCTCCTAACGCTCCGCCCGCCCCGGCGTTGCGCACCCCAGGCGCTTTGCCCTCGCGGCCGACTGCCTAGTACCGTAGGCGTCGATTGGTGACGCAACACTCAGCTGTGTCATCATCTGCACGCACCACCCGCGCTCGCGTGGGTGTGCTGGAGGCGTCGCCTAGTCCGGTCTATGGCGCCGCACTGCTAATGCGGTTTGGGTCTTAAAGCCCATCGAGGGTTCAAATCCCTCCGCCTCCGCCCCACCACCGAAGCCCCGAGCCCACCCGGCCCGGGGCTTCGGCCATTCCCTGGCCACCCCGGTGCGCCCGGGTGGGTGCACCCGGTGTCTGCCCAGCTCAGGCGGGGTGTGGGTAATGGATTTCGCGTCCCGGCGCAGGTCATGTAATGTTGTTCTCGCAACGCCGACGGGGCAGAAAAGCCCAAGAAGCACGAGCACTCGTAGCTTAACGGATAGAGCATCTGACTACGGATCAGAAGGTTGCAGGTTCGAATCCTGCCGAGTGCACATAGATGAGAGGCCCGGACGAGAGTCCGGGCCTCTTGCGTTGTAGGGGTCGCTTGCGTGTGCGGCGGCTAGGCCGACGTGGTGTGGGTGAAGCCGGGGGGAGACGCCTTCTGGGTCGCCCGCACCCAGCTGCGGCGCCCCGGACTCGACGAGGTACGCCGCACGACTATGGACGCCCCCGCTCCGGCGGTCGCCTTCAGTTCACAACGAGTCGCCGGCCATCTGCGGGAGTACGAGCAGCTGGAGCCCTTCCGGCGGGAACCGGTCGCGGTGGCGTTCGAGGCCCGACTCCGGGAGGTGCCGCCCCGCCAGATCAGCGGCTTGACCGGACCGGGTCGCCGGCCCGGATCTTGAGCGGTGGTGCTCGGACAAGAGCCTCATTCTCGGGCGACCAGGATGGATGCGGGGCGTGAGAAGACGGCGTACGTGGTCGTCTACTCGGGTCGCCGACGCGCGAGATGAACCATGACGTCGGCGGCGATCTCGACTGTTTCGGGCAGGACACACGTGATCGCATCAAGCGCCTGCTGTCGCTTCGATTGCGGCAGTTGGAGATACGCCGAAACAGTCGACAGGTAGCCGACGTATTCAGGAGCGCTCATCGTCAAGCGCCTTCTCACGACCGCCTGCCGAACGTCGAGGAACAACGGGGACCGCTGCAGCTCCGTGCCCGGCCACTGCATTTCCTCATCAGGAGCAGTCCCGTCGGGAGACGGAACCTCGTCGCTTTCCAGGAAAGGCGCCCTCGCCGCACGCACGGACTCCGCAACAGCTGGGTCAGCCAGCTGAACCTGGCCACCGAATGAGCCGAACACGCCCTCTGGTTCCAGGAGTGCGGACACCTTTGGCCACCGGCCCTCCGGGCGTGTCCAGTGCAAGGCTGCCGCCGCATAGACCAACGCATAGGTTTCACGTGGCCGCAGGTCCTCGAATGCGGCTTGCATGGTCGTTACGTTCGTGGGCGCGGTCTTGTTCAGCTCGGCGAGCATGGCAGCGTCGGGCTCTGTCGCCGTGACTGTGACCCCACGCGCGGCGAACAGCCGGGTTGCTTTGCCTGTCCCCGCACCGATCTCCAGGGCCGTCCGGAGGGGCCGGCCCGCGTATGTCATCACCAGGTCGAAGAGCTCCTTGGGATACCCCGGCCGGAACCTTTCGTAGGCTTCTGCGGTTGCGCCGAAGCTCAGTGCACGAGCAGGCATGCTGAATATCCTGTCACGATCGGGGGAGACAGCGCTTGACAACACTCAGCGGCCTGGTCGTTCGATCTGCAGGTGTTGAGTGGCGCTTCGTCTGCGCTCAGGCGGCCGCGTGCACCTGCTCCAGGGCCCACGGCAATTGGTCGGCCGGCACGGCCCATTCAAGGACTGCTCCGGTCGAGGCGGCCACGCACACGATGGCTGTGTGGGGACTCAGCGACCAGGTTTCCCTGCCCTTGGGCCGTCTTGGCACCGTGGCGTCGAGCTCCGTGATGCGGACGACGATTCCACCCATGATGATGAGTCCCGGTGACAGCCGAGCGGTGCTGTGCATCCACATCCCGGGTGGCACCCGGGGATGACGGCCTTGCAGGACGCGGAGGCCACAGTCGACCTGCCCGTCCTGGGCCAGCCGCTCGGCCCGTCTCTGGAGTATGCGATCCCCTCCCCGTCTTCCCAGCAGCCCGCCGACCAGCCCGCCCAACAGATCCCCCAGCAAGCCCAGCACCAGAAATCGCCCCCTCCGCACGGTTGTATCGGGAAGGTGAGAGGCACACAAGATCGGAGCAGCCCGAGTGATCAGTTGTCTCGCTGACACGGCGGCGCCTCCTGGTTAGCATCGCGCTGCATGATCGCTCTGGTTGTCACCATCGGGCTTGCCCTTGCGGGCTACATCGCCACCTACCTGAACAGCGTTCGCCTGTCGCAGCGGCAGGAGCGTCTTGCGCGGGTGAATCGTCAGCTCAGCGACTTCTATGGGCCGCTGTTCGCGCTCACCGAGGTGAACAGTCGCAGCTTCCGGGCGTTCACGGAGCGCCATGCCCGTCCTGGCGGCAGATCGCCGTTCGATCATGAGATACCTCCCACCGAGGAGGAGTTGGCCGAGTGGCGGCTGTGGGTGACCGCGGTCTTTCTGCCCAATATCCGTGCCATGCGTGATCTCGTGATCGGGCATGCGGATCTGTTGCGGGAGACGGTGATGCCGCCCATTCTGCTGGACCTGTGTGCTCATGTGTCGGGGTACGAGATCACGGTTGGTCGCTGGGAACGGGGCGACTTCGGTCAGCACCTGTCGGTGGTTCCGTTTCCCAGTGAGGAGATCGCGGGGTACGCGCGCCAGGGGTTCACTCACCTGAAGGGCGAGCAGTCCCGTCTGTTGGGGCGGCGGGGTGGGCGCTGACCGTCGGGAGGCCAGCCGGGCAGCCTCTGTACAGGGGGCGGTCGCTCGTAGATCGTTGATGAGCGTGACTCAGACGACGAGCGAGAACGCGTGGCCCGGAAAGATCAGTGCCATCACCCTGTTCGCGGAGGACCTGGACGCGACGAAGCGGTTCTACCGTGAGGTGTTCGGTATGCCGGTGACCTACGAGAACGAGAATTCGGCGGTGTTCGACTTCGGGAACACGATCATCAACCTGTTGCGGTCCGACGCGGCGCACGAGCTGATCGGGCCGGCGCGGGTGGCTGGTCCGGAGGCCGGGTCCCGGTTGCAGTTGACGTTGCCCGTGGAGGATGTGGACGCGATGTGCGAGGTGCTGGCCGCGCGGGGGGTGACGTTGTTGAACGGTCCGATGGACCGGCCCTGGGGGATACGGACGGCGAGCTTCGTGGATCCGGCAGGCCATGTGTGGGAGATCGCCCGGTGAGTACGGGCGTGCTCAGGTCAGCCCGCCGGTCGCCCGCAGGTTCTGGCCGGTGATCCAGCGGCCGTCCCGGCTCACGAGGAACGCGACGGCGTCGGCCACGTCCGCGGGCTCGCCGAGCCGGCCCAGGGGTGTCATGCCGACCACGGCCTGGAGGGCTTCCGGGGGGTTGGTGCCGCGCAGGAGGTCGGTGTCCGTCGCGCCGGGGGAGACCGTGTTGACGGTGATGCCGCGGGGGCCCAGCTCGCGGGCGGCGACGGCGGTGAGCTGTTCGAGGGCGCCCTTGCTGGCCGCGTAGGGGGTGATGCCGGGGGCGGCGCGGAGGGTGTTCAGCGTGGAGATGTTCACGATCCGGCCGCCGTCGCGCATGTGGCGGGCCGCGTAGCGCAGGGTGAGGAAGGCTGCTCGGGTGTTGCCGGCCATGACGCGGTCGAAGACCTCCACGTCGGTCTCCGCGAGGGGGGTGGGGGTGAACGGCATCGCCGCGTTGTTGACGAGGATGTCCAGGCCGCCCAGATGTTCGTCGGCGGTCCGCATCAGCTCCTCCGCGCCGTCCGGTGCGGAGAGGTCCGTGCGTACGGCTCGGGCCCTGCCGCCGTCGGCCCGGACCGCGCGGACGACGTCCGCCGCGGCCTCCTCGTTGGCGGCGTAGTTGAAGACCACGTCCGCGCCGTCCCGGCACAGGCGCTCGACGATGGCCCGGCCGATGCCGCGGGATCCTCCGGTGACGACGGCGGTTCTGCCCTTCAGCATGGTTCCTCCACGGTGAGAACTCCTGACGACAGAGGTCAGTTGACAGCCGCGACCGGGAATTGTCGACGGGGCGTACGGGAGAGGAGGCGGGAACCGCGTTCGGAGTCCGGTTGGCGCGGTTCCCCGCGCGCGTACCGTGGGCCGGGTGGCGACTGAAGATCTGGGGCGGGCCCTGCGGCGGCTGCGGCGGTTGGCTTCGCTGACGCAGGAGGAGTTGGCGGAGCGGTCCGCGGTGTCCGTGGATGTGATCCGGCAGTTGGAACAGGGGCGGAAGCAGTCGGCGCGGCTGCCCACCCTGCACGCGCTGGCCGAGGGGCTCGGAGTGGAGCTGACGACCCTGCTGGGGGATCCGCCCGGTGTGGCGTCCACGGGGGAGAGCGACGGGCCGCGATTCGTGGCGGTGCGGCGGGCGGTCATGCCGGCGTTGTGGGGGCCGGAGCCCGGACCGCCGGGGCCGGAGTTCTCCTTGGAAGGACTGCGGGAAGAGATCGCGGAGGGCTGGTCGCGGTACCACGGGGCCGAGTTCGACGCGGTGATGGAGACGTTGCCGGATCTGATCGCGGACGCGCGGGCGGTGGCGCTGGCGGGCGACGACGGGCTCCGGGCGGACGGAGCCGTGCTCCTGGGCAAGGTGCTTCAGCTCGCCGGACACGTGGCCGTGCGGATGGGGAAGACGGACCTCGCGCTCGTCGCCCTGGAGCGGGCGGTGGAGGCCGCCGGGCGGTGCTCGGACCCGCTGCTGGTGTCGATGCTCGCCAACTCCATGGCGTGGACGTACCAGCGTCAGGGGCGTTTGGAGGACGCACTGCGCGTCGCCCTCCGGGCCGCCGAGCGCATGGCCGGCGAGGGGCGCACGGACACGGCCGACGGCCTGAAGGTGTGGGGCGGGCTGACCATGAGCGCCGCCACGTCCGCCGCGCGGAGCGGGGACTACGAACGGGCGGCCTCGATGATGGAGACGGCCGAGAAGGAGGCGGCCCGCGTCGCGAAGCTGCCCGAAGGCGGTGACACCCGCATGACCAGCGTCTTCAGCCCCTCGTCGGTGCGTATCGAGCGCGTGCGGCTGGCCGTGCAGTACGGGCGTCCCCGGGACGCCCTCGCCCTGGCCAAGGGGATGCGGCTGAGCAAGGACACACCCCCGTCGTGGCGCACCTGGCTGCTGCTCGACGTGGCACGGGCCCATACGGACATCGGGGACGCGGCCGGCGCGGTGAAGACCCTGGAGTCCCTGCGTCGCGTGGCCCCGACGTGGATGCGGCACCACACCCTTGCCGTGGCGATCGTCCGCGACCTCTGGGCGCTCCCCAACCATCCGCCGGGACTGCGCCCGTTGGCCGAGTTCCTGGGGGTCACTCCCTAACGTGGTGAAAGTGGGACGTTGCACCCCTGTCGGCGTGCTGGGTCTGGCGCTTGCATGAGGGCACAACGCCCGCGGCTGCCGTTCGACCGGTGTCTGGGGGCCACCCGATCCGGGAGAACGGACAGCCATGCCACCATCCGCCACCAGGGTCCGCCCCACCGGGCATCCCGGCTACAGCGAGACCCTGCCGCGCCTCCCGGAGAGTCCCGCCGCCGCGCGGCGCCTCACGCGCACCGCCCTTGCCTGCTGGGATCTGGAGGAACTGGCTGGGGACGGTGCGCTGATCGTCACCGAGCTGGTCACCAACGCGGTCCGGCATGCCCGGCGCGGCTCGATCCGTGTCGTGGTCGAGCGCACCGCCGAGCGCACCGTACGCCTTGCCGTCTCCGACCGGTCACGGCTCCGGCCGGTGCTCCGCCGGGCGGATACGGACGAAGCCGGCGGACGAGGGTTACGGGTTGTCGCCGCCCTGACCGTGGACTGGGGTGTGTGCGAGCGACGGTGGGGCAAGGTCGTGTGGGCGGCCCTGGAGGCTCGGCGGTGAGGGGGAGCGAGGAGGTCGGACGCAGTGCGGCCCGTGCGCATCTCTCCCAGCTGATCGACATGTTCGGCGTCGACGGATGTCTGCGGATCGGCGTGGTGCGTGACGCCGGTCAGGAGGACTCCGGGTGGGGCGCGGAGCGCGATGGGGGCGACGAGCAGTGGTCCGGAATGGGGGGATGGGACGGGTTGGACTGACAGGGGTGTGAGGAGGGGGCGGGGCCTCGGCCCCGCCCCCTCCTCACACCCCTCGTTACGCCTGTTCCGCCAGGCGCGCGCGGATGTGGGCGATGACCGCCGGGGCGTGGTCGTTCAGGTAGAAGTGGCCTCCCTCGTAGGAGTGGAAGGTCGTGGCCGCCGTGGTGTGGGTCGTCCAGGCCGCCGCCTCGTCCTCGGTGACCTCGGGGTCCTCGGTGCCGTTGAGTACGTCGATCGGGCAGGTCAGGGGCGGGCCGGGGCGGTAGCGGTACGTTTCGGCGGCGCGGTAGTCGGCGCGGATCGCCGGGAGGATCGAGCGCAGGAGTTCCTCGTCGGCCAGGACCGCCGGGTCGGTGCCGCTCATGCGGCGGATGGTCTGGAGGAGCTGGGCGTCGGGGGCCTGGTGGACGCGCTCGTTCTCGCGCGGGCGGGACGGGGCGCGGCGGCCGGAGGCGAACAGGGTCACGGGGACCGTGCCGGCGGCCTCCAGGCGCAGGGCCACCTCGAAGCCGAGCGTGGCGCCGAGGCTGTGGCCGAAGAGGGCCACCGGGCGGTCGCACCAGGGAAGCATCTCGGCCGTGACGAGGTCGGCGAGCCGGCGCACGTCGTCCACGCAGGGTTCGGTGCGGCGGTCCTGGCGGCCCGGGTACTGGACGGCCACCACGTCGGCGGCGGGCGACAGGGCGCGCGAGACGGGGAAGTAGTAGCTGGCGGCGCCGCCCGCGTGCGGGAGGCAGAACAGGCGTACCGGGGCGCGTTCGGCCGGGTGGAAGCGGCGCAGCCAGGGGGTGGTGGGGGGTGCCGTCGTTGTTGTTGTCGTTGTTGTTGTGGTCATGGGCGGGAATGTGTCCTTACGGAGTCCGGGGTGCGGAGTACGGGTGCGTGGCGCGGCGTCGGGTCACGGTGCACGGTCCGCGCGTCCGGCGGGCCTGGTGTTGCTCACGGTGCCGCCCACGTACCTGGTGGGCGCCAGCCCCGGGGCGGGCCCCAGGGGGAGCGGGGGTGGGGTGGCGACGTGTCCTCGGTGGTCCCCGTGGTGCGGGTCGCGCTCAGGAGGACGAGGAGGACGGCGGCCAGTTCGTCGGCGTCCGGGGTGCCGCGCTCGATGCGGAGGCGGGGTGCGGAGCCGGTCTCCGCGCGTACGTACGGGTCGGTGGTCATGTCAGAACGGCGGGTTGCCGTGCTTGCGTTCGGGCAGGGGGACGTGTTTGGCGCGCAGGACGTCGAGGGCGTCGGCCAGGACCTGCCGGGTGGCCGCCGGGTCGATGACGTCGTCGACCAGGCCGCGTTCGGCGGCGTAGTAGGGGTGCATCAGCTCCTGGCGGTACTGCTTCACGCGCTGGGCGCGGGCCGCCTCCGGGTCGTCGGCGGCGGCGATCTCGCGGCGGAAGACGACGTTGGCGGCGCCCTCCGCGCCCATGACGGCGATCTCGTTGGTGGGCCAGGCGAAGGAGAGGTCGGCGCCGATGGAGCGGGAGTCCATGACGATGTAGGCGCCGCCGTAGGCCTTGCGGAGGATGACCTGGACGCGGGGGACGGTGGCGTTGCAGTACGCGTACAGGAGTTTCGCGCCGTGGCGGATGACGCCGTTGTGCTCCTGGTCGCTGCCGGGGAGGAAACCGGGGACGTCGACCAGCGTGACCAGGGGGACGCTGAACGCGTCGCAGGTCTGGACGAAGCGCGCGGCCTTCTCGGAGGCGTGGATGTCGAGGACGCCGGCGAGGGAGGCCGGCTGGTTGGCGACGATGCCGACGACATGGCCGTCCAGGCGGGCCAGACCGCAGATGATGTTGGTCGCCCAGTGGGCGTGGACCTCGAAGAGGTCGCCGTCGTCGACGATCTCCTCGATGACCGCCCGCATGTCGTACGCGAGGTTCGGATCGGCCGGGACCAGGCGGCACAGGGCGTCGCCGGGGCGGTCGACCGGGTCGTCGCACGGCTGGACCGGGGGCAGTTCGCGGTTGTTGGAGGGGAGCAGCGTGAGGAGGTGGCGCACTTCCTCCAGGCACTCCTCCTCGGTGTCGTAGAGGAAGGCGCTCGCACCCGAGACCGTCGAGTGCACCTGGGCCCCGCCCAGGTCGTTGTGGCTGATCTTCTCGCCGGTGACGGCCTGCACGACGTCCGGTCCGGTGATGTACATCTGCGCGATGTCGCGGACCATGAAGACGTAGTCGGTGAGCGCCGGCGAGTACGTGGCGCCGCCCGCGCACGGGCCGAGCATCACGCTGATCTGCGGGATCACCCCGGAGGCCGCCACATTGCGGCGGAAGATGCCGCCGTAGCCGGCGAGCGCGGTGACGCCCTCCTGGATGCGGGCGCCCGCGCCGTCGCTGAGCGACACCAGGGGTGCGCCCGCCGCCAGGGCGAGGTCCATCACCTTGTGGATCTTCTGCGCGTGGGCCTCGCCCAGCGAGCCGCCGAAGATCCGGAAGTCGTGCGCGTACACGAACACCTTCCGGCCCTCGACCTGGCCCCAGCCGGTCACGACGCCGTCGGTGTGGGGTCGGCGGTCCTCCAGTCCGAACCCCGAGGCGCGGTGGCGGCGCAGCTGTTCGATCTCCCGGAAGGTCCCGGGGTCGAACAGCAGCTCCAGCCGTTCGCGTACGGTCAGCTTGCCCCGCGCGCGCTGCGCCTCGGTGGCGCTCGGCGAAGGGCCCAGCTCCACGGCCTCCTTGATCGCTCCTCGTTCGGCCACTCGGACACTGACATCGGCAACGGTCATGCTCCACCCGTCTCTCGGCCATCGGGCCCGCCGTTGGCGGCGCCCTGGGCAGTGCGTGCCATTGAAGGGGCCGGGGGCGCGCGCGGAGAACACCGACCACCCCCCTGACCGCACCCGGATCCGCCGCCACCCGGGCCCAGCAGGCATCTCACCGTACGAAGCGGCCGTGACCGGCCGGTTCCGGTCCGTGCGGACCGGCCGCGAGCAGGGTCAACACCTGGGGGGATAGGGGTGTCGCCGCCCTTCGGGGCCGACCTAGCGTGCGGACACCCCGTGGCTGGAATGACGCGGGGCATTCGATACGAGCTGGGAGCGTGCAGATGTCCGCGGGCTTCGATCCTGTCGCTGATGACATGTCCGGCGCGGAGGTCCGCCCGGGGGGACGCTCGGAGGCCGGCCGGCCGTCGGGTCCGGGGGGTACGGAGGGGACTCCCGGCCCGGAACAGGCCGCCGGCCCTGCCGCTCCGGGTGGTGCGGAGGAGACTTCCGGGGCTGCCGCTCCGGGGGGTACGGAGGGGCAGACCAGTCCGGAACAGGCCGCCGGCGCCGCCGCGTTGGCCGGCGTGCTGGCCGGGCTGCCGTCGAGCGAGCAGACCAGGCTCCTCACCGATCTGGTCTGCGAGCAGACCGCGGCGTGCCTGCGCAAGGTCCGCCCCGACACGGAGCCGGTGGTCGTCGCCCGTACCTCGTTCCGGGAGCTGGGGCTGGACTCCATCGCCCTGGTCGACCTGCACGCGCGCCTGAACGCGGCGACCGGGCTCGCCCTGCCGGTGACCGCGGCCTTCGACCACCCGAGCCCCGAACTGCTCGCCGACTGTGTCCGTACGGAACTGCTCGGCGCCCCCGCCGCCCGGGTGGAGCCGGCCGCCGAGCAGGCCCCGGCCTTCGACGGCGAGCCCATCGCGGTCGTCGGCATCAGCGGCCGGTTCCCCGGTGGCATCCGCTCGGCGGAGGAGCTGTGGGACCTGGTCGACGGCGGGGCGAGCGCGGTGGGGCCGTTCCCCGAGAACCGCGGCTGGGACCTCGACGCGCTGTTCGGCGACGACCCGTCCGTGCCCGGCACCTGCTCCACCCGTACCGGCGGATTCCTGCACGACGCCCCGGAGTTCGACGCCGAGTTCTTCGGGATCGGGCCGCGCGAGGCGCTGGCGATGGACCCGCAGCAGCGGCTCCTCCTGGAGACCGCCTGGGAGGCGCTGGAGCGGACGGGCATCGACCCGACCTCGCTGCGCGGCAGCCGTACGGGCGTGTTCATCGGCGCCGGCCCCTCCGAGTACGGGCCGCGCGTCCAGGACGCCCCGGAGAACCTGACCGGGTACCTCGTCACCGGGGGCGCGCTCAGCGTCACCTCGGGGCGGGTCGCGTACGCGCTCGGCCTGGAGGGGCCCGCGCTGACCGTCGACACGGCCTGCTCCGGTTCGCTGGTCTCCCTGCACCTGGCCGTCCAGTCGCTGCGCCGGGGCGAGTGCGCGATGGCGCTGGCCGGCGGGGTGACCGTGCTGAGCACCCCGGGGCTGTTCACGGAGTTCAGCCGGCAGCGGGGGCTCGCCCCGGACGGCCGCATCAAGGCGTTCGCGGCGGGCGCCGACGGCACCTCCTTCGCCGAGGGCGTCGGTCTGCTCGTCGTGGAACGGCTCTCCGACGCCCGCCGCAACGGCCACCGGGTCCTCGCCGTCATCCGCGGTTCGGCCGTCAACCAGGACGGGGCCAGCAACGGGCTCACCGCCCCCAGCGGCACCGCCCAGCAGCGCGTCATCACCCAGGCCCTCGCCGACGCCGGGCTCACGGGCGGCGACGTCGACGCGGTCGAGGCGCACGGCACCGGCACCACCCTCGGCGACCCGATCGAGGCCCGCGCGCTGATCGCCACCTACGGCAAGGACCGGCCCGCCGGCCGGCCGCTGTGGCTCGGCTCGGTGAAGTCCAATCTCGGGCACACCCAGGCCGCCGCCGGGGTCGCCGGACTCATGAAGATGATCATGGCGATGCGGAACGGGGTGCTGCCCCGCACCCTGAACGTGGACGCCCCCACCGGCAACGTCGACTGGTCCGCGGGGACCGTACGGCTGCTCACCGAGCCCGTCCCGTGGCCCGTGACCGAGGACCGGCCGCGCCGGGCCGGTGTCTCCGGATTCGGCATCAGCGGCACCAACGCCCATGTGATCGTGGAGGAACCGCCCGCCGAGGACGCGGGCGAGCCCTTCTACGGCACCCCCGGCACCCCCGGTGCCCACGCCGGCTCCGAGGCAGGTTCCGCTTCCGGTCCTGTCGCCGATGCCGACGCTGGTTCCGGTTCCGCTCCCGTGCTGGTCCCCGTCGGGGCCCGCTCCGACGACGGGCTGCGCGCCCAGGCCGCCCGCCTCGCCGGCTTCCTGGACGAGCGCCCCGGCCTCACCCCGGCCGACCTCGGGCACGCGCTGGGCACCGGCCGGGCCGCGCTGGAGCACCGGGGCGCGGTCGTCGCCGCCGACCGCGCAGGACTCCTCGCCGGGCTGCGCGCCCTGGCGGAGGGGACGGACACCGCGGACACCCGGACGGGCACCCTGCCCGCCGGCCGACTCGCGTTCCTCTTCACCGGCCAGGGCAGCCAGCGCCTCGCCATGGGCCGCCGCCTCTACGACGCCCACCCGGTCTTCGCGGACGCCCTCGCGGACGCGATCGGCTGGCTCGACCTCCAGCTCGACCTGTCGCTGTGGGACGTGCTGTTCGCCGAGGAGGGGACGCCGGAGGCGGCGCTGCTCGACGAGACGCGGTACGCGCAGACCGCGCTGTTCGCCGTCGAGGTGGCGCTGTTCCGCCTGGTCGAGTCGTGGGGGGTGCGGCCCGACTTCCTGGCCGGGCACTCCATCGGTGAGATCGCGGCCGCCCACGTCGCCGGGGTCCTGACCCTGGAGGACGCGGCGATCCTCGTCGCCGCGCGCGGCCGGCTGATGCAGGAACTCCCCGCCGGCGGCGCCATGATCGCCGTACAGGCCACCGAGGAGGAAGTCCTCCCGCTGCTCACCGAGCGGGTCGCCGTGGCCGCGCTCAACGGGCCGGACTCCGTGGTGCTCTCCGGCGAGGAGGACGCCACCGTCGCGCTCGCCGCCCGTTTCGCGGCTCAGGGGCGCAAGACCAAGCGGCTCCAGGTCAGCCACGCCTTCCACTCGCCGCTGATGGAACCGATGCTGGAGGAGTTCCGCCGCGTCGCCGGGGTTCTCAGCTATGCCGCGCCCGTGATCCCGGTCGTCTCCACGGTCACCGGGCGGCTCGCGACCGCCGCCGAACTGTGCTCCCCGGACTACTGGACCGACCACGTCCGCAACGCCGTGCGCTTCACCGACGCCATGGACTGGCTCCTCACCGACGGCGGCGCCCGCACCTTCCTGGAACTCGGCCCCGACGGCGTCCTCAGCGCCCTCGGCCAGAACTGCCTGCCCGAGGAGCGCGAGGCCGACACCGTCTTCGCCCCACTGCTGCGCGCCGGCAAGGACGAGGTCCGCGAGGTGCTGGGGGCCGTGGCCCTCGCCCAGGTGCGCGGGGCGCTCATCGACTGGGACGCCCTGTACGCCGGCCACCGCACCCGGCCCGTCGAGCTGCCCACGTACGCCTTCCGCACCCGCCGCTACTGGCTGGCCCCCGCACCGTCCGCCCCCACCGGACTCGGCCGGCTCGCCTCCCAGCACCCCGTCCTCAGCTCGGCGGGCGACCTCGCGGGCACCGGCACCACCGTTCTCACCGGGCGGGTCGCGCCGCGCACCCACCGCTGGACCGCCGACCACACCATCGCGGGCGTCACCCTGCTGCCCGGCACGGCCTTCGTCGAACTGGCCCTGCGGGCCGCGACGGAGACCGGCTGCGGCACGGTCGAGGAGCTGACGCTCCAGGCCCCGCTGGTGCTGCCCGCGACCGGCGGCGTCGACCTCCAGGTCGTCGTGGCCCCCGCCGACGCCTCCGGCCGCCGCACCGTCGAGTGCTTCTCCCGCCCGGACGGCGCCGAGGACGCCGAGGACCCCTGGACCCGCCACGCCACGGGCGTCCTCGCCCCCGCGGCCCCGGAGCCGGACACCGCCGCCCTGGCCGGGGCCTGGCCCCCGGCCGGAGCCGTCCCCCTCGACGTCAGCACCCTGTACACCGACATGGCCGGCGAGGGCTACGGCTACGGCCCCGCCTTCCACGGGGTGCGGGCCGCCTGGCTCCTGGACGGCGCCGTCTACGCCGACGTCGAACTCCCGGAGCACATACGCGCCGACGCGGCCGGTTACGGGCTGCACCCGGCGCTCCTGGACGCCGCCCTGCACCCCGCCGACCACGCCCTCGCCTCCGCCGGCGAGCGGCCGGAGGGCACCTGGGTCCCGTTCTCCTGGAACCGGGCCACCCTCTACGCGGCGGGCGCGCCCGCCGTCCGCGTCCGCATCACCGCCAACGGCTCCGACGAACTGGACGTGACCGTCGCGGACGCCACCGGCGCCCCCGTCGCCCGCGTCGAATCGCTGCAACTGCGCGCCGTCACCGCCGCCCAGCTCGCCGCCGACCGATCCGACCCGCTGCTCGCCGTCCGCTGGCACGACGCGGAACTTCCGGCCGCTGTCGCGGAGTTCGGCGAGTTCGGCGCCCTGACGGGGGAGGACGTCCCGGCCGTCGTCGTGTACCGGGCCCCGGCCACCCCGGACGGGGACGTGCCCGCCGCCGTCCGCGCCGTCGCCGCCGACGCGCTGGCCGCCGTCCAGGCCTGGCTGGCCGACGACCGCAACGCCGGGTCGCGGCTCGCCGTCGTCACCCGGGGCGGCGCCGCCGTCCCCGGCACCGACGTCGACCTCGGCCAGGCACCCGTCTGGGGCCTGGTGCGCTCCGCCGAGGCGGAGAACCCCGGCCGGTTCGTCCTCGTCGACACCGACGAGGCCGGTGAAGCCCGGCTCGGCCGGGCGCTGGCCGCCACGGCCGAACCCGAACTCGCCCTGCGCGGCGACCGTATGTACGTCCCCCGGCTCACCGCCGTGCCCGTCCCCGAGGAGGAGCGCCCGGCGCCCTGGGACGCGACCGGCACCGTCCTGCTCACCGGCGGCACCGGCGGCGTCGGCGCCGAACTCGCCCGCCACCTGGTCCGCGAGCACGGCGTCCGCCATCTGGTCCTCACCAGCCGGCGCGGCACCGACGCGCCCGGAGCCCGCGAACTCGTCGCGGAACTCGCGGAGCACGGCGCCGACGTCACCGTCTCCGCCACCGATGTCGCGGACCGGGACGCCCTGGCCGCTCTGCTCGCCGCCGTCCCGGACGCGCACCCGCTGCGCGCCGTGGTGCACGCGGCGGGCGTCATCGACGACGGACTGACCGGCCGGCTCACCCCGGCCCGGCTCGACACCGTGCTGCGCCCCAAGGTGGACGCCTCCTGGCACCTCCACGAGCTGACGGCGGACCTCGGGCTCGCCGCGTTCGTCCTGTTCTCCTCCGCCTCCACCGTCCTCGACGGCGCGGGCCAGGGCAACTACGCCGCCGCCAACCTGTTCCTGGACGCCCTGGCCGCCCGCCGGGCCGCGGCCGGCCAGGTCGTCACCTCGCTCGCCT
Source organism: Streptomyces sp. NPDC024555 (assembly GCF_055559335.1). Taxonomy (NCBI): domain Bacteria; kingdom Bacillati; phylum Actinomycetota; class Actinomycetes; order Kitasatosporales; family Streptomycetaceae; genus Streptomyces; species Streptomyces sp. NPDC024555. The sequence goes on from NZ_JBVHKV010000001.1 coordinate 424,384, forward strand.
GGGGCCTGTGGGCCGGCGGAGGGGGCATGGGCGCCTCGCTGGACGCCGCCGCCCTGACCCGCATCGAACGCCTCGGCCTGGACTCGCTGTCCTTCGCCGAGAACCTGGCCCAGCTCGACAAGGCGCTGCGCACGGACGAACCGGCCGTCGTCCCCGTACGCGTCAACACCCGCGCCGTACGCGCCCGTACGGACGGCACCCCCACCCTGCTGCGCGCCCTCGTCCGGCCCCGCACGGCCCCCGCCGCCCGTGCGGCGGCCGGCCCGGCCGCCGCGACCGGCACCGCCCCGCTCGCCGCGCTCCTCGCGGAGATGAACGCCGCCGACCGGCTCGCGCACGTCCTGCGCCTGGTCCGCACCGAGACCGCCGCCGTCCTCGGCCACCACAGCGCCGACGAGGTCAGCGCCACCCGCGCCTTCATGGAGACGGGCTTCGACTCGCTGGCCGCCGTGGAGCTGCGCAACCGCCTCGCCACCGCGACCGGTCTCCGGCTCAGCGCCACCCTGACCTTCGACTACCCCACGGCCACGGTCCTCGCCGAATACCTGGTGACCAAGCTCGTCGGAGCGTCCGCGGCGGCCGGTCCGCAGGCCCCCGCCGCCCGTGCCGGAGCCACCGACGACGACCCGGTCGTCATCGTCTCCATGGCCTGCCGCTACCCGGGCGGGGTGACCTCGCCCGAGGAGCTGTGGCAGCTCGTCGCCGACGGCTCCGACGCCATCGGCCCCTTCCCCACGGACCGGGGCTGGGACACCGACCTGTACGACTCGGAGATCGGCAAGCCCGGCCGCACCTACTCCACCGAGGGCGCCTTCCTCTACGACGCCGCCCACTTCGACCCCGCGTTCTTCGGGATCAGCCCGCGCGAGGCCCAGGCCATGGACCCGCAGCAGCGGCTCCTCCTGGAGGTCGCCTGGGAGACCTTCGAGCGCGCGGGCATCGACCCCCGCTCGGTCAAGGGCACGGACACCGGGGTCTTCGCCGGGGTGATGTACCACGACTGGGGGCTGCGCCTGGGCCCCCTCCCCGACGACGTGGCGGGCTACCACGGCAACGGCAGCCTCGCGAGCGTCGTCTCGGGCCGCGTCGCCTACACCCTGGGCCTGGAGGGCCCGGCGGTCAGCGTCGACACGGCGTGCTCCTCGTCGCTGGTGGCGCTGCACATGGCGGCCCGCGCGCTGCGGGCGGGCGAGTGCTCCCTCGCCCTGGCCGGCGGTGTCACGATCATGTCCACCCCGGACACCTTCCTCGACATGGCCCGCCAGCGCGGTCTGTCCTCCGACGGCCGCTGCAAGTCCTTCGGCGCCGGGGCGGACGGCACGGGCTGGGGCGAGGGCGCCGGCGTCCTGCTCCTGGAGCGGTTGTCCGACGCCCGCCGCAACGGCCACCGCGTCCTCGCCGTGGTCAAGGGCTCGGCCCTCAACCAGGACGGTGCCAGCAATGGCCTGACCGCCCCCAACGGCCCCGCCCAGCAGCGCGTCATCCGCGGCGCCCTCGCCAACGCGGGCCTGTCGGCCGCCGAGGTCGACGTCGTCGAGGCCCACGGCACCGGAACCCGCCTCGGCGACCCGATCGAGGCACAGGCCCTCCTGGAGACCTACGGCCAGGAGCGGCCCGAGGGCCGGCCCCTGTGGCTGGGCTCCATCAAGTCCAACATGGGGCACACCCAGGCCGCCGCCGGTGTCGCGGGCATCATCAAGATGGTCATGGCCATGCGCCACGGCGTCCTGCCCAAGTCCCTGTACGCAGAGACCCCTTCGGACCAGGTCGACTGGTCGGCCGGTGATGTCTCCCTGCTCACCGAGGCCCGGGAATGGGAGCAGACGGGCCACCCGCGCCGCGCGGCCGTCTCTTCCTTCGGCATCAGCGGCACCAACGCCCACGTCATCATCGAGCAGGCCGAGGAGTCCGCCCCGACGGCGTCCGCCCCGGCCCCCGCGCTCCCCGCCCTCCTCGCCTGGCCCGTCTCCGGCGCCACCGCCGAGGCCCTGCACGCCCAGGCCGGCCGCCTCCGCGACCGGCTCCCCCACCTCACCGACACCGAACTCACCGCCGCCGCCCGCACTCTCGCCACCGGCCGCGCCGCCCTCGAACACCGCGCCCTCGCCCTCGGCACCGACCGCGACGACCTCACCACCGCCCTCTCCCTGCTCACCGGCGCCGACGCGGTCCAGGAAGCCAAGTCGGCGTTCCTGTTCACGGGGCAGGGGGCGCAGCGGCTGGGGATGGGTCGTGAACTGTACGACTCCTTCCCGGTGTTCGCGGAGTCGTTTGACCTGGTCTGCGCGGAGATTGACACGCATCTCGGGTCGTCGCTGCGGGATGTGGTGTGGGGTGAGGATGCGGATGCGCTGAACGCGACCGGGATCACCCAGCCTGCGTTGTTCGCGTTCGAGGTGGCGCTGTTCCGGCTCGTGGAGTCGTGGGGTGTGATCCCCGATGTCGTGGTGGGTCACTCGATCGGTGAGCTGGCCGCCGCGCATGTGTCCGGGGTGCTGTCCCTGGCCGACGCGGCGCGGCTCGTGGTCGCGCGGGGCCGGTTGATGCAGGCGTTGCCGACCGGCGGTGCGATGGTCGCCGTGCAGGCGACCGAGGACGAAGTCCTGCCTGTTCTGACCGGCGGTGTTTCGATCGCGGCGGTCAACGGCCCGCAGTCCGTGGTGGTTTCCGGTGTGGAGGCGGAGGCCGTGGCGGTGGGCGAGCACTTCGCTGCCGCTGGCCGTAAGACGAGCCGCCTGTCGGTGTCGCACGCGTTCCACTCCTCGCTCATGGAGCCGATGCTCGACGAGTTCCGGGTGGTGGCTGCCTCGTTGACGTACAGCGAGCCGCGTATCCCGGCAATCTCGACCGTGACGGGTGAGCTGACGTCCGACTGGCAGTCCCCCGAGTACTGGGTCGGCCAGGTCCGTCAAGCCGTCCGTTTCGCCGACGCCGTACGCGCTGCCGAGTCCTTCGGTGCTCGCACCTTCGTGGAGATCGGCCCGGATGCCGTTCTCACCGCGCTCGGAGCCGGTTCGGCCGAGGACGAGGGCAGTGCCTTCGTGCCGCTGGTGCGGCGCGACCGGGACGAGGTCCGTGAGGTGGTGGCCGGGGCCGGGGCGGCCTGGGCGCGCGGGGCGGACGTGGACTGGGCCGCCGTGCTCGGGACCGGTGGGCCGCTGGTGGACCTGCCGACGTACGCCTTCCAGCGCAAGCGCTACTGGCTCGACGTCACCGCGAAGGCGGGCGATGTGGGCTCGGCGGGGCTGGACGCGGTCGAGCACCCGGTGCTCAGCGCGGCCGTCGTGGCGCCGGAGTCCGGGTCCGTGGTGCTCACCGGCCGGCTGTCGGCCGCCGGGCAGCCCTGGGTCGCGGACCACGGGGTGCACGGGGCGGTCCTGCTCCCCGGCACCGGGTTCGTCGAACTGGCCGTGCGCCTCGGGGACCAGGTCGGCTGCGACCTCCTGGAGGAACTGACCCTGGAGGCGCCCCTGGTCCTGCCCGAGCACGGCGGCGCGTCCCTGCGCGTCGCCGCCGGGGCCCCGGACGCCTCCGGCCGCCGGCCGCTGCACATCCACTCCCGGCTGGACGGGGCGCCCGAGGACACCTGGACCCGGCACGCCACCGGCTTCCTCGCCACCGGCGCCCCGGCGGAGGTCCCCGGGGCGGACCTGACCACATGGCCGCCGCGCGGCGCCACCCCCGTGGTGGTCGAGGGGGCGTACGAGCGGCTGCGCGAACGCGGTTACGGCTACGGCCCGGCGTTCCAGGGCCTGACGGCGGCCTGGCGGCGCGGCGACGAACTGTTCGCCGAGGTCGCCCTGCCGGAGACGGTGCGCGGGGAGGCCGCCGACTACGGGCTGCACCCGGCGCTGCTGGACATCGCCATGCACGTGGACGTGGTGGTCGACCAGGGCGAGGGCGGCACCGAGGCGCTGCTGCCGTTCGCCTGGAGCGGGGTCGCGCTGCACGCCGCGGGCGCGTCCGCGCTGCGCGTGTACGTCCGGCGCATCCGGGGTGCGGAGGAGTCGGCGATGGTCGTCGCCGACGAGACCGGCAGCCCGGTGATGACGGTGTCCTCGCTGATCTGCCGCCCCGTCTCGCCCGACCAGCTCGCGGTGGCCGAGGGGCCCGTCTCCGACGCCCTGCACCACATCGAGTGGACGCCGCTGCGGCAGCCGGCCGCGCCGCTGCCGTCCTCCCCGGCGGTGCTGGACGAGTACGGTCTGGCGATCCTCTCCGACCCGTCGGCCGTCGTCCTGGCCTGCTGCCCCACCCCGGGCGGCTGGCCGGTGCCCGAGGCGGTCCGTACGACCACCGCGTACGTCCTCGACCAGATACAGACCTGGCTGACCGACGAACGCTTCGACGCCACCACCCTCGTCGTCGTCACCCGGGGCGCCGTCACCACCGACGAAGCCTCGGCCCCCGATCTGACCCAGGCGCCCGTCTGGGGCGTCGTCCGGGCGGCGCAGGCCGAGAACCCGGGCCGGATCGTCCTGCTGGACGCCGATCCCGCCACCGGGATCGACACCGCGGGGCTCCCGGACGCCGTCGGTGCCGCGCTGGCCCAGGGCGAACCCGAACTGGCGCTGCGCGACGGCCGGTTCCTGATCCCCCGGCTCGTGCGGACCGCCGTGCCCGAGGCGGACGCGCCCTGGGACGGCGAGCGGACCGTCCTCGTCACCGGAGGCACCGGCGGCCTCGGCGCCCGGGTCGCCCACCACCTCGTCGAGCGGCACGGAGTGCGCCACCTGGTGCTCACCAGCCGCCGGGGCCCCGACGCCCCCGGCGCGGCCGGACTGCGGGACCGGCTCCTCGCGGCCGGTGCCGACGAGGTGCGGATCGCGGCCTGCGACGCCGCCGACCGGGACGCCCTGGCCGCGCTCCTCGGCTCGCTGCCGCAGGCGCACCCGCTGGGCGGTGTCGTGCACGCGGCCGGAGTCGTCGACCCCGGTCTGATCGGCGCGCTGACCGCCGAACGGCTCGACACCGTGCTGCGGCCCAAGGCGGACGCCGCCTGGCACCTGCACGAGCTGACCCGGGACCTGGACCTGTCGGCGTTCGTGATGTTCTCCTCGGCCGGCGGCCTCGTGCTGCCCGCCGGACAGGGCAACTACGCCGCCGCCAACGTCTTCCTGGACGCCCTCGCCGCCCACCGCCACACCCTCGGCCTGCCGGCCACCGCACTCGCGTACGGGCTGTGGGCCGTCAACACCGGGCTCGGCGGCGAACTCACCGACGCCGACGTCGAGAAGATGAACCGGCTCGGCCTGCCCGCCCTGCCCGCCGACCGGGGCATCGCCCTCTTCGACGAGGCGCTGCGCACCCGGCACGCCCTGGTCGCCCCGCTCCTCGTCGACCCGGCCGCCCTGCACGCCCGTGGCGCCGACGTACCGCCGCTGCTGCGCGCCACCGCCGCCGCAGCCCGCCCGGCGCAGCGCCGGACCGCGGCGGCCGCACCGGGCGGCGACACCCTGGCCCGCCGGCTGGCCTCCCTCACCGCGGCCGAACGGACCCGGACCCTGCGTGAGCTGGTCGCCGGACAGGTCGCCGCCGTCCTCGGCCACGAATCGGCCGACACCGTCGGTGTGGACCGCGCCTTCAAGGAGCTGGGCTTCGACTCCCTGGCCGCCGTGGAACTGCGCAACGCGCTCAACGCCGCGACCGGGCTCCGGCTCCCCGTCACCCTCGTCTTCGACTACCCGAACACCCGGGCCGTCGCGGACTACCTGGACGGCGAGTTCGGCGGCGGGCAGGACGAGGCGCCCGCCGAGGCCCCCGCACCCGCGACGGGCCTCTCGGACGACGAGCCCATCGCGATCGTCGGCATCAGCTGCCGCTTCCCGGGCGGGGTGCGCTCCGCCGACGACCTGTGGGACCTGGTCGCCGAGGGCCGCGACGCCGTCGCCGGATTCCCCGAGGACCGGGGCTGGGACACCGAGGGCATCTACGACCCGGAGCCCGGACTGCACGGCAAGACGTACGCCAGGGACGGCGGATTCCTCTACGACGCCGCCGAGTTCGACCCGGCGTTCTTCGGGATCAGCCCGCGCGAGGCCGTGGCCATGGACCCGCAGCAGCGGCTGCTCCTCCAGTCGGCCTGGGAGGCCTTCGAGGACGCGGGCATCGACCCGACGGCCATGCGCGGCAGCCAGACCGGTGTGTACGCGGGCGTGATGTACCACGACTACGCCTCGCGCCTCCAGCACATCCCCGACGACGTCGCCGGCTACCTCGGCAACGGCACCGCCGCCTCCATCCTCACCGGCCGCGTCGCCTACACCCTGGGCCTGGAGGGCCCGGCGGTCAGCGTCGACACCGCCTGCTCCTCCTCCCTGGTCGCCCTCCACATGGCCTGCCAGGCCCTGCGGCGCGGTGAGGTCGGCATGGCGCTGGCCGGTGGCGTCACGGTCATGTCGACGCCCGAGATCTACGTGGAGTTCGCCCAGCAGCGCGGCCTCTCCGCCGACGGCCGCTGCAAGGCCTTCGCGGCCGGCGCCGACGGCACCGGCTGGGCGGAGGGCGTCGGCCTGCTCCTCGTCGAGCGGCTCTCCGACGCCGAACGCCTCGGCCACGACGTCCTCGCCGTCATCCGGGGCACCGCCATCAACCAGGACGGCGCCTCCAACGGGCTCACCGCCCCCAACGGCCCCTCCCAGCAGCGCGTCATCCAGCGCGCCCTGGCCGCGAGCGGCCTGACCACCTCCGACGTGGACCTCGTCGAGGGCCACGGCACCGGCACCCGCCTCGGCGACCCCATCGAGGCGCAGGCCCTCCTCGCCACCTACGGACAGGGCCGCACCGCCGACGATCCGGTCTGGCTCGGCTCCATCAAGTCCAACATCGGCCACGCCCAGGCGGCGGCCGGTGTCAGCGGTGTCATCAAGTCCGTCATGGCCCTGCGCAACGGGCTGATGCCCAGGACCCTGCACGTGGACGAGCCCTCGCCCGAGGTCGACTGGGAGGCCGGACACGTCCGCCTGCTCACCGAGGCGCGCCCCTGGCCGCGCCGCGAGGACCGGCCGCGCCGTGCGACCGTCTCCTCCTTCGGCCTCAGCGGCACCAACGCCCATCTAATCGTCGAGGAGGCCCCGCAGCCGGTGCACCCGGCCGGCGAACCGCAGGACCGTCCGGACCTCGTCCGCCCGGTGCCCCTGCTCCTCTCCGGCGCGGACCCCGAGGCCCCCGCCCGCCAGGCCGCCGCCCTCCGCGACCGCCTGCTCACCGCACCCGGCACGGACCTCCGCGACATCGCCCACACCCTGGCCACCGGCCGCGCCACCCTGGAACACCGGGGCCTCGTCCTCGCCACGGACACCGACAGCGCCCTGCGCGAACTCGCCGCCTTCGCCGAGGGCGAGGGCACACGCGGAACCGTCACCAGCGGGAAGACCGCGTTCCTGTTCACGGGGCAGGGGGCGCAGCGGCTGGCGATGGGCCGTGAACTGTACGACTCCTTCCCGGTGTTCGAGGAAGCCTGGGACGCGGTGTGCGTGGAGGTCGACGCGCATCTCGGGTCGTCGTTGCGGGACGTGGTGTGGGGTGAGGATGCGGATGCGCTGAACGCGACCGGGGTGACTCAGCCTGCGTTGTTCGCGTTCGAGGTCGCGCTGTACCGGCTCGTGGAGTCGTGGGGTGTGATCCCCGATGTCGTGGTGGGTCACTCGATCGGTGAGCTGGCTGCCGCGCATGTGTCGGGTGTGCTCTCCCTGAGCGATGCGGCTCGGCTGGTCGTGGCCCGGGGTCGGCTGATGCAGGCTCTGCCTGCCGGGGGCGCGATGGTGGCCGTGCAGGCGACCGAGGACGAGGTGCTTCCCGTTCTGACGGACGGTGTCTCGGTCGCGGCGGTCAACGGGCCCCGGTCCGTGGTTGTTTCCGGTGTGGAGGCGGAGGCTCTGGCGGTGGGCGAGCACTTCGCCGCCGCAGGCCGTAAGACGAGCCGCCTCTCCGTTTCGCACGCGTTCCACTCGTCTCTGATGGAGCCGATGCTGGACGAGTTCCGGGCGGTGGCTGCGTCTCTGTCGTACGCCGAGCCGCGCATCCCGGCAATCTCGACCGTGACGGGTGAGCTGACGTCCGACTGGCAGTCCCCGGAGTACTGGGTCGGCCAGGTGCGCGAAGCCGTGCGTTTCGCCGATGCCGTACGCGCGGCCGAGCGCTTCGGGGCCCGTACGTTCGTCGAGATCGGCCCGGACGCCGTCCTCACCGCCCTCGGAGCCGGCTCGGCCGAGGACGAGGGCAGTGCCTTCGTGCCGCTGGTGCGGCGCGACCGGGACGAGGTCCGGGTGGCGATGGCCGGGGCCGGGGCGGTGTGGGCGCGCGGGGCCGAGGTCGGCTGGGGCGCGTTCCTGGAGGGGAACGGTGGGCGGCGGGTCGCGCTGCCGATGTACGCCTTCCAGCGCACCCGGTACTGGCTGGACGCCCCGGCCGCCGTCGGGGACGCGGCCGGGCTGGGGCAGGTGCCCGCCGGGCATCCGCTGCTCAGTGCCGTGGTCGTGTCGCCGGAGAGCGGGGCTCCGGTCCTGACCGGTCGGCTCTCCGTGGCCACGCACCCGTGGCTCGCGGACCACGCCGTGCACGGGAGCGTGCTGCTCCCGGGCACCGCCTACATCGAGATGGCGCTGCGCGCCGGTCACGAGGCGGGATGCGCGCGGCTGGAGGAGCTGACGCAGGAGGCGCCGCTGCTGCTCCCGGCGAAGGCCGGGGTGGCCGTGCAGGTCACGGTGGGCGAGGCGGACGCGTCGGGGCGGCGGGACGTCGTCGTGTACTCGCGGGCCGAGGACCTGCCCGAGGGTGCTCCGTGGACCCGCAACGCGCGCGGTGTGCTGGCCCCCGAGCCGGCGCCCGTGGTGCAGGACCTGGAGTCCTGGCCGCCGGCCGGTGCGCGGGCGGTGGACGTGAGCGGGATGTACGAGGACCTGGCCGGGCTCGGGTACGGGTACGGGCCGGTCTTCCAGGGGCTGACGGCGGCCTGGCGGCGCGGTGACGAGCTGTTCGCCGAGATCGGGCTTCCGGATCACGCCCGGACCGAGGCCGCCGCGTTCGCCCTGCACCCGGCCCTGCTCGATGCCGCCCTGCACGCGGAGCGGATCTTCGACGCGGACCACGAGGGGCCCGTGCGGGCCGCCCTGCCGTTCGCCTGGAACGGGGTCACCCTGCACGCGACCGGTGCCACCGCCCTGCGGGTGCGGCTGACGAAGCCGGGCCCGGACGCCGTCGCGCTGCGGATCACCGCGCCGACCGGTGAGCCCGTCGCCACGGTCGAGTCGCTGGTGGTGCGCGAGGTCTCGCCGGCCCAGCTCGCCGCCGACGGAGGCGGCAGCGGTGCCGGGCTGTACCGCGTCGACTGGGCGGCGCCCGGGGCCGGCGCACCGCAGGCACCGGACGCCTCCACGGACGGCTGGCTCGTCGTCGGGTCGCCGCTGCCGGGCATCGGCTCGCTGTCCACGCTCGCCGAGGCCGCCGCCCGGGACCGGGTGCCGGACACGGTGCTGCTGACCGCGCCGGACGTCTCCGACGTCTTCGGCGCCACGGGCGGGGTCCCCGAGCGGGTCCGCACCTGCGTGGGCCGGCTCCTCGACACCCTCGGCCAGTGGCTGGCCGAGCCCGCCTTCGCGGACTCCCGGCTGGTGCTCGTCACCCGGAACGCCGTCGTCGCCGACGAAGCGGACCGAGTCGACTGCGTCCAGGCCCCGTTGTGGGGTGTGGTGCGGGCGGCCCAGGCCGAGAACCCGGGCCGTTTCACCGTCGTCGACCTCGACACCGCCGCCGCCTCGGCCGCGGCCCTGCCCGCCGCCCTGGCCTCGGGCGAGACCGAGATCGCCGTGCGGGAGGGCCTCGTCCTGGTGCCCCGCTACGCACCCGCCGACGCCCCCGGGACCCCCCTGGAGTGGGCGGCGGACGGCACCGTCCTGATCACCGGAGGCACCGGACTGCTGGGCGCGGTGCTCGCCCGGCACCTCGTCACCGCACAGGGCGTCCGCCATCTGGTGCTCACCAGCCGCCGGGGCGAGGACGCCCCGGGCGCGGCCGAGCTGCGCGCCGAACTGGCCGGGGCGGGAGCGGAGTCGGTCCGGATCGTGGCCGTGGACGCGGCCGACCGGTACGCGCTCGCCGCACTGCTCGACGAGATCCCGGACGCGCACCCGCTGACCGGTGTCGTGCACGCGGCCGGTGTCATGGACAACGCGCTCGTCGGCGCGGTCACCCCGGAGCAGGTCGGCGCGGTGCTGCGGCCCAAGGTCGACGCCGCCTGGCACCTGCACGAACTGACCCGGAACCTCGGTCTGGCCGCGTTCGTCCTCTACTCCTCGGCCGGCGGGCAGATCCTCCCGGCGGGCCAGGCCACGTATGCGGCGGCCAACGTCTTCCTCGACGCCCTGGCCGCCGAACGCCGGGCCGCCGGGCTCGCCGCCACCTCGCTGGCCTGGGGCCTGTGGGAGGGCACGGTCGGGGAGGGGCCGGAGCTGACCGACGCGGACCTGCGCCGCATGGGCCGCTCGGGGGTGCTGGAGCTGTCCTTCGCGGACGGGACCGCGCTGTTCGACCGGGCCATGGCCCAGGACGCGGCCCTGCTCGCGCCGGTCCGGCTCGACCGGGCGGCGCTGCGCGAACGCGCCGACGAGATCCCGGCCCTGCTGCGGAACCTGGCCGGTCCGCGGGTGCGCACGGCCCCCAGGCCCGCCGCCGTCCCGGCCGCGGGCGCGGGAGACACGGACGGCTCCCTGGTCCGCGCCAAGCTGGCCGGACTGCGGACCGGCCCGGAGCGGGACCGCTATCTGGAGGAGCTGGTCCGGGGCCACGCCGCCGCCGTCCTCGGCCACGGCGACCCGTCCGGGGTCCCCGCCGACCGGGGCTTCACCGAACTGGGCCTGGACTCGCTCGGCGCGATCGAACTCCGCAACCGGCTCCAGAAGGCCACCGGCCTCCGCCTGCCCGCCACCCTGATGTTCGACTACCCCAACTCCGCCTCCCTCGCCGGATTCCTGGGCGAGGAACTGCGCCCCGAACCGGCGGCCGAGTCCGCGGCCGGGGACGCCCTGGACGACGAGGCCGTGCGCCGGGCCCTGCTGTCGATCCCGGCCGCGCGGCTGCGCGCGTCCGGACTGCTCGACACGCTCCTCGGACTCGCCCGCACCGAACCGGCCGGGGACCCCGGTCCCGCCGCCGCGGACGCCTCGGGTCCCGCCATCGAGGAGATGGCCGTCGACGACCTCGTACGGGCCGCCCTGGCCGGCGGCGAACTCAGCTGACCCCGACGCCGGATGATGAGGATGACGTGACCAGCACATCGATGGAACAGGTCGTGGCGGCGCTCCGTAAGTCGCTCACGGACAACGAGCGGCTGCGCGAGGAGAACGCCCGGCTCACCTCCGAGCGGAACGACCCGATCGCGATCGTGGCCATGGCCTGCCGCTACCCCGGCGGTGCCACCACACCGGAGGACCTGTGGCGGCTGGTCGCCGGGGGCGTCGACACGGTGTCCGGCTTCCCGGCCGACCGGGGCTGGGACCCGGACGTCTACGACCCCGAGCCGGGCGCCCCGGGCAAGTCGTACGCCCGGGACGGTGCGTTCCTGTACGACGCCGCCGAGTTCGACCCGGACTTCTTCGGGATCAGCCCGCGCGAGGCCCTGGCCATGGACCCGCAGCAGCGCTTGCTCCTGGAGGTGTCCTGGGAGGCGATCGAGCGGGCCGGCGTCGACCCGACGACGCTCAAGGGCAGCCGGACCGGGGTCTACGCCGGGGTGATGTACCACGACTACGCGGACGGGGCCGCGGGCAGTTTCGTCTCCGGCCGGGTCGCCTACACGCTGGGCCTGGAGGGCCCGGCGGTCACCATCGACACCGCCTGCTCCTCGTCCCTGGTCGCCCTGCACACGGCGGCCCAGGCGCTGCGCTCCGGCGAGTGCTCGCTCGCCCTCGCGGGCGGGGTGACCGTCATGTCGACGCCGGACATGCTGGTGTACTTCAGCGGGCAGCGGGGCCTCGCCCCCGACGGCCGCTGCAAGCCCTTCGCGGCCGGGGCGGACGGCACGGGCTGGGGCGAGGGCGCGGGCGTCCTGCTCCTGGAGCGGCTGTCCGACGCCCGCCGCAACGGCCACCCCGTCCTCGCCCTCGTCAGCGGTTCGGCCATCAACCAGGACGGCGCGTCCAGCGCCATGACCGTCCCCAACGGCCCCGCCCAGCAGCGCGTCATCCGGCACGCCCTCGCGGACGCGGGCCTCACCGCCGCCGAGGTCGACGCCGTCGAGGCCCACGGCACCGGAACCCGTCTCGGCGACCCCATCGAGGCACAGGCCCTCCTCGCCACCTACGGCCGGGGACGCCCCGAGGACCGGCCCCTCTGGCTCGGCTCGGTGAAGTCCAACTTCGGTCACACACAGGCGGCGGCCGGTGTCGCGGGCATCATCAAGATGGTCATGGCCCTGCGCCACGGCATCCTCCCCAAGTCCCTCCACGTGGACGCCCCGTCGGACCAGGTCGACTGGTCGGCCGGCCGCGTGGAACTCCTCACCGAGGCCCGCCCCTGGCAGTCCCCGGGCCGTCCGAGGCGCGCGGGCGTCTCCTCCTTCGGGCTGAGCGGGACGAACGCCCATGTCATCGTCGAGGAGGCCCCCGAGGCCCCGGCGACGGAGGAGGCCCCGGCCGCCGCGTTCCCGGCCGCCCCCTGGCCGGTCTCCGCCAAGACCCCCGACGCCCTGGCCGCCCAGGCGGAACGCCTGCTGGCCGTCGCCGACGACCACCGCCCCGAGGACCTGGCCCACACCCTCGCCACCGCCCGCACCGCCTTCACCCACCGCGCGGTGGTCCTCGGCCCCGACCGCACCGCCGCCCTCACCGCCCTCGCCGCAGGCGAGGACCACCCCGGCCTGATCCGGGGCACCACGCGCACCCTCGGGAAGTCGGCATTCCTGTTCACGGGGCAGGGCGCGCAGCGGCTCGGCATGGGCCGCGAACTGCACGCGTCCTTCCCGGTGTTCGCGGAGGCCTTCGACCAGGTCTGCGCGGAGGTCGACACGCATCTCGGGTCGTCGTTGCGGGATGTGGTGTGGGGTGAGGATGCGGATGCGCTGAACGCGACCGGGGTGACTCAGCCTGCGTTGTTCGCGTTCGAGGTGGCGTTGTACCGGCTCGTGGAGTCGTGGGGGATGACGCCTGATGTGGTGGTGGGCCATTCGATCGGTGAACTGGCTGCCGCGCATGTGTCGGGTGTGCTGTCGCTGGGCGACGCGGCCCGGCTCGTGGTCGCCCGGGGCCGGTTGATGCAGGCTCTGCCTGCCGGGGGCGCGATGGTCGCCGTCCAGGCCACCGAGGCCGAGGTGCTTCCCGTTCTCACCGATGGCGTCGGCATCGCGGCCGTCAACGGGCCGCAGTCCGTCGTCGTCTCCGGTGTGGAGGCGGAGGCCGTGGCGGTGGGCGAGCACTTCGCCGCCGCAGGCCGTAAGACGAGCCGCCTGTCGGTCTCGCACGCGTTCCACTCGTCGTTGATGGAGCCGATGCTGGACGAGTTCCGTTCGGTGGCTGCCTCGTTGACGTACAGCGAACCGCGTATCCCGGCGGTCTCGACGGTGACGGGTGAGCTGACGTCCGACTGGCAGTCCCCGGAGTACTGGGTCGGTCAGGTACGCGAGGCCGTGCGCTTCGCGGATGCCGTACGCGCGGCCGAGTCCTTCGGGGCCCGTACGTTCGTGGAGATCGGCCCGGATGCCGTCCTCACCGCCCTCGGAGCCGGCTCGGCCGAGGACGTGAGCAGTGCGTTCGTGCCGTTGGTGCGCCGGGGCCGTGAGGAGCCGGAGTCGCTGGTCGCGGGTGTGGGGCGGCTGTACGCGGACGGGGTGCGGGTCGGCTGGGAGGCGTTCTGGGACGGGGCGGGGGCGCGGCGGGTGGAGCTGCCGACGTACCCGTTCCAGCGAAGCCGCTTCTGGCTGGACGCGGTGCGGCCGGGGGGTGCGGGGCCCGTCCATCCGCTGCTCGGATCGGTGGTGACGCTGGCCGACTCCGGTGGCGCGGTGCTGACCGGGCGGCTGGCGGTGGGAGCGCAGCCGTGGCTCGGCGACCATGTGGTGCGGGACACCGTGCTGTTCCCGGGTGCGGGCTTTGTCGAGCTGGCCGTGCGCGCGGGCGACCACGTGGGCTGCCCGGCGCTGGAGGAACTGGCCCTGCACGCGCCTCTCGTGCTGCCCGCCGACGGTGCCGTCGCCGTGCAGGTCGTGGTGGGTGCCGCCGACGGGACGGCCCGGCGTTCGGTCGGGGTGTACGCGCGGGACGAGAGCCTGCCGGACGCGGACTGGGTGCTGCACGCCGAAGGCGTCCTGGCCGAGGACGCGGAGGCCCCCGCCTTCGACCTGGCGGCCTGGCCGCCGGCGGGGGCCGAACCCCTCGCCCTGGACGGGGCGTACGAGACGCTGCGCGATCAGGGTCTGGCCTACGGGCCGGCGTTCCAGGGGCTGACGGCCGCCTGGCGGCACGACGGCGCCCTCTACGCCGAGGTCGTCCTCGGTGACGACATCACGGCCGAGGACTACGGGCTGCACCCGGCCCTGCTGGACGCCGCGATGCACGCCGCGCTGGTGGACGGTGCCGGGGGCGGGGACGGCGGCACGGTGCTGCCGTTCGTGTGGAAGGACGTCCGGCTGTTCGCGGACGGTACGGGCGCGGCCAGGGTCCGCCTCACCCGGCCCACCCCGGAGAGCCTGGCCCTGGAGATCGCGGACGCCTCCGGTGCGCCGGTCGCGTCGGTCGGCGGGGTCGTCGGCCGGGCCATGGACGCGGCACCCGCCGGGAGCGGCACGGCCGCCGACCCGCTGTACCGGGTCGTGTGGCAGCCGGCCGGTTCCGCGCGGCCGCCCGCTCCGGGCGAGGTCACGCGGTGGGAGGACGTACCCGCCGAGGGTGCGGTGACCGGCACCGTCGTGCTGGACTGCGCCGCCCTCGCGGAGGCGTCCGACGACGTGACGGCCGCCGCCCACGCGGTGACCGCGCACGTCCTGGACGTGGTCCAGCGGTGGCTGGCCGGCCGGCGGTTCGACGCCGCCACCCTCCTCGTCGTCACACGCGGCGCGGTGGCCGTGGCCGACGGCGACCCCGTCGACGTACGGCAGGCCCCGGTGTGGGGGCTGGTGCGGGCCGCGCAGGCGGAGAACCCGGGCCGGTTCGCCCTGCTCGACACGGATGCTCCCGGGGCCGCCGCCCCCGACGGCGAACCGGAGTCGGCGGTCCGCGGCGGCCGGACCCTGATACCCCGGCTGGCCCGGGTCACCGTGCCCGCCGGACCCGCACCGGTGTGGGACGCCGACGGGACCGTGCTCATCACCGGCGGGACCGGCGGTCTCGGCGCGCTCGTCGCCCGCCACCTCGTCGCCGAGCACGGCGTACGGCATCTGCTGCTCGTCGGGCGGCGGGGGGCCGACGCCCCCGGAGCCGCCGGACTCGGCGCGGAGCTGGCGGAGTCGGGGGCCCGGGTCGCGTTCGCCGCCTGCGACGTCGCCGACCGGGACGCCGTGGCCGCGCTGCTCGCCGGGGTGGACCCGGACCACCCGCTGCGCGCGGTCGTCCACGCGGCCGGTGTCCTCGACGACGCCATGGTCACCTCGCTCACCCCCGAACGCCTCCACGGAGTCCTCGCCCCGAAGGCGGACGCCGCCTGGCATCTGCACGAGCTGAGCCGGGGCCTGGACCTCACCGCGTTCGTCCTGTTCTCCTCCGTCGCCGGCACCCTCGGCTCCACGGGCCAGGCCAACTACGCCGCCGCGAACGCCTTCCTGGACGTGCTCGCCGCCCACCGCCGCGCCGACGGCCTCGCCGCCTCGTCCCTCGCCTTCGGGCTCTGGGACACCCCCGGCGGCATGGGCACGCAGCTCGGCCCCGCCGAACTGGACCGCATGCGCGAGGCCGGAACCCCGGCCATCACCGCCGGCCGGGGGCTCGCCCTCTTCGACGCGGCGCTGCGCTCCGGCGTCCCCGCCACGGTGCCCGTCCGCCTCGACCTCGGGGTGCTCCGCGCCCACGCCGACGAGGCCCCGGCGCTGCTGCGCGGTCTCGTACGCGGTCCCGGCCGCCGGACCGCACGCGGCGGCTCCCCGGTGCTGCGCACCCGCCTCGCGGGCCTGACCGGCGACGAACGGGCGGCCGCCGTCCTGGACCTGGTCCGGACGAAGATCGCCGCCGTCCTCGGCCACGCCTCCGGCGACGCCATCGAACCGGGCCGCGCCTTCGACGAGCTGGGCTTCGACTCGCTGACCGCCGTCGAACTCCGCAACCGGCTCGACGCGGAGACCGGGCTCCGGCTCCCGGCCACGCTGATCTTCGACCACCCGACGGCCGAGGCCGTCGCCGCGTTCGTCCTGACCCTGCTCGACGGGGTGCCGGACGCGGACCGGGAGCAGCCGGCCGCCCCCGTCCGGGCCGACGACGACCCGGTCGTCATCGTGGGCATGGCCTGCCGCTACCCGGGCGGGGTGACCACGCCCGAGGAGCTGTGGACGCTCGTCGCGGACGGGGTGGACGCCATCGCCCCGCTCCCCGACGACCGGGGCTGGGACCCGGACGTCTACGACCCCGAGCCGGGCACGCCGGGCAAGTCGTACGCCCGGGACGGCGGATTCCTGTACGACGCGGCCGAGTTCGACCCCGCGTTCTTCGGGATCAGCCCGCGCGAGGCCCTGACGATGGACCCGCAGCAGCGGCTGCTCCTGGAGGTGTCCTGGGAGGCGATCGAGCGGGCCGGGGTCGACCCGGTGACGCTGAAGGGCAGCCGGACCGGGGTCTACGCCGGGGTGATGTACCACGACTACGCGGGCGGTACGGCGGGCAGCCTCGTCTCCGGCCGCGTCGCGTACACGCTGGGCCTCGAAGGCCCGGCCGTCACCGTCGACACCGCCTGCTCGTCCTCGCTCGTCGCCCTGCACTCGGCCGCCCAGGCCCTGCGCTCCGGCGAATGCTCCCTGGCCCTCGCGGCCGGTGTCACGGTCATGGCGACCCCCGACATGCTCGTCTACTTCAGCGAGCAGCGCGGCCTCTCGCCGGACGGCCGCTGCAAGTCCTTCGGCGCCGGGGCCGACGGCACGGGCTGGGGCGAGGGCGCCGGTGTCCTGCTCCTGGAGCGGCTGTCGGACGCCCGCCGCAACGGCCATCCGGTCCTGGCCGTGGTCAAGGGCTCGGCCCTCAACCAGGACGGGGCGAGCAATGGCCTCACCGCTCCGAACGGCCCCGCCCAGCAGCGCGTCATCCGCCAGGCCCTGTCCGACGCGGGCCTGTCGGCGGCCGAGGTCGACGCAGTCGAGGCCCACGGCACCGGGACGCGTCTCGGTGACCCGATCGAGGCGCAGGCGCTGCTGGCCACGTACGGCCAGGGGCGCGAGGAGGACCGTCCGCTGTGGCTGGGCTCGATCAAGTCCAACATGGGCCACACACAGGCGGCGGCCGGTGTCGCGGGCATCATCAAGATGGTCATGGCCATGCGCCACGGCGTCCTGCCCCCGACCCTGCACGCGGAGGAGCGTTCGGACCAGATCGACTGGTCGGCCGGTGATGTCTCCCTCCTCACCGAGGCCCGGGAATGGCAGCAGTCCGGCCACCCGCGCCGCGCCGGCATCTCGTCCTTCGGCCTGAGCGGCACCAACGCCCACGTGATCGTGGAGGAGGCCCCCGCCGCCCCCGCCGAGACACCGGAGCGTGCCGCCGAACTCCCGGTCACCCCCTGGGTGCTGACCGCGAAGAGCCCCGACGCCCTGGCCGAGCAGGCCCGGCGCCTCCTCGCCCTCCCCGACGGCCACCACCCCGCCGACATCGGCCACTCCCTCGCCACGACCCGCTCCCTCTTCGAGCACCGGGCCGTCGTCCTCGCCGACCCCGCTCAGGCACTGGCCGCCCTGGCCTCCGGCGAGGATCACCCGGAACTCGTACGCGGTGCCGTGGCCAAGGGCAGGACGGCGTTCCTGTTCACGGGGCAAGGGGCGCAGCGGCTGGGGATGGGGCGTGAACTGTACGGCGCCTTCCCGGTGTTCGCGGAGTCGTTTGACCTGGTCTGTGCGGAGGTCGACGCGCATCTTGGGTCGTCGTTGCGGGATGTGGTGTGGGGTGAGGATGCGGATGCGCTGAACGCGACCGGGGTTACTCAGCCTGCGTTGTTCGCGTTCGAGGTGGCGTTGTTCCGGCTCGTGGAGTCGTGGGGGATGACGCCTGATGTGGTGGTGGGTCACTCGATCGGTGAGCTGGCTGCCGCGCACGTGTCCGGGGTGCTGTCCCTCGCTGACGCGGCGCGGCTCGTGGTCGCGCGCGGGCGTCTGATGCAGGCGCTGCCTGCCGGGGGCGCGATGGTGGCCGTCCAGGCGACCGAGGACGAAGTCCTTCCCGTTCTGACGGACGGTGTTTCGATCGCGGCGGTCAACGGGCCCCGGTCCGTGGTCGTTTCCGGTGTGGAGGCGGAGGCTCTGGCGGTGGGCGAGCACTTCGCCACCGCAGGCCGTAAGACGAGCCGACTCTCCGTCTCGCATGCCTTCCACTCCTCGCTGATGGAGCCGATGCTGGCCGAGTTCCGGTCCGTGGCCGCCTCGTTGACGTACGCCGAGCCGCGTATCCCGGCCGTTTCGACGGTCACCGGCGAGCTGACGTCCGACTGGCAGTCCCCGGAGTACTGGGTCGGCCAGGTCCGCGAAGCCGTCCGTTTCGCGGACGCCGTACGCGCTGCCGAGTCCTTCGGCGCCCGCACCTTCGTCGAGATCGGCCCGGACGCCGTCCTCACCGCCCTCGGAGCCGGCTCGGCCGAGGACGAGAACAGCGTCTTCGTGCCGCTGCTGCGCCGGAACCGTCCCGAGGCGTCCTCCCTTGCCGGGGGCGTGGGGCGGGTGTTCGTGGACGGTGGCCGGACGGACTGGGAGGCGTTCTACGCCCGCGCGGGGGCGCGGCGGGTCGAGTTGCCGACGTACGCGTTCCAGCGGTCGCGGTACTGGATGGAGGCGCCCGTGTCCGGCGGTGGCGGGGTCGCCGCGTCCGGGCAGGTGGCGCTCGACCATCCGGTGCTGCGGGCGGCGGTCGTGCTGCCGGACGACGGCGGGGCGGTGCTGACCGGGCGGCTGTCCGCCGGGACGCACGGCTGGATCGTCGACCACAACGTGCTCGGCAGCGTGCTGCTCCCGGGGACCGGCTTCGTCGAACTGGCCATCCGCGCGGGCGAACTGCTCGACTGCGGGCTGCTGGAGGAACTGACCCTTCAGGCCCCCCTGATCCTCCAGCCCCTCGGCGGGATCGCCGTCCAGGTGGCCGTGGGGGCGGCGGACGAGACCGGGCGGCGTACGGTCTCCGTCCACTCGCGGGCCGACGACCACCCGGGCCTGCCGTGGACCCGGCACGCGGAAGGCGTGCTGGCGCCCGTGGCGGACCGGGAACCGGCCGACGGGCTCATGGAGTGGCCGCCGGCCGGGGCCGAGGAGCTGACGGTCGACGGGGCCTACGAGGGGCTGGCCGCCGCCGGTTATCACTACGGGCCGGTGTTCCAGGGGCTGACGGCGGCGTGGAAGCGCGGCGAGGAGCTGTACGCGGAGGTCCGGCTTCCGGAGTCGGCGCACGAGGACGCGGCCCGGTTCGGGCTGCACCCGGCGCTGCTGGACGCGGCCATGCACGTCGGGCTGCTCGCGATACCGGACCGCGAGGACGGCGGGCAGACGCTGCTCCCCTTCGCGTGGAACGGGGTCGCCCTGCACTCCGCCGGTGCCTCCGCGCTCCGGGTGCGGATCACGCCCGTCGCCCAGCGGGACGGTCTCTCGCTGACCGTCGCCGACGCGTACGGCCGCCCCGTGCTGTCGGTCGAATCGCTGCTCTCCCGGCCCGTGTGGGACCAGCCGTCCGCGTCGGACGCGCTGTTCCGGGTGGAGTGGCAGCCCGTGCCGCTGGGTGAGGCGGCGGCCGGTGCCGCGGAGTCCGCCGTGTTCGTCAGCGAGGTCCGGGACCCGGGCCTGGAGGTGCCGGACGCGGTGCGCGGCACGGTCGGGGACGCCCTGGCCGCCGTACAGGAGTGGCTGTCCGAGGAGCGTCCCGAGGGCGCGGTGCTGGCCGTCGTCACCCGCGACGCCGTCGCGGTGGCGGACGACGGGGGGCCGGTGGAGGTGCGGCAGGCCCCCGTCTGGGGTCTGGTGCGTGCCGCGCAGGCCGAGAACCCGGGCAGGTTCGTCCTGATCGACTCGGACGGGTCGGTGCCCTGGGAGCGGCTGGCCGCCCTGGGCGAGCCGGAGGTGCTGGTCCGGGACGGGGAGGTGCGCGTCCCCCGGCTCGTTCCGGCGGGGGCCCCGGACGCGGAGGCCGAACCGGTGTGGGACGCCGACGGAACCGTGTTGATCACCGGGGGCACCGGGGGGCTCGGCGCCCGGGTCGCCCGGCATCTCGTCGTCGAGCGCGGTGTGCGGAATCTGCTGCTCCTCGGGCGGCGGGGCGCCTCCGCCCCGGGCGTGGCCGAGCTGGTCGCGGAGCTGACCGGGCTCGGCGCGGCCGTCGAGGTGGCCGCCTGCGACGCCGGCGACCGGGCGGCGCTGGCCGCCGTGATCGGCGGTGTCGCTCCGGAGCACCCGCTGACCGGTGTCGTCCATGTCGCCGGGGTCGCCGACAACGGCATGGCCGGGGCGCTGACGCCCGAGCGGGTCGACGCGGTGCTGCGGCCCAAGGCGGACGCGGCCTGGTACCTCCACGAGCTGACCCGGGACCTGGATCTGTCGGCGTTCGTGATGTTCTCCTCGGCCGGTGGGCTCGTCCTGGCCGCCGGGCAGGGCAACTACGCCGCCGCCAACGTCTTCCTGGACGCCCTCGCCGCCCGGCGCCGGTCCGAAGGGCTGGTGGCCTCCGCGATGGCCTTCGGGCTCTGGAACGTCGACACCGGCATGGCCTCCCACCTCGGCGAGGCCGACCTGGACCGGATGCGCAGGTCCGGTATGCCCGCGCTCTCCGAGGCGGAGGGGCTGGCGCTGTTCGACGCGGCGCTCGCCTCCGGCCTGGCGGCCACCGTGCCGCTGCGCGTGGACGCGAACGCCCTGCGCGCCCGGACCGACGAACTCCCCGCCCTGCTCCGGGCCTTCGCCCCGCCCGCCCGTAAGCGCGGTGCGGCGGGCGGCTCGAAGGGGGCCTGGCTGGCCGCCCGGATCGCCGGGTGCGACGAGGAGGAGCGGACCGCGCTCGTCCTGGAGGCCGTACGGAACCAGGCGGCGGCCGTCCTCGGCCACGCCTCGGGCGAGGCGATCGAACCCGACCGGGCCTTCGGCGAGCTGGGCTTCGACTCGCTGGGCGCGGTGGAGCTGCGCAACCAGCTCACGGCGGTCAGCGGGGTGCGGCTCCCGGCCACGCTGATCTTCGACTACCCGAGCGCGGCGGAGGTCGCCGCCTACATCGTGGCGCGGCTGGCACCCGCCGTGACCGTGTCCCGGGCGGTGGCGGACCTCGAAAGGCTGGAGGCCCTGCTGACGACCGACGCCCCGCCGCAGGGGCCCGAGCGTGTCCGGTTCGTCCAGCGCCTCCGGGAGCTGGCCGGCCGGCTCGACGCACCACTCTTCGGCGCGGAAGAGGGGTATGCCGGTCCGGAGATCCCGGAGCCCGGCCAGGACCTCGGCGAGGTCACCGCGGACGAGCTGTTCGACATCCTCGACAACGAGCTCGGCACCTCCGCCACCCCCTGACAGGCCCCGTATCCACGGCCTCCGGCCGGGGCGCGCGGCAGCTGGACCACAGCCGCCGCGCACCCCGGCCTTCCGCGTGTGCGGAGAGGTGCTCGAAAGCCCCTGCGCGCCCGCGTTTCCCGCTGTCTTTCCCCTGCTTTTCCCCTGCCCGACCGGGGTCCCCGGCAGGGGTGGGCTAAGGGTAGGCCGCCCCTCGGAGCGCTCAGTAGCGTTCACATCCGATCAGCGTTGGACGCCGCGTGAGTGAGTCGCCACGGATCGTCGACCAGAGGGAGTAGGTCTCGGTGAGCAACGAGGAGCGACTTCTCGAATACCTGAAGCGGGCCACGACCGACCTGCGGGAGGTGCGCCGCCAACTGGCGGACGCCGAGCGCCGCCTGGAGGCGGCCGGCCCGTCCGGACGCGCCGCGCACCACGACGATCCGGTGGTCGTCGTCGGCATGGGCTGCCGCTATCCGGGCGGGGTGACCACGCCCGAGGAGCTGTGGACGCTCGTCGCCGAGGGGACCGACGCCATCGGAGCGTTCCCGGACGACCGCGGCTGGGACCCCGAGGTGTACGACCCCGAGCCCGGCACCCCCGGACGCACCTACGCCCGCGAGGGCGGATTCCTCTACGACGCCCCCGACTTCGACCCGGTCCTCTTCGGGATCAGCCCCAACGAGGCCCTGGTCACCGACCCTCAGCAGCGGCTCCTCCTCGAAGTCTCCTGGGAGGCCATCGAGCGTGCCGGGATCGACCCGACGACGCTCAAGGGCTCCGACACCGGGGTGTTCGCCGGGGTGATGTACCACGACTACGCGCTCGGCGCGGAGCCCGGCAGCACCACCGCCGGCAGCGTGGTCTCCGGCCGCGTCGCGTACACCCTGGGCCTGGAGGGCCCGGCGGTCAGCGTCGACACCGCGTGCTCGTCCTCCCTGGTGGCCCTGCACCTGGCGGCCCGGTCGCTGCGCAACGGCGAGTGCTCGCTGGCCCTGGCGGGCGGGGTGACGGTCATGTCGACCCCCGACATGTTCGTGTACTTCAGCACCCAGCAGGGGCTGGCCTCCGACGGGCGCTCCAAGTCCTTCTCCGCCTCCGCCGACGGGGTGGCCCTCTCGGAGGGGGCGGGGGTGCTGCTCCTGGAGCGGCTCTCCGACGCCCGCCGCAACGGCCACCCCGTCCTCGCCGTCCTCCGCGGCTCCGCCCTCAACCAGGACGGCGCCAGCAACGGACTCACCGCCCCCAACGGCCCCGCCCAGCAGCGCGTCATCCGCCGCGCCCTGGAGGACGCGGGCCTCACGGCGGCCGAGGTCGACGCGGTCGAGGCCCACGGCACCGGCACGACCCTCGGAGACCCGATCGAGGCCCAGGCGCTCCTGGAGACGTACGGCCAGGAGCGCTCCGCGGACCGGCCGCTGTGGCTGGGCTCCATCAAGTCCAACATGGGGCACAGCCAGGCCGCCGCCGGTGTCGCCGGGATCATCAAGATGGTCATGGCGCTGCGCCACGGCACCCTGCCGAAGTCGCTGTACGCGGACCTGCCGTCGGACAAGGTCGACTGGGCGGACGGCGCGGTCGAGCTGCTGGCGGAGTCCCGGCCCTGGGCGCGGGGCGGCGCCGTGCGGCGGGCCGGGGTGTCCTCCTTCGGGATCAGCGGGACGAACGCGCACGTGATCGTCGAGGAGGCGCCGGAAGAGACGGGGGAGACGGCCGTGCGGGCCGCGCTCCCCGTGGTTCCTTGGGTGGTGTCGGCGAAGTCGGGGCATTCCCTCAGTGCCCAGGCCGCCCGCCTGCGGGAACAGGTCCTGGGGGAGTCCGGTGCCGATGCGGCGGACATCGGGCTCTCCCTGGCCACCACACGCACCGCCTTCACCCACCGCGCGGTCGTCCTCGGCCACCGGGCCGACGCGCTCGCCGCGCTCGCGGCGGGCGAGGAGCACCCGGCCGTCGTCACCGGCCGCACGGGACGCGTCGGCCGCACCGCCTTCCTCTTCACCGGACAGGGCGCGCAGCGGCTCGGCATGGGCCGTGAACTGTACGACGGCTTCCCGGTGTTCGCGCGCGCGTGGGACGCGGTCTGCGCGGAGATCGACGCGCAGCTCGGGTCGTCGTTGCGGGACGTGGTGTGGGGGGACGACGCGGACGCGCTGAACGCGACCGGGATCGCCCAGCCCGCGCTGTTCGCCTTCGAGGTCGCGCTGTTCCGGCTGGTGGAGGCCTGGGGCGTGACCCCGGACGTCGTGGTGGGGCACTCGATCGGTGAGCTGGCCGCCGCGCATGTCTCCGGGGTGCTGTCCCTGGCCGACGCGGCCCGGCTGGTCGTGGCCCGGGGCCGGCTGATGCAGGCGCTGCCCGCCGGGGGCGCGATGGTCGCCGTGCAGGCGGGCGAGGACGAGGTCCGGCCGCTGCTGACCGACGGGGTGTCGATCGCCGCCGTCAACGGACCCGAGGCCGTCGTCGTCTCCGGAGGGGAGACGGAGGCCGTGGCGGTGGGCGAGCACTTCGCCGCCGCCGGGCGCAGGACGAGCCGCCTCTCCGTCTCGCACGCCTTCCACTCCTCGCTGATGGAGCCGATGCTCGACGCGTTCAGGAGCGTCGCGGAGGAGCTGACGTACGCCGAGCCGCGCGTCCCGGCCGTGTCGACCGTGACCGGCGGGCCGGCGTCGGACTGGCGGTCGCCGGAGTACTGGGTGGGCCAGGTCCGCGAAGCCGTGCGGTTCGCGGACGCCGTACGGGCCGCCGAGGAGCTGGGCGCCCGCACCTTCGTGGAGATCGGCCCCGACGCCGTCCTCGCCGCGCTCGCCGCCGCTTCCGTCACCGACGAGGACACCGCCCTCGTGCCCCTCCAGCGCAGGAACCGGAACGAGGCGGAGTCCCTGGTCGGCGGAGCCGGCCGGCTGTACGCGCACGGGGTGCGCGTCGACTGGGCGGCGTACTTCGCCGGTTCGGGCGCGCGCCGGGTCGAGCTGCCCACGTACGCCTTCCGGCGCAGCCGCTTCTGGGTGGCGGGCGGCGGAGCCGCCGGGGCCGCCGCCCCCGTCCCCGTACCCGTCCACGACGAGCCGACCGCCGAGGAGGCGCAGCGGGCCGCGGCCGGGCTGCGGGCCCGGCTCGACGGGCTCGGGGCGGCCGAACAGGGCCGGGTGCTGCTGGGGCTGGTGCGGACGCATGTGGCGGCCGTCCTCGGCCATGACTCCGTCGCCGTCGTGGAGACCGACCTCGCGTTCCGGGACATGGGCTTCGACTCGCTGGCCGCCGTGGAACTGCGCAAGCGGCTCACCGCGGCCGCCGGCTGCGATCTGCCCGCCACGCTGATCTTCGACTACCCGACCCCGCGCGCCGTCGCCGCGTTCCTCGCGGAGCGGCTGGAGTCCGAGGCCGGAGGCGGCGACCGCGCCGCCGAGCTGCTGGCCGAACTGGACCGGATCGAGGACGTGCTCGGCGGGTTCCCCGCCGCCGGCGGGGACGCCGAGACGGTCAGCGCCCGCGCGGACGCGATCACCGCCCGGCTGGAGGGCATCGTGCGGCGCTGGCGCGACGCCCAGGGCGACCCGGCCGCGGCCGGGGACGGACCCGACTTCGAAACGGTCACCGACGAGGAGCTGTTCGACGTGCTCGACAGCGAATTCGGCATCTCCTAGCCAGCGATCAGCTGCAGATTGGTTGAGGTTCGATGAGCAACGACGACAAGCTCCGGGACTATCTGAAGCGTGCCACCGCCGAACTCCAGCGCACCCGCCGTCAGTTGTCGGAGGCCGAGGCGCGGAGCAGCGAGCCGGTCGCGATCGTGGCGATGGGCTGCCGGTTCCCCGGCGGCATCACCTCGCCCGAGGAGCTGTGGCAGCTGGTGGACTCCGGCCGGGACGCCGTCTCGCTCTTCCCGGACGGCCGCGGCTGGGACATGGACGCCCTGTACGACCCCGAGCCGTCCACGCCCGGCAGGACGTACTGCCGGGAGGGCGGATTCCTCCACGACGCGGGGGAGTTCGACGCGGACTTCTTCCGGATCAGCCCGCGCGAGGCCCGGGACACCGACCCGCAGCAGCGGCTGCTCCTGGAGGTGTCCTGGGAGACCGTCGAGCGGGCCGGGATCGACCCCACCTCGCTGAAGGGCAGCAGGACCGGGGTGTTCGCCGGGGTCGTCTACCACGACTACCCGGGCGGCGGCGGCACCGGCGGCCTGGCGAGCGTCGCCTCCGGGCGGGTGGCGTACACCCTGGGCCTGGAGGGCCCCGCCGTCACCGTCGACACCGCCTGCTCCTCCTCGCTCGTCGCCCTCCACCTCGCCGTCCAGTCCGTGCGCAGCGGTGAGTGCGGTCTCGCGCTCGCGGGCGGGGTCACCGTCATGGCGAGCCCGGACTCCTTCGTGGGCTTCAGCCAGGACCGGGGCCTGGCGCCCGACGGCCGGTGCAAGTCCTTCGCGAACGCCGCCGACGGCACGACCTGGTCCGAGGGCGCGGGCATGCTCCTCGTCGAACGGCTCTCCGACGCCCGCCGCAACGGCCACCCCGTCCTCGCCGTCATCCGCGGCTCCGCCATGAACTCCGACGGCGCGTCCAACGGACTCACCGCGCCCAACGGCCCCTCCCAGCAGCGCGTCATCCAGCAGGCCCTGGCCTCCGGCGGGCTCGCCCCCGCCGATGTCGACGCCGTCGAGGCGCACGGCACCGGCACCACCCTCGGCGACCCCATCGAGGCCCAGGCCCTCATCGCCGCCTACGGCCGCGAGCGCTCGCCCGAACAGCCCCTGTGGCTGGGGTCGTTCAAGTCGAACATCGGGCACTCCCAGGCCGCCGCCGGTGTCGGCGGCATCATCAAGATGGTGCAGGCCATGAAGGCCGGGGTGCTGCCCCGCACCCTGCACGTGGACGAGCCCAGCCACAACGTGGACTGGAGCGCCGGCAGCGTACGGCTGCTCACCGAGCCGGTCGCCTGGCCGGACCTCGGCCGCGCCAAGCGCGCCGGGGTGTCGTCCTTCGGGCTCAGCGGCACCAACGTCCACGTCATCGTGGAGGAGCCCCCCGCCGCCCCAAAGGAGGCCCCGGAGCCCGAAGGGGCCGCCGCCGGAGCCCCCCGGTTCGTGCCCGTGCCGCTGTCCGCCCGGCGCCCCGAGGCACTGGCCGCACAGGCCGCCCGGCTCGCCGGACACCTGGAGGCCCGCCCCGACGACGGGGTCGCCGACACCGCCTGGTCGCTGGCCACCACCCGCGCCGCCCTGGAACACCGGGCCGTGCTCGTCGCGGACACGGAGGCCGGGACCGGTGAGCTGGTCCGGGCGCTGCGGGCCCTCGCCGACGGTTCCCCCGAGACCGCGGGCGCGGTCGTCGGGGACGCCCGGCCCGACGCCCTGAGCGCGGTCCTGTTCACCGGGCAGGGCGCACAGCGCCTGGGCATGGGCCGTGAACTGCACGCCGCGTACCCGGTGTTCGCGCGCGCCTTCGACGAGGCGGTCGACGCGCTGGACGCCCACCTGGACACCTCGCTGCGCGCGGCGATGTGGGGCGAGGACCGGGACCTGCTCGACGGTACGGGGCTGGCGCAGCCCGCGCTGTTCGCCTGCGAGGTGGCCCTGTACCGGCTCGTCGAGTCGTGGGGGATGCGCCCGGACTTCCTGGCCGGGCACTCCGTCGGCGAATTCGCCGTCGCCCATGTCGCCGGGGTGCTGACCCTGGCGGACGCGGCCCGGCTGGTCGCCGCGCGCGGCCGGCTGATGCGGGCCCTGCCGGCGGGCGGCGCGATGATCGCCGTCGAGGCGTCCGAGGACGAGGTGACGCCGCTGCTCACCCAGGACACCGGGATCGCCGCGCTCAACGGGCCGCGCGCGGTGATCGTGTCCGGGGAGGAGAGCGACGCGCTGGCCGTCGCCGCGCACTTCACCGCCCTGGGCCGC
This sequence comes from Streptomyces sp. NPDC024555, assembly GCF_055559335.1. Taxonomy (NCBI): domain Bacteria; kingdom Bacillati; phylum Actinomycetota; class Actinomycetes; order Kitasatosporales; family Streptomycetaceae; genus Streptomyces; species Streptomyces sp. NPDC024555. The sequence goes on from NZ_JBVHKV010000001.1 coordinate 451,896, forward strand.
CGCACCAAGCGGCTCGCCGTGTCGCACGCCTTCCACTCGCCGCTGATGGAGCCGATGCTCGACGCGTTCCGCGCCGAGGCCGAGTCCGTCGTCTACGGCACCGCCCGCATCCCGGTCGTCTCCACCGTCACCGGCGAACCGGCCGGGGACGACGAACTGGGCTGCGCCGACTACTGGGTCCGCCACGTCCGGGCGAGCGTCCGCTTCGGCGACGCGGTCCGCACGCTCGCGGCCAAGGGCGTCCACACCTTCCTGGAGCTGGGCCCGGACGCCGCGCTCACCCCGCTCGGCCCGGACTGCCTGGCCGGTGCGGCCGAGGTGGTGGAGGGCGCCGAGCAGCCGGTGTTCACGGCCGCGCTGCGGCGGGGCCGCGACGAGGTCCGGTCCCTGACCGAGGCCGTCGCGCTCGCCCACACCCGCGGCGTCCCCGTCGACTGGAACGCCTGTTTCACCGCGGCCGGACACCGCCCGCACCGGGTGGACCTGCCCACGTACGCCTTCCGGCACCGCACCTACTGGGCCGCCCCGGCGGAGCCCGGCACCCCGGGGACGGACCCGGCGGCGGACCCGGGCGAGGCCCGGTTCTGGGAGGCCGTGGAGCGCGAGGACGCGAACGGACTGGCCGAACGGCTCGGCATCGACCCGGCCGACCTCGCCCCCGTGCTGCCCGCGCTCACCACCTGGCGCGCCGGCCGGCGCGAGGCCGCGGCCGTGGACGCGCTGCGCTACCGGGTCTCCTGGGCACCGGTCGCCGACCCCGTCCCGGCCGCCCCGCTCACCGGAGACTGGCTGGTCGTCCACCCCGAGGCGGAGCGCCCCCTCGCGGACGCCCTCGCCGAGGCCCTGACCGCCCGGGGCGCCACCCCGGTCCTGATCACCGGGGGCGGGCTCCCCGAGGCGGCGGCCGACCCGTCCGGGATCGTCAGCCTGCTCGCGCTCGACACCACCGGTCACCCCGGCCGCCCCGCCCTGTCCCAGGGGCTCGCGGACACCGCGGAACTGCTGCGGCAGACCGCCGCACGGGGGTGGGCGGCGCCCGTGTGGTGCCTGACCCGGGGCGCCGTCGCCACCGACGACGGGGACGCGGCGGCCCATCCCGTGGACCCCGCGCAGACCGCCGTCTGGGGGCTCGGCGCGGCCCTCGCCCTGGAGGCCCCCGACACCTGGGGCGGCCTCGCCGACCTCCCGGCCGGGGACGCGGTCCCGGACCCGGCGGCGCTCCTGCGGCTCTGCGACACCCTCGCCGGGGCCACCGGCGAGGACCAGATCGCGGTCCGCCGCCAAGGGGTCTTCGCCCGCCGGCTGGTCCGCCCGGACCGGCCCGACCCGGCCGGCCCCTGGCAGGCCCGGGGCACCGTCCTGGTCACCGGCGGCACCGGCGGGATCGGCGCCCATGTGGCGCGGATGCTCGCCGCCGACGGGGCCGAGCACATCGTCCTCGCCGGCCGCCGCGGCGCCGACGCCCCCGGAGTCGCCGGACTCGTCGAGGAGCTGGGCGCGAGCGGTGCCCGGGTCTCCGTCGCCGCCTGCGACATGGCGGACCGGGACGCCGTCCGCACCCTGCTCGACGGGCTGACCGGGCTCACCGCCGTCTTCCACGCGGCCGGGCTCCCGCAGCGCATCGCCCCGCTCACCGAACTGACCGCGGACGATCTGGCGGAGGTCGCCGCCGCCAAGGTGCTCGGCGCCCGCCACCTCGACTCCCTCCTCGGCGACACCCCGCTCGACGCGTTCGTCCTGTTCTCCTCCGGCGCCGCCGTCTGGGGCAGCGCCGGGCAGGCCGCGTACGGCAGCGCCAACGCCTACCTCGACGGACTCGCCCACCGCCGGCGCGCCCGCGGCCTCGCCGCCACGTCGGTGGCCTGGGGTTCCTGGGACGGCGGCATGGTGGACGCCGGACTCGCCGCCGTCATGCGCCGGATGGGCGCCCCCGCGATGGACCCCGCCCTCGCCGTCGCCGCGCTGCGCCGGATCCTCGCCGGGCGCGGATCGCACGCGGTCGTCGCCGACTTCGACTGGGAGCGGTTCGCCCCCACCTACGTCCTGGCCCGGCCGCGCCCGCTCCTGGACGCGCTGCCCGAGGTGCGGGCCGCGCTCGGTGCCGACGGCGCCCCGGAGTCCACCGGAGGCGACACGGCACTCGCGGACCGGCTGGCCACGCTGTCCCCGTCCGAGCAGGGGGCCGTACTGCTCGATCTGGTCCGCACCCATGTGGCCGCCCTGCTCGGCTACGAGGGACCGTCCGAGGTCGCGCCCGAACGCGGCTTCACCGACCTCGGCTTCGACTCCGTGGCTGCCGTCGACCTGCGCACCAAGCTCGTCGCGGCGACCGGGCGCCCGCTGCCCACCAGCATGATCTACGACCACCCCAGCCCCGGGGCGCTCGCCGCCCACCTCCGGTCCGAGCTGTGCGAGGACGACGGCGTCGGCGAGTTCCCGGTGCTGGCCCAGCTCGACCGCCTGGAGGAGGCGGCGTCCGGGCTCGCCGCCGAGGACATCGAGGCGACCAGGATCACGGCCCGGCTCCAGGCCCTGCTGGCCACGCTGACCGGCACGCTCGACGCCCGGTCCGGCGACACCGGCCGGGGCGTCGGCGACCAGCTCGAATCCGCGTCGGCCGACGACATCTTCGCCTTCATCGACAACGAACTCGGCCTCACCTGACCCGACCGCGCGCGGCCGGTGCCGGACCCGGCACCGGCCTCCGCCCGCATCCGCACCCGACTCGACCTCACGGCATGAACCGGCATGAACAAGGACTCGGTGGGACCCAACATGTCCAATGACGACGCACGGCTTCTCGACTACCTCAAGCGGGTCACGGCGGATCTGCACCAGACGCGGCGCAGGCTCCAGGAGGCCGAGGGCCAGAACCACGAGCCCATCGCCGTCGTGGCGATGAGCTGCCGCTACCCCGGGGGCGTCACCACCCCCGAGGAACTGTGGCGGCTCGTCGCCGAGGGCCGGGACGCCGTCTCCACCTTCCCCACCGACCGGGGCTGGGACCTGGACGCGCTGCGCGGCGAGGACGACGGCACCGCCTCGGGCGGCAGCTACGTCGACGAGGGCGGCTTCGTCCGGGACGTCGCGGACTTCGACGCCGGATTCTTCGGGATCAGCCCCAACGAGGCCCTGACCATGGACCCGCAGCAGCGGCTGCTGCTCGAAGTGTCCTGGGAGGCCATCGAGCGGGCCGGGATCGACCCGGCGTCGCTGCGCGGCAAGCCCGTCGGCGTGTTCGCGGGCTCCGGCATCCAGGACTACGAGTACATCGTCGGCGCGGCGGGCGAGGTCGCCGAGGCCTATATGACGACGGGCAACGCCGCCGCCGTCATCTCCGGCCGGATCTCCTACACCCTGGGCCTGGAGGGCCCCGCCGTCACCGTCGACACCGCCTGCTCGTCCTCGCTCGTCTCCCTGCACCTCGCCGCCCAGGCGCTGCGGCAGCGCGAATGCTCGCTGGCCCTGGCCGGCGGCGTCATGGTGATGTCGACCCCGTCCCCGTTCATCGCCTTCAGCCGGCAGCGCGGACTGGCCCCCGACGGCCGCTGCAAGGCCTTCGCCGAGGCCGCGGACGGCACCGGCTGGTCCGAGGGCGCCGGCATGCTCGTCCTCGAACGGCTCTCCGACGCCCGCCGCAACGGCCACCCCGTCCTCGCCGTCGTCAGGGGCTCCGCCGTCAACCAGGACGGGGCCAGCAACGGACTGACCGCCCCCAACGGCCGCGCCCAGCAGCGCGTCATCCGCCAGGCCCTCGCCAACGCCGGGCTCTCCGCCACCCATGTCGACGTCGTCGAGGGCCACGGCACCGGCACCACGCTCGGCGACCCCATCGAGGCCCAGGCGCTGCTGGCCACCTACGGCCAGGGGCGCGAGGAGGACCGGCCGCTGTGGCTGGGCTCCATCAAGTCCAACATGGGCCACGCCCAGGCCGCCGCCGGTGTCGGTTCCGTCATCAAGATGGTCGAGGCGCTGCGCCACGGCGTGCTGCCCAAGACCCTGCACGTGGACGAGCCGTCGAGCCATGTCGACTGGTCGGCGGGCCGGGTCCGGCTGCTGACCGAGACCCGGGAGTGGGAGCGCGCCGAGGACCGGCCGAGGCGGGCCGGTGTCTCCGCGTTCGGGGTGAGCGGGACGAACGCCCACGTCATCCTGGAGGAGGCCCCGGACCCGGCCGCCGGGACCGACGAGACCCCGGAGTCCCCGGAGGCCTCGGACACCTCGGAGCCCTCGGAGGTCCCCGCCGCCGCTCCGGCCGCCCTTCCCGCCGTGCTGCCCTGGCCGGTCTCCGCCCGCGACCCGCAGGCCCTGGCCGCCCAGGCGGGCCGCCTGCACGCCCACCTCGGGGACGCGGCCGGGCAGAACCCCGGCGACGTCACGTACTCCCTGGCCACCACCCGTGCCGCTCTCGACCACCGGGCGGTCGTCCTGGCCGGCAGCCGCGACACGGCCCGGGAGGGCCTCGCGGCCCTGGCCGAGGGCGGGACCCACCCGGCGCTCTTCCGGGGCACCGCCACGAAGGGCACGACCGCGTTCCTGTTCACGGGGCAGGGGGCGCAGCGGCTGGGCATGGGCCGCGAACTGCACGCGTCCTTCCCGGTGTTCGCGGAGGCCTTCGACCAGGTCTGCGCGGAGGTCGACGTCCACCTCGGGTCGTCGCTGCGGGACGTGATGTGGGGCGAGGACGCGGACGCGCTGAACGCGACCGCGCTCGCCCAGCCCGCGTTGTTCGCCTTCGAGGTGGCGCTGTTCCGGCTCGTGGAGTCGTGGGGGATCACTCCGGACGTCGTCGTCGGACACTCGATCGGTGAGCTGGCCGCCGCGCATGTCTCCGGGGTGCTGTCCCTGGCCGACGCGGCCCGGCTGGTCGTGGCCCGGGGCCGGCTGATGCAGGCGCTGCCCGCCGGGGGCGCGATGGTCGCCGTGCAGGCGGGCGAGGACGAGGTCCGGCCGCTGCTGACCGACGGGGTGTCGATCGCCGCCGTCAACGGCCCGCGGGCGGTCGTCGTCTCCGGCGTCGAGATCGAGGCCCTCGTCATCGGCGAGCACTTCGCCGCGCTGGGCCGCAAGACGACCCGGCTGTCGGTGTCGCACGCCTTCCACTCCTCGCTGATGGAGCCGATGCTCGACGCGTTCCGGGCCGTCGCACAGGAGTTGACGTACGCCGAGCCGGGCATCCCGGCGGTCTCGACCGTGACCGGCGAGCCGGCGTCGGACTGGCGCTCGCCGGAGTACTGGGTGGGCCAGGTCCGCGAAGCCGTGCGGTTCGCGGACGCCGTACGGGCCGCCGAGGCGAGCGGGGTCCGCACCTTCGTGGAGATCGGCCCCGACGCCGTCCTCACCGCCCTCGGCGCCGCCTCCGTCACCGACGCGTCCACCGGACTGGTCCCGCTGCTCCGCAAGGACCTGCCCGAACCGGCGGCCCTGGTCACGGGGCTCGGCCGGCTGTACACCACCGGCACCCGCGTCGACTGGGAGGCGTTCTACGCCGGGACCGGGGTGCGCCGCGTCGCGCTGCCCACGTACGCCTTCCAGCGCGGCCGCTACTGGGTCGAGGGCACCGGCGCCCCCGGGGACGTCGCCGCCGCCGGTCTCGCCGCCGCCGGGCATCCGCTGCTCGGCGCCGTCGTCTCCCTCGCGGACTCCGGCGGTGTCGTGCTCACCGGCAGGGTCTCCCTCCCGGCGCAGCCGTGGCTGGCGGACCACGTCGTCGGGGACTCCGTCGTCTTCCCCGGCACCGGCTTCGTGGAACTGGCCGTACGGGCCGGGGACCAGGTCGGCTGCGAGACGCTCGACGAACTGATGCTCCAGGCCCCGCTGGTGCTGCCCGCCCGGGGCGCGGTCGCGCTCCAGGTCGAGGTCGGCGCGGCGGACGCCTCCGGGCGGCGCCCGGTCAGCGTCCACTCCCGCCGCGACGACCAGCCCGACCAGCCGTGGACGCTCCACGCGGCCGGTGTCCTCGCCGCCACCACGGCGGACACCGCCGCCTTCGACCTGGCCGCCTGGCCGCCCGCCGGGGCGACGCCCCTGGACACGGACGGGGTGTACGCGGGCCTGGCCGAGGCCGGTCTCGCCTACGGGCCCGCCTTCCGGGGACTGACGGCCGCCTGGCGGTCCGGGACGGCGATCTGCGCCGAGGTCGCGCTGCCCGAGCGGGCCCGCGCCCAGGCCGCCGCGTTCGGGCTGCACCCGGCGCTGCTGGACGCCTCCCTGCACGGCTCCGTCTTCACGGACCTGTTCGCGGAGGCCACCGGGCCGGTGCTGCCGTTCGTCTGGACGGGCGTCCGGCTGCACGCCTCCGGGGCCGCCCGGCTGCGGGTCCGGATCGTCCCCGACGGGGCCGGGGCCGTCGCCCTGTCCGTCGCCGACGAGACGGGCCGGCCCGTCCTCTCCGTCGACGCGCTCGTCCTGCGCGAGGTCTCCGCCGAACAGCTGGCCGCCGCCCGCACCGTCGCCCACGCATCACTGTTCGGCCTGGACTGGACCGAACTCCCGGCCGCCGCACCGCAGTCCGCACCCGTCGACTGGTCCGCCCTGAGCGCCGACGGGCCCGCGCCCGCGGACGTCGTCCTGCGCCCCGCGACCACCGGCACCGGCCCGGCGGCCGTGCGCGCGGCCACCACCGAGGTGCTGGCCGCGCTCCAGCACTGGCTGGCGGACGAGCGGTACGCGGGCTCCCGGCTGCTCGTCGCCACGAGCGGCGCGGTCGCCCGGACCGGCGAACCCCGCGAGGACGTCACCGACCTGGCCGGCGCCGCCGTCTGGGGCCTGGTGCGCTCCGCGCAGGCCGAGCACCCCGGACGGTTCCTCCTCGCCGACCTGGACGACCCGGCCGACGACGCGCAGGCCGCCGCCGCCCTCGCCACCGGGGAGTCCCAGACCCTGGTCCGGGGCACGGACGTGTACGGCGCCCGCCTCGTCCGTCTCACCGACGACCCGGAGACCCGGACCGCGCCCGACTTCGGCGACGGAACGGTCCTGGTGACCGGGGCGACCGGCGCACTCGGCACGCTGGTGGCCCGGCAGCTCGTGGGCGCGCACGGCGTACGCGCGCTGCTGCTGCTCTCCCGGCGCGGCGAGGACGCCCCCGGCGCCCGGGAACTGGGCGCCGAACTGCGGGCGCTCGGCGCCGAGGTGACCTTCGCCGCCTGCGACGCCGCGGACCGCGACGCGCTCGCCGCCGTCCTCGACGGCGTGCCCCTCACCGGCGTCGTCCACCTCGCCGGGGTCCTCGACGACACCCTGATCGCCTCGCTCACCCCGGAGAGCCTGGACACGGTCCTGCGGGCCAAGGCCGACGCCGCGCTCCACCTCCACGACCTGACCCGGGACCGGGCGCTGTCGGCGTTCGTCCTGTTCTCCTCCGCCACCGGGGTCCTCGGCGTCCCCGGCCAGGCCAACTACGGGGCCGCGAACGCCGTCCTGGACGCCCTCGCCACCCACCGCACCGCCCACGGCCTGCCCGCCCGCTCCCTGGCCTGGGGCCTGTGGGCGAGCGGCATGTCCGGCACCCTCACCGACGCCGACCTCCAGCGCATGAGCCGTACCGGCATCGGCGCCCTGACCTCCGCCTACGGGGTGGAGCTGTTCGACCGGGCGCTGACCGTGGACACCCCCGTCGTCCTGCCGATACGGCTCGACGTGCGCACCCTCGCCGAGGCGGGCGAGGCGCTGCCGCCGCTCTTCCGGAAGCTGGTGCGGATACGGCCCCGGCGGGCCACCGCCACCGCGCCCGAGGCGGCGGGCGCGCTGCGCGGCCGGCTGGCCGCCCTCGCCCCCGAGGACCGCGAGGCCGCCCTGCTCGACCTGGTGCGCACCCAGGTCGCGGCGGCCCTCGGCTACCCGGGCCCGGAGGCCGTCGACGAGACGCGCGCCTTCAGCGAACTGGGCTTCGACTCGCTGACGGCCGTCGAGTTCCGCAACGCCGTCAGCGCCGCCGCCGAGGTCCGGCTGCCCGCGACCCTGGCGTTCGACTACCCGAGCCCGCGCGCCCTGGCCCGGCACCTGCTCGCCGAACTCGACGGCTCCCTCGTCCGGCCGGCCCCCACCGGCCGCGCCACCACCGCCCCCGGCACCGACGACGACCCGGTCGTGATCGTCTCCATGGCCTGCCGCTACCCCGGCGGCGTCCGCAGCCCCGAGCAGCTGTGGCGGCTCGTCGCGGACGGCGTCGACGCGGTCTCGGACTTCCCCGGCAACCGCGGCTGGGACCTGGACCGGGTGTACGACCCGAGCGCGGAACGCCCGCACACCACCTACGCCAACCAGGGCGGATTCCTGCACGAGGCGGGCGAGTTCGACCCGGCGTTCTTCGGGATCAGCCCCAACGAGGCCGCCGTCATGGACCCGCAGCAGTTCCTGCTGCTGGAGACGGCGTGGGAGGCGTTCGAGCGGGCCGGGATCGACCCGGAGACGCTGCGCGGCAGCATGACCGGCTGCTGGGCCGGGATGATGTACCACGACTACGCGGCCAACAACAGCACGGGCGCCATCGCCTCCGGCCGCGTCTCGTACGTGTTCGGCCTGGAGGGCCCGGCCGTCACCGTCGACACCGCCTGCTCGTCCTCGCTGGTCTCCCTGCACCTGGCCGCCCAGGCCCTGCGCTCCGGCGAATGCTCGCTGGCCCTGGCGGGCGGCGTCGCCGTCATGGCCACCCCCGAGGTGTTCGTGGAGTTCAGCCGTCAGCGCGGCCTCGCCCCCGACGGCCGCTGCAAGTCCTTCGGCGCCGGGGCCAACGGCACCGGCTGGGGCGAGGGCGCGGGCATGCTCCTCCTGGAGCGGCTGTCCGACGCCCGCCGCAACGGCCACCCCGTCCTCGCCGTGGTCAAGGGCTCCGCCCTCAACCAGGACGGCGCGAGCAACGGCCTGACGGCCCCCAACGGCCCGTCCCAGCAGCGCGTCATCCGCCAGGCCCTCGCCAACGCGGGCCTCACCGCCGCCGAGGTCGACGCCGTCGAGGCCCACGGCACGGGCACGGTCCTGGGCGACCCGATCGAGGCGCAGGCGCTGCTGGCCACGTACGGCCAGGGGCGCGAGGAGGACCGTCCGCTGTGGCTGGGCTCGATCAAGTCGAACATGGGGCACACGCAGGCGGCGGCCGGTGTCGCGGGCATCATCAAGATGGTCATGGCGATGCGCCACGGCGTTCTCCCTCCGACCCTGCACGCGGAGGAGCGTTCGGACCAGATCGACTGGTCGGCCGGTGACGTCTCCCTCCTCACCGAGGCCCGGGAATGGGCACCCACGGACCGCCCGCGCCGCGCCGGCATCTCGTCCTTCGGGATCAGCGGCACCAACGCCCACGTCATCGTCGAAGAGCCCCCGGCACCGCCCGTGCCCGACACGGAGAGCCGTACGGAACTCCCCGCCGCCCCCTGGATCCTCTCCGCCAAGAGCCCCCAGGCCCTGGCGGGCCAGGCCGAAGCCCTCCTTCCCCTGGCCGGCGCCGCCGACACGCGCCCCGAGGACATCGGCCACTCCCTCGCCACCACCAGGCCCTCCTTCGAGCACCGCGCGGTGGTCCTCGGCCCCGACCGCACCGCCGCCCTCACCGCCCTCGCCGCAGGCGAGGACCACCCCGGCCTGATCCGGGGCACCACGCGCACCCTCGGGAAGTCGGCATTCCTGTTCACGGGGCAGGGCGCGCAGCGGCTGGGGATGGGCCGCGAACTGCACGCGTCCTTCCCGGTGTTCGCGAAGGCCTTCGACCAGGTCTGCGCGGAGGTCGACACGCATCTCGGGTCGTCGTTGCGGGACGTGGGCTGGGGCGACGACGCGGATGCGCTGAACGCGACGGGGATCGCCCAGCCCGCGTTGTTCGCGTTCGAGGTGGCGTTGTTCCGGCTCGTGGAGTCGTGGGGGATCACTCCGGACGTGGTGGTGGGCCACTCGATCGGTGAGCTGGCTGCCGCGCATGTTTCCGGGGTGCTGTCCCTCCCTGACGCGGCGCGGCTCGTGGTCGCGCGCGGGCGTCTGATGCAGGCGCTCCCTGCCGGGGGTGCGATGGTCGCCGTGCAGGCGACCGAGGACGAAGTCCTGCCTGTCCTCACCGGCGGTGTCTCCATCGCGGCGGTCAACGGCCCGCAGTCCGTGGTCGTTTCCGGCGTGGAGGCGGAGGCCGTGGCGGTGGGCGAGCACTTCGCCGCCGCAGGCCGTAAGACCAGCCGCCTCGCCGTCTCGCACGCGTTCCACTCGTCTCTCATGGAGCCGATGCTCGACGAGTTCCGCGCGGTGGCTGCCTCGTTGACGTACACCGAGCCGCGTATCCCGGCGGTGTCGACCGTGACGGGTGAGCTGACGTCCGACTGGCAGTCCCCCGAGTACTGGGTCGGCCAGGTACGCGAAGCCGTCCGTTTCGCGGACGCCGTACGCGCCGCCGAGCGCTTTGGCGCCCGTACGTTCGTGGAGATCGGGCCGGACTCGGTGCTGACCGCGCTCGGGGCGGGTTCGGTCGAGGACGTGAGCAGTGCGTTCGTGCCGTTGGTGCGCCGGGGCCGTGAGGAGCCGGAGTCGCTGGTCGCGGGTGTGGGCCGGTTGTACGCGGACGGGGTGCGGGTCGGCTGGGAGGCGTTCTACGCCCGCGCGGGGGCGCGGCGGGTGGAGTTGCCGACGTACGCGTTCCAGTGCACGCGGTACTGGATCGGCATGGACGAGTACCTCGCCAACTCCTGGATCGGGGGCGGCGGAAGCAGCATGGCGACGGCCGGGCTGACCGATGCCGGGCATCCGCTGCTCGGTGCGGTCGTGCCGTCGCCGGACACGGACATGGTGACGTTCACCGGCCGGCTGTCGGCCGCGACGCACGGCTGGATCGCCGACCACGATGTCCTCGGCAGCGTGCTGCTTCCGGGCACCGGCTTCGTGGAGCTGGCCGTACGGGCCGGGGACCAGGTCGGTTGCGGGGTGCTGGAGGAGCTGGCCCTCCAGGCGCCGCTGATCCTCCCCGGGCGCGGGGCCGTGATCGTGCAGATGGTCGTGGGCGCGGCCGACGCGAGCGCCCGCCGTTCGGTGAGCGTGTATTCACGCGCCGAGGACCGGCCGGACCTGGCGTGGACCCTGCACGCCGACGGGGTGCTCGCCCCGGGGGCGGACCCCGACGCGTTCGACCTCTCGGCCTGGCCGCCCGCCGGGGCCGAGGAACTTCCCCTGGACGGTGCCTACGCGGGGCTGCGCGAACGCGGCTTCGGCTACGGGCCGGTCTTCCAGGGCCTGAAGGCCGCCTGGCGTGCGGACGACGTGCTGTACGCGGAGGTCGCGCTGCCCGAGCAGGCGCATGCGGAGGCCGAGGCGTTCGGGCTGCACCCGGCGCTGCTGGACGCGGCCATGCACGCGGCGCTCGTCAACGGGACGGGCGGCGACGAGACCGTCCTCCCGTTCGTCTGGCGCGAGGTGACCCTGCACGCCACGGGTGCCTCCGCCGTCCGCGTCCGCATCACCCAGCCCACCCCGGAAAGCCTCTCCCTCCAGGTCGCGGACGTCACCGGGGCCCCCGTGGCCACGGTCGGCGCGGTGGTCGGGCGGCCCGTCTCCGGTGAACAGCTCGCCACGCACGGCAGCGACTCCCTGTTCCGCATCGGGTGGAACCCGCTGCCGGCCCCCGTCGCCCAGACCCCGCCCGAGGCGGCCCTCTCCGCCGTCTTCGACTGCGGGACTCGCGATCTGGACGTCGAGGACGTCCCGGGCGCCGTCCACGACCTGGTGGGCCAGGCCCTCGGCGCCGTACAGGAGTGGCTGTCCGCGGACCGTCCGGACGGCGCGGTGCTGGCCGTCGTCACCCGGGACGCCGTGGCCGTCGCCGACGGCGATCCCGTCGATGTGCGCCATGCCCCGGTCTGGGGCCTGGTGCGTGCCGCGCAGGCCGAGAACCCGGGCAGGTTCGTCCTGATCGACACCGACGGTTCCGTGCCCTGGGAGCGGCTGGTGGCCCTGGGCGAACCGGAGCTGGCCGTGCGCGACGGCGAGGTCCGCGTCCCGAGGCTCGCCCTGGCGGCGGCGCCCGACGAGGACCCCGCCCCGGTGTGGGACGCCGAAGGGACCGTCCTCGTCACCGGCGGCACCAGCGGTCTCGGCGGGCGCGTCGCCCGGCACCTGGTCACCGAGCACGGCGTACGCGGTCTGCTGCTGGCCGGACGCCGGGGCGCGGACACCCCCGGGGTCACCGAACTCGTCGCGGAACTCACCGCGCACGGCGCCACGGTCGAGGTCGCCGCCTGCGACGCCGCCGACCGGGACGCCCTTGCCGCGCTCCTCGCCTCGGTCGGCCCGGACCGCCCGCTGACCGGGGTCGTGCACGTCGCCGGGGTCGTGGACAACGGGGTCGTCGGCGCGCTGACGCCCGAGCGGGTCGACGCGGTGCTGCGGCCGAAGGTGGACGCGGCCTGGCATCTGCACGAGCTGACCCGGGACCTGGAGCTGTCGGCGTTCGTGATGTTCTCGTCGGCGGGCGGGCTCGTCCTGGCCGCCGGGCAGGGCAACTACGCCGCCGCCAACGTCTTCCTGGACGCCCTGGCCGCCCAGCGCCGGGCCGAAGGCCGCCCGGCCACGGCGATGGCCTTCGGGCTCTGGGGCGTCGACACCGGCATGACCAGCGTCGACATGCTCGGTCTGGCCGAGGAGCGGATGGCGGCCCAGGGGCTGCCCGCGCTCTCCGAGGCGGAGGGCCTGGCCCTCTTCGACGCGGCGCTCGCCTCCGGCCTCCCGGCCACCGTGCCGCTGCGCGTCGACACCGGCGTCCTGCGCAACCGCGCCGCCGAACTCCCCGCCCTCCTCCGGGGCCTGGTCCGCGTCCCCGTACGCAGGACGGCGCGGTCCACGGACGGCGGCGACGGGCTGGTGGCCCGGCTGGCGGGGCTCGACGCGCCTGCCCGTGCCGACGCGCTCCTCGACCTCGTCCGGACGCACGTCGCCGGGGTCCTCGGCCACGCCTCCGCCGACGCGATCGAACCGGAACGGGCCTTCAGCGAGCTGGGCTTCGACTCGCTCGCCGCCGTCGAGCTGCGCAACCGGCTCGGCTCGGCGACCGGCCTCCGGCTGCCCGCCACGCTGATCTTCGACTATCCGACCGCCGACGCCGTCGCCGCGTACATCGGCACCGAGGTGGCCGGCCCGGACCACGCGCTGCCCGCCCCCGCCCGCGCCCTGCCCACGGGCGGCGGCGCCGACGCCGGCGACGACCCCGTGGTCATCGTCGGCATGGGCTGCCGCTACCCGGGCGGAGTCACCACCCCCGAGGAGCTGTGGACGCTCGTCGCCGAGGGCACCGACGCCATCGGCGGCTTCCCGGACGACCGGGGCTGGGACGCCGAGGTGTACGACCCCGAGCCCGGCACGCCCGGACGCACCTATGCCCGCGAGGGCGGATTCCTCTACGACGCCGCCGACTTCGACCCGGTGTTCTTCGGGATCAGCCCCAACGAGGCGCTGATGATGGACCCGCAGCAGCGGCTGCTCCTCGAAGTCTCCTGGGAGGCCATCGAGCGCGCCGGGATCGACCCGACGACCCTCAAGGGCTCGTCGACCGGGGTGTTCGCCGGGGTGATGTACCACGACTACGCGCTCGGCGTGGAGGCCGCGGCCAGCAGCGGCGGCAGCCTCGTCTCCGGCCGCACCGCCTACACCCTGGGCCTGGAGGGCCCGGCCGTCACCGTCGACACCGCGTGCTCGTCCTCGCTCGTCGCCCTGCACATGGCCGCCCAGGCGCTCCGGTCCGGTGAGTGCGCGCTGGCCCTGGCCGGGGGCGTCGCCGTCATGGGCACCCCGGGCATGTTCATCGAGTTCAGCCGACAGCGCGGGCTCGCCCCCGACGGCCGGTCCAAGTCCTTCGCCGCCTCCGCCGACGGGGTCGCCTGGGGCGAGGGCGCCGGTGTGCTGCTCCTGGAACGGCTCTCCGACGCCCGCCGCAACGGCCACCCGGTGGTCGGCGTCCTGCGCGGCTCCGCCCTCAACCAGGACGGCGCCAGCAACGGGATGACGGCCCCCAACGGCCCGTCCCAGCAGCGCGTCATCCGCCAGGCCCTCGCCAACGCGGGCCTCACCGCCGCCGAGGTCGACGCCGTCGAGGCCCACGGCACCGGCACCACGCTCGGCGACCCCATCGAGGCGCAGGCGCTGCTCGCCACGTACGGCCAGGGGCGCGCGGGGGACCGGCCGCTGTGGCTGGGCTCCATCAAGTCCAACATGGGCCACACGCAGGCCTCTTCGGGCGTCGCCGGGGTCATCAAGATGGTCATGGCGATGCGCCACGGCGTTCTGCCGAGGACCCTGCACGTGGACGCCCCCTCCGACCAGGTGGACTGGGAGGCCGGACACGTCGCCCTGCTCACCGAGGCCCGGGACTGGGCGCCCACGGACCGCCCGCGCCGCGCGGGCGTCTCCTCCTTCGGGATCAGCGGGACGAACGCCCATGTGATCGTCGAGGAAGCCCCCGAGGCCCCCACCGCACGGGGTGAGGGCGCCGCGCTCCCCGTCGTGCCGTGGGTGCTCTCCGGCAAGAGCCCGCAGGCCCTCGCCGACCGGGCCGGGCAGCTGATCGGCCGGCTCGCCGACGGCCCCGCGCCCGACGCCGCCGACCTCGGGCTCTCGCTCGTCTCCACCCGCACCGCGTTCCCGCACCGCGCCGTCGTCGTCGGCTCCGGCACCGAGGAACTGCTGCGCGGCCTCACCGCCCTGGCCCAGGGCCGCAACGCCCCCGCCGTGGCCGCCGGCCAGGCCCGCCGCAGCGGGAAGTCGGCGTTCCTCTTCACCGGGCAGGGTGCGCAACGGCTCGGCATGGGCCGCGAACTGCACGCCTCCTTCCCGGTGTTCGCGGACGCCTTCGACCAGGTCTGCGCGGAGATCGACACGCATCTCGGGTCGTCGCTCCTGGACGTGGTCTGGGGCGAGGACGCGGACGCGCTGAACGCGACCGCGCTCACCCAGCCCGCGCTGTTCGCCTTCGAGGTCGCGCTGTACCGGCTCGTGGAGTCGTGGGGCGTCACCCCGGACGTGGTCGCCGGACACTCCATCGGCGAGCTGGCCGCCGCGCATGTCTCCGGGGTGCTGTCCCTGGCCGACGCGGCCCGGCTGGTCGTGGCCCGGGGCCGGCTGATGCAGGCGCTGCCCGCCGGGGGCGCGATGGTCGCCGTCCAGGCCACCGAGGAGGAAGTGCTTCCGCTCCTCACCGACGGTGTCTCCATCGCGGCGGTCAACGGGCCGCAGTCGGTGGTCGTCTCGGGGGTGGAGGCGGAGGCCCTGGCGGTGGGCGAACACTTCGCCGCCGCCGGGCGCAAGACGAACCGCCTCTCCGTCTCGCACGCCTTCCACTCCTCCCTCATGGAGCCGATGCTCGACGCGTTCCGCGCGGTGGCCGCGTCGCTGACGTACGCCGAACCGCGCATCCCGGCCGTCTCGACCGTGACGGGCGCACCGGCCTCCGACTGGCAGTCCCCGGAGTACTGGACCGGCCAGGTCCGCGAGGCCGTCCGCTTCACCGACGCCGTCGCCGCGCTGGCGGAACAGGGGGCGACCCGCTTCCTGGAGATCGGCCCGGACGGCATCCTGACCGGCCTCGCCCAGCAGATCCTGGACCGGGACGGCACGGACGGCGAGGCGGTCGTCGTGCCGTCGGTGCGCCGGAACCGGCCGGAGGCCGAGGCGCTGGTCACGGCGCTGGGACGGCTGTACGCGGACGGGGCCCGGGTCGACTGGGCGGCCTTCTACGCCGGTACGGGCGCCCGCACGGTCGACCTGCCGACGTACCCGTTCCAGCGGACCCGGTACTGGGTGGACGCGGCCAAGCCCGCCACCGACGCCTTCGCCGTCGGGCAGGACGCCCTCGACCACCCGCTGCTCGCGGCCGTCGTGGCCTCGCCCGACTCGGAGTCCGTGACCTTCACCGCCCGGGTCTCCCTGGACACCCAGCCCTGGGTGGCCGACCACGCGGTGCACGGCAGCGTGCTGCTGCCCGGCACGGGATTCGTCGAACTCGCCCTGCGGGCCGCCGACCACGTCGGCTGCGCCCTCGTGGAGGAACTGACGCTGTACGCGCCGCTGGTGCTGCCCGAGCGCGGCGGTGTGCTGCTCCAGGTCGTCGTCTCGGAGCCCGACGCCGAGGCCCGGCGCACGGTCCGGGTGTACTCCCGGCCCGAGAACCACCCCGACGAGCCGTGGACCCGGCACGCCGACGGCCTCCTCGCGCCCGCCGCGGAGGAGACCGGCGACGGGCTGTCCGACTGGCCGCCCGCCGGGGCGGAGGAACTGGACGCCGACGGGCTCTACGACGGCCTCCAGGAACGCGGCTTCGGCTACGGCCCCGTCTTCCAGGGCCTCACCGCGGCCTGGCGGCACGGCGACGCGCTGTACGCCGAGATCGCCCTGCCCGAGCAGGCCCACGAGGACGCGGCCCGCTTCGGCCTCCACCCCGCGCTGCTCGACGCCTCCATGCACGCGCTCGGCTTCGGCGGGCTCGGCGCGGACGCGGACGAGGGCCGGGCACTGCTCCCCTTCTCCTGGACCGGCGTCACCCTGCACGCCACGTCCGCGACCTCCGTACGGGTCCGGCTCGCCCCCGTCGAGGGGCAGCGCAACGCCGTCCGGCTCGACCTCGCCGACCCGGCGGGAGCACCCGTCGCCACGGTCGCGGCGCTCCAACTGCGTCCGGTCGCCGCCGAACAGTTCGGCGGCGGCGGGTTCCGCGACGCGCTGCTCGCCGTCGAATGGCAGCCCGTCGGCGGCGGCAGCGGGCCGCGCGGCGACTGGGCGGTCGCCGGGCCCGGCCTGGTCGTGGCCGGGGTGCCGGCCGTCACCGGGCTCGACGCCCTCGGGGAGTCCGGGGCCGGTGTGCCCGACGCGGTGCTGCTGCCGGTCCTCGCGGACGGGTCCGGGGCCGGTACGGAGGACGAGGTGCCGGCCGGGACCCGGACCGCCGTGGAGGCGGCGCTCGGCGCCGTCCAGCGGTGGCTGGCCGCACCCGAGTACGCGCCGTCCCGGCTGGTGCTGGTGACCCGGTCCGCCGTCGCCGTCGGGGACGGCGACCCGGTCGACGTGCGCCAGGCCCCGGTCTGGGGTCTGGTGCGGGCCGCGCAGGCGGAGAACCCGGGCCGGTTCGTCCTGCTCGACCTGGAGGAGCACGCCCCGTCGCCCCGTACGCTCGCCACGGCGCTCGCCTCCGGCGAACCCGAACTGGCCGTGCGCGGCGGGAAGGTCCTCGCCCCCCGGCTCGCCCGGTCCGCCGCGGCCGGCGGCGACACCCCCTGGGACCCCGAGGGAACCGTCCTGATCACCGGCGGCACCGGAGGGCTCGGGGCGATCGTCGCCCGGCACCTGGTGACCGGACACGGCGTGCGGCATCTGCTGCTCGCCGGGCGGCGCGGACCGGACGCCCCGGGCGCCTCCGGGCTCCGCGACGAACTGACCGCGCTCGGCGCCCGGGTGGAGATCGCCGCCTGCGACGTCTCCGACCGGGCGGCCCTGGCCGCGCTCATCGGCACCGTCGACCCCGCGCACCCGCTGCGCGGGATCGTCCACGCGGCGGGCGTCGCCCACAACGGACTGGTCGGGGCGCTCACCCCTGGGCAGATGGACCACGTGCTGAAGGCCAAGGCGGACGCCGCCTGGCATCTGCACCAGCTGACCGCCCACCTCGATCTGACCGTCTTCGCGCTGTTCTCCTCGGCGGGCGGCCAGGTCATGGCGGCCGGCCAGGGCAACTACGCGGCGGCCAACGTCTTCCTCGACGCGCTCGCCGCCCACCGCCGCTCCCGGGGCCTTGCCGCCACGGCGATGGCCTTCGGCCTCTGGGCCACCGAGACCGGGCTCAGCCAGTGGCTCGGCGAGGCCGACCTCCAGCGGATGCGGCGCACCGGAACGCCCGCGCTGACCGAGGAGGAGGGCCTGTGGCTCTTCGACGCCTCGGTCGCCGCCGACGCCGCCGCGCTCGTCCCGCTCCGCGTCGACCTGGCCGCGCTGCGCGCCCGCACCGACGAGGTGCCCGCGCTGCTGCGGGGCCTGGCACCCGCCGGGCGCCGCCGGGCCGGAGCGGCGGCCGCGCCCCGGGAGGCCGGGGGGCTCGCCCAGAAGGTGCGCGGACTCGACGACGCGGCCCGCGACCGGGCGGTGCTCGACGCGGTCCTGCACCACGCGGCCGAGGTCCTCGGACACGCGGACGCCGGGGCGGTCGACGCCGAAGCGGGCTTCCTGGAAGCCGGGTTCGACTCGCTGACCGCCGTCGAACTCCGCAACCGGCTGGGCGCGGCCACCGGTCTCTCCCTGCCCGCCATGGTCGTCTTCGACAGCCGCAACCCGCTCGACCTGGCCCGGCTGGTCTCGGCCCGCCTGGCCTCGGCCTCCTCCCCGGCCGAGACGGCCACCGCCCCGGAACCGGCGGCGGCGACCCCGCTGGACGACACCCTCTACGGGCTGTTCCTGTCCGCGATCACCGCGGGCGACATCCAGCCCGGACTGGCGATGCTCCGCTCGGTGGCCGCGCTGCGGCCCTCCTTCGCCACGGCGGCCGACCTCGAAACCCTGCCCGAGCCGGTGTCCTACGGGGCGCGCACCAAGCCGGACGCGGAGGGCTCCGGGCCCCGGCTGATCTGCCTCAGCACCCCGACGGTGGCCGGCGGAGTCCACCAGCACGCCCGCCTCGCGGCCCGGCTGTCCGTCCCGGTCTCCGGCCTCCCGACCCCCGGATTCGCCCGGGGCGAGGCCCTGCCCGAGTCGTTCGACGCGGCCGTCGACGTCCTCGCCGAAGCCGTTCTGCGTACGGCGGACGGCGAACCGTTCGTCCTGCTCGGCTTCTCCTCCGGCGGGCTCCTCGCCCACGCCACCGTGTCCCGGCTGGAGCGGGTCCACGGGGTGCGCCCCGCCGGGCTCGTCCTCCTGGACACGTACTACATGGGCGCGGCCAACGACGCGATCTTCGACCAGATGGCCTCCGCCGTCGAGGACAAGGGGTCCACGCTCGGCGCGTTCAGCAGCGCCGAACTCTCCGCGATGGGCCGGTACGTCGAACTGCTCCCGCAGTTCACCCAGGCCGACATCGAGGCGCCCGTCCTCTTCGTCCGGGCCGGG
Organism: Streptomyces sp. NPDC024555; assembly: GCF_055559335.1. Lineage (NCBI taxonomy): Bacteria > Bacillati > Actinomycetota > Actinomycetes > Kitasatosporales > Streptomycetaceae > Streptomyces > Streptomyces sp. NPDC024555. The sequence continues at coordinate 470,943 of NZ_JBVHKV010000001.1, forward strand.
GACCTCTTCGAGGCCGGCGAACAGGCGGGCGTCGGACAGGGCGCGTGGCAGGCCGACTGGAAGGGCGCGGACACCGTCGCGACCGTCCCCGGCACGCATTTCACCATCGTCGAACAGCACGTCGACACGACGGCCCCCGTCGTCGACGGCTGGCTGAAGGACCTGAAGGAGCGGATCTCCTCGTGACCACGCGGAGCAGCGGATTCGAACGAGCGCAGGAGGAAGACCGATGAGCCTGAGTACGCGGCACCCGGCGGCGCTGGGCGCCCCGGCCGAGCGGATCCATGAGTTCATGCTGGCCGCGGCCCGCACCGCACCCGACTCCCCGGCCGCCTGGGAGGCCGCCGAGGACGGCACGCACCGGGTGCTCAGCTACCGCGAACTGGAGCGCAGGGCCCACGACTACGCGGTGACGCTGGACGCGCTCGGCCTGGACATCGGCGACCGCGTCGTCCTGGAGTCCGACAACTCGGCCGCCGCGGTGGCCGCGCTGCTGGCCTGCTCGATGCTCGGGCTCACCTTCGTCCCGGTGAGCCCGGACGTCCCCGACGCCCGGCTGCGGACCATCGTCGACACGGCGGAACCGGCCCTGCACCTCCAGACGGTGAAGGGCACCCGCGCGGGCGTCCCGGACACCGTCGGCACGGCCCGCTTCGGCCCGGACGGCGTGACCGTGGAACGGGCGCCCGCGCCCCGCACCCGGCACCGCCGCGAGCCGGTCACCACCGACGCCGCGTACATGATCTTCACCTCGGGGACCACGGGCCGCCCCAAGGGCGTCGTGATGAGCCACCGGGGCGTCCTGTCCTTCTACCGGGGCATGCTCCGGCACGGCATCGTCGGCCCCCAGGACCGCCTCGCGACGACCTCGCCCCTCCAGTTCGACTTCGCGCTGCTCGACATCGGACTCGCGCTGGGCTCGGGCGCCCAGCTCATCCCCGTACCCCGCGAACTCATGCACTGGCCCCGCCGGTTCCTCCGCTTCCTCGCCGACACGGGCGCCACCCAGGTCGACGGCGTCCCGTCCATCTGGCGCCCCGTCCTGCGCCACGAGGCCGCCGGCCTCGCCGCCCTCGCCGGCCAGGTCCGCGGCGTCCTCTTCTCCGGCGAGGCCTTCCCCCTCCCCGAACTCCGCCAGCTGCAACAGCTCCTCGGCCCGGTCCGGGTGGTCAACTGCTTCGGCCCCACCGAGGCCATGGCCTTCTCCCTCACCGACGTCCCCGACCCGCTCCCCGAGACCGTCGACAAGCTCTCCATCGGCTTCGCCTACCCCGGCGCCGAAATGCTCCTCATCGACGACGAGGGCCGCCCCGTCGAACAGCCCGGCGAGATCGGCGAGATCCACCTCCGCGGCCCCTCCCTCTTCACCGGCTACTGGGACGACCTCGAAGCCACCCGCTCCGTCCTCGTCCCCGACCCCCTCGACCCCCGCACCGGCCAGCTCGTCTACAAATCCAGCGACCTCGCCTACCGGGGCGAGAACGGCGAGCTGTACTTCGTCGGCCGCTCCGACCTCCAGGTCAAGATGCGCGGCAACCGCGTCGAACTCGGCGAGATCGAACGCCGCCTCCTCGAATTCCCCGACACCGAGGCCGCCGCCGTCGTCGTCCGCCCCCGCCCCGGCCAGGACCCCGAGCTCTACGCCTACGTCGTCCCCGGCCGCGCCTTCACCGCCGAACCCACGGCCCTCAGCGCCTTCTGCCGCCAGACCCTCCCCGACTACATGATCCCCCGCAAGGTCGCCCTCGTCCCCTCCCTCCCCCTCACCCCCAACGGCAAGACGGACCGCCGCGCACTGGCGGCGCGGGCGGCGGAGGAGGGGTGAGCGCGGGCCCGTCGGCCCAACCCCCCCCTGCTGAGGGCAGTGCCTACAGCGCCTGCTTGTGCGACAGAGCGATCCGGCGCCGTTCGGGTTCCACGAGGAGGATGACGACGGTGAGCAACTGGCCGACCCGGACGACGTCCTCGGGCTTCTCCACCGGGGTGTCGGCCAGTTCGCTGAGGTGGACGAGCCCTTCGAGGCCGTCCTCGCGGTCCTCGATGCGGACGAAGGCGCCGAACGGGACGAGCTCGGTGACGAGGCCGGTGACGACGCGGCCGACCTGGTGGACGAGGTCCTGCATCGGGTCAGGCTGGAGTGCCTTGAGGGACAGGTGTACGCGCTCGTCGATCATGTCGACACCGAGGATCTCCGCCGTGACGGTCTGGCCGACGGTGACGACGTCGGTGACGGCGGCGACGTGCCGCCAGGAGAGCTCGGGGACGTTGATCATCGCGTAGAAGCCGCCGATGTCCACGAACGTGACGCCGAACGGGGGGATCTCGGCCACCGTCCCGGTGACGACCTGACCCGGGCGCAGGGTCTTGAGCAGGGCCCAGTGGCGATCGCTCGGCGTCGGCTCGGTACGCCAGCGGGCCCGCAGGACGCCATCGCTGTCGGGCAGGACGGCGGTGAGGAGGGGCCGGCGTTCGTCCGCGTCCATGGAGAGCACCGCTGCGGCGCGGGCCACCGCCGCCTGAGCCCTGATCTCCGCGAACCGGGTCTCATCGGCCACGGTGCTCGTGATGCGCCCCTCCGCGTCCTCGGAGACGAGTTCGATCAGCCCCTCCTCGGGAAGGCCCGCGAGCACACCGGCGACATCCTCCGACAGCTCCGGCCAGACCGCCAGCTGTGCGCGGGGAGCCAGCCCGGCCCGGACCTCGTCGAGCCCGTCCGCGCGGAGCCGGTGCCAGCGGGTGGCGTTGCCGATGTACGCCTCCTCCAGCATCCCGGCCTGCCCGATCTCCACGCACCAGCCCACCCGCTCCCAGAAGGCATCGTCCGCGGGCCGCTGTTCGCCCGGTTCCGCGTCGTGGGCGATGTCGTACGGGGAGGCGTCGATCCGTTCCGGGAACAGACCGAAGGAACGGGTGCGGGCCACCGCCTCCTCGCAGGGCCCGCTGCTGCCGACGTACACGTACTGGTCCCACCCCACATGGACCGCGAACCGCCCCTCCACACTTCGAGCCGGCACCACGCCCCGTTGTCCCGCAGCATCGCCCGGACCAGCTCCAGGCCGACGCCGAGCGGGACGACCGCCCCGTCGTGAAAGCCCGCGAGGCCGGCGGGGAAGAGCCCCGCCAGCCCGTGTCCCTCCACGGCGGGCTCCGCCCCGAACTCGGCCACCCCCGACGCGATCTGCGGCTCCCGGATCTCCAGCCGGTCGACCCCGGACTCCTCCGCGAACGCGGCGACCGCGCGCAGGTACGCCGCCTCGACGGGACCGTGATCGCTCACCGCCTCGACGGTGCCGGTGTAACTGCCGGTCGCGTCGCGGTCGGCGGGGTCGTACTGGGTGATGCGGTGGACGTGGGGAAGCACGTCACCTTCCGTTCGCTCGTGGGCCCGTGGGCCCGTGGGCCCGTGGGCCCGTGGGGCGGGCTTCCCCTCAGACCCTCTGAACGTGGACGCGATGGCCCGCGAGAAGCTGATTCATGTCATCCGTGTCCGAGGTGAAGACCGTGGCCTCGGCCCCTTGAACGGCTTCTCGGCCGGCGACGGCCGCCAGGACGGCGTCGATGGCGTACTTGTGCCCATGCAGACCGGCCGTTCTCAGCATGTCGCGGGCCATCGCGATGATGTGGTCATCCGTGTGCACGACACGGATCCGGGAGAGCGTCCAGTTCCACAGTGTCTGCTTCGCCCCCTCGCGCGGGTTCCATGCCTCCAAGGTGGTGAGCGCCGAGGTGATGACGGGGATGTCGAGCCCGGGGGCCGCCTTGAGCAGTGCGGTCATGTCCCGGTCGCCCAGGACGGCCTTGGAGAGCGCCTCGGAGTCGAACACGAAGACGCGCTGCCGAGGCCGGAGCGTCTTGGCCCGCCCGGTTCGGCTCACGCCGCTTCGCCTGCGGTCCGGTGCTGCTCGTCGTGCCAGGCATCGATGGCCGCGACGCGGTCCAGGGCCGCCTGCTGCTCGGCGTCCGTCACGGCACCGTGCTCCTCCTCCAGGCGGTCGGCCAGTTCGCGCAGCCGGTCCATCGCATCCTGGTGAGCCGCGGCAGCCGCGATGTAGGCGGACACCCCACGAGCGTCGACGCGCTCCTTGATCGACTCCACCAGCTCGTCCGGCACGGTGATAGTGATTTTCCTCGTCGCCATACTTCGAGTATGCCACGCTGCGGGGTGATGGGGGCAGCCTTCTGTGCCGCACTGGGGCCATGGCGGGGGCGACGAGGGTCACGCACAGACGCGGGCCCGAGGTCGATTCCGGCGCTTCACTGTCTCGCGGGGGACCATCCGGATACGATCCGGCGGGCAGAGTCCGGAATGGGGCGGGGCAGAGCAGTGAACGAGATGACCTGGGCGGCGGATCTGATGTGTGTCACCTTCACCCGGGGCCTGGAGCCCGCCGAGGTGTTCGCCCGCTACGGTGCCGACCCGGCCCACGCCCGCTCGCTGGACGCGGAGAAGGCATCCGACCTGCTCACCGGTGAGGCAGAAGCCGAAGCGGTGTCGCTGCTCAGGTCCGGCAGGCTCGGCGACTGGTCCTTCTGCGTCGAGGAGGACGGAGTGATCGGGTCCTGGCCGGAACCCCTCGCCGCCTTGTCCCGGGGGACCGAGACCTACAGCGTCCTGTCCACCGACGGCCTCGCCGTGTTCCAGCACTGGCGGGACGGCGCGTGTGTGGAGAACTTCGAGCCCGACATGCCGAGTTCCCGTCCCGAGGGCCCCAGCGAGTGGTGGGACGGCATCCAGGAGGCCCTGGCCGCCGAGGACGGCTCCGGAATGAGCCCCGTCGTCGCTCTGGTCCTCGACCGTCTCGCGCTCCGCCTGGACGACGCCACCCTGGACGCCGCGTGGCCCACGCTGACGCTCTCGGAGGATGACGCTCCAGCGGCCTCACGAGGCAGTTCCTACGCAGGCGAAGGCCCGGTTCCGCCGGGCGCCATCGAGGTTCTCTGATCTCCTCGGCCCCCGATCTGCCCCGCCCTCACACCACGTCGAACTCGTTCCCCTCCGGATCCCGCATCGCCGCCGCGAAGAAGCCCATCTCCCGCTCGTCCCGGAACTCGACGACGGTGGCACCGGCCTTGACGAGCCGGGCGGCCATGGTTCTGACGCGTTCGGTGCGGACATCGAGGGGGACGTCGCGGCCGCCGCCGACCTTGAGGTCCAAGTGCGAGCGGTTCTTGACGGTCTTGGCCTCGGGGACCTGCTGGAACCAGATCCGGGGTCCGTGGCCGGCGGGGTCGACGATGGACTCGGGGAGGTCGCCGGTGCCGGGCGGCAGCTCCTCGGCGGGCACGCCCATGTCCTGCCAGTAGGCGCGCCAGGTGGCGTGGCCGGCGGGCGGGGGCTCGGGGACGTAGTCCAGTGCCTCGGCCCAGAAGGCCACCATTCGCTGCGGGTCGGCACAATCGATGGTCAGCTGCACGGTCATCTCCATCCGTGCAGCCTCCCAGAAGGGTCTGACAACCGGCCCGGCCGAGACGCCGTGGCGCCCGCACCGGCGGGGCGGACCCCGAAGCCGGGGGCGCTTCCGCCCCGCCTCGGCGGCCTGTCCGACCGTGCGGTGTTCACTCTCCCGCCCGGTGTACCGCCACCGTCACGGCTCCCTAGAGTGGAATTCCGGGCCGGAGCGAGGGAGGACGAAGGATGGACGCGGAGATCACCCTTTTAGCAGGCACCGCCGGGACGACGATTGCGGCGCTGCTGGCGACCGACACCTGGAACGGCGTGCGGAACGGCGTGATCACGCTGTGGCGGCGTGTCCGGCCGGACCATGAGGAGCAGGTCGCCGCCCAACTCGACGCGTCGCGACGGGACCTGCTGGGCGCGCAGCACGACGGGGACGAGGAGACCGGGCGGGAGGTCGCGGCGGAGTGGCAGGGCCGCATGCGCCGCCTGCTCGTCGCCCATCCCGAACTGGTGGCGGAACTGCGCTCCCTGCTGACCGAGCTGGATCCCGGCACATCCGTCCCACCGGCCGTCACCCAACGTGCGACCGCCTCCGGCAGCTCCCGCGTGTACCAGGCCGGCCGCGACCTGAACATCGACCAGCGGTGACCGGGCGCAACGACGGTCGGGCCGCTGATCAGGCGCGGGTCTACCAGGCTTCCGGAGACCAGCACATCACCGAGCACCACCACCACAGCGTCGCCTGGACCGGCCCGGACTCGGTGAGGCACCCGCCCATCGGCCGGGCCCCCGCGATCCTCAGGGATCGCTCCGAACTCGTCGGGCGCCTCAGGGAGGCGGTGGCCGACGACGCCGGAGGCACCGTGTTCGTCCTGCACGGACTGGGCGGCTGCGGGAAGACGGCCGTGGCCTGCGCACTCTTCGCGTACGCCACCCGTGAACGCGGACGTCTGGGCCTGTGGGTCAACGCCTCCGACCAGGCATCCCTGCGGGCCGGGATGCTCGCTGTGGCCGCCGACCGCGGCGCCGGGGACGGCGAGCTGATGGCTGCGCGCAACGGTTTGCGCGCGGCCGCGGATCTGGTCTGGGACTGTCTCGACCGGTCCGACGTGCCGTGGCTGCTGGTGCTGGACAACGCCGATGACCCGGCGGTGCTGCGGGACGGCGGGTGGCTGCGCACCAGCCCGCGCGGAACCGTTCTCGTGACCACACGGCAGGCGGCCGGCCACTGGTGGCCCGCAGCCGAGCTTCTGTACGTGGATGTGCTGCCCCGCGAGGAGGCCGCGCAGGTGCTGAGTGACCTCGCCCCGGGAACGGGCTCCGCTGAGGATGCGGCCGCCATCGCCGACAGCCTCGGCCGCCTGCCGCTCGCCCTGACCCTGGCCGGCGGATTCCTGGCGCATCAGGTGATTGTCCCCTGGACGATGGAGGAGTACGGGCGCCACCTGCGAGAGCGCCCGGACCCCATCGAGTTGATCGACCAGGGAGCCACCGACACGGGCGACGACTCACGTCACCTGGTCAGCGGAACGTGGCAGCTTTCGCTGAACTCCCTGGCCGGACAGAACCTGCCCGAGGCCGTCACCCTGCTGCGCCTGCTGGCCTGCTGGTCCAACGACCCGCTGCCCCTGTCGCTACTGGCCCACGGCGGAGGCAACCTGCCACTGCCCGCCGGCCGGGTGGAGCTGGCGCTCCGAGGGCTGCTCGATCACTCGCTCACCGAACTCGTCCCCGGCGACATCCGCTGCCTGCGCACACACGGAGTACTGCTCGACAGCGTCGCACGCGCCATTCCGGCCGACGAACGCGACCAACTCACCTCCGCGGCGGCCGCACTCCTCCTGCACGCCCTGCCCGCGGCACCGGAACGCGGCCTGCGTGACAGTCTGCTCACCCCCCTCGCGCCGCACGTCCTGGCGCTGCTCCGCCGAGTCACCAACTGTCCCGAGGCCACCGACAGCACCGCCGAGTCCGCGGTGACCTGTGCCCTGCGCCTGGTGACGGCCCAGCACCGATCCGGCGATTACGCCTCTGCGCTGGACGCGGCCCGGCAGGCGACGGCTCTCGCACGACGACGGCTGGGAGACGATCACCTGCTGGTGCTGCGCCTGCGTCAGCGGATCGGGAAGGCGACCGATCGTCTCGGGCGCCTTGAGGAGGCCGCGAATCTCCACCGTGCGCTGCTCGGAGACCTCGAACGGGTGTCGGGTCCCGAAGCACCCGACACCCTGACCACCTGCCTCCACCTGTCCCGTCCACTGGTCTGGCTCGGCCACCTGACGGAGGCGCTGCAGCTGATGCACCGTGCGGTGGAAGGGAGAACCGCGCTGCTGGGGCCATGGCACCCGTTGACGCTGGAGGCGAGAACGTGTCTGCTCGAACTGCCCCCAGGGCTGGATCTGGACCGTGAGGTGCTCACCGGACCGGACTTGGTCGCGGACTGCCGCCGCGAGCTGGGCCCTGACCACCCGATCACCCTGTCGGCCGACCTCAACTGCGCTGGAGCGCTGCTCAACACTGGAAGGCATGCCGAGGCACTGCGGTCGGCCCGCCGTGCGCTGGCGGCGCACGAGCACCGGTTCGGCGCCGGCTACCCCATCACGATGGCGGCACGGAGCCTGCTCAGCAGCGCTCTGCACGCGGTCGGCGAGAACCGGGAAGCCATCGAAGAGGCGGAGGTCGTCAGGGAGTGGCGCGAGCAGGTCCTGGGCCCGGATCATCCGTGGACGAGGGCGATCCGGGACAAGCTCGGGCGGTACCGGCGCTCCCTGGCGGAGACCACGCAGGACGGCGCGACCTGACACCCGGTGGCCCGGCGCCGTTCAGGAGTCCGAGTCCGCCACCGGTGCGGACTCCGTGATCCACAAGGGACCGTCTGCGCACATCACCTCGATCCCCTCCGCCGGCCGCAGCGATGTGCGCAGAACTCGCAGCCGGTGGCCGGCGACCCCGGCCACCGGTCCGGATCGCCCCGAACTGCCGAACCGGACGGCGCGCACCTGGTTGTGGACGTCAGCCCTCGGGGCGCTCCAGTCGATCTGCGAGAACTCGGGTTCCATCCAACCCGCGTAGGTGGCCGCATCCTCGTCCTGGGGCGCACCGGGGAGTCCGGTCACGGCCTGTGAGAGCGCGACGGGCAGAAGGCGCTCGATGGATCGGTCGACCTCTTCCCACAGCAACCGGGGGACGACGTCGTCGCCCAACACGATCCCTGCCTCCTGGGCCAGGATCCCGCCGGAGTCGAAGGTGCTGTCCATCCAGTGGATGCTGACGCCGATCTCCTTGTCGCCGTTCCTGATCGCCCAGTTCACCGGGAGGGGGCCCCGGTACTTCGGAAGCATCGACGTGTGCACATTGATGGCACCCAGAGCCGTGGCCCGGAGCACCGTCGACGGCAGCTTCCAGGGGAATCCGTAGCAGACGACGAGATCGGCCTGATACCCCGCGACGATGTGCGGCAGCATGCCCTTCCGCCCCGGAATCAGCAGGTCCATCCCGTCCGGCAGTGCATCGACGATCTCGCCGACGACATCGCCCGCACCTTGACGTGTCGGCTCGCCCGGCCGCAGCGACCGTGCGTGCAGGTAGGCGACGGGCGTGTGCCCGGCCTGCTCGCACACACGGTGGAGGAGGGCGAATCCCTGTGCGGAGTACGAGATGAGGATGATGCGCATGTGCAGCCCTTGTGGTGTGACCGGCATGAGCCGGGATGTCTCACGCCCCGGTGACCGGCACTCCACCGGTGTTCCGGGGCGACCGTTCGGGGTTCGGGTCAGGGAACGGCCGGAGGAGGCATTCCGGCGACCCGGCGGCTGAAGAAGTCCCCCAACGGCTCACCGGCCCGATGCATCTCCTGGATCGCCTGCCGGCACCGGAGGATGTCGTCCGGATCGTCGAAGCGGACAGCACCGGCGAGTTCCCCGTCCTCGTCGTAGAGCACCTCGTACATCACCGAGGATCCGAGGACGACGATCTCCGGAAGTGGGCGCGGCGTTTCGTACGGGCGGATTCCGTTGTCGCCGAGAACTCTCGTGTCCTCCCCATACTGGGCCTTCAGGTGCAGCAGATGGAGTTCCCACTGGAGGTACGGCGAGACGGGTTCTTCCACGCAGCGGACGCGGTGGAGGGCGAATCCACTGGCAGCGATGCGCCGGAAGTACTCCTCGTAATGTCCCCGCTGTCCTTCGAGCAGCGCCAGGGACTCGTCCCAGTGCCCGGCGTGGAAGGCTTCCCAGCTCTCCACCCCGGGTTCCCGGAAGGTCTGCTGGCGTTCGAGCTTCCAGAACCCCTCGGAGCCGGAGTGCCAGAAGTGGCGCCCGAAGTCCTCGGTGTAGTCGTCGAGCCCGAGGCGAAGGCCCGGCCCCTCCGGCCGTGGGTTAAGCATCGGGAAGGTCTGTCTTCGCGGCGGCCGCGGTCCGGCGGGGGATGACCACGATCCGTTCGCCGGGGCCGATGGTGAGGCCCGGGGGGAGGGCGGGCAGGTAGGAGTCGGTGAGGTCGCGGCCGACGACGGCGATGTCACCGTTCTCCAGTTCCCAGATGTCCGGGCATCCCTGCTCGCCGCCCGTGGTTCCGAGCTCGGCGGGAGATCTGCCCAGACGGCGGACCGGCGGTGAGGAAGGATCGGGTTCCCAGGGCCGCGTCATGACGGATCTCCATTCAGTCGCGTCGAAGGTAACCAGGATCACAGGTGCCGCAACGCCGGGCACCGATTTCCGGCCAGGCGAGGGCAGCGACCCACCCCAAGTCGTGGGTCGCCCTCGACGTTCTGTGCCTCGCCCGACCGCACGCACACCGGTCGGGCAGCCCCCGAAACCGCGAGACGCGTCAATGGGGCTACGGTCCGCCCGACCGGTGCGGTGGGTCACCCGGCTCGTCGCGTTGCGGCGGCCCAGGCCCGAGATCTATGGCATGCCGTCGCCGTCATCACCGCTCCCGGGCGACGGGCCGAGCCGCAGTTCCGCCCAGACGACCTTGCCGGGGCCGTTGCGTTCGCCGAATCCCCAGGCGTCCGAGAGCGCACGCACGAGCAGGAGGCCCCTGCCCTCACACGCGTCCACGTCCGGTTTCCGTTCCTCCGGTGGCATCTCCGAGGCGTCGTGGACCTCGATGCGGAGACCGTCCTGCACCGGGACGAAGCGGGTCTCGATCTCCCGGCCGGGCGAGACCCGCGCATGCCGACCGGCGTTCGTCAGCAGCTCCGACAGCACCAGCATCGCGGAGTCGGTCAAGGGGGTCAGCCCCCAACTCTCCAGCGCGGCACGCAGTTCGGCACGTGCTCGGCCGACGCAGCGCGGGTGTCGGCTCCAGCGCCGGATCACCGCCGCCTCCGAAACGGTGCTCATCAGCGCATCACCACGCCGTACACCACGCTCGGCCCGGCGGTGATCCCCTGCCGTGCCGAGCGACGTGCCCGCCGTCGTTCCCGGTGCCACCGCTTCTCGGCCCGTTCCCAACGGCCGTAGGCCGCGTACGAGAACGGGCCTTCGGTCGGGCGTGGTTGGGGGAGCGAGAGGGGTGCGGTCCGGCTGATCAGGAGGCGGCGGGCGGGTGGTTCCGACCCCGGCCCCGTGGTCGGGCTGGGGACGTTGCCGTGGGGGACGCGGGGGATTGGCCGTCCGAACACTCGGGCTAATGCCCGGCGCATAGAATTCAGCATGTTGACGCTCCTTCGAAGCGTTGACCATGCCCCCGGACCGTGCCAGCGGTCGCGGGGGCACTTTCCTGCGCGCGCTGGCGCAGCGGTGGTTACGCAGCGCCGCACGTGGGGACGCTGCGTGACCTTGAGGTAGGAGTCCTCCGTGTGTGCGCATTCCGCAAGCGACTCTTTGGAACTTGTTCCATGATCTTTACTGGTGGCTACACTCGCCATCTACGCCGGACCGAGGGGGAGTTATGCCCGCTTCACGCCCAACCGTCCGACGGCGGCGGCTCGCCGCGCTGCTTGTGGGGCTGCGTGAGCAGGCCGGCAAGACCCCGGAGATGGCCGCTGAACGCATCGGATGCCATCGCACGAAGATCAACCGGATCGAGAACGCGCGTCTGGGCATCTCGCTCGGTGAACTGCGTGACTTGCTGCGGTTCTACGGGGTCGAGGACTCGGCGCAGGTGGATGAAGCCGTCGCCCTCGCGCGGCGGAGCCGGGAACCCGGTTGGGTCCAGCGTGCGGGGCTCGCGCGTCCCTCGTACACGGACTTCATCGACTACGAGCGCACGGCCGACTACGTGCGCTCCTTCCAGAACAGCTTGGTTGCCGGACTGCTGCAGACCCCGGACTATGCGAGAGCCGTGCTGTCGGCGTCGCCTTCCACGCTGGGGCAGGACGAGGTCGACGCCCTGGTGACGGCCCGGATGAAGCGTCAGGAAGTACTGGAGAGGGCTGAGCCACCAAGGCTTTGCGTGATCGAGGGTGAGGCTGCGCTCCGGCTGCAGGTGGGTGGGGCGTCCGTGATGCGTCAGCAGCTTGAACACCTTGCGACGATGGCGGAGCGTCCGAACATCGAGGTCCAGGTCATTCCCGACCGGGCGGGGGCTCATGCGGGGCTGGCCGGGTCGTTCGTCCTCTTCGGCTTTCCCGCGTCATCGTTCTCCGACGTGGTGTGCGTGGAGCACCGGACCGGGACGCTGTACATGGAGAGGCCGGAGGAAACGAGCGAATATACGCTGATCTTCGACTCCTTGCGCTCCATCGCGCTGAGTCCCAAGGACAGTTTGGATGCGATCGCCAGGGCGCATCGCGAGCTGTGACGGGCGTGACTTCAGGAAGGGCCGAAGAGGCATGAGCACTCGTAGATTTGAGTGCGCCGCGTGGCGCACGAGTAGTTACAGCGGCCAGGGCGGCGACTGCGTCGAGGTCGCCGATGGTGTCGCCGGCCTGGTGCCGGTGCGGGACAGCAAGGCTGTCCACGGTCCCGTACTGGCCTTCTCCACGGTGAGTTGGATGCCCTTCGTCGAAGCTGTGAGGGGAGACGCCTTCGGCGGTTGATCCCCGCCTGCCCCGGGACCCCGGTGGGGGCGTCACACCCCCGCGCGGACGATCATCTTCCCCACGTTGTCGCCCCGCAGCGCCCCCAGGAAGGCGGCGGGCATGTTCTCGAAGCCGTCGACCACCGTTTCCTGCGGGACGAGGGCGCCGGAGCGGATGTGGGGGACCGCGAAGTCCTCCAGGAGGGGCTGGGCGTCCATGTGGTCGCGGACCAGGACGCCTTCGAGGCGGAGGGACTTTCCGACCACGTCGAAGAGGTTGCGGGGGGCGGGCGGGGGTGTGCCGAGGGAGTGGTACTGGGCGATCGCGCCCACCCAGGCGATGCGGCCGAAGTCGCGCAGGGAGCCGATGGCCGCCTCCAGGTGGTCGCCGCCGACGTTCTCCACGGCCGCGTCGAGACCGTCCGGGGCCGCCTCGGCGAGCAGGGCGGGGACCGGGCCGTCGTGGTAGTCGAAGGCGGCGTCGAAGCCCAGCTCCTTCACGAGGCGGTCGACCTTCAGCGGTGATCCCGCGCTGCCGACGAGGCGGCCCGCGCCCATCAGCCGGGCGAACTGGCCCACGGCCGTGCCGACGCCGCCCGCCGCGGCGGACACGAAGAGGTCCTCTCCCGGCTGGAGCCGCAGCGTGCGGGTGAGGGCCACGTACGCGGTGAGGCCGGTGCCGCCCAGGACGGAGAGGTGGGCGGTGAGGGGGACACCGGTGTAGCGGGGCAGCACCCGTACGGACGAGGCCGTCACCAGGGCGTGGGTGCGCCAGCCCTTGCGGTGCAGGACGAGGTCGCCGGGGGTGAGGGACGGGTCGGCGGAGGTCAGGACGCGGCCGATGGTGCGGCCTTCGAGCGGTGCGTTCAGATCCCACCAGCTCTCGCCGCCGGGAAGACCGGCCTGGTCCATCAGTTCGCGCATGTAGGGGTCGACGGACAGCAGGACGTTCTCGACCAGGGCCGTGCCGGGCGACGGGGCGTCGAGTACGTGCTCGGTGAGGGCGAAGTCCGACAGGGACGGGAATCCGGAGGGGCGTGCAACCTGGTGCACGGCCTGTGCTGTGATCGTCATGGCCACGACGCTACGGAGGACGTCCGGGCTCGGGCAGACCGTAACGCTCATGGCTCCACCGCTGGACATGAAAGGCGCTCATGGCCGAACTCACCCCCGCCGAGCTGCGCATTCTGCTGTCCGTGCGGGACGAGGGCGGCTTCACCGCCGCCGGGACCGCCCTGGGCCTGACCCAGTCCGCCGTCTCCCACGCCGTCCGCGCCATGGAGCGCAAGCTCGGCGCGGTCCTCTTCGACCGCGCCCGCACCGGGGCCGTGCCCACCCCGGCCGGTGAGCGCGCCGCCGGGCACGCCCGCCGGATCCTGCGGCTGTACGAGGTGATGGCCGCCGAGGTCCGCGCCGACGGCCCCACCGGCGCCGCGCTGTCCGGTCCGCTGCGTGTGGCCGCCTTCCGCAGCGCGGCCCTCCATCTGCTCCCGGACGCCCTGGAGCGGCTGACCCGGCGCCACCCCGGCCTCGTCCCGGAGGTCCGGGTGGTCCGGGACATCGGGCCCGGCCCGGCCGGTGAAGCGGCCGACGGGCGCGCCGATCTGGCGATCGCGACGCTCGGCGGCTCCACGCCCCTGCCGGCGGGGCTGATCACCGGCGATCTGCTGGAGGAGCCGTACGCCCTGGTCCACCCCCGCGGCCATCCGGCTCCCCGCACCCTGCCGCTCGTCGACTGGCAGGAGAACTGCTCCTCCTACACCGCCGCCTGGTGGTCCGCCCAGGACTGGCTGCCCCCCGCCACCGTCACCGCCGAGGACGACGGAACCGTTCTCGCCCTGGTCGCCCAGGGCCGGGGCATGGCCGTCATGCCCGAACTCTCCCTGCGCGACGCACCCCCCTCCGTCGAAACCGTCGACCTAGGCCCCGACCGCCCCACCCGCCGCATCGGCTACGCAGCGACACCCGAACTGGCCCGCACGGCGGGGGTCCGCGCCCTCGTACGGGAACTGCGAGCGACGGGGGTGGGGCGGCCGCCGCGGGGGTGATCGGGGCACGCGCCCGCCCGACGAGCGGGCCGGGGGCCACCGCAACCCCGCCCCACCCCCATCCCACCCCTACTCCCGGCCGTGTTGGCACCCCTGATTCCGGGAGCTGCGGGCCCCTACGCGCGGGTACGTCCGTTCACTGGTAGGTACGTTCCCTCCCCCCAGCATTGGACCGTCCACATGACCAGCTCCCCGAGCGAGAACAACACGAACGGACCGGAGACCCGAGCGGGCCGCAAGGAGTGGATCGCCCTCGGCGTTCTGCTGCTGCCCGTGCTGCTCGTCTCCATGGACCTGACCGTCCTGTACTTCGCGATTCCCTCGATCAGCGAGGACCTGCGGCCGACCAGCGGGCAGCAGCTGTGGATGATCGACATCTACGGGTTCGTCCTGGCGGGGGTCCTGCTCACGATGGGCGCGCTCGGCGACCGCATCGGGCGCCGGCGGCTGCTGCTGATCGGGGCCGTGGTGTTCGGCGCGGGCTCGCTGCTCGCGGCGTACGCGAACAGCCCGGAGATGGTGATCAGCGCGCGGGCGTTCCAGGGCATCGGCGGGGCGACGCTGATGCCGTCCACGCTGGCGCTGATCCGGAACCTGTTCCCGGACCAGACGCAGCGGCGCACCGCGCTGGCCGTCTGGTCGACCGGGATGGCCGCGGGCGCGGCGCTCGGGCCGGTGGTCAGCGGGGCGCTGCTGGCCGGGTTCTGGTGGGGCTCGGTGTTCATCATCAATGTGCCCGTGATGGTGCTCCTGCTGGTGGCGGGGCCGTTCCTGCTGCCGGAGTTCAAGGACCGGGCGGCCGGAAGGTTCGACCTGATCAGCGCGGTGCTGTCGCTGGCCGTGGTGCTGCCGGTGATCTACGGGTTCAAGAAGATCGCGGTGGACGGGTTCTCGGTGACGTACGTCGTCGCGATCGTGGTGGGGCTGGCGATCATCCCGGTGTTCCTGCGGCGTCAGCGCACCAGCAGCGACCCGATGGTCGACGTCTCGCTGTTCCGCAACCGGGCGTTCGGCGCCTCGGTCACCGTCAACATGCTGGCCTGCTTCACCCTGGTCGGGTACTCGCTGTTCTCCACCCAGTACATGCAGTCCGTCCTCGGCATGAGCGCGCTGAAGTCCGCGCTGTGGACGATCCCGGGCACCATCGCCGTCGGCGCGGTCGTGCCGGTCGCGACCGTGCTCGTGCGGACCGTGAAGCCCGCGGTCATCATCGCGAGCGGTTTCGGGCTCGCCACCGTCGCCCTGCTGATGCTCACCCAGGTCCCCGACGAGGACGGCCTCGTCCTCATCCTCATCGGCATCATCGCGCTCGCCGTCGGGCTCACCCCCGTCCTCACGCTCGTCACCGAGCTGGTCGTCGGACAGGTGCCGCCGGAGCGCGCCGGGACCGCGTCCGCGCTGCTCCAGACCTGCCAGGAGCTGGGCGGCGCCCTCGGGGTCGCCGTTCTCGGCAGCATCGGCGCCTCCGCCTACCGCAACAGCTCCGCGCTCGACGGCCCGGCCGGGGTGCCGGCCTCCGCGCTGGACCAGGCCCGGGAGACCATCGGCGGTGCGCTGGCCGCGGCGGCCCGGCTGCCCGGTGAGGCGGGCGGGAACCTCGTCGACGCGGCGCGGTCGGCGTTCACCACCGAGGTGCACGCCGCTTCGCTGGCCGGGGCCGTCGTGATGGCCGGGGCGGCCGTGGTGGCCGTCGTCGGGCTGCGCTCCGTCCAGCACGACAACGCCACCGCCGCGGCCGGGGCCGACGCCGTCGAGCCGGGCGCCGGCGCCGGGGAGCCGGTGGCCGAGCGGGCGGTGCGGGCGTCCGCCTCCTCCGGGGCCCAGGAGCCCGGCGCCGGACTGGCGTAGCACCCCACCCCTTCACGGGGCCGAGACCAGCCGTCCAGGGACGCGTCCCCCGTCGCCCCTGGGCGGCTTCCCCATGCCCGAACTCAGGTATGAAGAAGGGGAGTTGACCGGGGCGACCTAAGGGTTCGGCTGGGGTCGGTTCTGGGGTCCGGTGGCCGATTCGCGTCCATAGCATCGCTTCGTGTTCGAGCACTCGCTCGAACGGCCGGGCACCAGGCTGGAGGAATATCCGCATGTCCCTGCTGGTAACCGATTCTGCCGAGGCGGCACGGTTCCGCGCCTACGGACCACGGCAGCTCGACGAGATCGC
Source organism: Streptomyces sp. NPDC024555 (assembly GCF_055559335.1). NCBI lineage: Bacteria > Bacillati > Actinomycetota > Actinomycetes > Kitasatosporales > Streptomycetaceae > Streptomyces > Streptomyces sp. NPDC024555. The sequence goes on from NZ_JBVHKV010000001.1 coordinate 487,513, forward strand.
CGACCGCCACGGCCTGCCCGCCGACCTTCGCGAGACCGTCCGACTGGTGTCGATGGTGCTGCCGTTCCGCGTCAACGCCTATGTGCTGTCGGAGCTGATCGACTGGGACCGGATACCCGACGACCCGATGTTCCAGCTGGTGTTCCCCCAGAAGGGGATGCTGACCGAACAGAACGAGCGCGATCTCGCCCGGCTCTCCGCCGACCCGTCCTCCAAGGTCGCCCTGCGCGCCCTCGTCCAGCAGATCCGCGGCCGGCTCAACCCGCACCCCTCCGGGCAGAAGGCGCTCAACGTCCCCAGCCGCGACGGCGTCGAGATCCCCGGACTCCAGCACAAGTACCGCGAGACGGTCCTCTACTTCCCGAGCCAGGGCCAGACCTGCCACGCGTACTGCACCTACTGCTTCCGCTGGGCCCAGTTCGTCGGCGACAGCGAACTGCGGTTCGCCGCCCCGGACCCGCGCGGGCTGATCTCCTATCTGGAGGCCCACCCGGACGCCGGCGACGTCCTCGTCACCGGCGGCGACCCGATGGTGATGACCACCGAGCGGCTGCGCGGCCATCTGGAGCCGCTGCTGTCGCTGGAGAGCGTGCGGACCATCCGGATCGGGACGAAGTCCGTGGCGTACTGGCCGCAGCGCTACGTCACCGACCCCGACGCGGACGACGTCCTGCGGCTCTTCGAGAAGGTCGTCGCCTCCGGGCGCAACCTCGCCGTCATGGCCCACTTCAGCCACCCCCGCGAACTGGAGACCGACCTCGCGCGCCGCGCGATCGCCCGCATCCGGTCCACCGGGGCGCTCGTCTACTGCCAGGCCCCGCTGATCGCCAAGGTCAACGACGACGCCCGGGTGTGGGCCCGGATGTGGCGGGCCGAACTCGCCGCCGGGGCCGTGCCGTACTACATGTTCGTGGAGCGCGACACCGGTCCGCACGACTACTTCAGGGTGCCGCTCGCCCGTGCCGCGGAGATCTTCCGCGACGCCTACGCGACCCTGCCGGGCCTCGCCCGTACGGTGCGCGGGCCGGTGATGTCCGCGACGCCGGGCAAGGTCGCCGTCGACGGCGTCGTGGAGCGGGCCGAGGGGCTGTTCCTCCAGCTGCGGATGCTCCAGGCCCGCGATCCCTCGCTGGTCGGCCGCCCGTTCCTCGCGCACTACGACGCCGACGCCGCCTGGCTCGACGAACTGCGCTTCGACCACTCGGTGCCCGAGGACATCGCCCGCGCGGTCGTCGGCCCGGTCCGGTCCGGCGAACCCGAACTCTTCGGCAGCCGGGCCGTCGCCCCGGCGGGGAGGCAGTCATGAGCGGCAACGGCATGTCCCCGAACCTGGCGCTCAACCAGCTGGTCGCCGAACGGCAGGCCGCCGGTGAGCCCCTGGTCCACCTCGGCTTCGGCGAATCGCGGCTGCCCGCCTTCGCCCCGCTGGTGGAGCGGCTGGCGGCCGGGGCGCGGCGCAACGCCTACGGTCCGGTGGCCGGTTCGCCCGGGGTACGGGCCGCCGTCGCCGGGTACTTCGACCGCCGCCGGCTGCCCACCGACCCGGACCGGATCGTCGTCGCGCCGGGCAGCAAGCCGCTGCTGATGGCGATCGGGCTCACCGTCCCCGGCGATGTGCTGCTGCCGCGCCCGGCCTGGAACACCTACGCCCCGCAGGCCCGGCTGGCCGGCAAACGGCCGATCGCGGTGCCGATCCCCGAGGAGTGCGGAGGGGTGCCGGACCCGGCCGTGCTGCGCGAGCACATCCGGGCCGCCCGCCGGCTCGGCCACGACCCGCGCGTCATGATCCTGACCCTGCCCGACAACCCGACCGGCACGCTCGCCCCGCCCCCGACGATCCGCGCCCTGTGCGCGATCGCCGAGGAGGAGGACCTCGTCATCGTCTCGGACGAGATCTACCGGGACGTCGTGCACGATCCGGACGCCGGCTACCTCAGCCCGGCCGAGGTGGCGCCCGAGCGCACCATCGTCTGCACCGGGCTCAGCAAGAGCCTGGCGCTCGGCGGCTGGCGCATCGGCGCGGCCCGCTTCCCGGACGGCCCGTGGGGTGCCTCGGTGCGCGACGGGGTGGTCTCGGTGGCCAGCGAGGTCTGGTCGACGCTCGCCGGGCCGATGCAGGAGGTCGCCGCGTACGCCTTCGGCGAGCCCGAGGAGATCCGCGAACGGCTGCGCCACAGCGCCCGGCTGCACGGCGCCGTCGCCCGCGAGGTCCACCGGATCGCCGTCGGCGCGGGGGCCCGCTGCCGGCCGCCGACCGGCGCGTTCTACGTCTACCCCGACTTCGAGCCGGTCCGCGAGGAGCTGGGCAAGCACGGGGTGACCGACTCCGCCTCGCTGGCCCGGCGGATGCTCGACCACGGGATCGTGGTCCTGGCCGGGCACCTCCTCGGCGACGAGCCCGGCGCGCTGCGCTTCAAGTGCGCCACGAGCATGCTCTACGGCGAGACGGCCGCCCAGCAGGAGCAGGCGCTGGCCGCTCCGGACCCGGTCGCCCTGCCTCATGTGCGCGCGGTGCTCGACCGGGTGGAAGCGGGGTTCGGGCGGCTTTTATGACGGCCGTCCCGCGTGGCGCCTCCATGAGACCGGCCCGACCGGGAAAGGAATTCCCTGTCGGGCCGGGCGGGGTAGCGCTTTCTCAGGCGGCAGATTCTGTCTTGGTGATCAGGGTATTCCAGAGGATATCCGGGCTGGCGAAATTCTCCAGCTTCAGGGCATCGTCGAGGAAGCGCACGGAATAGGCGCTCTCCAGCGCCGCGAGCAGCTCGATCGTGCCCATCGAGTCCAGCCCGAGTTCCTTGAGCTGGGAATCGTCGGACAGTTTCTCGCCCGGCGAGAGATAGGGCAGGAACGGACGGATGACGGCCTCGAAGGCTTCGTCCCAGGTGTGATTCGCGAGTTCTGGCATAAGGGAATGATGAAGGCGCCCGTCGACGGCTGTCAATGTGTCACGGAAAGGTCCCGGGAATGTCCGGGAAGGTCGCTTGAATGTCCCGATCAAGTGCCGGGGAATGAGGAGCGGAATGAATTCAATGGCGTCGGGGGCGCTGCACGCGCGCTTCCTGCGGGGGCTGGAGAAGTCCCCGGACGGTGTGGCGGTCCGGGTGGGCGAGGACACCGTCGACTACACCACGGCCCATGAGACGGCACTGGCCTGGGCGGGGGCGCTCCTGGCCGCGCCCGGCGGTCCGCCCGGCGCGATCGGCATCCTGACCGGGCGCGGCACCACCGCGTACCTCGCGATCCTGGCGAGCCTGTACGCGGGCCTGCCGGCCGTGCCGATGCCGGCCGACTTCCCGCCCGGGAAGATCGTCTCGATGCTGGACGCGGCCCGGGTCTCCGCCCTGGTCGTGGACGAGGAGGGCGCGGCGCTGCTGGCCGGCGGACTCGGCGCGGAGCTGGGGGAGCTGCCGGTGCTGGCACCTCATCTGGACGCGGCGGGGGCGCGGGAGCTCGCCGGTGCCTCGGGGCTGCCGGTGCCGGTGGCCGGTGCGGACACCGCCCTGGCGGAGCCCCGGTCCGTGACGCCCGAGGACGTGGCGTACATCCTGTTCACCTCGGGGTCCACCGGCCGTCCCAAGGGGGTGCGGCTCACCCACGGCAACACGGCGCACTACTTCGCGCTGATGGACGCCTGGTACGACTTCACCGCCGACGACGTCTTCTCGCAGGCCGCCGGGCTCAACTGGGACTCGGCCGTCTCGGACCTGTGGTGCGCCTGGGCGGCGGGCGCCCCGCTGGTGTCGGTGCCGGCGCACGCCTACCGGGACCTGCCCGGTTTCGTGGAGGCCCACGGCATCACGGTGTGGTTCTCGGCGCCGAGCGTGATCTCGCTGTCCCGGCGCACCGGCCGGCTGGTGCCCGGTTCGATGCCGTCGCTGCGCTGGACGTACTTCGGCGGCGAGGCCCTCCAGTTCGACGACACCGACGCCTGGCAGCGGGCCGCCCCGGACTCGGCGGTGATCAACGTCTACGGGCCGACCGAGATGACCATCACCACCCACCGCCACCGCTGGTCGCCCGAGGAGTCGACGCGGCTCGGCGTCAACGGGGTCGTACCGCTCGGCCTGCTCCACGACGGCCACGGCGAACTGCTCCTGGACGAGCGGGGCGCGGAGGCGGAGTCCGAGGGCGAGCTGTGGCTCTCCGGCCCGCAGCTGTCCGCCGGGTACCTCGACCCGGAGGACGGGCGCGGCAAGTACCTGGAGCGGGACGGGGCGCGGTGGTACCGCACCGGGGACCGGGTGCGCCGGCTGGCCGGGGGCGAGCTGGTCTACCTCGGCCGGATGGACTCGCAGGTGCAGGTCCAGGGCTACCGCGTCGAACTGGCCGAGGTCGAGCACGCGATGCGCGGGGCCTGCCCGGTGTCCGGGGCGGTCGTGGTCGGCGTACCGGTGGCCAACAGCACCGAGCTGGTGGCGTTCTACCTCGGCGAGGAGCACCCGCCGCGGGAGTTCCACCGGGAGCTGGCCGCCGTCCTGCCGCCGCAGCTCATCCCGCGCCACTACCACCGGCTGGACGCGTTCCCCCTCAACACCAACAAGAAGACCGACCGGCTGGCGCTCACCGCGCTGGCCGCCGAACGGCACGGCGCCCCGGCCCCGGTCCCCGTACCGGCGCACGCCGCCTGAGTCCGGCGCGGGCCGTTCGAGAGGCCCGCGCCGTTCGGGACCCGCCCCGGTGGGCCGCCGCCCCTCGGAGCCTTCGCACGTATCTCCGGAACCACCGTCACCACCGTCCTCAGGAGGACAGTCAGTCATGTTCACAAGACTCCGGTCGTCGCACCGAACGGCCCGCAGGTTCACCCTGTTCGCCGCCGTGGCGATGGCGACCACCCTCGGCGCCGCCCAGTCCCAGGCGTGCGCGCCGCAGGCCGAGTGGTCGACCGGCGGCCACGACCTGGCCAACAGCCGCTCCGCCTCGGCGGAGCACACGATCACCACGGCCAACGCGAGCCGGCTCAAGGCCAAGTGGACGTACGCCACGCACGGCGACGTGTCGGCGACGCCGGCGGTCGTGGACGGCGCGGTGTACTTCCCCGACTGGGGCGGCTATCTGCACAAGATCAACGCGAAGACGGGCCAGGAGATCTGGTCGCACAAGGTCTCCGAGTACACCGGTGACCCGGCCTCCGTCTCCCGGTCCAGCCCGACGGTGGTGAACGGCAAGGTCTACATCGCCGACTGGACCAAGGCGCTGCTGATGTCGGTGGACGCCCGGACCGGGAAGCTGGTCTGGAAGAACGAGATCGACACCCAGTACAAGGCCGTGCTGACCCAGTCGCCGGTCGTGCACAACGGGGTCGTCTACCAGGGCGTCTCCTCGCGCGAGTCCGAGGGCGCCTACGACCCGTCGTACCCCTGCTGCACCTTCCGCGGCAGTGTGAACGCCATCTCCGCGGCCACCGGCAAGGTGCTGTGGCGCCAGTTCACCACCCCGGACAACGGCGGCAAGCCGGGCGGCTACAGCGGCGTCGCCGTCTGGGGCACCCCGGCCCTGGACCCGTCGACGAACACGGTGTACTTCACCACCGGCAACAACTACACCGTCCCGCAGTCCGTCTCCGACTGCCAGACGGCCGGCGGCACCCCGCCGACCTGCTACGCCGAGGACAACTACGTCGACACCGTGCTGGCCCTGGACATGACCACGGGCCGGATCAAGTGGCACACCGGCGCCAAGCGGTTCGACGCCTGGAACACCGGCTGCCTGCCGGGCCTGCCGCCGAACAACTGCCCGCCGAACCCGGGCTACGACTACGACTTCGGCGACGGCGCCCACCTGTTCACGATCAAGGGCGCGAACGGCCGGGCCCGCAAGGTCATCGGCGCGGGCGAGAAGAGCGGCGAGTACTGGCTGATGGACGCCACCACCGGTGAGGTCGTCTGGAGCGCGGCGGCCGGTCCCGGCGGACACGTCGGCGGCATCGAGTGGGGCACCGCCAACGACGACAAGCGGATCTACCTCGCCGAGGCCAACTTCAACAAGCTCGACTACCAGATGGCCGACGGTTCGACGACGAACCGCAGCTCCTTCGCCGCGCTCGACCCGCAGACCGGCAAGATCCTCTGGCAGGTCGAGGACCGCACCGACGGCTTCGCCTGGGGCGCCCTGACCGCCGCGAACGGTGTCGTCTTCGGCGGCTCCACCAGCGGTCACATGTACGCGTTCGACGGCGCCACCGGGCAGTACCTGTGGGAGTTCACCGCACCGTACTCCTCCAACGCGGGCCCGGCCGTCGTCGACGGCACCGTCTACTGGGGCAACGGCTACGCCCGGTTCGCGGACGGCGCCGGCACCACGGGCAGCAGCACCGAGGGCACGTTCTACGCCTTCACCGTGGACGGCAAGTAACCGACGCACGGGAGGGGCCGGCGCCTTCGGGCGCCGGCCCCTCCCGTCGTGTGCGGGGCGGTGCAGATCAGGCGGCCACCGGCATCCGGCGCCGCTCCGGCCGCATCGCCGACCGGGGCGTCACCGGGAGCACGCCGAAGTTCCGCGTGGTGCAGCCGACCCGGGTGAACAGCCCGTCCGCGCCCGAGACGCACAGCCGCTCCACCCCGGCCTCCTTCAGCGCGTCCACCACCGACGGCCAGCGCACCGTGCGCACGAAGCCGTCGAGCAGCATGTCCCGGACGCCCTCACCGGTGGTGACCGTCCGGCCGTCCTGGTCCGCGATCACCGGCAGCCGGGGATCCGACCAGGTCAGCGGGGCGAAGATCTCCTCGGCGACCCGGTCGCGCAGCCCGTCGAAGAGGTATGAGTGCATCGGCGGCTTCATCGTGTACATCGCCATCCCGCCGAGCGCCCGGATCCGGCGCTGGAGCCACTCCAGGACCGACTCGTGGACGGTCAGCATGGTGAAGTCCTCGTCCACGACGCAGGAGACGTCGCTCCACTCGCCGCGTTCCTCCAGCTCCCCGCGCAGCAGCTCCACGCCCTCCCGGCCGACCCGGGCGATCGACTGGGTGACCAGGGCGGGGTGCTCCCGGGTGAAGTAGTCCTCCATGGTGTCCGCGAGCCGGGCGGTCATCGTCACCGCGTCCTCGAAGCCGAGGACCCCGGAGTGGACGGCGGCGGCGCGGGCGCCGAAGCTCGGCCCCGTCACACAGACCGGGTCGATCCCCATCCGCTCGGTCGCCCAGCGGCCCAGCGCCAGGCAGTTGACCACGAACGAGATCTGCCCGTAGAGGGAGTAGTCGCCCTCCGCCCGCTGGTAGCGGTCGGCCAGCCGGTAGCCGAGGGTGTCGTCGGCCCGCGCGAACAGCTCGCGCGCGTACGGGTTGACCAGCATGAACCGGCCGACCTCGGAGAAGGCCGTCGGCTGCATGCCGGGGAAGACGATCGCCGTCTTCGGCGCTCCGGCGCCGTGGGTGTGAGTGTCCATGCGCCGAGCGTGGCCCGCGCCCGGGGCCGGGAGCACCCCTGCCGCCCCCTGAGTCGGGGAGCGCGCACGGCGGCGCAAGCGAACCTTAAGCGCGGTTGCGGAGGATCGGCGGGAACGAGGGCCGCACCATCCACGGGCCCGCAGACGCGAGGGGATGCCGCGGATGTCAGAGTCACGCTTCGCCACCTTCACCGAACTGCTCCGCGACCGCACGGCCGAACTCGCCGACGAGGACGTGCACGTCTTCCTCCGTGACACAGCGGCCGGGCCGGTGGCCGAGCACCTCACGTACGGAGAGCTCGACCGCGAGGCGAGACGGATAGCCGCCAGCCTCCAGGACTACGGAGTGGCCGAGCAGCCGGTGCTGCTCGCCTACTCCTCGACCGTGGAGTTCCTGAAGGCCTTCGCCGGCTGCCTGTACGCGGGCGCCGTCGCGGTGCCCGTCCCGCTGCCGGGCGAGGCCGGCCGCGACAAGCGGCTCAACCGGACCACCGCCGTCCTCAAGGACACCGGTGCCGCGGTCGTCCTCACCGAGACCTCCGCCGCCCCCGAGGTGGCGCTCTGGCTGGCCCGCAACACCCGCTCGACCGCGGAGTGCCTGGTCACCGACGTGGCCGAGATCGGCGACCCGGAGGCCTGGCGGCCCGTCGCCGCCCGCCCCGACGACCTGGTCTTCCTCCAGTACACCTCCGGCTCGGTCTCCGAGCCGCGCGGCGTCACCGTCTCGCACCGCAATCTGCTGGCCAACCAGTCGAGCCTGCGGACCCTGCTGCGCACCACCCGCGAGGACGTCTTCGGCAGCTGGCTGCCCTACTTCCACGACATGGGCCTGGTCGCGCATCTGCTGCACCCGGTCTACCTCGGCAGCCACAGCGTGCAGGTCACCCCGCTCTCCTTCGTGCGGCGCCCGCTGCGCTGGCTCCAGGCCATCGACCAGTACGGCGTCACCGTCGGCGGCGGCCCCAACTTCTGCTACGACCTGTGCGTCCAGCGGATCAAGGACGAGCAGATCGCCGCGCTCGACCTGTCCCGCTGGCGCCTCGCCCTCAACGGCGCCGAACCGGTCCGCGCCGAGAGCCTGGACGCCTTCGCCGAGCGCTTCGCACCCGCCGGCTTCCGCCGCGAGGCGCTGCGCCCCTGCTACGGACTGGCCGAGGCCACCCTCGTCGTCTCCGGCGGCGTGCCCGGCACCCCGTACACCCGCAAGGAGTTCGACCGCACCGCGCTGGAGCGCGACCAGGCCGTCTCCACGCAGGCGCCCGAGGCGCGCCGGCAGACGCTCGTCGGCAGCGGCGCCCCGGTGGACATGGAGGTGCGCATCGTCGACCCGCTGACCCACCACGAGCTGCCGCCGGGCGCCGTCGGCGAGATCTGGATCCGCGGCTACAGCGTGGCGCGCGGCTACTGGCGGCGGCCCACCGAGACCGTGCGGACCTTCCGGGCCAGCCTCAACGACGAGGAGAGCAACTTCCTGCGCACCGGCGACCTCGGCGTCCTGGAGGACGGCGAGCTGTTCGTCACCGGGCGGCTCAAGGAAGTCATCATCATCAACGGCCGCAACGTCTACCCGCAGGACGTGGAGTGGGCGGCGCGGACCGTCAGCCCCGCCCTGACCTTCGGCGCCGGGGCCGCGTTCTCCGTGGACGCGGGCCGTGAACACCTGGTGCTCGTGCAGGAGGTGCGCGGGGTCGGCGCGACCGAACTGCGGGCCGTGGCCCAGAAGATCCAGGCCCTGATCGGCCGGGAATTCGAGATCCCGGCCGGGAACGTGCTGCTGGTCCGCCCCGGCACGGTCCGCCGCACCAGCAGCGGCAAGGTCCAGCGCACCCTGATGCGGACGCTCTTCCTCGACGGGGTGATCCGCGGCGAGTACGAGGTGCTGAGCCCGGACGTATGGGCGCTGGCGCGGGCCGAGGACGTGCTGTTCGGAGGGGACCTGCTGCGGCCGGAGGGAGCCGACGGAGGAAGGCGGTGGTGACGTCCCCGACCACCGGGCCCCCGCGGACCACCGGAGCGCCGACGGCGTCCGGCGGTGCCGCGCCCTGGCGCGAGAGCGCCGTACGGGCCCGGGTCGCCGCGCTGGAGGACCTGCTCGGGGACCCGTCGGACCCGGCCAACCCGGCCGGTTACGGCGCGCTCCTGGAGGCGGACCGGGCCGAGGTGCCGTTCGCCCAGGGGGAGGCGCTGCTCGACGCGTTCGGGATCGTCGACGAGTACGTGCCGCGGTCGCTGGGCGGCCGGCTCGACGCGATGGACACCCTGGTCCGGGTGCTGCGCCCGGTGATGCGCCGTGACGTGGGCCTCGCCATCGGGCACGGCATGACGACGTTCATGGCCGCGTCCGACGTCTGGACGGTGGGCAGCGACCGGCAGCGGGAGTGGCTGGCCGGGCTGCTGCGCGCCGGCGGCCGGGCGGCGATCGCCCAGCACGAGACCGCGCACAGCAACGACTTCGTCCGCAGCCAGGTGACCGCGCGCCGGGGGTCCGGCGGCTATGTCATCAGCGGCGGCAAGCCGATGATCAACAACCTGGAGCGGGCCGGGGCGCTCGTGCTGTTCTGCCGGACCGACCCCGCGCCCGGCAGCCGCAGCCACTCCGTGCTGCTCCTGGGCCCCGACCAGCTGTCCGACGCCCGTGCGGTCGTCACCGGCCGCCGGATGCCCGTCGGGCTGCGCGGCTGCCGGTTCGGCGCCGTGGAGTTCGACGACTGCGCCGTGCCCGAGTCCGCGCTGCTGGGCCCCGAGGGCAGCGGCATCGAGACGGCGCTGCGCTCCTTCCAGATCAGCCGCACCGTGTTCGCCGCGACCGCCGTGGCCGCCCTGGACACCAGTCTGCGCACCGCCGTGCGCATCGGCCGGGAGCAGACCGGCGGCTGGCACGGCCGGGCCACCGACGGCAGCCGGACCGGCGCGGCCGTCACCAACGCCTTCGTCAGCCTGCTGCTGTACGACGCCCTCGCCGTGGTCGCCTCGCGCGCGCTGCATCTGCTGCCCGCCGAGACCAGCGTCAGCTCGGCGGCGCTCAAGTACCTGATGCCCCGCATCCTCACCGAGTCCATGTACGACCTGTCGATCGTGCTGGGCTCGGACTTCTACACCCGCGAAGGCACCCTGGGCATCTTCCAGAAGCACGTCAGGGACCTGCCGCTGCTCACCCTGGGCCATGCCGGCACCGTCGCCTGCCAGGCCACCGTCATCCCGCAGATGCCCCGGCTCGCCCGCCGCTCCTGGTTCGTCGAGGAGGAGGCGCCGGCCGGGCTCTTCCGGCTGGACGGGGACCTGCCGCCGCTGCGCAGCGACCGGCTCGCCCTGGCATGCGGCCGTGACTCGCTGAGCGCCTCGCTGCTCGCCGTCGCCGCGCGCATCGAGGGGCACGGCCCGGTGGAGCGCGCCCTGCGCACCCTGGCGGGGCTGCTCGTCGAGGAGTTCCGGGACGTACGGGGCCGGGTGCTCGGTCTTGAGGCGGCGAGCGGGAGCAGCGCGCAGCCGGCCCGGTTCGCCCTGATGGACCGGTACACGCTGCTGCTGGCCGCCGCCGCCGTGCTCGGCGTCTGGGACCAGGCGCGGTACGGCAGCGATCCGTTCCTCGCCGATCCGTGCTGGGCGGCCGCCGCGCTGCACCGCATCTGCGGGCGGCTGGGCACCCGCGTCCCCGATCTCCCCCCGGAGTGCGAGACGCGCATCCGGCACGAGGTCCAGCTCCGCTTCTCCACCCGGACCAGCTACGACCTCTACTCGACCCCGATCCCGGGCTGACCGAAGGAGTCCCGCCATGACCATCCCCACCGGCCGGTCCACCGCGCCTGCCGACACCGCGAAGGCCGACGGCGTGTACGAGTGGCTGTCGGCGCGCCTCTCGCTGTATCTGCGGCGGGCGGCGGAGTCCATCGACCCGGCCGTGCCGCTCGCCGAGTACGGCATGGACTCGGTGGCCGCGCTCAGCCTCTGCGGCGATCTGGAGGAGGAGTTCGGCCTGGAGGTGGAGCCGACCCTGCTGTGGGACTTCCCGACCGTCTCGGCGCTCGTGCGCCATCTGACGGCCGTGCTGCCGGACGCCCCGGCGGACGCCGTGAGCGCGCGGGACCCGCGCTGATGGGGGACATCGCCGTCGTCGGTATCGACTGCGCGTTCCCCGGGGCGGCGGGCGTGCGGGCGTACTGGGATCTGCTGATGGGCGGCCGGGCCGGTACCGGCCCGGTGCCCGGACAGCGCTGGGAGGCGCGGGACTTCCCCGCGGTGGGGGACAGCGGAGGTTTCATCGACGACGCCGATGTCTTCGACAGCGACTTCTTCTCCATCACCCCGCGCGAGGCCGCGGCCATGGACCCGCACCAGCGGCTGCTGCTGCCGTGCGCCTGGCGCGCGCTGGAGGACTCCGGGCGGGCGCCCGGCGGGCTCGCGGGCAGCGGCACCGGGGTCTTCGTCGGGGTGATGGGCGGTGAATGGGGCCGGCTGACCATGAGCGATCTGGCGCAGGTCACCCCGCTGCTCGGTTCGGGCAGCAGCGCCGGGATGGCCGCCAACCGCATCTCGTACCACTTCGACTTCACCGGTCCGAGCCTCGCCGTCGACACGGCCTGCTCGTCCTCGCTGGTCGCGGTGCACCTGGCCGCGAACTCGCTGCTGTCCGGGGAGTGCGACACCGCGCTGGCCGGGGGCGTGAACGTCGTGCTGTCGCCGTCGCTCGGGCTGGTCTACGGGCAGCTGGGGCTGGCCGCGGCCGACGGGCGGTGCAAGCCGTTCAGCGCCGAGGCGGACGGGATCGGCCGCAGCGACGGCGTGGGCCTCGTGGTGCTGCGCCGGCTGGACGACGCGCTCGCCGACGGCGACCGGATCTACGCGGTGCTGCGCGGCAGCGCCGTCAACCAGGACGGCCGCAGCAACGGCATGATCGCCCCCAACCGCTGGTCCCAGGAGCGCGTGCTGAACGCCGCCTACCGGCGGGCCGGCGTCGACCCGGCCGAGGTCGCCTTCGTGGAGGCGCACGGGACCGGGACCGTGCTCGGGGACGCCATCGAGTGCGCGGCCCTCGGCTCGGTGCACGGGGTCCCGCGCGAGCGGCCCTGCGCGCTCGGCTCGGTCAAGGGCAACCTGGGCCACACCGAGGGCGCCGCCGGGATCGCGGGGTTCATCAAGACCGCGCTGGCCCTGCACCACCGGATCGTCCCCGCCAGCCTCTTCGCGGAGCGGGAGAACTCCCGGCTGCGGCTGGCCGAGCGCGGACTGCGGCTGCTGAAGTCGCCCTCGCGGCTGCCGCGCGGCGAGAACATCGCCGGGGTCAGCAGCTTCGGCATGGGCGGGACGAACGCCCACGCCGTGCTCGCCACCGCCCCGCGCGCGCCGCGCCCCGTCCCGGCCCGCTCCCGCGCGGACGCGGGGGCCGCCGGGGTGTTCACCGTCACCGCCGACACCGCCGAGGCGCTGTGCCGCAATCTCGCCGCCCAGGCCGACGCCGTCGCGGCCCGTGCCCCGGGCGGGGCGGCGGCCCTGTGCCGGACCAGCAACCGGGTCAAGACCGGGCTGCCGCACCGCTTCGCGCTCACCGCGCGCGACACCGGCGAACTCGTGGCCGGGCTGCGCCGGGCCGTGGAGCGGCGGACCCCCGCGCCGGGTGTGCCGGGCGCGGCCGGGGACCGTCCGTGGGGCCGGCCCGTGGTGGCGTTCCTCTTCACCGGGCAGGGCAGTGAATACCCGGAGATGACGGCGGCGCTGTACCGCGAGTCGCCCGCCTTCCGCCGCCGGCTCGACGAGGCCGACGCGGCGGTGGCCGCGCATCTGGACGCCTCGGTGCGTGACGCGCTGCTGGGCGAGGGGGAGTGGACGGACCGGCCGGAGCTGGTGCAGCCCGCCCTGTTCGCCGTGGAGTGCGCGCTCGCCGCCACCCTGACCGCGCTGGGCGTCGTCCCGGCCGCCGTGCTCGGGCACAGTCTGGGCGAGTACGCCGCCGCCGTGACGGCCGGGGTGCTGGACCTGGACGAGGGGGCCCGGCTGGTGGTGCGGCGGGCCCGGCTGACGGCCGCGCTGCCCCCGGGCGGCACCATGATCTCCGCCACCGCCGGGGCCGAGGTGCTGGCCCCGGCCCTGGCCGCCGAACCGGACGTGGTGGCCGCCGCGCTCAACGGGCCCGCCGACACGGTCCTTTCGGGGCCGGGCGGGGCACTGGCCCGGATCGCCGGGGAGCTGGCCTCGCTCGGCATCCGGACGAAGGAGCTGTCCGCCCCGTACGCCTTCCACACCCAGGGGATGGCACCGGTCGCCGCCGGGCTGCGGGAGGTGCCGGTGCGCTGTGCGCCCGCCGCGCTGCCGGTGGCCTCGACCCGCTACGGCCGGATGCTCCACGAGGAGCCGATGGACGCCGCCTACTGGGCCGGGCAGACCGAGGAGCCGGTGCTCTTCGACGCCGCGCTGGGCGCGCTGGTGGACGCGGTCGCCCCGACCCATCTGATCGAGATAGGCCCGCAGCCGCAGCTCAGCCGGATCGCCGCGCGCGCCGGCCGGCTGCGCGGCGCGGAGCTGCTGCACCCGGTCCCGGGCCCCGAGGCCACCGGCCGGGAGCTGGCCGAGACGGTCGCCGCCCTGTACCGCTGCGGACTCGATCCGGTCTGGGAGGAGCTGTACGCGCCCGGCACCGGCACCGACGAAGCGCTGGCCCCCTATGTGTTCTCCTCCGCACACCGGTACTGGGACCGGCCTCCGTCGGCGGTCGCGCCCGAACCGGTCCGGACCGCCCCGGCCCCCCGGGCACCGGAGGCCGCACCCCACCTCGTTGTTTCACGTGAAACGGGCGAGGACGCCGTACTGGACGCCGTGGTCGAGGCGGTGACCGAGGTCGGCGGCTACCCGGTGGAACGGGTGGTGCGCGAGGCGCGCTTCCACGAGGACCTGGGCTTCGACTCGGTGATGATCATGCAGTTGAAGAACCGGGTGGAGGCGCGGCTGCCGAGGGTCGGCGAGGTCTCCGTCCAGCAACTGCTGCCCGCACTGCGCTCGGTGGGCTCGCTCGCCGAGTTCCTGGACGGCGTGATCATGGCGAGGTCGGCATGACGGCCGTCCATGTCGCCGCGACCGGCACGGCCCTGCCCGGCGAGCCGGTGGACAACACCGTGCTCGGCGGGATGCTGGGCGTCAGCCGGGAGTGGATCGACCTCTTCGTCGGCACCCGCACCCGCTACTTCGGCTGGGACCCGGTCACCGGTGAGGTGCGCGGCTCGCTCGCGGACCTGTGCGCGGAGGCCGCCGCCCAGGCCGTGCAGGCCTCCGGACTCGGCCTGGCCGACATCGAGTTCCTGGTCCTCGCGACCGCGACGCCGGACACGCTGCTGCCGACCACCGCGACCGAGGTCGCCGACCGGCTGGGCCTGGACCATCTGCCCGTCTACCAGATCCAGGCCGGCTGCTCCGGGGCCGTGCAGGCCCTCGATCTGGGCCGCAGCCTGATCGCGGGCGGGCGGCACGCCGGGATCGTCATCGGCGGAGACGTCACCCACCGCTTCCTGTCACCGCACCGGGACACGGCGAAGATCCCCACCGGGGAACTCGTCAACTACGTCCTGTTCGGCGACGGGGCCGGGGCCGCCGTCCTCACCGGCGAACCGGAGGGCGAGCGGATCGCCGTCCGTTCGGTCCTCAACTCCTGGACCGGGCGCGGCCGCAAGCCCGGCCAGCTGCTCGACTGGTACGGCACCACCGACCGCACCTCGGACCGGCCGATGCTGGCCGAGGACTACAAGGCCATCGAGGAGCATGTGCCGCCGATCGCCTCGGAGATCCTCTGGGAGCTGCTGAGCGGGCTCGGCTGGGAGCTGGACGACCTCGCCTTCCTGCTGCCGCCCCAGCTCTCCGAGCGGATGACCGCGCGCATCGTGGACCGGCTGCCGACGACCACCGCCCGGCAGATCCACTGCGTCGCGGACACCGGCAACACGGGCAACGCGCTGCCGTTCCTCCAGCTCGACCGGCTGCTGCCCGAACTGAAGGAGGGCGACCGGGCGGTGGCCCTCTGCGTGGAGTCCAGCCGGTGGATCCGGGCCGGTTTCGCCCTGGAGAAGGTGTGAGGTGGCGATGACCGCGGGACCGGACCGCCTGCGCGACCTGCGGGACCTCAGGGACCTCCGCAGGCAGGGCCTCCTCGAAGAGGCGTACGACCTGGTCGCGCCCGCGCTCGCCGACGAGGGGCCGGACGGGACGCGGGTGGACGCCGCCGCGGCCGGCCGGCTGCTCGGGGGCGTCGACCCGGAGGCCGTGCTGCGCCACCACCCGGCGACCCCGGTCGTCACGGTCGGCGTCACCGGCCAGTCCACCGTCGGCCAGGTGCTCGACCCGCTCCGCGGTGAACTGGCCCGCCACGGCATGCTCCTGCGCGCGGTCGTCGGCGAGCACGGCACGTATCTGCGCGATCTGACCGATCCGGGGAGCGAGCTGCACCGGGCCGGATGCGAGCTGACCCTGTGCCTGCTGGACGCCGAGACGGTGTTCTCCCAGGTGCCCGGGGTCTGGCGCCCCGAGCACGTGGCCGGGGCCGCCGAGGAGGTCCTGGAGCGGTGCGCCGCCCTGGCCGCCGCCGCGCCCGGCACCCTGGTCCTCAACACGCTGCCGCTGCCCCTCACGTACAGCAGACAGCTCGTCGACCACCGCTCCCGGGCCCGGCTCGGGGCGCTGTGGCGGGAGTTCAACGCCCGGCTGCTGCGGATCGGCGAGAGCGCGCCCTCGACGGTGGTCGTCGACCTCGACCCGCTGATCGGCGCGGGCGGGCCGGTCACAAGTGCCGCTCTGGCCCGCTACGCGAAGGTCCAGCTGGGCACCGAACTGCTCGCCGGCTATGCCCGGGAGGTCGCGCATCTGGCCCGTGCGCTGCGCGGCCGGACCCGTAAATGCCTGGTGCTGGACCTCGACCAGACCCTGTGGGACGGGGTCCTCGCCGAGGAGGGGCCCGACGGCATCGCCGCCGCGGGCACCCTGCGCGGCGAGGCGTTCGGGGCCTTCCAGACCTGCGTCGCCCAGCTGGCCTCGCAGGGCGTGCTGCTCGCCGTGAGCAGCAAGAACGACGAGGCGGAGGTGGCGCGGGTGCTGGCGGACCATCCCGATCTGGTGCTGCGGGAGCGAGACTTCGTGGCGGTCAGCGCGAACTGGCGGCCCAAGGACGGCAACCTCGCCGATATCGCCCGGCAGCTGGACCTGGGCACCGACGCCCTGGTGTTCGCGGACGATTCGGCGGCCGAGCGGGCGCAGGTCCGCCACGGGCTGCCCGGGGTCGCCGTGGTGCCGCTCGACGGCGCGGAGCCGGCCGGTCATGTGGCGCGGCTGCTCGCGGACGGCTGGTTCGACACGCTGAGCCTGACCGAGGAGGACCGGGCGAGGACCGGGGAGTACCGGGCACGCCGTCGCCGGCAGGAGCTGCGCGAGGGCGCGGCCTCGCACGAGGGGTTCCTGGCGGCGCTGGGCGTCCGGCTGGAGGTGGGCCCGCCGCGCCCGCACGAGCTGGCCCGGATCTCGCAGCTCACCCTGCGGACCAATCAGTTCAATCTGACCGGCGGCGGCCATGCCGAGGCGGCGCTGGCCGGGCTGGTGGACGGCACCGCGACGGACGGCCGGCTGCTGCTGGTGGCGCGCGGCGCGGACCGGTTCGGGGACAACGGGCTGGTCGGCGCGGCACTGATCACGGAGTCCGGCGGGCGGTGGCTCGTGGACAACCTGTGGCTGAGCTGCCGGGTGCTCGGGCGTGGCGTCGAGCACGCCTTCCTCGCCGTAGTGTTGGGGAGAGCCCGGCGCCTGGGACTGATCTCGGTGGGCGCCCGCTACGTACCCACCGTCCGCAATCACCGGGCCCGGGACTTCTATCCGTCCTGTGGGTTCGTCGCCCGCGGGCTTCCCGAGTCGGGGGAGCGCGGGGAAGGGGCCTCGGAGTACCGCCACGACCTGACGGTGCTGCCGGAGGTCCCCGGCCACATCCGTGTCACCGAGTCCGGAAAGGCACCCCGATGAGCGCCGCTGAAACGGTGGGCCTCGACGCGTTCCTGCAGATGGTGGGCGAGGACCTGGGGCTGGACGTCGAGGGCCCGGCCGGGGCCGATGTCGCGCTGACCGAGGTGCCCGGCTGGGACTCGCTCAATCTGCTCCGGCTGCTGGCCCTCCTGGAGGAGTCCGGCCATTCCGTGCCGGTGCACCGTCTGCTGGAGGCGCGCAGCCTCCGGGACATTCACACCCTCGTGAAGGAGTACGGATGACCGCCCCGGGCGACGTCACGCTCGGCTCACCGCTCGGTGAGCCCATCGCCGTGGTTCCCGGAGGTGATTCGTGGAACAGAGCCAGAGAGGACCTCGCCGCCCACGGCAGCGCGCTGGTCTACGCGTGGCTGAAGGACCTGGAGCCCGCGGTGCCCGAGGGCGACGGTCTGCGGGAACTGCTGGGGCGGGACTGGACGCGCTATCTCGACCTCACCCACTCCGATGTGCGCAACCGCTACGTCGCCTCGCGGATGCTGCTCAAGCACGCGGCGGGGGCCGTCCTGGCCAGCGAGCCGGCCGGTCTGGAGCTGGCGTACGGGCCGACCGGCCGCCCGTATCTGCGCGGCTGCGACCAGATCGACATCAGCCTCAGCCACACCGAGGACCTGCTGCTGGTGGGGCTGACGACCTGCGGGCTGATCGGGGTGGACGCGGAGCGGGCCGACCGCGACATGTACGGCGGGGGGCTGGCCCGGCACATCTGCACCCCGTACGAGGCGATCCTGCTGTCCGGGATGCCGGAGGCGGAGCGCAACGGGGCGCTGGTGCGGCTGTGGACGCTGAAGGAGGCGTACAGCAAGGCGATCGGGCAGGGCATGCAGTTCCGGTTCACCGAGTTCGGCTTCGGTCCGGACGGGCGGCCGGTGCGGGTGCAGCGGCCCGACGGCACGGCGGGCACCGGTGAGGAGTGGACCTTCCGCACCTTCCCGCTGGAGGACGGGTACGTGGTGAGCGCGGCGGTGTACGACGCGGGCTTCGGCAAGCTCCAGGACGCCCAGGTGACGACGATGCTCGACCAGGACTGTGTGGACGCGATCACGGAGGCGCTGGACGACGAGGCGGGCACCGGCGCATGAGGGGTGCGGCGGCGCCCTCGTCAGTAGGGCGGCGGGGGCGCGTCGCCGCTGAGCAGTTCCTGGCGGGCGGCGTTGTAGCCGGCCTGGAAGCGGCTGGTGGCCTCCAACTGCTCGGTGATCTCCGCTATGTGACGCCGGCAGGTGCGGACGGACATGCCGAGCCTGCGGGCGACCATCTCGTCCTTGTAGCCCTTGGTCATCAGCCGGATGATCGACCACTTCAGCTCGTCGGTGGAGGTGGGCGAGCGCTGGCTCTCCACGACGTACGGCGACGAGCCCTCCCAGAGGTATTCGAAGACCGAGCAGAGGAAGGCGACGAGGGTGGGTTCGCGGACCACGGCCGCGCCGGGGGGTCTGCTCTCGTCGACGCAACGTTCCGGCAGGAAGGCCACCTCCCTGTCGTAGATGATCAGCCGGTCGATCACCTCGTCGGCGGTTCTGACCTCGGCGCCCTGCGCGGTGACGTCGCGGACGTAGGAACGGGTGGGCAGGTCGTTGCGCGCGGTGTGCTGGTAGATGGTCCGGATGCAGACCCCGCGCGACAGGATCGACAGGGCGCTGGCGCGGGCGTCGTCGAGCAGTCCGGCCGGGCGCGCGCCGCCGGGCTGCACGGTGATCAGCTCGCTCTTGCAGGTCTGCCCGAGATGGTCCAGCAGGGCCTGGATGCGGGCGGGGTCGGTGATGACGTCGAACGCCTCCAGGTGATTGCGCACCCGGCGGCCCTCGAAGTACAGGGGGGTCAGCGACATCAGTTTGGCCCGGACCTCGGTGACGGCCTGCTGGAGGTCGCGGATCTGCCGTTCGGCGGGGCCGACGAGGGAGGCGGCGGCGGCGTCGGGGGTGACGGGCGTCAGCTGATGGGAGTGACCGGGCACCGACTGGAGCAGCCGGACCCCTGACAGGACGCTCTCGACCCGGGCGACCTCGTCGTGCGACAGCGACAGGTCGTTGGCAATCCGTTCCCGATCGAAGCGACCGCACTCGACGGCGAGCCCGTAGGCCGCAGCGCTCACGTCATCCAGTTCGGCGAAGCCCGAATCTGCGTACTCCCCTTGGAACACGCCAGCCCCCACTGGTCGGTGTAATTGCTGCCACGTAACTTTACGCCAACGGGAAGCCCTTGGCGTGAATGATCAGTATCCGAGACTCTTTTCTTGTCGGCCCGAGGCCTCCAAAGCCGGAGATTTCGGGTGGTGAACTAGACGTACGTAAGTCTCATTCGTCGACCGAGGGGAGTCGCAATGGCAACTTATGGTAAAGAATCTTTGGTGGTCTTGACTTTGCTTGTGGGTGCACTTCTGGCCGTTCTGGGGG
Organism: Streptomyces sp. NPDC024555; assembly: GCF_055559335.1. NCBI lineage: Bacteria > Bacillati > Actinomycetota > Actinomycetes > Kitasatosporales > Streptomycetaceae > Streptomyces > Streptomyces sp. NPDC024555. Next base: position 507,291 of record NZ_JBVHKV010000001.1, read on the forward strand.
GACAGTTCATGTCGGGCGTGTCGCAGGATGCTCCGGCCGGAGCGGGGATGCACGCGGCGGCAGCGGTGTCGGGCGGAACCGTCGGGACCGGTGCGGTTCCGACGGGTGACGACCGCTGGGGCTGACCCTCCCGGACGGCCGCGACGACGACTCAGACCATGCTCCCCGCCACGCAGGTGCGGGGGGCATCGTCATGTGCGGCCCCGGCCGGCACCCGCGCCGGTACGGCGATGGCGCTGACCAGCACTCCGTCCCGGGCCGCCCACCGCCCGCTGAACGAGGTGGGACCCGCGGGGGAGAGCGTGTCCGGGTCCGCCACCAGCCGTGCGTGGAAGGTCTCCTGGACCGCGTCCACGCTCACCAGCGCGTCGGTGAAGTCCAGTTCCTGGCCGGTCAGCGGGAACCAGGTCTTGTAGACCGCCTCCTTGATGGAGAACAGCAGCCGGTCCCAGGCGATGTCCGGGACCGCCCAGGCGAGTTCACGGATCCTGCGCGCCTCCTGCGGAAGCGCGATCGACCCCAGCACCCCCGCCCGCAGCGGGGCGTTGGGCTCCGCGTCGATGCCCACCGAGAGGAAGTCCCGGCCGCGGGCGAGCGCCGCGCCCCGGAACCCCGCGCAGTGCGTCATCGACCCCACCACCGAGGGCGCCCACTGCGGGACCCCGCGCCGGCCCGGAAGAACCGCGGCCGGCGCCACCCCGAGCGACCCCATCGCCCGCCGGGCGCACCAGCGCACGGTGCCGAACTCCTGCCTCCGCTTGGGCACGGCGTTGCGGATCAGGTGCTCCTCCTCGGGGAAGAGGAAGACCTCGGCCGGATCGGCGGTGGCCTCGGCGGTGGCGACGGTCGAAGGCAGGAGCTGGGTGAGCACGGCAGATCCTTCAGGTCGGAGCGTCGGGTGGACGTCTCCCACGCTCCCGCCGGCGCCGCCCGCCCGGCCAGCGGGAACGGCCCCGGCGCGCAGGAACGGCCCGCCCGGAGGGCCCTTCCTGCCAGGGCGCTGCCATCGGCGCCCCGGGCCGCGCCCCGGCTGCGTACGGCCTGCCGGTGCCCGCCCGCCCCCTTGCCATGCCCCTGCTATGGTCCGGGCCGCTGCGGTCACACTCCGTCAACTCTGGGGTCCGGGAGGGGTGTTAGCCGCGCGGCGGCCCGTCCAGCCTGGGGGAATGGCGCACGGATACCTCATGGGCATCAGCGACCTCCATGTCGCATTCCCGGAGAACCGCCGGATCGTCGAGGAGCTGTATCCCGACTCCCCCGCCGACTGGCTGGTCATCGCGGGCGACGTGGGGGAGTCCCCCGACGATCTGGGATGGGTCCTCGATTTGCTCACCCGGCGCTATGCCACCGTGATATGGGCCCCCGGAAACCACGATCTGTGGACACTTCGCGATGATCCTGTGTCGCTGCGTGGAGACGCTCGGTATCGGAGATTGGTCGAAATCTGCCGCTCGTACGGAGTGCACACCCCCGAGGATCCGTATCCGGTCTGGTCCGGACCGGGCGGACCGCTGCTCGTGGCCCCCCTCTTCCTGCTGTACGACTACAGCTTCCGGACCCCCACGGCCGCCACCCGGGAGCAGGCGCTCGAACAGGCCTACGAGGCAGGGGTGGTGTGCAGCGACGAGTTCATGCTGCACCCCGACCCCTACCCGACCCGCGAGGCCTGGTGCCGGGCCCGGGTGGCCGCCACCGAACAGCGGCTCGCCGCCTGCGATCCGGAGCTGCGCACCGTCCTGGTCAACCATTTCCCGCTGGTCCGCACGCCCACCCGGATCCTGCGCCACCCCGAGTTCGCCCAGTGGTGCGGCACCGAGCTGACGGCCGACTGGCACACCCGCTTCCGGGCCGCCGCGGTCGTCTACGGGCACCTCCACATCCCGCGGACCACCTGGTACGACGGCGTGCGCTTCGAGGAGGTCTCGGTCGGCTACCCCCGGGAGCGGCACCACCGGGGGCAGACCCGGGTCGCGCCCCGCCGGCTCTTCCCCGTACCGGGGGATTGCTGACTGGCAGGTTCCGGCCACCGGGGATCCGTCCCGCCCCCGGTTCGAGCGGAGCAGTATGGATTCTCAAGCACTGCTCGATCGGTCCTGTATCCGGTTCGCGTTCCTTATTCGTCGAGCGCGCGGAACGTGGGCACTGGGGGATCTCATGGTGTTGTTCCGTCGCGCCGAAGAACTTTCTCTTCTGGAAAAACTGATCGAAGGATGCGGGGAAGGAAATTCAGGACTCCTTCTCATCGAGGGGGCCGTCGGCTGCGGGAAAAGTGAATTCCTGGAGACCGTCGCGGTACACGCCGAGAAACACGGCGGAATAGTGCTGCGGGCCATGGGGACGGCGGAGGAACGCCACCATCCGCTCGGTGTGCTGCGCCAGCTCACCGCCGAGGCCCCGCCCGGCGCACTGCCGCCCCCCTCGTCACCCGACGAGGCCGGCCGGGTCGGCACCATGCGCCGGTTCGCCGCCGCCGTGTGCGAGCTGAGCACCACCGCGCCCGTCGTCGTCTGCGTGGACGACCTCCACCACGTCGACGAGGTCTCCGGGCGCCAGCTCCTCCACCTCGCGCGCGGCACCCGGGGCGCCAAGGTGCTCCTCGCGCTCACCGAGTCCGTGCACGAACACGGCGACGACCCGCTGCTGCGCACCGAACTGCTCCGGCTGCCGCACTTCTCCCGGCTGCGCCTGGAACGCTTCACCCCCGCCGACGTCCGGGCGATGCTGCCCGGACACGCGGAGGCCGAGGCCGCCCGCCTCCACCGCGCCAGCGGCGGGAACCCGCTGCTGCTGCGCGCCCTGCTCCAGGACCCCGGCACCCGGCCGGGCGAGGCCTACGCCCAGGCCGTGCTCGCCTGTCTGCACCGCTGCGGGCCCGCCACCCCCGCGCTCACCGAGGCCGTCGCCGTACTCGACCCCCTGGCCACCGCCGCGCACGTCGCCCGGCTGGCCGGAGCCACCGAACCCGCCGCCGCCCGCGCGCTCGCCGCCCTGGAGGACGCCGGACTGCTGACCCGCGGACGCGGCCTCTGCCACCCGGCCGCGCGCGCCGCCGTCCTGGAGGGCACGGACCCGGACACCCGGCGCGCGCTCCACCGGGAGGCGGCCCTGCTGGCCCGGGGCGCGGGCGCCCCCGACACCGCCGTCGCCGCACAGCTCCTCGCCGCCCGCCACACCGGCGAGGACTGGGCGCTGCCCGTGCTGCGCGCCGCCGCCGACCAGCACGCGGCCGACGGGGCGCTCGACGAGGCGACCGCGCTGCTGAGCCTGGCCCGCGAGGCCTGCCCGGACGAGGCCCGCCGCGCCGAGCTGGGCGTCCGGCTCGGCGTCGTCACCGCCCGCACCGACCCGGCCGCGGCCGAACGCCATCTCGCCGAACCGCTGACCGCGCTCGCCGAGGGCCGGCTCGACGCGCGGGCCCTCGGCCCGCTGGCCCGGACCCTGGCCGCGCAGGGCCGGATCGACGAGTCGACCGAGGTGCTGGAACGGCTCGCGTCCCGGGAGGGCCGCCACCCGGGCGCCGAACGCCGGCCCGGGGACATCCCGGGCGAGGACCCGCTCGACGGGCTCTCCGCCTTCCCCCAGTGGGGCGCCGCCGGACGCCGCGCCGCCGGCGGGCCCGGGGCGCACCCGGCGGTCCGCACCGGCCGCGGCCCCGTGCACCCGGCCGCCCTGTGGGCGCTGCCCGCCGAGGCCGACGAGGGGGCCGCCACCCACGCCGCCGAACTCTTCCTGCGCGGGGCGAGCCTCGCCGAGGGCATGGTGGAACCGGCCGTGCAGGCCCTGCGCACCCTGCTGTACCTGGAGGGCGCCGAGCGCGCCCTGCCCTGGTGCGAGACCTTCGCCGAGCAGGCCGCCGCCCGTGGCGCCACCGGCTGGCAGGCGGTCTTCGCCGGGCTCCACGCGGAGGCCCGGCTGCGGCTGGGCGATCTGAACGGGGCGGCCGAGACCGCCGAGGACGGGCTGCGCGCGGTGCCGGCCCGGGGCGGCGGGGTGCAGCTGTGCGCGCTCACGGCCACCCTGGTCCGGGCCCGCACGGCCATGGGGCGCCCGGACGCGGCGGCCGCCGTGCTCAGCCGGCCGGTGCCCGAACGGCTGACGGGCAGTGTGCAGGGGCTCGCCTATCTGCGCGCCCGGGGCCACTACGCCCTGGCGACCAGCCGCTTCCACGCGGCGCTCGGCGACTTCCTGGACATCGGCCGGCACATGAAGCGCTGGGGCCTGGACCGGCCGAGGGTGCTGCCCTGGCGGTCCGACGCGGCGGAGGCGCTGCTCCGGCTCGGCGAGACCCACCAGGCCGACCGCTTCCTCGCCGACCAGCTGACCACCCGGGACGCCAACGACCCCTGGGTGCGCGGCATCTCCCTGCGGCTGCGCGCCCTGCTGCGCGAACCGAAGGAACGCCAGGCCATGCTCACCAAGGCCGTGGACGATCTGCACCGCTCCGGCGACAGTTACGAACTGGCCCGTGCCATGAGCGATTTCGGCCAGGTCCTCCAGACACTGGGCGAACCGGCCCGCGCCGCCATGGTCAACCGCCGGGCCTGGCACGTGGCGAAGGAGTGCGGGGCCGAGGCCCTGTGCGTACGGATCCTCCCCGGGCACACCGGCGAGGCGCAGCGGTCGGCGGCGGCGGCCGACGCCCCGCACGCCGACCGGGTGGCGAGCCTCAGCGAGTCGGAGAAGCGGGTCGCGCTGCTGGCCGTGCACGGCCACACCAACCGGGAGATCGCGCAGAAGCTGTACATCACGGTGAGCACGGTGGAGCAGCACCTCACCCGGGTCTACCGCAAGCTGGAGATCCCGGGCCGGCAGGCGCTGCCCGTCGACTTCCACCTCGGGGTCGCGGAGTTCATCTGACCGTGCCGCGCCGTGCGGGGCCGTCGCGTAGCAAGGTGATGGCAAGCCCCCGCGGGCACCCGCCCCGTATGGCAGGCACCTGGTGCTCCGCCGCCCCGTCCGCCGCCGGCCGTCCGCCCGGCGGCGGTCCGGGGTGGCCCGGCGGACCGGGGGTCCCGGAGGGTCGGTCATGAGGACGCAGCCCACCAGGGAGGGCACCCATGACCACCGCACCCAGGCACGACCGGCCGGGCCGCACCGCGAGCACCGGACAGCTGCGCGACACCGTGCTCGACCGGGTCGAGGAACGGCTCGCCCGGCTCCTCGCCGACGAGTCCCGGATCCGCCGCACGGCCGATCCGCGCAGTGTGGTGCTGGTGGCGGGCGTCGCCGAACTCGTGCAGGCCGGTGCCGAACGCGCCCATCCGGTCATCTGCCTCACCGGCTATCTGGCGGCCGGCGGCGACCCGGACGGCGAGGACGTGGTGGACGCCTGCGCCGCGCTGGAACTCCTCGACACCTGTCTGATGATCCGCGAGGACGTCCGGCAGAACGCCACCCTGCGCCGGGGCATCCCCACCCTCCACATCAGCCACGCCGCCGAGCACGAACGCAACGGCTGGCGGGGCGAGTCCCGCCGTTTCGGCGAGGGCACCGCCGTCCTCGCCGGGGACCTCGCGGCGGCGTACGGGGACCGCTTCGCGGCCGGACTCCCGCCCCGGGCCCGGGAGCTGTGGGAGAACCTGCGCGTCGAACGGGCCCTGGGCGCGCACGCCGAGGCCGCGGCGGCGACCGAGTACCTGGACGACGCCTGGCCCGGCCAGTGCCTGGAGGACTGCGGGGCGGGCTGCGGCGCCGGCTGGTACGGGCTGCGCCACGCGCTGCTGATCGGCGCGGCGCTCGCGGACCGGGACGAACTGCGCGAGCCGTACGAGGAGTACGCCCGCGCGCTGCACGGGGCCTGGCGGATCCGGGGCTTCCTGCGCGGCGGGCCGGGCTTCGACGGGGACGCCCAGTTCCTCCGGGACATCTTCTTCGACGCCTCGGCCCGCGAGCGGGCCGAGGACACCGTCGCGGAACTCCTGGTGCGCGCCGACGCGGCGGTGGCCGGGGCCCCGGTCGCCCCGCACTGGCGCGACGAACTCCGGGCCTTCGCCCGCCGGGTCGCCGGCTGCGCATGAGCCCCGGTCAGCCGGGGGACCGGCGGGGGCTGCCCGGCCGGGAGCGGAGCAGCCAGGTGCGCAGCGCGTCCCGGCGGAGCCGGCCGTGCTCGTCGCGGGGGAGCGCGCCGACGATCTCCAGCCGGGTCGGCAGGAACGCCTCGGCGACCCCCCGCGCGGTGAGGTGCTCGCGCAGTTCGGCGGGGCCGGGCGGCCGGTCCCAGGCGGTCGGGACGACCACCGCGCAGGGCAGTTCGCCGTGCTCCGGGTCGGTGTAGGCGACCACCGCGGCCTCGCCGACCCGGGGGTGGGCCAGCAGCCCCTCCTCCACCTCGGCGACCGGCACCATGAAGATCGCCCCGGTCCGGGTCCCGGCCCGCGCCAGGACCCGGACCCCGCCGCCCGGGTCGGTCGTGGCGAGGTCCCCGGTGTCCAGCCAGCCGTCGCCGTCCTCCCAGGTGGAGACGGGGGCGGCCGCCCCGTGCAGCCAGGTCGCCAGGGCCACGGAGGGGCCGCGCACCCGCAGCGGCGCGGGACCGGTGCCCGGTCCGGCCGCCATCTCCAGCCCGCTGAGCGGCCGGGCCGGTCCGTCGGCCCCGGCCAGGGCGCCCATGCCCAGTTCGGGCGCCCCCCAGGCGGAGAGCACCGGGACGCCGAAGGCCTCCCGCAGTTCGTCGGCGAGCGGGCGCGGGGTGCTGGTCCGGCCGCCGGAGAGCACCAGCCGCAGCCGGTCCGTCGTCCGGGGGTGCCGGCGCCGGGTGGTGAGCAGTTCGGCGAAGTAGGCGGGTTCGGCGTAGACCTGGCCGACCCCGGCGTCGGCCATCAGGTCGAGGCAGCGGGCGGGGTCCCAGACGTCCTGCCACACCCCCGTCCCGCCGACGGCCAGCGGCCAGCAGACGGTGTAGATCAGGGAGGCCAGCGAGGTCAGCGGCAGGGTGCTGAGGAAGACCTCCCCGGACCGCCGTCCCGGGCCGCGCGGATGGTTCTGGGCGGCGACGTTGGCGTAGAGGGTGTCGGGGGTGTGCAGCACCGAGGTGTACGCGTCGCGCAGCCCCATCACGCTGATCAGCAGGGCGGGCCGGTCCGCCCCGACCGGGCGGACGCGACCGCCGCGCCAGGCGGGCGACCGTTCGTGGGCGGTGCGGGCGAAGTACGCCGCGAAGTCCACGGCCCCGGTGGGCGCCGCGTCCCCGAGCACCACCCGGTGGCGCAGCCACGGCAGCCCCGGGGCGAGGTCCGCCAGCGCCTCGGCGTGCGGGAAGCCCTCCCAGACGTCCGGGACCACACAGACCCGGGCGCGGGTGCCGTCCAGGATCCTGCGCAGGCCGTGCGCGCGCACGGTCGGCAGGACGGGCACGGCGACCGCCCCGGCCCGCCAGCACGCCAGGGTGAGCGCGGCCGTCTCCCAGCGGTTGGGCAGCTGGAAGGCGACCGGATCGCCCGGCGCCACCCCGAGCGAGGTCAGAGCGGCGGCGAACCGTTCGACATGGAGGGCCAGTTGGGCGTACGTCACGGTGATCCGGCCCCGCCCGGCCGGGCTCAGCACCCGCTCGGCGACGATCGCGGGCCGCTGCGGGGCGGCGGCGGCCGTGCGGTGCAGATCGTCGAGGAAGGTGGTCTCCCGCCACCAGCCGGCCGCCCGGAACCGCCGGACGGTCTCCTCGGGCGCGGCCAGCTCCTTCAGACGGCGCTCCGCCGTCCCCGTGCCCCGGGTCAGCCCCATCGTCCCACCGCCCCGGCCACCTGGACCCGTGAGGTGCAGCCGAGCCGCCGCATCACCTGGCGGACATGGTTGACGACGGTCCATTCGGAGATGTCCAGCCGGGCCGCGATGTGCCGGTTGGTCAGCCCCTCGGCGACCAGCAGCGCGACCTGCGCCTGGCGCGGGGTGAGCGACTGCGCCTCGGCCGCCGCCCCGGCCACCGGGGCCCGGGACGGCACGGGCGAGGACAGCGCCTCGGCCACCGCCGTCGGCGCGGGCATCCGTACGCCCTCCGCCCACGCGGTGGCGAAGTCCGGCCAGTCCAGCCGGGCGCCCAGATCCGTACGGGCCCGCTCCGCCCGGCTCCGCCACTCCTGCGGGACCTGTGCGCCGGTCCGCTGGCGCAGCGCGTCCGCCGCCGCGAGCAGCCGCACCGCACGGGGCCGCTGCTCGGGCTGCGTACGGAGCAGCAGCAGAGCGAACTCCTCCAGAAGGCCGGGGAGTTCGGTGCGTTCGCCGATGGCCTCGTAGAGCCGCAGCGCCTCCCGCAGCGCGCGTTCGGCCGGGTCCGGCTCGTCGCCCTCCAGGGCCAGCGCGGCCGCGGCGCGCAGCGCGGCGGCGAGCCCCCGGCCGTCGCGGATCCTCCGGAAGGTCTCCTCGGCCCGCTCCAGCGTGCCCTGGGCGCGGCGCCGGTCGCCCTCGGCGTGCAGGGCGGCGGCCAGGGCGACGGACGCCTCGGCGGTGGGGCCGGTGACCCCCATCGTGGACAGGGCGCTGTGCGCGGTGACCAGCACACCGCGTGCGGCGGCGGGGTCCCCGGAGCGCAGCAGGGCGGTGCCCAGGTGCAGCGAGGCGAGGGCGTTCTGTCGGCGGTCGCCGACGTTCTTGCCGAGTGCCAGGGCCCGCCGGTGGCGGGCCACCGCCTCCTGCGGGTCGCCCAGTTCCAGGGCGAAGACCCCGGAGAGGTCGGCGAGCCGGGCCCGCAGCGCCTCGGTGAGCTGCTGTCCGCGCCCCTCGGCGACGGTGTCGCACCACTCCAGGCCCTCGCGCAGCCGCCCCTGCACCAGCCACGGCAGCCGGCAGCCGAGCACCATGGCCGCCGCCGCCTCGCAGTCGCCCCGTTCGTGCAGCCGCCGCAGCGCCGCCCGCACATTGGCGCTCTCGGCGGCGGCCTCCCGCAGCAGCCGGTCCTGGCCGGTGCCGGAGAGCCCCGGCAGGGCGGCGGCGACCAGCAGGCGGTAGCGCTCGGCGTGGGCGTCGGCGCCCTCCGCCTCCGGGGTGCGGGCGCGGGCGTACGAGCGCACGGGTTCGGTGACCGCGAGCCGCAGTCCGCCCGCCTCCTCCCCGACGGCCGTCAGCAGCCCCCGGTCCAGCAGGACTTCGAGCCCCTCGTCGTCCTCCAGCCCGGCGGCGGACGTCCCGAAGCCCGGTTCGTACGCCGAGAGCCGCCCCAGCAGCGCCTCGGCGGCCGGGTCCAGGCCCCGGCAGCTCCATTCGGCGAGCGCGGCCAGCGAGCGGTGCCGGGCGGGGGCGTTGACCGGCCCGCCGGACAGCACGGTCGTCCGGCCGCGCAGCCGGGCCGGAAGCAGGTGCGCGGGCAGCAGCCGCAGCCGCAGGGCGGCGAGTTCGAGGGCCAGCGGCAGCCCGCCGAGCAGCGCGCAGATCTCCGCGACGGCCGCGCCGTTCTCCAGCGTCAGCGCGAACGACGGGTCGGCGTCCCGGGCCCGGCGCACGAACAGCGCCACGGCGGGCACCTCGTGCAGGTCCTCCGCGTCCGCGTCGGTGTCGGACGGAACGGCCAGCGCGTCCAGGGGCAGCAGCTGCTCCCCGTAGACACCGAGCGGTTCGACGGCCGTGGCCAGCACCACCACGCCCGGATCACCGGCCAGCGCGACGACGGCCTCGGCGGCCGGGCCCCGGGCCTCGTGGTCGCAGCCGTCGAGCAGCAGCAGGACCCGGCCTTCCACGCCCGGGGCCTCCGAGCCCGGGGCTTCCGAGCCCGGGGTTTCCGGGCCACGGCCTTCCCCGCCCAGGTCTTGCGCGTCCCGGACCTGCGGGACCCGGCTCTCCGCGCCCCGGGCCTCCGTCCGGGCGCGCACCAGCGCGGTCAGCCCGCCGGGGCCGGCGTCGTCCGGGGCCGCCGCGTCGAGCGTCACCACGCGGGCGAAGGACCCGGTGAGGGCGTCCACCGCCGCGCGGGCCAGCCGGGTCTTGCCCACCCCGGCCCGCCCGGTGAGCGTCACCAGCCGCACCGAGGGGGTGAGCAGCCGTTCGCGCAGCGCGGCGGCCTCCCGTTCCCTGCCGATCAGGTCCGTGTGCGGACCGAGCGCCACCGACATGGTTCTCCTTACGCTGAGAGCTGTCCCGGCCCGCCTCACACCAGGGACGGCACGGGGGCCGGGCCGCCGTGCGGGATGCGCCAGAGCCCGGGGCGTATCTCGACCGCGCCGGAGCAGGACGCGGTGGCCGGGTCCGGGTGGTCGAGGGTGCGCAGCGAGCGTCGTGCGTAGAGCCGCAGCCGGGGGTCGTCGAGGGTGTCCGCGAGGGCCAGGCACTCCTCGAAGAGGCTCCGGGCGGTGGCCGGTTCGTGCTGGGCGAGGGCCACCAGGGCGCGTGCCCTGGACGCCTCGTAGCGGCCGCGCGGACGGCCGGACCGCGTCGGTTCGAGCGCGGCGAGGGCGGAGTCGAGCAGCGCGGCGGCCTCGTCGGCCGCGCCGGCGTCCAGCAGGAGTTCGGCCAGACCGACCAGGGCCCGCCCGGTCTCCTCGCGGTCACCGGCGGACCGGGCCCGCTCCAGGGCGTGGCCGAACCGTTCACGGGCCCGGTCCGAACGCCGGTAGCGGGCGTCGAGTTCGGCGGAGAGCCGCAGCATCCGGGCCTCGGCCGGCCGGTCGGCGCGGCGCCGTGCCGCGTCCAGGGCCAGGGCGTAGCAGTCCTCCTCGTCCGCCGCGTCGGGCGGGACGCCCTCGGCCAGCCGGTCCGTGAGCCGGACGGCCGGGGCCCAGAGTCCGGCCGCGTGGGCGGTGCGGACCAGCCGGACGAGCCCGGCCGCGTCGGGGGTGCCGCCGCGCCGGGGGTCCGCCGTGCCGTCCGCGTACGCGAGACAGACCCGCCGGACGGCCTGTGCGACCGTGCCGGGGTCCTCCTCCTCGGCCAGCCGTTCGGCGGCGAGCAGCCGCAGCAGCTCCGGGAGGTGCCAGGCGTCCCGGTCGACGGCGACGAGCCGTTCGTCGGCCAGTGCTTCGAGGGAGGCGAGCGCCCGCCGGGGGGTGAGCCCGAGGGCGGCGGCGGCCCGTACGGAGTCGAAGGGGCCGGGCGGCAGCAGCGACAGCAGCCGGAACTCCCGGCGCCGCTCGGCCGCGCAGCCCTCGTACGCGGCGAGGAGCCCGGCCCGTACGTCGATGTCGCCGGTGCACAGCGCGTCGAGCCGGCCGTCCTCGGCGCGCAGCCGGGACAGCAGGGTGGCGGACGTCCAGTGCGGCCGGGCCGCGAGCTGGGCGGCGGCGGCCCGTACGGCGCGCGGCAGCAGTCCGCAGAGCACGCCGACGTCCCGCGCGTCCTCGGGGGTCACCCGGCCGCCGTTCGCGTCGAACAGCCGGGCCAGCTGCCAGGCCTCCTCCGGGCGCCACGGGCCGAGGAGCACCGTGCGCAGTCCGGGCAGCCCGGCGGGGACCCGGCGGGCGGTGAGCAGCAGGGTGTGGCCGAGCGCCAGCAGGGGCCGTACCTGGGCCGGGGAGGTCACCCCGTCCACCAGCAGCAGCGCCCGGCCGCCCCCGGCCGGGGCGGGGCGCGGCGGGCGTCCGCCGCCCTCCGGGACGTACAGGCGCAGTCCGCCGGGGAAGGCGTCGGCGGCCCGGTGCGCGGCCTCGACCGCCAGGGCCGTCTTCCCGGCGCCCGGCATCCCGGTCACCGCGACCACGCCGCCGCCCGCCCCGGCCGAGGCGCGCAGCAGGCGTTCCACGGCGACGAGTTCGTCGGCGCGGCCGAGGAACGCCGGATCGGCGGCGGGCAGCTCACGGTCCCCGTCCGGCGCGCGGCCGCGGGCGGGCGCCGGTTCGGGCCGGGCCAGCTCCGGATCGCCCTCCAGGATCAGCCGTTGCAGCCGGCGGGAGCGCGGACCCGGCTCTATGCCCAGCTCCTCGACGAGGGTCCGCCGCAGCTGGGTGAAGGTGTAGAGGGCCTCGGCCTGCCGCCCGCACCGGTACAGCGCCACCATCAGATGCGCGTGGAACTCCTCGCGCAGCGGATACGCGGCGGCCAGTTCGTGCAGTTCCGGAATGAGTTCGCGGTGCATGCCGAGACGGAGTTCGGCCCGCACCCGTTCGTCGAGCGCGGTGGTGCGCGCCTCGTCGAGGCGGACGGCGGCGGCGTCCAGCAGCGGACCGTGCGGAATGTCCGAGAGCACCGGGCCGCGCCACAGGGCGAGGGCCCGCCGCTGGAGGTCGGCCGCGGCGGCGAAGTCCCCTTCGTGCAGGGCGAGACGGCCGCGCCGGGACAGGTCGAGGAAGGCGGTGCTGTCGAGTTCGCCGGGGGCGAGCCGCACCAGGTAGCCGGGGCGGCGGGTCACCAGCAGCTCCCGCCCGTGGTCCGGGTCGGCGGCACCGAGCGCCTTGCGCAGATGGGAGACGTACACCTGGAGGGTCGTCGGGGCGGTGCGCGGCGGGGCGTCGGGCCACAGTTCGTCGATGAGGCCGTCCACGGACACGACCTCGTTCGCGCGGACCAGGAGCGTGCCGAGGACCACCCGCAGTTTGGCGGCGCGGGGAGCGCACGGGCCGGCCTCCAGTGGGCCCAGGATGCCGAAGCGCATGGTGTCCACCGCCTCAGAGGTCCTGGACGACACAGGTGCGGGCCTCGGCGACCGCCCAGCGCTGCTGGGTCAGGGTCAGGGTGACCGGCACGCTGGGCCGGCCCTCGGCGTCCCGGCCGAGCGGGCCGGCCACCGCCACGCAGCGCAGCGGCAGTTCGCGTTCGGCCTGGCCACGGAAGTGCACCTGGCAGGCGGCCAGCGTGGAGCGCTCCGCCTCCAGACCGTGGGCGCGTCCCGCCGTCAGCAGGGAACTCTGGCGCAGCGCCTCCAGCAGATGCAGCCCGGAGAACTGACCCGCCTGCCGGGGGTCGGTGTCGTCGAAGACGGGCCCGATCCGCTCGGACAGCACCCAGGTGCTGATCCGGCCGCGGGCCGCGTCGACCGGTTCGCTGATCACCACGTTGTCCTCGCGGGACCGGCCCACCTCGGCCCGGCCGGCCGGGCGCGGCGGCGCGTCCGGGGCGTCGCCCAGCTCCGGCACCGCGCGCATCGCCCGCCGGGCGTGCGCCACGTGCTTGCGGTACAGCTTCGGCATCAGGAAGACCATCCCGGCCGAACCGGTGGCGCACGGCCGCCCGTCGATCACCACGTCGAGATGGAAGTCGAGCCCGCGCGGCACCTCGGCGATCACGTTGGCGGGCCGGGCCCTGATCTGCGTCTCCATGACGGCGCCCCGGTCCGCGCCGGGGCGGGTGCGCCAGGCGGAGAGGTCGGTGAGGTCGAGGTCGAAGCGGTAGAAGAGGCCGGGGCGGTCGTCGGGCACGCCGAAGTAGCGGTGGCCGACGAGTTCGCCGACCTCCCGGACGCTGCCGGTGGCGATCTGGAGGTCGTGGAACCGGCCGGGGCCGTCGTTGAGGAGCGGGTGGGCGACGGGCGTCTCGCCGACGAGCGTGAAGTGCTCGGGACCGGGGCTCGGCGCGTCCAGGCCGTGGTACGACCGCGCGGCCGGGCGGTGGATCAGGTGCTGGGCACCGCTCCCGGGCCCCGGGGCCGCGGTCGCGCGTCCGTGGATGGCGGGAGCCGAGCTCGTACGGTTGTCGACGGTCATGTCCCTCCCCTTCTCCAGGCTCATGGTGGGGCGGGAGCCGGAGCGCCAGCCACCCGCCGCCGCTGGCCACAAGGTGCATGGCAGGAAGGTGTCGGCGCAGCGCGGCTCCCCGGCCGCCGGACCTGACGGACCATGGGCGCGGCGTCCCGGGCCGGGGCCGCGCGCCGTGGGCCCCCCGCGGGGCCCGGTGCTCCGTACAGGCCCTTAAGCCGCGTCCATGGTGGGTCACCGAAGCTGTTCCCGACAGCCCCGCCGAGGGACACATCCCCCGCGTCCTCGGCGGGGCTTTCCGCAGGGAGGCACCCGATGACCGTCACCGGAACCGCAGGCGGCCGGCCGGCCGCGCCCCTTCCGCCGCGCGCCGGGACCCCCGCACGCGCCGGCGCGCTCACCCGCCGGACCCGGTTCGGCTACGCGTCCGGCTCGCTCGTCTCCGGCACGTTCACCACGCTCCCGGGTCTGCTGCTGCTCCCGTACCTCACCGACACGCTCGGCGTCGGCGCGGCGCTGGCGGGCACCGTCGTGTTCCTGCCCAAGGCGTGGGACGCGGTCCTCAACCCCTTCGTGGGCCGGGCCAGCGACCGGACCCGGAGCCGCTGGGGCGCGCGCCGCCCGTACGTCCTGTGGGGCGGGCTCCTCACGGCGCTCGGTTTCGCGCTGACCTTCGCGGGCCCGGCGCCCGGCTCCGCCGGTGCCTGGTGCGCGGCCGCCGGTTATCTGCTGACGGCGACCGCGTTCGCGTTCTTCCAGGTGCCGTACGTGGCGATGCCCGCCGAACTCGCCGACGACGAGGCGGACCGGATGCGGCTGGTGGCGGGCCGGGTCGCCGTCATCGGGATCGCCGCCCTGGTCACCGGGGCGGTCGCCCCCGCCCTGGTCGACGCGGGCGGCGGCGGACTGCCCGGCCACCGCTGGGCGGGCCTGTTCGGCGCGGCGGTGGTGGCGCTGGGCGCGCTGTGGGTGTTCGCGGGGACGACGGGGGCGGGAGCGGGGACGGCAGGATCGGGATCGACGGGATCGGGAACGACGGGGGCCGGGACGGCAGGATCGGGAACGACGGGATCGGGAACGACGGGGGCCGGGACGGCAGGATCGGGAACGACGGAAGCCGGGACGCCGGGAGCCGGGACGCCGGAGGCCGGGACGCCGGGCGGTGCGTCCGGCACGCTCCGTACGCCGGAGGCCGCCGCCCAGCCGTCCCTGCGGGCGCAGTTCGAGGCGGCGCGGGCCGACCCGCCGTTCATGGCGCTGCTGCGCTGTCTGGTGCTCCAGTCGGTCGCCACCGGGGTGCTGCTGGCGGGCGCCCCCTACTTCGCCGACCACGTGCTGCACGACTCCTCGGGGGTCGGGGCCCTCGTGGCGGCGTTCGTCGCACCGAACCTGCTGACCGTGCCGCTGTGGTCCCGGCTGCGCGGCCCGCGCGGATACACCCTGGCCACCGCGCTGTTCACGGCCGGCTGCCTGCTCTTCCTGGCCTCGCCGGTCCTGCCCGAGGGCGCGGTCCTGGTGACGATGGCCCTGGCCGGCACCGGCCACGCGGGCCAGCTGCTCTTCCTGTACGCGATGCTGCCGGACTGCATCGCCCGCGAGACGGGCCGCACCGGGCGCCGCGAAGGCGGCGTCCTGTCCGGGGTGTTCACGACCGTCGAGGGCCTGGGCGTGGCGGCGGGACCCTTCCTCTACGGACTGGTCCTCCAGCTCACCGGCTATGTCTCCTCCGGCACCGGCGACGCCGCCGCGCAGTCGGCGACCGCCCGCGCCGGCATCCTGGCGGGCTTCGGCGCGCTGCCCGCGCTGGCCGCCGTCGGGGCCGCGCTGCTGCTCCGGGCGTACGACCGCCCCTACCGACCCCTGATCGGTGGCCCGGACACGGACACGGGTATCCGGGGCCGCGACCCCGCTGGATGATGAGCACGATCCGGACGTGCGGGCATCGGGGGGTGGCTGGAGTGACGTACACGCGGGACTGGGACACGGCCCAGGTCGGGTTCGGCCCTGAGGTGCGTGAACTGATCGCGACGGCCCTCACGCCCCGGGAGCCCTCCTTAGTCGTCCGGGCCGGGACCTACGTCGTCGATCCGCCGTTCTTCGGCAACGGGGACATCGGGCGCCTCGCGGTGTGCGGAGCCGTCAACGACCTGGCCGCCACCGGCGCCGACCCCCGCCATCTGGCCCTCGGCATCGTGCTGGAGGCCGGGCTCCCCCTCGACCTGGTCCACCGGCTCACCGCATCGGTCCGGGAGGCCGCCGCCGAGGCCGGGGTCGCGGTGACCGCCGTCGACACCCAGGTCGTCCGGGCGGGGGAGGCGGACCGGGTCTATGTGACGGCCACCGCGTGGGGGGAGCGTTCCGGGCCGCCGCTCGGGCCGGACCGGATCCGCCCCGGCGACCGGATCGTGGTGACCGCCCCGCTCGGCGACCACGCCGCCCATCTGCTCTCCCTGCGCGACGGACTCGGCTACGAGCACCAGGTGGAGAGCGACTGCGCCCCGCTCGGCGGACTGCTGCGCACCTTCCGCGCGGACCTGCGCCACGCCGTCCCCGTCACCTCCGGCGGGCTCGCCGAGGCGCTGCGGCAGACCGCGTCCGCCCGGCGGCTGACCCTGCGCGTGGACGAGTCCGCGCTGCCCGTCCGGTACGAGGCCCGCGTGGCCCTGGCCACCCGGGGGCTCGCCGCGCTGGACGCGGCCTGCGCGGGCTGTCTCTGTCTGTTCGTGCCTGCGGACCGCACCGAACGGGTCCTCGCCGGGCTCCGCGCCCGCCCGCGCGGGGGGTACGCCGCCGTGGTCGGCGAGGTCACGGCCCATCCGGCGGGCGCGGTCGACGTCGTCGGCCCGGACGGCACCCCCCTGCGCACCCCCAGCGCGGGCCCCCTGCCCGAACGCCTCCACTGACGCGTCCCCCGGACGACCCTCCTCCCGCCCGTCCACCCTTCCGAGGACCGCGGCGCCGGGCACGGTCGCCGTGTGTCAGTGGCCGCCCGTACGTTGGGAGGGCACAGGCGGGCACGGCACGGGAGCGCGCACATGGAATGGCGGTGCACCGGACTGCGGTGGCCGGAGGACGACGGGGGCCCCGTCCTCGGCTGGCGCAGGGGCGCGGACACCCGGGAAAGCGTCCTGGCGTACGGGGCGGGGCTCGGCTTCCGCGCCACCGGCCCGCGCACCTGCGTCGGGGCGCGCGGCAACCCCTGCCCGGTCGCGGCCCCTGTTCCCGGGCGCGGCACCGGGGCCCGCTGTCCCGAGTGCGGGCGGCTCGACCGGGCGCACTCGGTGGCCGCCGACACGATCCCGGACGATCCGCGCACGTACCGGGTGTATCTGGCGTGGTTCGGGCCCGGCGTGGTGAAGGCCGGCATCACGGCGGAGGCGCGCGGCGCGGCCCGGCTGCGGGAGCAGGGCGCCGTCGTCTTCACCTGGCTGGGCCGCGGCCCCCTGATGGCGGCCCGCCGCGCCGAGGAGGTGCTGCGCGCCGCACTCGGTGTGCCGGACCGCGTCCCGTACACCCGCAAGCGAGTCCTGCGCGGCGAGCTGCCCGGTGCCCCGGCCCGCGCGGCGGAGCTGGCCGGGCACTACGACCGGGCGGCGGCGCTGGAGGGGGCGGGCTGGCCGGAGGCGCTGGAGCGGCTGCCGTTCGGTCCGGTCGACCACACGGGGATCTTCCGCATCGGCGGCGCGACCGGCCCGGTGCGGGCGGTCACCGCCCTGGTGGACGGGGGAGCGGTGGCCGGCCGGCTGGTGGCCGCGGCCGGACCGGATCTCCATCTGGCGACGGCGGACGGCGTGGTGATCGTCGACACCCGCCTGATGACCGGCTGGGCGCTGACGGCGGCCGGCCCGGACGCGGGGGTGGCGGTCCCGACGGCCCCGGTGGGGGGCGGCGCCGCGCAGGACGGCCTGTTCTGAGATCGTCGGAGGACGATCGAGGAAGGGGCGGGCGGCATGGGTGACGAGCACGACGACGTGGTGCGGTTCTGGCAGGGGCTCGGGCTGCCCGGTCTCATCGACGTCCACACGCACTTCATGCCGGAGCGGGTGCTGCGCAAGGTCTGGGCGTACTTCGACGCGGCCGGTCCGCTGACCGGCATGGAGTGGCCGATCACCTACCGGCACGAGGAGGACGAACGCCTCGCCCTGCTGCGCGCGTTCGGGGTGCGCCGCTTCACCTCGATGCTCTACCCGCACAAGCCGTCCATGGCCGCCTGGCTGAACGGCTGGGCGGCGGACTTCGCGGCCCGCACCCCGGACTGCCTGCACACCGCGACGTTCTTCCCCGAACCGGAGGCCGGGCGGTACGTCCGGGAGGCCGTGGAGGCCGGGGCCCGGGTCTTCAAGGCGCACCTCCAGGTCGGCGCGTACGACCCGAACGATCCGCTGCTCGACCCGGTCTGGGGGCTGCTCGCGGAGGCGGGCATCCCGGTCGTGACGCACTGCGGCTCGGGCCCCGCCCCCGGCAAGCACACCGGTCCGGACCCCGTCGCCCGTGTGCTGGCCCGCCACCCCCGGCTGCCGCTGGTCGTGGCGCACATGGGCATGCCCGAGTACGGGGAGTTCCTCACCCTCGCCGAGACCTATCCCGAGGTCCGCCTCGACACCACGATGGCCTTCACCGACTTCACGGAGGCCTTCACCCCGTTCCCCGGGACCGAGCACGGCCGCCTCGCGGATCTGGGCGACCGCATCCTCCTCGGCACGGACTTCCCGAACATTCCGTATCCGTACGCCCACCAGCTCCACGCCCTGGAACGCCTCGGCCTGGGCGACGCCTGGCTGCGCGCGGTCTGCCACGACAACGCGGCGGCGCTGTTCGGGGTGTGAGGGCGGGGCGCGCGGCCCCGCGCCCGCTTTCTCAGGCAATTCACAGAAACGGAAAAGAACTCTCTCAGGGGCGTCTCACAGGGTTGCGGACATGACGACGACGACCTCGCCCCAGGGGCGTACCGAACTGCTCAGGCCGGACCGGACCCCCGTCCGGGTCCTGGTCGTGGACGACGAGGCCCCGCTGGCGGAGCTGCTGTCGATGGCGCTGCGCTACGAGGGATGGGAGGTGCGCAGCGCGGGGGACGGCGCCGGGGCGGTGCGGACGGCCCGGGAGTTCCGGCCGGACGCGGTGATCCTGGACGTCATGCTGCCCGACATGGACGGCCTGGCCGTCCTGGGGCGGCTGCGCCGCGAGCTGGCCGACGTCCCGGTGCTGTTCCTGACCGCGCGGGACTCCGTGGAGGACCGCATCGCCGGGCTCACCGCCGGGGGCGACGACTACGTCACCAAGCCGTTCAGCCTGGAGGAGGTCGTGGCACGGCTGCGCGGCCTGATCCGGCGCTCGGGAACGGCCGCGGTGCGCAGTGAGTCGACGCTCGTCGTCGGGGACCTGATGCTCGACGAGGACAGCCACGAGGTGAGCCGGGGCGGGGCGAACATCCATCTGACGGCCACCGAGTTCGAACTGCTGCGCTTCCTCATGCGCAACCCGCGCCGGGTGCTCAGCAAGGCGCAGATCCTGGACCGGGTGTGGAACTACGACTTCGGCGGCCAGGCCAACGTGGTCGAGCTGTACATCTCGTACCTGCGCAAGAAGATCGACGCCGGCCGCTCCCCGATGATCCACACCCGGCGCGGCGCCGGCTACCTCATCAAACCCGGGGAGTAACGGCGTGAAACGGCTGGGCAGGGGCCCGTGGACGCTGCGGACCCGGCTGGTCGTCTCCGCCGTGTCGCTGATCGCGGTCGTCGCGGCGGTGATCGGCACGGTCACCGCGATCGCGTTCCACACGTACATGTACGGGAAGCTGGACGGCCAGCTGCGGGACATCGCCGTACGGGCCGACCGGATGCCGGGCGGACCCGTCCCCGGCGGGCCGAAGGACAAGAACCCGGACCCGCTGGGGTTCATCGGGATGGGCGGCCAGCCCCTCAAGACCTTCGGCGCGCTCACCGTGAACGGCGAGGTCACCTCCTCGCAGGTCGCCAAGGACGGCGGTTTCGACGCCTCCAAGAACACCGAACCGCTGACGGCCGCCCAGACGGAGGCGCTGGAGTCGGCCGGTGTCCCCGCCGACGGCAAGGCGCACGACGTCGACCTGCCCGGCCTGGGCGGCTACCGGGTGCAGACGGCCGCCCCCTGGGGCAACGGCACGACCGTCCTCGTCGGCATCCCGACCACCGAGGTGGACGGCGCCATCACCACCCTCATCCTCGTCGAGGTCTGCGTCACCGCCGCCGGCCTGATCGCCGCCGGCCTCGCGGGCGCCGCCATCGTCGGCGTCGCCCTGCGCCCGCTGCGCCGCGTCGCCGCCACCGCGACCCGCGTCTCCGAACTCCCCCTGCACAGCGGCGAGGTCGCCCCCCTCGAACGCGTCCCCCAGGCCGAGGCCGACCCCCGAACCGAGGTCGGCCAGGTCGGCGCCGCTCTCAACCGGATGCTGGGCCACGTCGGTTCGGCCCTCGACGCGCGCCAGAAGAGCGAGATGCGCGTCCGCCAGTTCGTCGCCGACGCCAGCCACGAGCTGCGCACCCCCCTCGCCTCCATCCGCGGCTACGCCGAACTCACCCGCCGCGGCCGCGAGAAGCCCGGCCCCGACACCCGCCACGCCCTCGGCCGCATCGAGTCCGAGGCCCAGCGCATGTCCGGCATGGTCGAAGACCTTCTCCTCCTCGCCCGCCTCGACGCGGGCCGCCCCCTCTCCTACGAGAGCACCGACCTCGCCCCGCTCCTCGTCGACGCCGTGAGCGACGCCCGCGTGGCGGAACGTGGCGGGGTTCCGGCGGACGGTCGGGCTCCGGCGGACGGTCGGGCTCCGGCCCTCGACCACGGTCCGGACCCCGGCCACCACTGGCGCCTCGAACTCCCCGAGGCCCCCGCCACCGTCCTCGCCGACCCGCCCCGCATCCAACAGGTCCTCGTCAACCTCCTGGCCAACGCCCGCACCCACACCCCGCCCGGCACCACCGTCACCGCCCGCCTCCGCGCGGAACCCGGCCACCCCTGGGTCACCCTGGAGATCCAGGACGACGGCCCCGGCATCCCGCCCGCCCTCCTCCCCCACGTCTTCGAACGCTTCGCCCGAGGCGACGCCTCCCGCTCCCGCCACGCCGGCTCCACCGGCCTCGGCCTCGCCATCGTCCAGGCCGTCACCACGGCCCACGGCGGTGTGGCGGAGGTGCGGTCGGTGCCGGGGGAGACGGTGTTCGCGGTGCATCTGCCTGCGGAGGGCGAAGACAGGGGCGCGGTCGGTCATACGGGTGTGCTCGCCCGTACCACCGCATGACGGGAGCACCGGACCGGCCGGCACACCCCGGACCTGCGCAGGCCGAGCGGCGGCGGCTCAGGGTGATACCGCGGCTCCCAGGTTTCCGGCCCTGACCGCTCCCCGTAGGACATGCGCGATCTCCTCGGGCTTGAGGTCGATGCCGTCCAGCCCGCCCATGGTCAGCGGAACCTCCTCCAGCGCGTACTCACCACGGCCTTCGGCGCTGAACTCGGGGCCGGTGCGGTCATCGAAGGACCACGTCGCAATGCGGGCGAGGTAGAAGAGCTGACGCTCGTCGTCGGACTCCATCGTGTGCAGCAGACGGATGATGTCGGCCTTCCCCGCGATCTCCTCATGGATCTCCCGGTGGAGGGCGGCCTCGCGTGACTCGTCGCTGGGTTCGACGCCCCCGCCGGGCAGGACCCAGTACACGGGGATGCCGGGCCTGGTGCGGCGGATGACCAGCATCGTCCGGTCGGGGGTGACGAGGACGGCACGGACTCGTTCGATCATTTCGTTGGCTCTCCTTGCTTGTTGGTGGGTATCGGTGGAGCAGCCAGCCGCCACAGGAAGACGGACGGCCCCCGCCGTGTGGCGGGGGCCGGTCACTTGGGTGGATCGGGGTGTGTGTCACCCGCGGTACTTGGCGTACTCCACGAGCCCTGCGAACCCCTGCCGGGAGAGGAGTAGGAACGGCGCATCGGGGGTCTTGCTGTCCCGTACCAGGAACTCACCGGTGGCTGCGGCGTGTGCCGGCGCCCACTCGATGCACTCGCCTCCCTGTCCATTGCTGTAACTGCTCTTCACCCAGACTGGGGGCTGCGTGTTCCCCTCAGGAGTCAACGTCATCTTCATACTCTTTCAGGTACTTGTGCAGCATGGACAAGCTGTCCCGGCTGTCGAGCGCCTTCGACCGGGCAATGTCCAGGAGCGTCGTCAACTCCAGCACATCGGCGGGGGCATCCACAGACGTGCCGGACGCGAACGACTCGACGTAGGCGAAGGTCACGCCGTCCCGAAGGGTGAGCAGGCTCAAGCTACCGCCCATCAAAGGATGCACCCCGCAGGAGAAGGGCAGTACCTGGACCCTGACCGCGCTGTTGCTCTCGATCACCTCAAGGACGTGTCTGACCTGCTCGGCCATGACCGAGGGACCGCCCACCGGCCGACGCAGAGCAGCTTCGTCCATGATGGCCCAGTACATCGGGGGTGTGGCGGAATCCAGCACAGCTCGACGGTGCGATCGCGTCGCCACTTGAAGGGCAACCTGTTCCGAGTCCTTGCCGGGCATGGACTCGGTGAAGAGAGCGGACGTGTAGGACTCGACCTGCAACAACCCGGGGATGACACTGCTGTTGAAGGTCTGGATACGCGCTGCTCGCTTCTCCTCCTCAAGCACCTTGCGCCCCCACACGGGGACTTCAGCCGCAACGGCAACTAGGAGTAGGTCGGTGAATAATCCGTCCGTTCCGTAGAAGTCATCGAGCACCTTGGCCAGGGCCTCGGACGGGAGCTGCTCCCCACGTTCGACCCGGCTCAAGTACGTGTGCGGATAGCCGAGCTTCTCAGCGAGTGCGCGCAAGGAGAGGCCCTGCCTGGCCCGTGCGCGAGCCGCACGGGCTGCCAGCATTCCCGCAGGTGAAGCTGGCATGGCATCCCCTTCCGGCTCCAACTCCATGGCCATGGCCGCCTCTCACGAGTCTGTCCACTAAGGGTATTTGGTTACGCACGTTCCGTGTACCTGAGTCGTTCATTTGGACATGGTGGTGACACCGGGACACAAGTACTCGTGGAACATCAAGGTTCGGAGCTGGCATGGATACGGCACGCACACCGCAGACGGCAGACAACACGCTCAGGAACGCGGAGCGCGTCCGCGACGAACTCCGTGACGCGCTCACCGCCGCAGGCGTGAAGCTTCCCTCCCTCGGGCTCGACATCGCGTCCTGCGCCGGTTCCGTTCCGGTCCCACTGGTCGACCTCGGCCGCTGCAACGTGGAGACCGCCCGTGCGCTCGCCGCCGCCGTGCGTTCGGGGCAGGAGGCGCCACGGTGAGCAGCCGCACCTTCCGGTACGTGCCGTTCACGGTCGAGCAGGACCCGCTGGCCGAGCCGGAGTACGCGGCGCGGTGCGTGTCCGGCGCCGAGGCGGAGTGCGGGGCGGACTCGGCCACGTACAACTGTCCCCAGCCTGTGGAGGAGTGGCAGCGCCGGCACGCGCAGGAGACGGGCCACAGGCGGTTCCGCAGGAACTTCGGCGACTATGCGGTGATGCGGCCCCCGGAGGGGTTGGTGGCGAGCAAGGGCCACAGCGGCATGGTGGCGACGGGGTTGTGCGAGCACCGCCGTACCGAGGCGCGTGGCGGCATGACGTACTGCGGGGACTGCGGACGGCAGCTCTATCTCTGACAGTACGGCGCCCCGGTTTGTCAGACCCGTCCGCCATGCTTCCCGTATGAACGAACGCGACTTCTGGCAGCTCATCGAGGCATGCCGTCCCGCCGCCCCCGACCCCGACGGCGACGAGCTCGCGGCCGTGCTGACGGCCCGCCTGGGGAAGGGGCCGGTGGCCGATGTCGTCGGCTTTGCCGAGCAGCTCTCCTGGGCCCTGTACAGGCTGGACCGGAGGGAGTTCGGTGAGGGGCTGTCGGACGACCAGTTCCTCTACACCAGGGCGGCGGTCGTGGCGGCCGGCCAGGAGGAGTTCGAGCGCGTGCTCGGGGATCCGGAGCGGTTCGGCCCGTATGCCGAGGAGTTCGTCTGGGCGGAGGCCCTGCTCTACGTGCCGGACGAGGCGTACCGGGTCCTCACGGGCGAGGAATGGGACCGGGGCACCCGCTACAGCTACGAGTCCCACGCGAATACGGCGGGGTGGGCGTCCGCGTAGGCGCTCGCGGGGGATTCCGGTCCGCTGTCCACGGGGTCTGTTCCGCTCCGCGTTGCGGAGAGCGGGTGCCGTTCGCACGGACATTGGGGCAGGCTCCTTCCATGCGCATATCCAGACTCCGCAGCGTTGCCACCGGCCTCTTCCTGGGCGCCGCCCTGCTGCTGACCGCGTGCGGTCAGCAGCACGCCGGGGGGACGTCGGTGTCCGACGCCGGTCCGAGCCGCGGCGGCCTGTCTCCCGCACCCTCCGGCCCCGCGCGGGGGAACGTGGAGCCCGACGCACACGGCGGAGCCCCGCACTACCGGGAGAACAACGGCTTCAAGATCCCCAAGGAGATGACCCCCGCCTCCGAGAAGGCCGCCCACGCGGAGGCCGCCCGTATCGAGCCCGTTCTCAAGCGGCTCTGGAAGGCCGGGAAGTGGGATGCCGAGAGCGTCCGCGTGGAACTCCTGAAGCTCGGATACCGCGAGAAGAGACCGGACGGTGGAGAAGCGGACAGCGGAGAGGCAGGCAGCGGAGAAGCGGGCAGCGGCGAGGGGCCTGGAAGGCTGGACGTGCGGGCCAACGGGTCCAGCAGCAACCCTGGTGCCGGCGTCGCCCTCTACGTCGGTCGTGACGCCTGTGTGACCGCCTTCGTGCAGTCGACGAACTACCAGGTCAGCGTCAACGGGCGATTCATTGAATCGGGCTGCTTCGAGCCGCGTGGCGGGCACTGAGGGCTGGGTCCTGAACGCTGGGTACCGGGCCTCGAACACGCTCCGGTGATCATGGCCCGGCAGGCGGGCAACGGGTACGGGTTCAGCTCCCCGCCGCCTTGGTCAGCGACGCGAGGACCGTGCCGTCGGCGGCGCGGGCGGTGATGACGAGGTCGGGCGGGCTCTGGGGTTCGGGCCGGGGGCTCTCGGCGTAGAAGGCGGCCCAGCCGGGCCGGCCGGCCAGCGTGACGGTCCGGGTGTCCAGGGTTCGGCCGGCGACGGTCACGGTGAATGTGGCGCCTTCGGCGGAGCCCCGGTAGACGCAGGTGTGGAGGGCGCCCGTGGGGTCCGTGCGCGCGACGCAGCCGATGTCCCCCTCGGGGACGTCGGCGACGGCCAGGGTCGGCTTCGCGGGGGAGGCCGGGGACCTCGGGGCCGTCAGGAACAGGCCACGGTCCGTCAGCCACATCGTGTGTTCCCGGCCCGGTGCGATCTTCTGCTCCGGAGCGACCACGCGTACGGCCGCGGACACCGGCGCGGAGGCGGCGGGGCGCATGGGGGTGCCGGAGCCGGACGGGTTGAGGGAGAGGGCGGCCAGGGCGGTCGCGGGGACGAGTACGGCGGTGGCCAGGGCCGTGGAGAGGGCGGCCCGGCGGCGTCGGCGGAGGGCCCGGCCCAGGTGGACGGCCGTGTCCACGGGGGCGGGGCCCACGGGGAGGCCGGCGGCCGCCCGCTTGAGCGCGGTGGCGAGGTCGTCGTCGTGGTTCATCGGACGGCTCCCTTCTGCGGGACGGGGTGCGGGACGGGGCGGCGGAGCGTGGGCGGGGGCGGCGCGGGGCGCCGGGCCAGGGAGGTCAGCACGCCGTCCTCCCGGAGTCTCGCCAGGGCCCGGGTGATCTGGCTGCGGACGGTGCTGGTCCGGACGCCCAGGGCCGCGGCGACCTGGGCATGGCTCATGTCCTCGAAGTAGCAGAGCACCACCGCGGACCGCTGCCGGACCGGCAGCCGGCCCAGCGCGTCGACGATCGCGTCGCGGCTGTCGACACGGGCGGTCTGGTCGGCCACCGGGGTCTCCGGCAGACGGGCGGTGAACCACTCGCGCACCGCCCGCCGGCGGAACCGGTCGGCGTGGGCGTGGACCATGATCTGCCGTACGTACGCGGCCATGTCGTCGCTGTGCCGGACCCGGTCCCACTTCACGTACGCGCGCGCGAACGCGTTCTGCGCCAGGTCCTCGGCATCGTGGTGGCTGCCCGTCAGCAGGTACGCCGTACGCAGCAGGCTGGGCCACCGGGCCGTCATGAAGCGCTGGAACTCGTCGTCCTGGGCGCGGCTCCGGCTCATCCGGCCGCGCCGAGGTCCGGCGTCCGGGCGGCCTGCGGTGTGCCCTCGGTGTCTGTCACGGTGAACCTCGGCGGGGAAGAAGTCGGACGGCGGGAAGAGGAGCGGTGGCTGCCGCCGCCGCTCCCCCGGGGCGGCGGCGGCAACGGTCACCGGCTGCGGACGCTGATCGACGGCTTCGCGCCCGCCGCGCCCTTCGCGTCGAAGACGTAGTACGCACCCCAGCCGGGCTTTCCGGCCGGCGTGACCACCTTGGCCTGGAGCGTGCGGGTCCCGAACGTGAGGGCGACCTTGGTCGTCGACGTCACCGGACCCCGGTAGATCCCGGCCCAGAGAGCACCGGAGGCGTCGCCCTGGCTCAGCGTGGCCACCTTCCCGGGCAGCACCTCCGCGACGTTCAGGCCGCTCGGCGTGGCCGAGGACGGCGCGGAGACGTTCAGGCCCTTCGGCGTGAGCCACAGCGTGCGGCCGGCGACGGAGATCCGCTCGCCCGGCGTCACCACCCGCACGGAACCGGTGGGGGCGGCCGCCGGGTGGGAGACGACGGCGGGAGTGGCCGCGAG
This sequence comes from Streptomyces sp. NPDC024555, assembly GCF_055559335.1. Lineage (NCBI taxonomy): Bacteria > Bacillati > Actinomycetota > Actinomycetes > Kitasatosporales > Streptomycetaceae > Streptomyces > Streptomyces sp. NPDC024555. Next base: position 533,581 of record NZ_JBVHKV010000001.1, read on the forward strand.
CGGCGCCGCGCTCACGGACGAGGCGACCGCCACGCCCGCACCCGTCGCGAGGACGGCCGCGCACACGGCACCGGCCGGCCAACCGCGCTTCCGGCGGCGCGAGTCGAGGGATGTCATCGATGAACTCCTGTGGGTCGAACAGCACCGGCGTCCGGCCCCTCGGGGCCGGAGCAGACAGACCCTTGCGTCCTGTCCACCCCCCAGACGGCCCCCGCGCCACGGAAAGCTGCTCCCCGGGAGCCATCGGTGCGTGTGGCGCTCGTCACACATGCTTCGGCGGGCGCGGGACCACTCACAGCCGCACCACAGCCACGCCACACACCCGTGACAGCGCCGTTGGCGACGGTCGATGGCATGCGAACCGAAAGTCCTTGGAGCACCTTGCCGGCCCGGGACCACCTCCTGGCCGGGGCGGGTGGTGCCGCGGGTGCACCCGTGCTCGATGTGGTGGTACCCGTCTACAACGAGGAGAAGGACCTCGAACCGTGTGTGCTGCGGCTCCACGACCATCTGGCGCGGACCTTCCCGTACGCCTTCCGGATCACGGTCGCGGACAACGCCAGTACGGACCGGACGCCCGAGGTGGCGCAGCGGCTGGCGCGGTCGCTGCCCGGGGTGCGGTCGTGGCGGCTGGAGGAGAAGGGGCGGGGCCGGGCGCTGCGGACGGTGTGGTCGCAGTCGGAGGCCCCGGTCCTCGCGTACATGGACGTGGACCTGTCCACCGACCTCAACGCGCTCCTCCCGCTCGTCGCCCCGCTGATCTCCGGCCACTCGGACCTGGCGATCGGCTCCCGGCTGGCGCGCAGTTCGCGCGTGGTGCGCGGGCCGAAGCGGGAGTTCATCTCGCGGGCGTACAACATCATCCTGCGGTCGTCGCTGGCCGCCCGGTTCAGCGACGCGCAGTGCGGGTTCAAGGCCATCCGGCGGGACGTCGCACAGCGGCTGCTGCCGATGGTCGAGGACACCGGGTGGTTCTTCGACACGGAGATGCTGGTGCTGGCCGAACGGGCCGGGCTGCGCATCCACGAGGTGCCCGTCGACTGGGTCGACGACCCCGAATCCACCGTCCACCTCGTGCGGACCGCCACCGACGACCTGAAGGGCGTATGGCGGGTGGGGCGGGCGCTCGCCGTCGGCTCGCTCCCGCTGGACCGGCTCGCCCGGCCCTTCGGCGACGATCCGCGCGACCGCGCGATCGGGGGCGTCCCCGGCGGGCTGGCCCGCCAACTGGTCGGCTTCTGCGTCGTCGGCGCCCTGTCGACCCTCTTCTACCTCGCCCTGTACTCCCTCTTCCGGCTCGGCGCCGGCCCCCAGCTCGCCAACGGCGGCGCGCTCCTCGTCTCCGCCGTCGCCAACACCGCCGCCAACCGGAGGCTCACCTTCGGCGTACGCGGCCGGGGCGGCGCCGTCCGCCACCAGGCGCAGGGCCTCGTGGTCTTCGCCATCGGCCTGGCCCTCACCGCCGGTTCCCTGGCGGCCCTGGGAGCGGCCTCCGCCTCCCCCGCGCACTCCACCGAACTGGCGGTGCTCATCGCGGCCAACCTCGCCGCGACCGTGCTGCGCTTCCTGCTCTTCCGCGCCTGGGTCTTCCCGGACCGCGACCGAGGAAACCCCGCGCACGCCGCCGGTCCCGCACCGGCCTTCCCGGACCGCGAACAGGCAAACCCCGCACACCCCATGACAAACCCCGCCACCGTTCCCGCACCCCCCTCCACCGAAACCGCACCCGACCCGAGGAACGCCCGATGACCACGCTCGACCCCGCCTACGCGCCGGCCCGGCCGGACACGCCCCCGGGGCACGCACGGGCCGGACAGCCCCTGCCCCGCCGCGTCTGGCGCGGCAGGGAGGAGGACGCCCCCTGGGTGCGCCCGGCCTTCCTCGTCCTGCTGCTGGCCATCACGCTGGCGTACTTCTGGAACCTCAGCGCGTCCGGCTACGCCAACTCCTTCTACTCCGCCGCCGTGCAGGCGGGCAGCCGCAGCTGGAAGGCGTTCTTCTTCGGCTCGCTCGACGCGGCGAACGCCATCACCGTCGACAAGCCCCCGGCCACGCTCTGGCCGATGGCCCTGTCGGTGCGGGTGTTCGGGCTCAGCTCCTGGGCGATCCTGGCCCCGCAGGTGCTCATGGGCACGGCGACGGCCGGGGTGCTGTACGCGGCGGTGCGCCGCCGGTTCAGCGCCGCCGCCGGGCTGATCACGATGGCGGTCTTCGCGCTGACACCCGTCGCCGCGCTGATGTTCCGCTTCAACAACCCCGACGCGCTCCTCGCGCTGCTGATGACCGTCACGGTCTACTGCGTGCTGCGCGCGATGGAGCACGGCCGCACGAAGTGGCTGGTCTGGGCGGGTGCGGCGGTCGGTCTGGCCTTCCTGTCCAAGACCCTCCAGGCGTTCCTGATCCTGCCGCCGCTGGCCGTGCTGTACGCGGTGTTCGCACCGGTCCCCGTACGCAAGAGGTTCGGGCAGCTCGGCCTGTCCGCGCTCGCCGTGCTCGTCGCGGGCGGCTGGTGGGTGGCGATCGTCGAACTGTGGCCCGCCTCCTCCCGCCCGTACATCGGCGGTTCGCAGAACAACTCGTTCCTGGAGCTGACCTTCGGCTACAACGGGCTCGGCCGGATCAACGGCGACGAGACCGGCAGTGTCGGCGGCGGGGGCGGTCCGGGCGGCGGCTCCGGCGGGCAGTGGGGCGAGACCGGCCTCACCCGGATGTTCAACTCCGAGATCGGCGGCCAGATCTCCTGGCTGCTGCCCGCCGCGCTGATCCTGCTCGTCGCGGGCGTCTGGCTGACCTGGCGGGCCCGGCGCACGGACACCGCACGGGCGGCGTTCCTCGCCTGGGGCGGCTCGCTGCTGATGACGGCCCTCGTCTTCAGCTTCATGGCGGGCATCTTCCACCAGTACTACACGGTGGCCCTGGCCCCGTACCTGGCCGCGCTCATCGGCATGGGCTCCACCGTCCTCTGGGAGGAACGCGCCCGCTGGTGGGCCGGTGCGACCCTCGCCGTGACCTCGGTCGTCACGGCCTGCTGGGCGTACGTGCTCCTCGGCCGCACCTCCGACTACCTGACCTGGCTGCGGCCGGCCGTCCTCGCGGCCGGACTCCTCGCCGCGCTGGGCCTGCTCTTCGTGTCCCACCTCGGGCGCCGGCTCGCGCTCCTCACCGTCGGCGTCGGCCTCGCCGCCGCGCTCGCCGCCCCGACGGCGTACAGCCTGAGCACCCTGAACACGGGCCACCAGGGCTCCATCGTCACCGCCGGCCCCTCCGGCGGGGGCATGGGCGGTCCCGGCGGCGGCCCCGGCGGCGGCGGTGGCCGAGGCGGCATGCGGCCCCCGGGCGGCCAGGGCACCCAGCAGGGCGGCGGCATGGGCCAGCCCCCCACCGGCAACCCGCCGGGCCAGAACCAGGGCCAGAACCAGGGCCAAGGCCAGAACCAAGGCCAGGGCCAGAATCAGGGCCAGGGCCAGGGCCAGACCGGCCGTCCGCCCGGCATGGCCGGCGGCGAGGGCTTCGGCGGCGGAGGCATGGGCGGCGGAGGCGGCATGGGCGGCCTGCTCAACGGCGCGTCCGTCGGCTCCGAGGCCAAGAAGCTGCTGGAGAAGAACGCGGACGACTACACCTGGGCCGCCGCGGCCATCGGCTCGCAGAACGCGGCCAGTTACCAGCTCGCCACCGGCGACCCCGTGATGGCGATCGGCGGCTTCAACGGCAGCGACCCGTCCCCGACGCTCTCCCAGTTCAAGAAGTACGTCGAGGACGGCCGCATCCACTACTTCGTCTCCGGCGGCATGGGCGGCGGAGGAGGAGGCATGGGCGGCAGCGGCAGCTCGTCGGAGATCTCCTCCTGGGTGGAGGAGAACTTCACCGAGGTCACCGCCGGCAGCGCCACGTTCTACGACCTGACCCGGCCCAAGAGCGGCTGAGCGCCGGAGCAGGCCGGACTCAGCGCCGCAGCTCCAGGTCCGCGACGACGGGGCGGTGGTCCGAGGCGAGCGTCTCGGGCACCGCCGCGTCGCGCGCCCGCACGGTGCCCGTGGACACCGCCACGTAGTCGATGCGCTGCACCGGGCTCTGCGCCGGGAAGGTGGGCGCGCCCGGCTCGACGTCGGTCAGCTCCTGCCAGAGCGGGGCCAGTTCCGGCGCGGCGGGCGCGGCGTTGAAGTCGCCGAGCAGGATCTGCCGCACCGGCCCCCGCGTCCGCGCCCGGTCCTCGGCCATGATCCGGCGGGTGTCGGCGACCTGGGCGGTGCGGACCGACGGGTCGCCCCGGTAGTCGAGATGCGTCGCGTAGACGTGGACGGGCAGCCCGCGCACCCGGAGCACCACTTCGCCGAAGCCGGGCGCGGGCGCCGGGACCGGGTTCGGGTCCTGCGTGGAGAGCCGGGTCAGATCGTGGTTCTCGGCGCTCACGATCCGGTACCGGGACAGCACCGCGACGCCGAACTCGCGCCGCGGACCGCCCTCCGCCACCGGATCGAAGCTGTAGATGGGGGCGAACGACACGTGCATGCCCAGCCGTTCGGCCAGCTCCGCCGCCAGATCGCGGTTCTGGCTGCGGTCGCCCCAGTGGACGTCGACCTCCTGGAGCCCGATGACATCCGCGTCGAGCGCGCGGAGCGCGGCCACCTGCCGGTCCAGATCGAAGACGTTGTCCATGCCGGCCCCGGCATGGATGTTGTACGTGGCCACGCGCAGCGGCACCGACTGCCCCGGGCCGTGCCCGGCGGCGCTCGCGGGCGGTGCGAGTGCGGCCCCCAACAGGCCCGCGGCAAGCAGGACTTCCACCGTACGACGACGCAGTGACATACCACTCCAGTCCTTGTCGGAACAGCGATCGCCGCACCGTACCGCGCACGGCCGCGCCGGACATCGCCGCGACATGACCGTGTGGTGTACAGGAGAATCGGCACAGGCCGGTCACGGCACCGGCAGCGGCATAGCATCGGGGACGTACCGGACCAGACTGCTCCGCTTGTTGCGGCGGAGGCGTGTCGCCGGTGCGTTCCGCCGGTGAGACGAGGAGTGCGCCATGGTGTCCGCGGCCGACCGCGCGAAGGACCCCGCCCGTACCAGTGTGTGGCTGACCCACCGGCCGCCCCCGCGCACCCGCAGGTCCGACCGCCCCGCCGGGCTCGACCGGGACAGGATCACCGAGGCCACGGTCCGGCTGCTGGACGCCGAGGGCCTGGCGAAGCTCTCCATGCGCCGGCTCGCCGCCCGGCTGGACGTCACGGCGATGTCCCTTTACTGGTACGTGGACACCAAGGACGACCTGCTGGAACTGGCCCTCGACCGGGTCTACGGCGAGATCGCCGCCCCGCCCCCGGAAGCCCCCTGGGAGCCCCGGCTGCGCGCCCTGGCACGGGCCTACCGGGGGCTCCTCGTCCGGCACGTCTGGGTCTCCCCGCTCGCCGGCACCTTCCTCAACTGCGGCCCGCACGCCACCCGCATGTCCCACGCCGTCCAGGACGCCATCGGCGCCACCGGACTGCCCCGGGAGCGGCAGGCCGGGGCGCTCTCGGCCGTCTTCCAGTTCGTGTACGGATTCGGCACGGTCGAGGGCCGGTTCGGGCAGCGCAGCGCCGAGGCCGGGCTCAGCAAGGACGCCTGGTTCCGGCGGGCGATGGCCGCCGTCCAGGACCAGCCGCAGCTCGGCCCGGCCGTCGACGGCGTCCGGGACCTCATCGCCGCCCGCGGCGGCGACACCGTGGAGGAGATGTACGAACGCGACTTCTCCTTCGCCCTCGACCTGCTGATCGCGGGCATCGACGCGATGCGCGCCCGGTACGCGTAGCGACCGCCGCACGGCCCCGGGATCAGTACCCCCGCCCCGGCTCCACCGCCAGCGCCGGGACCCGCCCCGCGCGCAGCTCCCGCAGACAGGCCGTGAAGTCCGTGATCACGTCCTCGTCGGCCGTGATGCCCGCGGAGTGCGAGGTGACGACCGTACGGGGCAGCCGCCAGCAGAGGTGGTCCGGCGGCGCGGGCTCGTCCGGCAGGACGTCGAGGACCGCGCGCCCCACCGTGCCCGCGTCCAGCGCCGCCGCCAGCGCCTCCAGGTCCACGGTCGCACCGCGCCCCACGTTGACGAAGGTCGCCCCGCCCATCGCCGCGAACCGGTCCGCCCCGAAGTACCCGTCCGTCCCCGCCGTCAGCGGCAGCGCGGCCACCACCCAGCGGGCGTCCACCGGTTCGTCCGGTGCGACGGTGGCGTCGAAGCCGGGCGGCACCGCGCGCGGGGTGCGGACCACGCCCACCGTGCGGATGCCGCAGGCGCGCAGCAGCGCGGCGACGGCCGAGCCGATGCGGCCGGTGCCGTGGACGACGGCGGTGCGCCCGAAGGCCGGTTCGGAGGGGATGCGGCGCCATTCGGCCCGCGCGTGCTGCGCGGCGAACTCCGTGACGGACTGGCACTCGGCCAGCACCCAGGCCAGCACGTACTGGGCGATCCGCTCGCCCATCAGCCCCACCGTCCGGGTCAGCAGCGCGCCCGGCGGCCACGGACCGGCGTCCAGCAGCGCGTCCGTACCGGCGTTGACGCTGTGGAACCAGACCAGCCCGTCCCCGCGCAGCGCCTCGGGCAGCGTGGCCCCCACGTACACGTACGGACCGCCGTCCGGCGCACCGCCGCGCTCCACCGGGCGTCCGGCGGCGCGCTCCAGGGCGGCGGCGGCCCCGGGACCGACCTCGGGACCGGCCAGCAGCCGGGCGCGGTCCAGCACACCGGGGCCGGGGAGGGGCACGGACAGGGCGGGGCGGGGGAGCGGAACGGGCACGGCGGTCAGCTGCCCGGGGCCAGACGGGCGGGGAAGCCGCCGGTGGCGACGGGGCTCCAGCGCTCCGGGGTGATCCGGATGATCGACTTGCCCTGCTTGACCATCGCCGCCCGGTACTCGTCCCAGTCCGGGTGCTCGCCCGAGATGTTCCGGAAGTACTCCACGAGGGGTTCGACGGAGTCGGGGGAGTCGATCACCTCGGCCGTGCCGTCGATCTGGACCCAGGGCCCGTTCCACTCGTCGGACAGGACGATCACGCTGACCCGCTCGTCCCGCTTGGCGTTGCGGGTCTTGGCCCGCTCCGGGTACGTGGAGACGACGATGCGGCCGGAGTCGTCGACGCCGCAGGTGAGCGGGGAGCCCTGGGGACGGCCGTCGGACCGGGTGGTCAGCAGGATCGCCCGGTGCCGGGGCCGTACGAAGGCCAGCAACTCGTCGAGTCCCACGGCGGTGTTGGTCGCGATGTTGGATGCCATGCGACCGACCCTACGTCCGGGGCGGGCCGGAACGGCGGTGGCGGCTCCGTGCCCCCGGCGCCCCCGCCCCCGGCCCCGCGCCGTCCGCTCAGGCGGCCGGCAGGGTCTCCCCCTGCACGGCCTGGATGTCCAGCTCGACCCGCAGCGTGGTGCCGATCGCCGAAATGCCCGCCTGGACCACCTGGTTGTAGTTCATCGCGAAGTCCTCGCGGCGCAGCTCCGCCGTCGCGCCGAACGCCGCGCGGACCCCGCCCCACGGGTCGGGGCCGGTGCCGAGGTAGCTGAGGTCCAGGTCGACGGGGCGCTCCACGCCGTGCAGCGACAGCGTGCCGTGCACGGTCCAGCGGTCCGGGCCCGCCGGGGTGAGCCCGGACGAGCGGTAGGTGATCTGCGGGAACCGCTCGGTGTCGAGGAAGTCCGGCGAACGCAGGTGCTTGTCGCGCATGCCGTTGCCGGTGTCGATGCTGGCCGCGTCGATGACGGCCTCCACCCGGGAGTGCTGGATGTCCTCGGTGATCTCGATCCGGCCGCTGAAGTCGGTGAACCGGCCGCGCACGCTGGAGATCCCCAGGTGCTGGGCGACCGCGCCCACCGTGCAGTGCGCGGGATCCAGCGACCAGGCGCCCGGTGGCGGCAGCTCCACGCCGCCCTGCCGGGCCAGCACGACCGTGCCGGTCTCCACGGTGCCGCTCGCCGTGACGAGGGCCGTGGAGGCGGCGGGCGCGTACCCGACCGCGGTGACGATCACGGTGTACGCGCCGGCCGGCAGCGGGGTGTCGGCGCGCACCGCCCCGTCCTCGTCCGCCGCGGCCCGCAGCACCTGCGTCCCGGTCATGTCGGTGACCGTCACGACGGCGTGCTGGACCGCCCAGCCGTCCCGGGTGCGTACCTGTGCGCGAAGTCCCATCCCGTTCTCTCTCTCCTTGCTCGTGCCCCGCCCGTCGACCGGGAGAAGCACCCCATGAGTCGCCCCCGCCCGATCCCCGGAGGAACACTCCACGAGTCACCCCCTCATCGGTTCCCCGGAGGGAGCACTCCATGAGTCGCCCGCCGGTTCACCGCGGGGGCACTCCATGAGTCGGGCCCCGGGGCGGGGACGGCAGGCCGTCCCCTGCCTGCCGTCCCCACCGCCGGGGCCCATTTCTCCGCCGGCCGGGACAGCCTCTCCGCTCGAAGCGCCGTCCCGCCAGGGGTCCTGCGTGTCCGGGCCGCTGCCCGGACGGGTCACTCGCCCGGGTGGGCGAGCTCGATGTCGTGGCCGTCGACTCCCTCGCCGGCCACGGTCAGGGAGTCGGCCACCGGCGGGTAGCCGGTCGCGACGACCGAGTACTCGCCCGCGTCCAGGTCGGTGAAGGCGTACGCCCCGTCCTCCCCGGTCGTCGAGGTGGCGATCACGTTGCCGGCCGCGTCGACCAGCGTGACCCGGGCGTCGGGGAGCGGACGGTGGTCCGCCCCGGCCCGCACCACGCCCTGGACCAGCGCACCGGCCTGGAGCGAGGCGTCGACCCGGGTGATCCCCTGGCCGCCGACCTCGACCGGCAGGGCCAGCGGGCGGAATCCGGCCGCGTTGACCGCGACGGTCACCGTGCCCGGGACCAGCTCGCCGAAGGCGAACTCGCCGCTCTCGCCGGACTTGCCGGTGGCCAGGACGTCGCCGCGCACATCGGTCACGACGACCATGGCGTCCTCGACCGGGGTGTCGCCGTCGGCGGACCGCACGGTCCCGGCCAGGCCACTGGTGCCGGCCAGCAGGATGTCGAACGCGAGCGGCTCGTCCGCGACGACCACGGTGGAGGCCTGCGGCTGGAAGCCGTCGGCGGAGGCGATCAGGACGTAGCTGCCGGCGCCCGGGGCGTCGACCGCGTACGAGCCGTCGGCCTGCGCGACCGAGATGCCCAGCTGCCGGCCGCCCAGCGAGATCAGGGTGACGGCGGCCTGGGCGACGGGCGCCCCCTCGGCCCCGCGCACCACACCGCGGACCGCGGTGCCCGCGGCGGTGGCCGCCGCGGCGGTCTCCTCCAGGGTGTCGACGGCGGTGACGCCCGCGGCGCCCTCGGCGACCGTGGCGGCCGCACCGGACGGGACCTCGGCCAGGACCGCGGCCTCGACGGGGGCGGTGACCTCGGCCTTGGTCTCGGCCGGGACCTCGCTGACCGCGTTCGTCTTGAGCGCGACCTCCTTGATGAAGAGCGTGATCAGGAAGGCGACCAGCGCGGCCGGGGCGGCGTACAGGAAGACGTCGCCGACGCCGTGGCCGTACGCGGCCTCCATGACCGTACGGAAGGGGGCGGGCAGCTTGTCCAGGTCGGGGATGCCCCCGCCGCCGGTGCCGCCGTGGCCGAGGGCCGCGCCCTGCGGGCCGAGGTCGGCGAGCCCTTCCTTGACGTAGTGGGTGACGCGGTTCGCCATGACGGCGCCCAGGGCCGAGACCCCGATGGCACCACCGAGCGAACGGAAGAAGGTGACGACGGAGCTGGCGGAGCCGAGGTCCGAGGGGTCCACCTGGTTCTGCGTGGCGAGCACCAGGTTCTGCATCATCATGCCGATGCCGAGACCCATCACGAACATGAAGACCGCGATGTGCCAGTACGTCGTGTCGTAGCGGATCGTGCCGAGCAGCCCGAGACCGGCCGTGACCAGGAAGCCACCGCTGACCAGCCAGGCCTTCCAGCGGCCCGTCTTGGTGATGATCTGGCCCGAGATGGTCGAGGAGAGGAACAGACCGGCGATCATCGGGATCGTCATCACACCGGACATCGTCGGCGACTTGCCGCGCGCCAGCTGGAAGTACTGGCTGAAGAAGACGGTTCCGGCGAACATCGCGATGCCGACGAACAGCGAGGCGAGCGAGGCGAGGGTGATCGTCCGGTTGCGGAAGAGCCGCAGCGGGATGATCGGCTCGCTGGCCCGGGACTCGGTGAAGACGAACAGCAGCGCGAGGACCAGCGAACCGACCAGCATCGCGCCGGTCTGCCAGGACAGCCAGTCGTACTTGTCACCGGCGAAGGTGACCCAGAGGAGCAGCAGGGAGACGGCGGCGCTGATGAAGAAGGCACCGGTCCAGTCGACCTTGACGTCCCGCTTCACGACGGGGAGCTTCAGGGTCTTCTGCAGCACGATCAGGGCGATGACCGCGAAGGGCACGCCGACGTAGAAGCACCAGCGCCAGCCGAGCCAGCTGGTGTCGGTGATGACACCGCCGAGCAGCGGGCCGCCGACGGTGGCGACGGCGAAGACCGCGCCGATGTAGCCGCTGTAGCGGCCGCGCTCGCGCGGGGCGATCATCGCGGCCATCACGATCTGGGCGAGGGCGGAGAGACCGCCGACGCCGATGCCCTGGATCACCCGGCAGGTGATCAGCATGCCGCTGCTGGTCGACATACCGGCGACGACCGAGCCCGCGACGTAGATGACCAGGGATATCTGGACCAGCAGCTTCTTGCTGAACAGGTCGGCGAGCTTGCCCCACAGCGGGGTGGTCGCCGTCATGGCCAGCAGCGAGGCCGTGACGACCCAGGTGTACGCGCTCTGTCCGCCGCCCAGGTCGGAGATGATCTCCGGAAGGGCGTTGGAGACGACGGTCGACGACAGGATCGCGACGAACATGCCGAGCATGAGCCCGGCGAGCGCTTCCATGATCTGCCGGTGTGTCATCGGCGCGCCGTCGGAGGATCCGTGTCCTCCGTGCTTGGCGTGGCCGCCCCGCACACCGCTTGGTGTGGTCGTAGCCATTGAGTTCCTTGTCTTTGCTTCTGTTACACGGGTGTACGGGTGTACGAGCCGTCGCTGTCCGTCTGCCGGTGGCGGCAGTCGCCGCTGTGCCGTCCGGGGGCGCACCCGCCGGAGCCGCGACAGGAGAAGCTGTCGCGCAGCCGGGCCAGCAGCGTGTTGAGCTGTCCGACCTCTTCGTCGGACCAGTCCTGGAGGTGGTGGGCGAACATCTCGGTGGTCCGCGCGTTCAGGTCGGCGAGCACGCCCAGGCCCGCGGGGGTCAGCCGCAGTATCCGGGAGCGCTTGTCCGCGGGGTCCGGGGACCGCTCGATCCAGCCGCGTTCCGCGACATGGGCGACGTGCCGGCTGGTCACCGACATGTCGACGTCGAGCAGTTCGGCCAGTCTGCTGATCCGCATCTCACCGTGCTGGTTCAGCAGGGCCAGGACGGCCGCGGACCCTCCGGGGCACTCCGCCGGAAGGATGCGTCCGAGCCCGCGTTTCACGGCCCCGATGGCGCTGAGCTGCCGGGCCAGTTCCTCGTACCCACCTCGCGCGGCCACGGGACCTCCGGCTTCTCGTCACGACCATCTTGTTGCTTAGGGCAACCATAGAAGCCGTTGGTTGCTGCAGGCAAACGAAAAGGGGCTTGCAGAAGTAAAGGAACGCAAAAGGCTCCGTAGGGCGTCGGTCAAACGCCCAGCGTGTGCCGTACGGGAGAGGCGGATGTGGCGTGCGCCACTCGGGTGACGGCGGCCGGGGCGCCCCGGGGGCCGGGGCGAGAGCCGGAAGAAGGTACTCCCCTTCTCTCTCCCGCGTGGCCCCGGGGGTTGGGTCGTACCGCCGAGTTCGCTAGGGTCCTGGCCCATGGCACACAATCCCCACGCCCCGCAGGGCCCCGAGGGCAACTACGACCCGGCGGGCAGCACCCAGATGTTCCGCGCCTTCGTCGACGAGGGCGAGCCGCAGCGCCGGCAGCAGACCGCCGCCGCCCCGGCGTCCGGTTCGCGGACCGGGCTGATCGCCGCCGTCATCGGTGTGATCGTCGTGCTCGGCGCCGTCGCCTGGCTCGCGCTCGGCTGACCGTCCGGTCGCCGCCCTTCCCCCGTCACTTCCAGTCGGCGGTCACGTCCCGGGTCTCGATCCGCATGCCCAGGGGCACCCGCCAGGCGTCCACGCAGACGGTGTACGTCTCCTTCCGCGTCGCCCCCGCGCCGATCGGTGCGGGGAGCGGCGCTGTCGATTCCCGGGTCGCCCAGTCGATGCCCAGCCCGCCGATGATGTGCGTGGCGAAGGTGACGGTGCCCGAGCGGACCTCCGTACCGCCGGTGTTGCGGAACCCGACGGTGACCTTCTCGCACCAGCGCACGTCCGCGGCGGCCCGCACCGGCTCCCCGACCTCCAGCGCGGCAGGCCCCGGCACGGACGGCGAGGGACCTCCGGCCCCACCGGAATCACCGCCGGCCCCGGTCCCGCCGGAACCACCGCCCCCGCCGCCGCTCGCGGCCCCTCCGGACCCGTCACCACCGCCGGCCCCCGCGCCGCCGCCCGGACCCGCGCCCGCACCGGGCCCCGTGCCGCCCCCGGACCCGGACGCGGCGCCTCCGGACCCGCCGGACCGTGCGGAACCCGCTCCGGGCCCGCCCGCGCCCCCTGAAGCGCGCGTGCCGTCCCCCGCGCCCCCCGACCCGTCGGCGCTCCCCGAGGGTCCCGGACCTCCGCCGTCCGGCGAGGCACCCGGACGGCCACCGCCCGCGCGCTTCCCGTCCAGCGGGATCAGCGTGACCTCGCCCGAGGGCGCCCCCGCGCCCGGGGACGGCCCTCCGCCGCCCGCTCCGGCCGCGCCGACCGCCGTGTAGCCGCCGCCGCCCTTCCCGTCGCCGCAGCCCGTCAGGACGCCGCCCAGGCACAGCACGGCCGCCGAGGCGACGAGCGCGGTGCCCCGGCGGCCGGAAGGACCCAATATCTGACGTCGCATCAGAACAGTCTGTCTGACGGACCGTCAATGAGGAACCCCCCGCCGCCCCTCGCGGGCGGACGGGAGGATGTGCGGACGGGGGTCAGTCGGCGATCAGACCTTCCCTGAGCTGGGCGAGCGTGCGGGTGAGCAGGCGCGAGACGTGCATCTGGGAGATGCCGACCTCCTCGCCGATCTGCGACTGGGTCATGTTGGCGAAGAAGCGGAGCATGATGATCTGCCGCTCCCGGGCCGGGAGTTTGGCGAGCAGCGGCTTCAGGGACTCGCGGTACTCGACGCCCTCCAGCGCCGTGTCCTCGTATCCCAGCCGGTCCGCGAGCGAGCCCTCGCCGCCGTCGTCCTCGGGGGAGGGCGAGTCGAGCGAGGAGGCGGTGTAGGCGTTGCCGACGGCGAGGCCGTCGACGACGTCCTCCTCGGAGACGCCGAGCGCCTTGGCCAGCTCCGGGACGGTCGGCGAGCGGTCGAGCTTCTGGGACAGCTCGTCGCTGGTCTTGGTGAGGGCGAGCCGCAGCTCCTGGAGCCGGCGCGGCACCCGCACCGACCAGGAGGTGTCGCGGAAGAACCGCTTGATCTCGCCGACGACGGTGGGCATCGCGAACGTCGGGAACTCCACGCCGCGTTCGCAGTCGAACCGGTCGATCGCCTTGATCAGGCCGATGGTGCCGACCTGGACGATGTCCTCCATCGGCTCGTTGCGGCTGCGGAACCGGGCGGCGGCGTAGCGCACCAGGGGCAGGTTGAGCTCGATGAGCGTGTCCCGCACATAGGCGCGCTCCGGGCTGTCCACGCCGTCCGGCCCCGGGGCGGGCCCCAGCGTGGCCAGCCGCAGGAACAGCGAGCGGGACAGCGTACGGGTGTCGATGGCTTCCGACGAGCTGGTGAGCGCAACGGGTGCGGGTGCGCTCTTGGTGAGCGTGAGCACCTTCGAGCTGCCCTGTTCTGCGGACATGCCACCCCCTTGAGGTCGCGGACGGTCGCGGTGGCCGCGACCATCGGAGGAACGCTGCCTCCACCTGAATACCGGAGGGGAGGCTGCGGCAAACGCGGTTCCCGCAGAATGTCACATGTCGGCAACACGCTGTAGTGACATGTCGACAAGTCAAGGGGGAGTCTGCGCAGTTAACAAGGGGTGTGCGGCATTTCGGGCCGCCTTCCGGCTCCAGGAACGGTCTACCCGTTCTGGTTATGCCTCGATCCTGTTTGCGGATCGAAGTCGGGCAAAACTTCGGGCCAGGAGTCTTGACACATGCATCTGGGAGACTCCGAGTTCGGCACTGATCTGGGACTGCGTCAGATTGCTGTAGTAGCGCAGCAACAGGATCCGCTGCTCGCGTTCGGGCAGCTGTACGAGGAGATGGCGGACCAGATCGCGGTGCTCGACGCCCGCGAGGGCGGGGTCCTCGTAGCCGAGCCGGTCGAGGAGTCCGGGCAGCCCGTCGCCCTCCTGGGCGGCTTCGAGGGAGGTCGCGTGGTACGAGCGCCCGGCCTCGATGCACGCGAGGACCTCGTCCTCGGAGATCTTCAGCCGCTCGGCGATCTCGGCCGTGGTGGGGGAGCGCCCGTGAGCGGTCGTCAGGTCCTCGGTGGCGCCGGTGACCTGGACCCACAGCTCGTGCAGCCGGCGCGGTACGTGGACGGTGCGCACGTTGTCGCGGAAGTAGCGCTTGATCTCGCCGACGACGGTGGGCATCGCGAACGTGGGGAACTGGACGCCGCGTCCCGGGTCGAAGCGGTCGATGGCGTTGATCAGGCCGATGGTGCCGACCTGGACGACGTCCTCCATCGGCTCGTTGCGGCTGCGGAACCGCGCGGCCGCGTACCGCACCAGCGGCAGGTTCGCCTCGATCAGCGCCGCCCGCACCCGTCCGTGCTCCGCGCTTCCCGGCTCCAGCCCCTGGAGCCGGCCGAACAGGACCTGGGTGAGGGCCCGGGTGTCGGCCCCCCGGCTGCGCGCGGGCGTGGTGCCGCCCTCGGTCCCGGGGGCGGGCTGGGCGCTCTGGGGAGGCACTTGAGGCGCTGTACTGGCCGGCACGGTGACGCCACCCCTCTGCGGTCGACTCAGCGGTCAACATCGGTCAACTCATCCGTCAAAAGCGGTCATAGCATCACAAGACAGGCCCACTATGTGCAAGCACCCCATAGCGCCGTGTTGACCGCACAACGGTTTAAACACAAAGAAAAGCCCCTCACCGCTGTGGTGGGGGGCTCGCAGGGCCGATGGCGTCAGAACGGGTAGTCGGCGATCACCCAGGTGGCGAACTCCCGCCACTGACCGGCCGCGGCCTGGTGGGCCGGGTGCTCCAGGTAGCTCTTGAGCGCGGCCTCGTCCGCGACGGCGGAGTTGATGGCGAAGTCGTACGCGATCGGCCGGTCGGTGATGTTCCAGGCGCACTCCCAGAACTCCAGCCCCGGCACCTGGTCACCCAGCTCCGCGAAGGCCCGCGCCGCCGCCACGACCCGCGGCTCGTCCCGCTCGACGCCGTCGTTCAGCTTGAACAGCACCAGGTGGCGGATCATGCGGACTCTCCTACTTCACCAGCTCGGACATGAAGTCGCCGACGCCCTGAGCGGCGTTGGAAACGCCTTCGAACCCTACCTGGACCAGGTCCGCGGCCCGTTCGGGGGAGTTGATGATCGTGTAGAGCACGAAGACGACGATCGCGTAGAGGGCTATCTTCTTGACTTCCACCATCAGCCCCTGACTCCCCTTCGATCCCCTGTGCAGTCGGGCGGAGTCTATCCGTACACCTGACCGGATCCACCGGGGTTGTTTCGATCACTCACCCGGTCTTTAGGGACCATCGGCCCCCGGATCGGGGCCCTTCGCCGCCTCCCGCGCCCGGCTCCGCGCGCCAGGATGGACAGCGAGCCCGGCGGACCTGGCAGGAATCCGCAGGGCGCGGAGCAGGCCCCACTGTGGGGCGCACGTCGCGGCCTTCCCCCCTGATCGCGACGGGCGTCGGCGGACCTGTTCTCATCGGGGGAAGCGGCTTGTCCCCCCGATGCCGCTTCCCCCGACCTGATCGCCGCGGGAAGGTTCCCGTACGGAACAGCACGAAGGGCCCGGTCCTGATGGACCGGGCCCTTCGTCTTGCTGGCGGTAGCGGAGGGATTTGAACCCTCGGTGAGTTTCCCCACACTCGCTTTCGAGGCGAGCTCCTTCGGCCGCTCGGACACGCTACCGAGAGAGAGCTTAGACCATCTCGGCCGTCCGCCGAAATCCGATTCCCGGCACGGCCCCCGCACGGCCGCCGGAGCACCCCCGGCGCCCGGGGAACGCAGGTCAGCGGTGGCGGAAGAAGGAGGTCAGCAGGGCGGCGCAGTCGGCCTCCAGGACGCCGTGGATCACCTCGGGGCGGTGGTTGAGCCGGCGGTCGCGTACGAGGTCCCAGAGCGAGCCGGCCGCTCCGGCCTTCTCGTCCCGGGCGCCGTAGACGACGCGGTCCACCCGGGCCTGCACCAGGGCTCCCGCGCACATGGTGCAGGGCTCCAGGGTCACGACCAGGGTGCAGCCGGACAGCCGCCACGCGCCGAGCGCGGCGGCGGCCCGGCGCAGCGCCAGTACCTCGGCGTGGGCGGTGGGGTCGCCCGTCGCCTCGCGTTCGTTGTGGCCCGTGGCGAGCACGCTGCCGTCCGGGCCCAGGACGAGGGCGCCGACCGGCACGTCGCCGGCCGCCGCCGCACGGTCGGCCTCGTCCAGGGCACGGCGCATGGCCGCCCGCCACGGGTCCCGTACGGGATCGTGGACGGCCGGGTCCGGCGGGCGCGGGCGGGAAGCATCGGTCACCCGCGGACCCTAACGCCTGACCAGGGGCTGTTACGGCCGGACAGGCCCTAGCGGACGGTCTCCAGGACCTCGGCGGCTCCCAGCGCGTCCGCGATCTCCGTCAGCGCGTCCGTCCGCAGCGTCAGCAGGTCCGCCTCCGCGAGACCGAGGTCCGCCAGGATCCCGGTGTCGCCGAGCGGACCCGTCGGCACGGCGTCGTCGTCCGGTCCGTCGTCGGTGGTGTCGTTGTCGGGGGTGTCGGGTTCGCCGTCCTCCGTACCGTCGAGTCCGACGAGCTCTTCGAGGGCGGCAATCGAGTCCTCGGCCCCGGGTTCGCGGCCGAGCAGTTCATCGGTGAGCAGGATCTCCCCGTACGAGGAGCGGGCGGCGGCGGACGCGTCCGAGATGTAGATACGGGGGTCCTCCTCACCGTCCACCCGGACGACGCCGAACCAGGCGTCCTCCTGCTCGATGAAGACGAGCACCGTGTCCTCGTCCACCGAGGCATCACGGGCCAGATCCGTCAGATCGGACAGGGTCTCCACATCGTCGAGCTCCGTGTCGCTCGCTTCCCACCCGTCTTCGGTGCGCGCGAGCAGTGCGGCGAAGTACACCGTGACTCTCCCACTGGTCTCAGGGTCGCTCGTCCGGATCGCGCCGGGTCCGCCGGAGCTGCGATCCGGCCCGCTCCGGACGAAGGGCCCTAGGTGTGTCGGTCCGACGGGAGGGCAGTCGGTGGTCCGGCTGCCCTGCGTCCCGCCCATCGGAATCGTGGCAGAAACCTCGGCCTCGCGAGAGCAGTTCCGCCGTTGCGTCGGCCACCAGTTCTCCCCAGGGCCCTCACCAGGCCGTTTCCGGCCGATCACCGCGGCTACCAGCGAAAGGTCCTCATCCGCATGGCCTGACGCATTCTGGCGGCCTTGACCCGGCGCGGCTGGACCCGGTCGCGGAGCGCCTTGGCCTCGTGGAGTTCGCGGAGGAACTGGGCGCGCCGCCGACGGCGCTGCGCGTCGCTCTCGGGCGCGTCCCCGGAGCCCTGCGGGTCCTGCGGGTCCCGCGCCCGCGGCGCGTCCCGGACCTCGTGCGGACCGGGCGCGTCGGGCGTCCCGCGCCCGTCCCGTTTCCGCCTCGCCCCGTCCGGCATCCGCACATCACCCCCAGGCTGGGTCCGTATGCCCCCACCTTCCCCCCGAACGTGCGGTTGATGCCAGCGCACGGGTACGGGAGGCGCGGTTACTGTTGGTGTCATGCGGATCCACGTCGTCGACCACCCGCTGGTCGCGCACAAACTCACCACCCTGCGCGACAAGCGCACCGATTCCCCGACCTTCCGGCGCCTCGCCGACGAGCTGGTGACCCTGCTCGCGTACGAGGCGACCCGCGATGTGCGCACCGAGCAGGTCGACATCGAGACCCCGGTGACGGCCACCACCGGAGTGAAGCTGTCGTACCCCCGCCCGCTGGTCGTCCCGATCCTGCGGGCCGGCCTCGGCATGCTCGACGGCATGGTGCGGCTGCTGCCGACCGCCGAGGTGGGCTTCCTGGGCATGATCCGCGACGAGGAGACGCTCAAGGCGTCCACGTACGCGACCCGTATGCCCGAGGACCTCTCGGGCCGGCAGGTCTACGTCCTGGACCCGATGCTCGCCACCGGCGGCACGCTCGTCGCGGCGATCCAGGAGCTGATCCGGCGCGGCGCGGACGACGTCACGGCGGTCGTGCTCCTCGCGGCGCCCGAGGGCGTCGAGGTGATGGAGCGGGAGCTGGCCGGGACGCCGGTCACCGTGGTCACGGCCTCGGTCGACGAGCGGCTGAACGAGAACGGCTACATCGTGCCCGGCCTCGGCGACGCGGGCGACCGGATGTACGGCACGGTCGACTAGGACCCGGCCGCGACAGACCCGCACGGGCCCTCCCGCGCAGCCTTCCGGCGCGCGGGAGGGCCCGTGGGCTTGTGTCAGCAGCCGGACGGCGCCGGGGCGGGCTTCGTCAGGGCGGTCAGGGCGGAGGCCGCCGCCTGGGGCGTGCTGAACGCCTTGAACGTCGTCCCGATGATCAGGTCGACGTCCGCCGTCTTCCGGGCGTCGGTCTTGGTCTGCGCCCCCGGCAGCTGCGTGCCGAGCACCGGGAACGTGCCGTTGGCGGCGGCCGGCGCGCCCAGCAGGATGCCGGGCCCGGGGACCTTCTTGTCGTAGGCGTCGGTGGCGTTGCCGACCTTGCCGATGGCGAAGCCGCGTTTCTTCAGCTCGTCGGCCGCCGACTTGGCCAGCCCGCTGCGCGGCGTCGCGTTGTAGACGTTCACCGTGATCTTCGCGGGCTTCGGGAGGACCTTCGCGGGCGCGGACGGCTTGGGCGAGGGGCAGTCGGTCGTGCGGTCTGCGGCGCTGGCCTGCTTGTCGCCGCCCGTGAAGACGTCGATGAGCTGCAGCGAGCCCCAGCCGACCAGCCCGAGGGCGAGCACGGAGGCGGTGGCCGCGACGATCAGCCTGCTGCGGCGGCGGGGGCGCCGCATGCGGGGGTACTTGTCACCCGTGATGCGGTACTTTCCGCCCATGCCGGGGGGAGTGAGCATGCTCATGGGCGCAGCGTAGTGCGACCCGGTGATGATGCCTATTTAATGATGGACCGCTCGCACCCGTCCGAGTGCGAAAGCACCCGAACGAACCCGGTGCGGGTCGAACACACCGGCGTGGGGTCTCAGCCGAGTTCGAGCACGCGGGCGTGGAGCACCTGGCGCTGCTGGAGCGCGGCGCGGACCGCCCGGTGCAGCCCGTCCTCCAGATACAGATCGCCCCGCCACTTCACGACGTGCGCGAAGAGGTCGCCGTAGAACGTCGAGTCCTCGGCGAGCAGCGTTTCGAGGTCCAGCTGGCCCTTGGTGGTCACGAGCTGGTCGAGGCGGACCGGGCGCGGCGCGACATCCGCCCACTGCCGGGTGCTTTCCCGGCCGTGGTCGGGATAAGGCTTCCCATTTCCGATGCGCTTGAAGATCACACGGAAAGCCTACCGGCCGGGAGCCCCCGGGCGCAGCCATGGACGGCGACTGCGCGCCTGTCCGGGATGCCGTACAGAGGTCGCATATGCACTGATTCCGGAATTGGCACCCCCGGGCCCCGCGCGTCACCCACCTCGGCCCGTCCCGTCCCTTCCCGCCCCGGCCCGGTCCGTCCCGGCCCGCCGCCTCCCCCCCCGGGTCCGGGGAGCCCGAGGGCGGCGGGCGGACCCGGGAGGAACGCTCATCGCGTCTTCGCGGCGGCCTTGGTCGCCTTCGCGGCCCGTTTGGCCTCCTGCTTGAAGGCCCGGACCTCGGCCAGGGACTCGGGTCCGGTGATGTCGGCGACGGAGCGGTGCGAGCCCTCCTCCCCGTACGCTCCGGCCGCTTCCCGCCAGCCGGGCGGCCGTACACCGAACTGCTTGCCCAGCAGCGCCAGGAAGATCTGTGCCTTCTGGGTGCCGAAACCGGGCAGGGCGTTGAGCCGCTTGCGCAGGTCGGCCCCGCTGCCGGCACCCGTCCACACCGCCTCGGCCACACCGTCGTACTGCGCCACGAGGTACTGGCACAGCTGCTGTACCCGCTTGGCCATCGAGCCGGGATAGCGGTGCAGGGCGGGTTTGGCGGTGAACAGCTCGATGAACGCCTCGGGGTCGTACGCCGCGATCTCGTGCGCGTCCAGATCGTCCCCGCCCATCCGCTGCGCCAGCGCGTGCGGCCCGGCGAACGCCCACTCCATCGGCACCTGCTGGTCCAGCAGCATGCCCACGAGGGCGGCCAGCGGACTGCGTGCGAGGAGTTCGTCCGCCTCCGGCTCCTGGGCGATCCGGAGCGTGATGTCTGGGCCCTGCTTGCTGTCGGTCATGGACCAGATGATTGCGAGCCCGGGGTGCCGCGGCCAGTGAAATCACCGCTGATGCGGTGGTTTGCAGCCGTTTGCCCGTCACGGGCGGCCGGCCTCGGCGGACCCCGGCCTCGTCCGTACGCGTCACACATCGCCTCCGCCGTCGCCGATGGGCCGGATGACGACGGCCCGCGCGGGTGTGCCGGCGGGCTCGGGGCACTGGGTGACGCGCGCCGCGATCTCGGTGACCCGCTCCAGGCTCGCGCAGTCGAGCACCCAGTACCCGGCGACGACCACCTCGTCCTTGTCGTACGGATCGTCGGTGACCACCGGCCGCCCGTCCGCGCCCGCCGTGACGAACCGGGCCTTCGCGGGCTCGACGAGCCCCTGGGCGTCCACCAGCTCACCACTCCGCGTGAGTTCGTCGTTGAGCGCGCCCATGAAGTCGAACATCGCCCGAACGTCCTCCTCGCTCCAGGCCACCGGGCCGGCCTGCGGATTCCCGCGCATCGTCTCGTAGTCCGCCTGCGAGCCCTGCACCATCACCAGGTACTTCACGTTCCGCTCCTTCGTTCCGGCCGCCCGGCGCGGGCGGCTCTCACAGGGGACGCCGGAGCGGCGCGACGGCGCCCGGCACCGCGCCGGGGGAAGCGACGAGAGCCCGTAAGAACGCCCGGAACGGGGGAGCGGGGTCCGCGAACGGCGGGCGGTCAGCGGCCGCTCTGCGGCAGATGGGCCACGACATGGGAGTGGAAGCGCCCGACGGCGTCGTCGACGCTGCGGATGAACCCCGATTCGGCGTTGCCGCGCGAGGAGCCCATGCCCTTGAAGAGGGAGAGCCGGAAGCCGGTGATGCGGCTGCCGTCCCGGGGGAGCAGGTCGCCCGGTTCGGGCCGGAGCTTCTCCAGGGTGCCCCGGGGACCGCTGTGCTCTTCGAGGAGGGTCTCGACGTGCAGATCGGCGGGTGCCTCGGCCAGCTGGCGGAGCAGCCGCTTGGCCGTGACGAGGGGGTAGGCCCCCTCCGGCGGGAGGATCTCCATGGAGGTGCGCAGCTTCCCGGTCCGCAGGTCGGCGACGACATGGGTGATGCCCGGCGAACCGTCGACCCGCAGCTCGGCGGTGAGCCGCCCCTCCTCGCAGAGCCGGTCGGCGAGCGCGGCCCGCCGCGACTGGGCGGTGGTGCCGCGCCGGGCCCGCTGGACGGGGAGCGCCTTCTCGCCCAGTTCGCCGCCGAGCCGCAGACAGACCTGGCGGATCAGCCGCTCCCAGTTCTCGACCACCTCGACCGCGCGCTCGTCGCCCTGGCAGAGGGTCTCGGCGTCGATGCCGTTGCGGACGGGCACCCAGGAGGGCCCCATGTTCTGGAACCCGTGGCAGCCGGAGTTCTCGTGCTGGAGGTAGTGCAGCAACTCCTGGAGCAGCCACGCGTGGGCGGCGTTGCCGACGCCCTCGTGCCGGATCAGCATGTGCGCCTGGTGGGTCACCTCGGCCCACGACAGGTGCCGCAACGCGACCTTGTGCTTGCGCCGGCCGTCGATCTTGACGTCCACGAGTGGGCTGCCTTCGAGGGCGACGTCGTTGGACAGGGTGATCACGGCTTCGTACCCGCGCCGCGCCGCGATGTCCATGTAGTTCTGCACCTGCTCGGAACGGAGGGCGTTCCCGTTGGTCTTCGTCTCGACCAGCGCGGTCCAGAGCTTCCCCGCCCGCTCGACCCGGATGACGCCGTCGGGCCGCTTCGGCGTCTCCCCGTGGGGGAGCGACACCTCCGTAAACGTCTGCATCCGCCCGGCCGGCGCCCCGAACCCGGCGGTCAGCCGCCGCCCGAACTCCGGCACCTGCGCCATGACCGACAGCAGCACCGAAGTGGCCCGCACCTCGCGCTCCTTGTCGCTCTTGAGCGACGGCGCGGGGAAGAGCCGCGCATCGTGCCAGGAGTCGTTCTCCGCCAGCGACTTCCTGACCACGGCCGGAAGCGTCACCTTCTTCTTCGCCGTACGGGGCCCTCGCGCCCGCTTGGGCGGGGCGGCGGGCACGGAAGCGGCGGCGGGGGACTCGACGGCGAGGGGCTGGGCGGACGACTCGACGGCGACGGGCTCGGGCGCGGAAGGCGACGGCTCCACCCGAGGCGACGGCACAACACCGACAACACGATCTCCCCCTCCGTCTCCCTCTCCTTCCTCCCCGCCCTCCCCTTCGTCATCCACATCGATCCCGAAGTCGGTGGCGAGACCGGCCAGCCCGGTCGCGTACCCCTGCCCGATCGCCCGGTACTTCCACTCGGCGCCCCGCCGGTACAGCTCACCGAACAGGAACGCGCTCTCCTCCCCGGCCTCGGGGATGGAGAACCCGAGCAGAAGC
This sequence comes from Streptomyces sp. NPDC024555, assembly GCF_055559335.1. Classification (NCBI taxonomy): domain Bacteria; kingdom Bacillati; phylum Actinomycetota; class Actinomycetes; order Kitasatosporales; family Streptomycetaceae; genus Streptomyces; species Streptomyces sp. NPDC024555. Next base: position 556,485 of record NZ_JBVHKV010000001.1, read on the forward strand.
TCCCCGGTGCGGTCGGCAACGGTCATACGGAGATCGTCCAACTCCCCGAAGTGCGCCCCGCCGTAGCGGCTGGCGGCGACGACGAGGCGGTCGACGTCGTCCGGAACGGCGGTCAGATCGAGGCTGATCCGGTCCTCGCTGCCACTGGCCGTGGGCGTCTTGCCCAGTAGCTGCACACTGCCGTCGGCAGCCGCCGGATGGTTGTAGAAGAAGAAGTCGGCGTCCGAGCGGACCTTCCCGTCCGCGTCGAGCAACAGCACCGACACATCGGCGTCCCCGTCCCCCGCCGAACTGCTCCAGCTCAGACTCGCGACGACCGCCCCGGCCTCGTCACTGAGCTCCGCCAGCCCGACGTTGGCACCCTTGGTCATCTCCCGCATGCGATCCCCCACCCCGGACGCGCGGCCGCGTCCGGGCACACCCTGGCAGCGGCAGCATCCTGCTCCGTGACACAGCGCCACCCGCTGCACACGAGAAGCACGGTAGCGGCCGAGTGAACTCCACGTGAAGGAATCGTGAACTCCGGCCGCTCCGGGTGGCGCACTACTGGGCTCGGGTTGCCTTGCTGTGGGCAACGGAAGCGTTTCACCGAGGGCGCGACCGGGAGAAGCGGTGGGTGTCCACCCTCCCGTGAACACGACCCGGACAACGGCCTTTCAGACGGGCCGGGCGGACTCACGCACAATCGTGGCCAGACGGCCCACTGCACCAGGAGCGAGCCGTGGGAGCAGCGGCACCGTGCGGAACCACGCCTCCGAATGCGCCAGTCGATGCACGGTTCTGCGAGCGGCCTTCCGCGCGGTGGGGTCGACTCGCACCGTTGTATCCGCCAGAGCCAGGCAGACGCGGACGACCCGGTCGGCCGAGGCAGGGACGGGGTTCAGCACGACTGGGGCTCCGCTGAGATGGGTGGCGATGGCGGCGAGCGCGAGCGAGCGTTCGTCCGGGGTGCGAAGGGCCTCAGCTGTACGGAGCGATGCGGCGGTGTCGCCTTCCACGGCGGCGAGCAGTGCCACTTCCGGGCAGGAGTGCGGCCCGGGGCGCAGAGTGCCGCGCCAATGGTCCGTCCTGGCGGTCGCACGATCGGACACCTCGTCCGGGAGGCATCCGAGCCGTATCAGAACCGCCAGCACGGCCATCGTCGACGCCTTTTCCGGTGACGCTGCGCCGACGGACTGCTCCACGGCCTTGACCAGCGCGTCCCGCAGTCGTGGATCCGGGGTGTGCACGTCGGGGAAGGAGAGGAGCAGCGCGGCCAGTTCGGGCAGTACGGGAAGGGCCGACGGCCGGCCCGGAGTACCGATCCCCCGGGACAGGGCCGCCACGATCGGTGCGACGAGGCGCGCGGCCCCCGCGGGGTCGTGGCGGACGAGACCGGTGGCGACAGCGGCCGATGCCTGCCTCCTCCGCGCGGCGGAGGTTCCCGACACCAGGGCGGCGGCGGTCTGCCCGTCGCCGGCGTGGGCCAGCGCCTGGGCCACGAGGTTGGCCAGGTCCGGTTCGCCGGACTCCGGCACGAGACGTCGTGCCTCGTCGCCGTATCGCAGACCGGGCGCGTCATGACCGGCGAGCGAGCAACCGAGGGACAGAGCCGCGAGATGCCGTGCACGGTCCAGCGGGCAGGGCCGGTCTGTGGCGAGATCCGCCCCTGCGGTGAACTCGCCCATCTCACCCAGGGCCTGGCACAGATCAGTGGTCCAGCGACCGGATCCCGGGGACTGCCGGAGACGGGAGCTCACCGAGGAATCGGGCGCGGCCCTGAGAGCTTCCTCCAGTACATCGCGGCTGCGCAGATGGTCACCGGTGTGGAACAGATCCTCCGCCTCCCGCAACAGAATCAGAGGGCGGGGGTCTGTATCGCGCGGACCGTCAGCCGCTACGGGCAGTCCGGTGGTGCGACGCGGAGCCTTCGGATGTGCGGCGTTCCGCACGGGCTCCGGCGCGGTGCCGCTCTCTGTCCGGACGGCGAGCCGGTTCCCCTTCCGCCTCATCTTCTTCCTGGCCTCGGCGTTGCGACGGTCCATCTCCCTGCGTTGCGCGTTCAGGTCGTTTCTGGCGGCGGCGCCCGCTTCCGCCTGCTCGCGCTCAAAGCGCTTCACTGCTGTGGCAAGCAGGCAATCCGCGCGGTCGCGGGTGGAGTCGTCGAGGAATCCGGTCAGCAACTGCTCCGGCATGGAATCGAGGAGAAGCGCGAAGGCGGTGAGATCCCCACTTACGGTTCTGGTGTCGATCACGGCCCGCGCCAGACGGCTGAGAGATCCGGCCACTTCCCTCCGTAAACGCGCTCGGTCCTCTTCGGTCGAGGAAGCGGACATGCCGGCTGCGCCATCGGCGACGAACTGCGCCATCCGGGCCGCCGCCCTCCCCAGCAGGCGAGTCGCCGCGCGGTGCCGCCTGGCGGGAAGCCCGGCGAGGGCGGACGCGCCGCTGGCCAGCACGTCGACCGCCCCCAGCCCGTCCGACGGACCTACTTCCTGGCAGATCTCCTCGATGCGGTCACCTGCGTAGCTGCGGGCCGCGGGCGAAGACCGCGCCAAGACTTCCAAGAGCTCGATTGCGGCCGTCCGGCCGAGAGTGCCTCCGGCGCTGAGTGTCTCGGCACGGTCGCGCAGCACATCGATGACGTCGACGTCATGCACTACGTCGAGCAGCTCCGTCGCCCCGATGAGTGAGTCGATGCCGACGGCGGGGTGCTGGACGACCGCGCGGGCGAGCGACCGTGCGGCGGTCGGCCGCTGGAGTCCCGCCAGTACGCGTGCGGCGCCCAGGATCCGTGCGTACGCAGAGGAGGAAGCGGCCGGGGCGTCCGGCAACGGGTCCGTGCGGTCGCATGCCAGCTGCCCGACGGCCTCGGCGACGAGGGTGTCCACGTCCTCCCGCCCGGCGTACGCCGATTCGACCGCGATCTCCGCCAGGTGGACGGCGCACGTGGACGGCGTCGGAGCGGAACGCGCGAGCCCGCGTGCGCGTGCCGCGTCACCCAGCCGCGCGAGGAGGGGCGGCGCTCCGTCGGGTACTTCCCTGAGTTTCTCTCGCAGCTGGTGCCGCGCGGCGGCGCGCGGCACCAGCGCGGCCAGACCGTCGGCCGTGAATCGCTGCTCGTGCGCAATCTCCTCGTCCAGCGCGTCGAGTTGGGAGATCGCCGCAGCGGGACCGGAGCCATGCGTGAGCCGGCGCAGTCGGGCCATGTCGAGGATGTAGTCGACGCGTTGGGCGGCGTCCGTGAGCACGCCCAGTCGGAGCGCCAAGGGGTGGGGCGGTGTGTCCGGCGGCCACCCCGCCTCGCGCCACCGCAGCACCCAGGCGTCGAGTGCGCGGGTGTGCCGGCCGAGACTGTCCTTCCCCGCGCTCTCGCGAACCGCGCGGACGAGGTCGGGCTCGGCCAGGGCGTACGTCCCGAGCACCGGATCGTCCAGGGCGAGCGCCCGTCCTGCCGGACCGTTCACCAGGCGTTCGATGTGCTCTTCGGGCAGACTCGTCAGCTGCGCCAGGTCCGCGGCGCGCAGCCCGCCGTGCGACGTGGCGAGCAGACCGGCGACGGTGCGTCCCAGAGAGGTGAGGTCCGGCGGAGGTACTCGCAGCGGGGGGACTCCGGGGACGGGGAGGAGCGTCCGTGTCTGAGCCCTGTGTCGCAGCGGGTGCCGCGTCGGCAGATCGTCGGGTAACCGGGTTCGCCGCCGGACGGACACGATGACCCGCATCGCGGGCGGTGGCGGGGCGGGGAGGAGCGCCGCGATGCTTCCGCACGCCGACATGCCGCCGCCCCTGGCGGAGGACCAGGCCGGGTCGTCGTCGAGTCCGTCCACCACGAGCAGCAGCATCCGCCCATGGGCCGCGCTCTTCTCGGCAGCCCGCGCGAACCGGTGCTTCCACTCACGTACAGGAACCGGGCTGTCAGCTGGTTCCGCTCCCAGGAACGCGCAGATCTGACGGTTCAGCTCCTTCTCGAACCGTTCCCGGCCGTCGGGTGGATCGCCAGGGTCAGCCGTGACGAAGTAGGTGAGGACGTCGACGTCCCTCGGCGGCCGTCGCCGCACGTAGTCCGCGAGCAGAGCGGTCTTCCCCACCGGCCCGTCTGCCTGCCAGCACAGGTAGCGAGGCGCCTCCCGGCTCCTGTCGGCGACGAACGCGTTCATGGCCGCGCGCTCCCCGGCCCGGTTCTGCGCTCCGTACGATCCGGGTTGCGGGGCCTGCTCGTGCACTTGGATGAGACGGCTGGGCACCTCCATCGTCTGCCACGCCCTGGTAGATCGCTTGCCCCGGCTTTGCCGCGCCTCCGTCCGGGCCCCGGTCAGGAGGACCGCCAGCTCGGCCTCGCTCGGTGACGTCGTGCCGGCAGTGGTCCGCAGTAGACGCACCAGAGCCCAGAAGCCGTCCTCGGCGCCGTGCTTCGGCGGATGCCCCTCACACCACCTCCGGAACGTGGAGTGGCTGATCCCAAGGCGGCGCTCCAGTTCCCTCGTGGACAGCCCTGAAGCCTGCCGCAAGCCCTTCAGCCGCACCGCCAGCCGGTGCTGGTTCGTACTCTCTGTCTCGGACATGACGCCCCCTCCTCCGGAACGGTCGGGAACTCGTTGTGCCCCGTGTCGATATCGCGGTTCCCACCTGGGCAAATGGCGTCGCGACCCGCCACGTTGTTCGCCGCACACCGTGGCCTTCCTCGACTGTGGAGCCATCGCCGAAGCAGCCGCTACCCGGCTCCGACAGAAGGATGGCCGTACCCGTGATTCCCCAACTGTTCCATTACACCGTGCTTGTGAGCGCCGGAGCCGGACTCCTCTACTCGATGGTCCTGCTCGTGGTCGCGCTGGTCTCCGTCCTGGCGGCCGCTCCGGAGCGGCGCAAGGACGCCCGCGCGACCCTCGGCATCCTCATGCGCCGGCGTGCCCGGTGACGGCGCGCCCTCCAGTGCGCGGCTTCTGCTCCAACATGACGTACTCAAGGGCTTGTCCCTGACTCGGCTCGTGATTGATCGTTGTGCATGAGGTCACCAGGGCTCGGAGTCGTGGGACCGGAGGTACCCGCGTGGTGCGGGAATAGCCCGATGACCGGCTCAAGGGCGTGGCCCGAGCCGCCCCGCGAAGGCGGGGGTTGCAACCCGGAGAGCGCACCTTCCGTCCAACCACCCACACGTATAACGGAAGCCTGATTGATGACGGAGAGAATGTCCGCACACTTATCGCCTTCCTCTTCCGCGCCCCAACCCCGCCCACTGCGCTGGGACCCCCGGTTTCAGCCATGCGTCCCGACGGTGACGGCCGGTGGATACTCCGCATGCCACTCCCTGTGTGCACTGTTCGCACAGGCCGATGAACTGGCGGCGATCGACTGGACATCGCCGGGGGAGGGCGTGGCGCTCATCGAGTACCTGCTGGCTCTCTGCTTCGCCTCCGGGACCTGTCCGTCCTCGGACGACGACTGGCGCGACTGGATCGTTCACGGACACGCCCTCGCGCCCGTCGCCGACTGGCTGGCACACCAGCCGGACGATGCCTGGGACCTGTTCCATCCGTGTACGCCGCTGGGCCAGAACAGCGATCTCGGGCCCGACTTCGACGAGAGCGGCACCGGCACGGCCCAACTGGTCATCGAGCACGCCGGTGACTACAGCCAGCACTTCGACCACCACCACCTGGAACTGGGCAATCCTCTTCCGGCGGCCGATGCGTTCCGGGCACTGCTCACACAGCATGTCTACGGGCCGTACGGGCGGGCCCGGATGTCGGGAACGAGGCTGGGACCCAAGGTGACCAACCTGGCCGGCGGCAGGCTCACCGGCAGGATCCGCGTCGTCGCGCTGGGTGGCACGCTCGGCGAGACGCTGCGTCTGAACCTCTACCCCGCCGGGGGCCCGAAAGGTACCTTCAACACGTCCTGGACCATGGCGGGAGGCGTGGAACGACGTACGTTCCGCAGTGCGACCCAGCCGCGTGTGCCGGAGGGGCCCGCCGACCTCCACAGCTCTCTGGGGCGTTCCGTGCTGCTGCGGCAGGCATGTGGTCCACAGGGGGAGATCACCGTCGACCGGGTCCTCATTGGGGCGGGTGAGCTCCTGGCGCTCGATCCCGAGATCCACCTGCAGGACGCGGTGTTCAGCGGTACCAGCGGCAGCCTGAAGCCTCTGTGGCCGTCGCCCAGCCGGGCGCTCTGGCAGGACGCGCACGCCCTTTACGGGGCGGTCAAGGACGCCGAGCGCGGGCTCTACGCGCGGCTGGGCATGCTTCGGCACCAGAGGGAGGGGCCGGGCGCCCCGTATCAGCTGTGGGCCGTGGGGCTGCTCGCGAACAAGTCCCTGCCGGTCGCGTGGACACATGGCGCCTATCCCTACGCGCCGCTCATGGCGCGGCACCTCTACAAGGCGTCCCGCCGGGGTTCCGAGATCGCCGAGTATCTGGCGTGGGCGCTGAAGACGGCAGCCACGCTGGCCGCCGAGAAGGCATTTCCGGCCATGCGCGCGGCGGACGAAGCGGGCCAGGTGGCCAGGCTGGACGCCAGGTGGGCCTTCTGGCCGTCAGCGGAGGAGCCCTTCTACGAACTGCTCGACGAGGTCGTCATGGCCGGACCCGAAGCCGATGACCCGGTATCGGATCCGTTGATCGCGTACGCGGCGGAGCTGGCCTCGACCGCTCAGATACAGATGCTGCAACGTCTCGACACCCTGCCGCCCTCCGACCTCAACCACCAGGCGCGTGCGGCCGCCGTGGCCTTCTTCGAGAAGGCCGTCACCGGCAGCCGCGCGCCTGCCGAACTGCGAGGAGAGATCTCGGATGAATGACGACGAGGGTCCGTCCTGGACGGACCAGGAACCGAACGGGTTCACGCACGACGGCGAAGCGCTCACCGATTGGCTGGTCGGCCTGGTGCGCAACCGTGAGTACGGGGCCCTGGCCGAGCTGCGCCGGGCGAGGATCCGTACCGGCGCCCATATCCGTGCCGGCTGGCACGGCGGGGACGGGCACCGTGACCTCTTCGAACAGGTCGCCTTTCTGTTCGCGGTCTACCACCAGGGACGCTCCATTCCTTCGTACGGGAAGGGCAGCCTCGGTGCGGCCGCGCGTCGGATCGGGGACGGTACGGGGCGCGGGCCGGACAATCCGGGTGCGCAACGACTGCTTGACCGGGTGGTCGCCAGCCGACGCATCCCCTGGCGACATCTTCAGCACGCGGTCGTCCGGCTGCGGTCCTGTGAGCAGGCCCCACCGTCCTGGACCGATCTGACCGAGGATCTCATCACGTGGAACGACCGCACGGCCCGCGTCGCCTATCGCTGGTCGGTCGAGTTCCACACGCCACCGACGCACGGCTGGAAAGCAGCGAACGTGACAGAAACGCGGAAGGACATCCCCTCGTGACCGAGCCTTCAGGGAAGCAGTTCCTCTCCCTCCATCTCATCGAGACCCTGGCGGCCGTCCTCCCCGTCCGGGACGAGAACGGCCAGCCCAAGACCCTCGTCTTCGGCGGGGTGGAGCGCCACATGATCACCAGCCAGGCCCGCAGGCGGGCCGAGCGGGTCCACGCCCGGAACCGGGCCAACACCGGTCGCGGAGCCCTGGGTGGACGGAGCATGGGCGTACGCACCAGGGAATGGGCGCTGCTGGCCGGCAGCGAACTCGAATCGGCATATGGCTGGGAGGCCGAGCGGGCCCTGGCCACGACGCGGGCGGTCATGGAGGCGTGCGGCCTCAAGTTCGGTGATGTGCAGAAGAAGACCGTGGCCAACTTGACGAAGGTGCTCGTGTTCGCGCCTTCCGACGCGGCCTCCAGGATCGCGGAGCACATCGCCGGACAGGCGGTAGAGGTCGAGGAGTGGCGGGACCAGTACCTGGACGCCCAGGCCCGGGAGCGGGCCCGTGTCGAGGCGCAGAAGAAGGCCCGTGCCGCAGCCCGGAAGAAGTCAGGGCCGACGCCCGCCGACGCCGACGCGGAGTCGAGGAGTGGGGCGGACACCCCTGCCGCCCGAGCTGTTCCCCCGCCTCCGCTGCCCCGGGCCACGCGCGATGCCGTGCTGCTGGCGCTGGCGCCCCGGGACGCCGTGGACATCGCCCTGTACGGTCGCTTTCTCGCCGAGATCCCCGATTCCCCCAACGTCGACGGGGCCGTTCAGACCGGCCACGCCTTCACCGTTCACGAGTCCGAACAGATCGAGGACTTCTACGCCGCGGCAGACGACGCGAAGCTCGACCGCAAACGCAACGCGCTCGATTTCCTCGACCGTGCCGACGACGCGGGAGCCGGCATGACCGGCTACCAGTCCCTGATCTCCGGCACGTTCTACCGGCACGCCGTCCTCGACCGTGTGCAATTGCGCACCAATCTGCGGGCGGCGGGGATGGCGTCGGACGAGGCGGAGCAGATCGCGGCGGACGCGGAGAAGGAGTTCGTGAACTCCTTTGTCGAGGCGTTCCCGGAGGCGAAGAAGAATTCCACCGCGTCCACCGGTTCACTGCCGGGGCTCGTTCTGGCCTTCGATGGTGAGCGCCCGTACAACTATGCCTCCGCGTTTCAGCGCCCGGTGGATGAGGGGCCACTGCCGGTCGGCGGTGAGGGGCCTGCAGGGCCGGCCGCCGTACGCAGGCTGCTGCGACACCACACGTTCGTCAGCGAGCGTCGCGAGGACCTGGGTGCGGCGAGGGTACTCACCTACGATCCGGAGATCGACGCGCTCCTCGCCGAACTGGACCTGCCGGAATCGGTGTCGATGGTGGTTCGGGCCGAGGAGCTCACCGGGTGACCGGCCACCCCGTGGCCTCCGACCACCACGTTCTACTCATGAGACTGGCGGGGCCCCTGCAGTCCTGGGGTCTCAACGGTCGGTTCGCCCATCGGGACACCCACAGCCGACCGACGAAGTCGGGTGTGATCGGTCTCTGCGCCGCAGCTCTCGGACTCGACCGTGACGAACCGCTCGGGGAGCTCGCAGACGTGCTCTTCGGCGTGCGGGCCGACCGCCCCGGCACTCCTCTCAGGGACTACCACACCGTGGGCGGAGGGACCTACCCCCTGCGTCCGAGGGACCTCCTCACCGACCATCAGAGGGCCACCAGGGCGACCGGGCCGGACAGGGAGGATGCCACAGAGCCGGGTTCCTTCGGCCGGACAGAGCTGGCCGCTTGGTACGGCTCGCCTAAGTACGTGGCCACCGACCCGGTGTCCGGATCCCTTGTCTCCAAGGAAATCCGCAGGCACGCCCTCGTCACCGAGCGCTGGTACCTTTCCGACGCGGCTTTCCTCGTCGGCCTGGAATCTCCGGACTCCGCTCTCCTGGAGCGGATCGGCTACGCCCTGGAACACCCCAGACGCCTCCTCTGGCTCGGACGCAAGGCGTGTCCGCCTTCGGGTGACCTCGCCCTGGGAGTCGTCCCGGGGAGTCTGCAGGAAGCGTTCGAGGAGTATGCCCTGCTTCCGGACGCCTTTGTTGAGGGAGAGAGCCGGACCTCCGCGCTGACGGGGGGCGTACGGCGGTGGGCCTGGTTCGAGAGCCCGCGCACCTCACACGGGGACGGTACGGCGTACGCGCGGACGCTGCCCCGAACAGCTTCCGTGCAGGACCAACCGGTGCGGTTCGACGCGGACGGCGCTGTTCACAGCCTTCGCTGGGAAACCCGTCGGCGTATCACCATCAGCCCGAATGCCCGTGGATGGGACATCATCCTGTGAATCCGACAGCAGCCTCTTCGCACGCGCCCTCCGGTCCGGACGGCGCAGCCCGGTTCGTTGCCACGCAGAGCCTGCTGGCCTTCGACGCCCGGCACCCCTTCGTCGCCAGATCACTCATCGACGCTCAGGACATGCACCGCACCGTGATGCGCGGATTCCCCGGCTGGGTGGACGACGGCAGTCCCGACCCGCGAGCCCAGATGGGCATCCTGTCCACCTGGGCGGTCGACCTCAGGAAGGCGTGCCTCAGCGTGGTCGTCCAGTCCTCCGTTCCGTCCGACTGGAGCGGGGTGCCTTGGAAGGCATGGGCGGAACGGCCCGAGACTTTGACCGTGGACCGTACGTTCCGCGTGGGCGACCGCGTCGCGTTCCGCACCGTCGTCAACCCGATGCGGAACCTTCCGCCGGTGCCCGGCTCACCCCCCAAGACCCGAGGAGCCCGCGTACCCCACACTCGGCCCGAGTACGTCAAGAAGTGGTTCACCGACCGTCTCCAACCCCTCGGTGAACCCACGCTCTCGACCACCGGCGTGGTACGTCTCGGTGCCGATGCCGACCACGAGACGCTTGCCCTGCGCATGCTGCCGAATGTCTCCAGCCCGGCCCCGCACAAGGGCCTGCGCATCGCTCGTGCCGAGATCAAGGGCACGTTCACGGTGACTGATCCCCAAGCCTTCGTCGCCGCTCTCCATCAGGGTGTCGGTCATGCGCGGGCCTACAGCTGTGGCCTGATTCTCGTGCGCTGAACTGTCCCGGCACCCGGCCGCACAGAGCGGGCGTACCCTTCGCCACCCTTCGCTACCCCACGCCGCACTTTCCCGCCACCCGCACACCCGCGCCCACCTGCGGAAACTTCCGTGGTCCCGCTGGATCCGCTGGCCTCCGCCATGCCGTGCCATGCTGTCGCGCCACCCATCTGACCTGCAGAAACGTGGCTGGTGGGCCACGGGGGCGGATGGGTCGGCTGTAACATCGCCAGCAGGTTGCTTCGAGACTTCCGCGCGAGCCACGAAGGCCCGACTCCGGCGTCCACCGGAGCCAGGCCTCGCGCGCGGGACCGAGTGAGCCCGGCCGACTGCTACGCGGCCGGGCTCACTCAAGCCCGTCCACACCGGCCGGGGCCACATCAGCGATTCAGTGCACGAACCGCTCGACACACCCCGTGATGGCAGTGACCGCACCGAGGGCCACGACCGCCAACTCGACCCAGTTCCTCCGTCGGCGTCGGCACCGCGTCCTCCCCTTCGGTCGCCCCATCGTTCCGGCTCCTGTCTCTTGATCACTCCCGACGAGATCGGAACACCGACCGCGCCGGACCCCGACCCAAGGCGAGCGGGGCGCCAGGGCGAGACACAGCCGAACCCCTGGCAACTTACAGCGCACGCCGAAGCAGACAGCCCGAGCTCGACCAATCGCCACGGTTCGCCATGCCTAGCCACACGAAGAGCCACCGACGACCACAACCTGAGGGGCCAGTGTCCGTAAAGGGCCAGCACGGGAACTGGCCCTCCTCAATCAAGAAATAGCCGTGTACGAAGCCTCGGCGCTGAGAGGTGCCCATATACGCAGCATTCAAACTAAATTCATTCGATCGGGCTAACCCGTACGATCGAAATGAGTATCGGAAGATCTCATAGTAATCTTCTCGGGACTCGATTGGTTGCGAGAGGATATTGATGTCCAATATTTTTGCTGCCATCGCTGAACAGTCCCTGCGCAACTTTGGTGAAGGGCCCGTCTGTGCACACATCGGTAATGTCGAAATGTGTACGGTAAAAAGGCATCTGACGTATCGGGAACTTCGCGATCGGGTTCGTCTGGGTCGCGGGAGAACAAAATCAAGTATGCGCACGTGGGAGTCGATTGTCACTCTGGCAAAAGAGGGCGACGAAAAAGAGCGGGAGAAGTGGCTTCTGATTGCTCTGGATTTGGTTGCGAGCAATCTTGACGGCTGGGCCCGGGACCTCGCCAGGACGTGGCATTATGAAATTTCCGATGTTAAATCGGCGATGGTGGAAGGTCTGCTTAAGAGATGGAGTGAGGCGCCGGCGGGTGAAACCTCGAACAAGTTGCTTGATGGCATGATGAAGCATGCTTTTAACTGCGCCCGCGCTCTGGTGGAGTCTTCATCTGAAGAGAGATGTGTCGAAGATGTAGGCTATTGGAATCCAGAAGTTTCCCAGGGTGGCGGAGGCGTAGTACGTGCGTCGTCAATCATCGAATCGGGCTCGATGCTGAATCCGGATGCTAATGAAAGGATCCGCGGCGAGCGAGTCGGAGCGCTGCTGTATCGGATGAATGCCATGGGTCATGTGAAGGAATTCCACAAAAAGATCCGAGAGGGTGGGCAGCGTCTAGCTAAATCCCCGGTCATCACGCCTGCTCAAGTGGGTCGTTCATGGGTTGACGGCAAGAATATCTATTACCGCTTTTCGGAATTGCTTCCACAGCGCCTCGCATACAAGAAGGCCGTGAAAGTCGTAGGGCTATCAGAGGCGCAGGCTTCTCGGAGGTCTCGGAACGACGCCAGTCCATTTCGTGTGATGTGGGTGGGAGGGCAGAGGGTGGTGGCAGTCTCGTCCCTTATGCAGATGCTTAACATTCCTGATCTGGTTCTACACCCCGACGATGTGGAGAATGGAGCGTTTCACGCAAATGGTGGTAGAGGTCATGTCGAGGCGGGAGAATAGCTATTGGGGATAAAGCTCTGCGAGGCGTTCGAAACTCTCTCGCCGAATTTTGATCAGGATCGGTAAACGGCGGTGATGTCGAAGATGTGTGTTGGCCTCGCTTCCCATGGCCTGGCCAGGTTTGTTCGCCGTCAAACCTAGGCGCTTCCCCCAAACCAGTTGCTTTCCAAGCCTTCAGTGCGGTGTGGTAGAGCGATGAATGCGGCCAGAACTGCAACCGCCGCGCCGACTCCTTGCCTGGGGCGGACTCGTACCGCTGCCGTGCCTGCCTCGTGGCGGAGTCAGCCCCTGCTGCTCCGCCGGGTCCGCTGCGATCAAGCAATCGCAGCTCGTTGACCAGGGTTTCCAGGAAATGACGTGTTGAGCCTGGCGCGATGCGTCACCCTTGGGTGCAGGAGGAGAGAATGGGAAAGGCTTCGAGGAAGAAGCAGAATCAGCGAGTACGGAGTGGGGCGTCGGCCCCCTCGATCGAAAGCGCACATGGTGGTGAACCGCACGCACTCGGCGAAGCGGCTCTAGAGAGGCTGTTGCGCTTGAATGCGCCGGGGAAACTCAGCCTGGCTGGTGCCTATGCGTTCGGGTACGGGGGGTTGGGATATGCCCAGCAGGAGGGGTCTGCCCCGGACTGGCACCAGGAGATGGACCCACTGGATCTTCTCTTTCTAGGAACGGTTTGGCCTGCGAAATTTCGGAATGAGTTCGAGTTCGCCAACGCGCGCGATGCGTGGCTCCGGCTTCTGCGTGGCACCGTGCACGGGAAGGGTGTGCAGCGTTTCGTACGAGAAGTCGTCTCGACCAGCGCGGAACTGGGGCTTCCTGTAGATGATCGGGAACTGATGCTGGCCCTCACGGGCAGGCTTGAAACGGCCGGACTCGACCAACGCCACCTGCCCCGAAGGCTGCTCCCTGTGTCAGCGCTCCAAGACTGCCGCGCGGTCCGGGGGCCGTCTTTGGACTTGCAGCTCTCCGATCCGCCGCGAGACGTGAAGAAGCTGGTCAAGCGATTCTGGAAGGATCGGGCGGAGGAGACGTGGGCTGACGCCACGCCGTGTGCCGTGCTCCGCGATGGGCTGCGCCGATTCCAAGAAGCCGGGTTGCTGGTGAAGGAGGAATCCGCAATGCTCCTGCCGGCTTTGTACGCAGTGCTCCTGACAAAGCCCGGTGAGCCGCTGTCGGACATGGGGGAACATGCCGAGGCATGGGCTCTCTCCCTGGATGAGGAGTCGATGCTGGTACCGGTGCTCGACACCCTCTTGGTCGCCCCTGAAATGGAGATGTCCTCCACCGACACCCTTGGGTGCCTCTTCGCATTGCCTGCCTTCACCGAGCCGATCCCCTCGGATGCCCTGCTGTGGACCAGCTCTCCCGGTCTCGCGCTGCCGCGCCTGGCCTTCGAACTGGGCATCCCCAAGGTGTCCACACTGAGCGCGGAGATCACCCCGGACCTGCTGGACTGGGTGGGTATGCATAGCAGAATGCGCCTGAGCGCCGCCGCTCAGGAGAGTGCCGCCCATCTCGCGGAGACGGACAGTGCCGACGTCATGGACGGCACCCAGGAGGATTCGGGCGAGCGGTGGGCCGAGAGGCGTGCAGCGGTGCTGGACCAGGTCCGTCAGAAGTCTGGCGGGGCAGTTGCCACGCATCGCCGGTCCGACCGTCCTGTCGAGCGTATCTGGAACGCGGACGGCAGCTCCGTGGTCCGGTTCTCGACCGATACCGCGCTCGGACGGGTGCTGGGGGAAGGCATGGAACGTCAAATAAGGTCCTTCAGAGAAAAGTTCGGCCGTGAGCCGGGACCGGGCGACCCGCTGATCTTCGATCCGGACGCTGACGAACCCACTCCACTCACCAAGGAGTACTTCGACGGCATGATTTTGGACATGGTGCAGCGTGCGGACGAGCTGGGCATCGACCCCGCGTTCCTCCAGGCCTGGCGCGAAGTCGGATATGTGGTCACCGAGGAGAATCGGAACATGTTCACCACTGCCGAAGCGCTCGCCTTCAGCAGGGCCGTCGGTCGACACAGGCAGGGCGGAGAATGACGGACAGCACCGAGAACCACATCAGTGGAGGGGTCTTCTTCGGTGTCGTCATCCAGGGGCGGACCGTCACTCTGACACTCCCGGACCGCCCGGACCCGGCACTCCACGGACTTCCGCGGCAGTCGGTGACCTTCGCGGGTAGACGCCCCCAGCTGGAGCAAGTACTTGCGGCCCTGGCGCCGGCAGCATCGGTCGGCACTGCGGTGGTGTCCGGGCTTGCCGGGGTGGGGAAGACCGAACTCGTACTGCAGGCTGCGCATCGGGCACTGCGGAAAGAAGGCTGGTTCCCTGGTGGGGTTCTTTTCGTTGACCTTCACGGATATGACGCAGAGCGCAAGGTGTCGCCAAAGCGTGCGCTCGGTGCCCTCCTGCGTGCGCTCGGTATCCCTCCGGAACATATCCCTCCCGGGATTGAGGACCGCGCACGCATCTACCGTTCCGCGCTTGGCGCACTGGCCGCCGCCGGCCGACGGGTACTCGTGGTCCTGGACGATGTACCGGCGACCGGGAAGTTCCGCTATCTCCTGCCGGGCGATGGGAGCACGGCCACACTCGTCTCTTCGCGGAACTCCCTCACGGAGCTGGATGCACTTGCCCTGACCTTGCGAGAACTGCCTGCCGATGAGGGGAGGGAATTGCTGGATGAAGCCCTCCGGACGGCACTGCCCAAGGACTCGCGCGTTGCCGATGAGACCGATGACGCCGACCGGCTCGTTGCCTTGTGCGGCGGCCTGCCGCTGGCCCTGCGCATCCTGGCGTCCTCGCTCGGGGACGTGCCAACCCGACGCTTGTCCCAGCTCCGCCAAGACCTTGAGGACGCACATTCCCGACTCGCCATGCTGAGCCGGGAGAAGCGCGCGGTGACCGCAGCCTTCGACCTGTCCTACCGAAGGCTCACCAAGGAGCAGGCGAAGCTTTTTCGGCTGATGTCTCTGCATCCCGCACCGGACTTCTCAACCGAGTCCACCGCCCAGCTGTACGGCGAGAGCATGAAACAAACCGAACGGCTGCTGCTGGAGCTGGCCCGTCGGCACATGGTCGAGCCACGAGAACCGTACGGCCGCTGGCAGCAGCACAGTCTTGTACGCCTCTACTCCCGGGACCAGCTCATATCGGGCGACGACTCGTGGGGCGAGAACCTTGTGCGTCTGCTCATTCATTTTCACCAAACGGCCTCCTGGGCATTCGAAAGGCTCTTCGCCCCAGCATCGCGACCCGAGAGGACGCCCGAGCCACTCTTCCTCGATCGGGCATCGGCGCTGAAGTGGCTGGAATCCGAGCGACACAACTTGGTCGCTGCTGTCAGATGGGCTCATGCCGCCGAAGACGACCTGACGTGTGTGGCCTTGGCTGTGCCCGTCTCGCAATTCCTGGGAGAAGCGCGGTACTTGGACGACGCCCGGGCGGTGCTGGTGGCGGGGATCCGGTCGGCGCGAAGGCGAAAGGACAGCTCCAGTGAGGCGTCTCTGCTGAGCGCTCTCGGAGAGGTGTTTCGCAACATGCACAAGCTGCGCAAATCTGTTCGCACGCACCACCGGGTCATCGAGATTTGCAGGGCCCTGATGAAGCGCCGAGCCCTGGCCGGCGCGCTGAACAACCTGGGACTCTCGCTCCACGAGCAGCGCAAGTTCAAGCAGGCAGTGGCGGCCCATAACCAAGCTGCACGGCTGTTCCAGCGCGCCGGTGACAGGATCGGAGCGGCACATGCTCTGAGCAACGCCGCCGAGACATTGACCGAGCGGGGCCGTCTGGAGGAGGCTTCGCATGCCTTCCGTAAGGCTGCGAAGATCTTCCGGAAACAGGGTGACCTACGCAGTTACGCTCGCGCCCTGGGCGGCCTAGCCAAGGCGACGCGCGATGACGGGAAAGCCGAGCAGGCCCTGGAACTGCATAAGCGCGCGCTCGACATGCCCGACGGTCTGTTCATGCCTCATGAGAGGGCAGTCGAGTTGTCCAACTTCGCCAATGCGCTGAGCATGCTCGGGGAGTTCGACGCGGCTCTTGCCGCTCAGCAGGAAGCGCTGAACACCTTTCGGCAGCTGGGTGACTTCCGCAGTGAAGCGATGACTTTGGGCAACATGGCCCTCGTACGCCAGCAGCAAGGGAGGTGGAGCAAGGCTGTACGGCTGCATACCCTCGCCCTGGAGGCATTCCTCAAAGGCAAGGACGATCACGGTCTGGCAGTTGAGCTCGGCAGCCTCGCGTCTGCACTTTTCCAGGTAGGCCGCAACACCGAGGCCCTGGAGGACCTGGAACTCGCCGCCGACCTATATCACCGAATCGGTGACAGACAGAAGGCTGTTGCCACGCTCGAAGCCGTCGAACAGATGCGACGAAGGTTCGGGGCGGTAGTGCGTCCCGTTGAGAGCCGGATCGCTAGAGCATGACGGAAACCGGAGCCGACTGGCAGCCCTCGCCCCCCGCCGAAGTCGCGCAGCTGGTGGGCGACGCGATGGCTGACGCCTGCGCGGGACTGCTGGCCCAACTTTCTCGAGCTGAGGCATCAGGAGTGGATCTTCAGCGGCGCCTACATGGCCAAGCTGGCCCGCCGGTCTCCCAGTCGCAGAACCACCTACGCGCCATGGACGAGAACCGCCAGACCATCCTCGCGGATCATGGTGTCGATACTCGTCGGGTCTCAGCGACGGTTCTGATCGGGCACTCACGGTACGTGAGCGAGGTCCTCGAGGTCCAAGAGGTCGCGGAGACGTTGCGGTCCTGCAACACCCGTGCGATACGCATAGAAGTGATTACGTACGAGACCCTGCTGGATTGGCGACGTGGTTGCCGACTCTCTCGTCAACATAGCCGGACCGCCGTGGTGGACGGCGTGATCAGCTCCTTGAGGACGCCGGTGCACTGGCCGCAGGCCGAGACCGAGAACGTCGAAGGGCCCCACCGCGAACGATGGGACCCTTCGACAACGTGCCCGGTGAGGCACTGGCGGAGGATACGAGATTCGAACTCGTGAGGGGTTGCCCCCAACACGCTTTCCAAGCGTGCGCCCTAGGCCACTAGGCGAATCCTCCGCGGCAAACAATACAAGACGTTGAGGAGTGCTCGCGAACCCGTTCCCCGGGGGAGGGGTCCGTGGGCCTCGGGAGGGGGTCGCGGGGGCCGGGGAGGTGGACTTGCGGGGGTGGGGATCGGCTAAGGTGGGCGTCAGCCCCTCACGTGGCGCTATCTGACTGAACTCCCCCAGGGCCGGAAGGCAGCAAGGGTAGGTTGGCTCTGGCGGGTGCGTGGGGGGCCCTTGTGTTTCCCGGGGGCTGTGGCTCGGGGTTGCGGCGTCTGCCGGGTCCGCCGGAGCGGGCGGTCCGGGGCCGGTTGTCAGTCGGTCCCGATAACCTCGTATGTGTGTCGTCCCTTGCGCTGTACCGCCGCTACCGCCCCGAGTCGTTCGCCGAGGTCATCGGTCAGGACCATGTCACTGACCCGCTCCAGCAGGCCCTGCGGAACAACCGGGTCAATCACGCGTACCTGTTCAGCGGTCCGCGCGGCTGCGGCAAGACGACCAGCGCGCGCATTCTCGCCCGCTGCCTGAACTGCGAGCAGGGGCCGACGCCGACGCCGTGCGGGGAGTGCCAGTCGTGCCAGGACCTCGCGCGCAACGGGCCGGGGTCGATCGATGTGATCGAGATCGACGCCGCGTCGCACGGTGGTGTGGACGATGCCCGTGACCTGCGGGAGAAGGCGTTCTTCGGGCCCGCGTCCAGTCGTTACAAGATCTACATCATCGACGAGGCGCACATGGTCACCTCGGCGGGGTTCAACGCCCTGCTGAAGGTGGTCGAGGAGCCGCCGGAGCACCTCAAGTTCATCTTCGCGACGACCGAGCCCGAGAAGGTCATCGGCACGATCCGCTCGCGCACCCACCACTACCCGTTCCGCCTCGTGCCGCCCGGCACGCTGCGCGAGTACCTCGCGGACGTCTGCGGGCGGGAGAACAGCCCCGTCGAGGACGGGGTCCTCCCGCTGGTCGTGCGGGCCGGCGCCGGTTCCGTACGTGACTCGATGTCGGTCATGGACCAGTTGCTGGCCGGCGCGGGCGACGAGGGTGTGACGTACGCCATGGCGACGTCCCTACTCGGTTATACGGACGGCTCCCTGCTCGACTCGATCGTGGACGCGTTCGCGGCGGGCGACGGGGCCGCGGCCTTCGAGGTCGTGGACCGGGTGATCGAGGGCGGCAACGACCCGCGCCGCTTCGTCGCCGACCTCCTGGAGCGGCTGCGCGACCTCGTGATCCTCGCCGCCGTGCCCGACGCCGGGGAGAAGGGCCTCATCGACGCACCGGCCGACGTGGTCGAGCGGATGACGGCCCAGGCCTCCGTCTTCGGCGCCGCCGAGCTGAGCCGCGCCGCCGACCTGGTCAACGAGGGGCTGACGGAGATGCGCGGCGCGACCTCGCCGCGCCTCCAGGTCGAGCTGATCTGCGCCCGGGTGCTGCTCCCGGCCGCCTACGACGACGAGCGTTCCCTTCAGGCCAGGCTCGACCGGCTGGAGCGGGGCGCCTCCTTCGCCACCACCGGCCCCGGGCCCGCGATGGGGTACGTCCCCGGGCCCGAGGTGCTGGCCCACGCACCGGCTCCGGTCGCGCCGCAGCACCACGCTCCCGCCGCCGCCCCCGCGTCCGCCCCCATGGGCCACCCGGACCCGGGATCGGGCCCCGCCGCCGCACGCGCCGCCGCCCGCGGCGACGCGCCCCCGCCCGCCCCGGCCCAGGCGGCCCCGGCAACCCCGGCACCCGCCCCCGTGCAGCCCCCGCCCGCCGAGGCGCCGGCCGCGCAGCGGCCCGGGGCCTGGCCCACCGCTGCCGCCGCACCCGAGCAGGGCCGCAGGCCCGGAGGCTGGCCGACCGCCGCCGCCCCGGGCCAGGCCCCGGTGCCCCAGGCCGCCCCCGCCCCGGCGGCCCCCGCGCCCGCGGCGTCCGCACCGGCACCCGCCGCCCCCGCACCGGGCATGGCCCAGGGCGCCGGACAGGTGCGCGCCATGTGGCCCGACATCCTGGAGGCGGTCAAGGGCCGCCGACGTTTCACGTGGATCCTCCTCAGTCAGAACGCGCAGGTCACCGGCTTCGACGGCACCACCCTGCAGATCGGCTTCCTCAACGCCGGTGCCCGCGACAACTTCGCGAGCAGCGGCAGCGAGGAGGTCCTGAAGCAGGCCCTCGCCGAGCGGTTCAACGCCCAGTGGAAGATCGAGGCGATCGTCGACCCGTCCGGCGGCGCCGGACAGCCCCCGCAGACCGGAGGCGGCCGGCCCTCCGCGCCTCCGCCGCCCGCCGCTCCCCAGCGTCAGGCACCCCCGCCGCCCCAGCAGTCCTACGAGCCCCGCCCGCCCGCGCCCGAGCGCCCGCAGCCCGCCTCTGGCGGACCGGCTCCGGAACCGGCCCCTCCGGCGTACACGGCCCCCGAGCCGCCCCGCGCGGTCGCCCCCGAGGACGACACCCCCGAGGCCGACGACCCCGACCTCGTCGACTCCGCCCTCTCCGGCCACGACCTGATCGTCCGAGAGCTGGGCGCCACGGTCGTCGAGGAGTACACGAACGAATAGGGCGCCCGGCCGGCCCACCCGCCCGTGAGGGCTGTCCGCCCTGCCATGCCCGGCCCACCACCCACCCACCCGCGCGGGCCGCCCGCCCCGTGTCCACGGACCGGTTGGCGTCAAGGGCGGCGCGCCCCGGCGGCTAGGCTGCACCCCGTGAAGGTCCTCGTCATCGGCGGCGGCGCCCGCGAACACGCCCTGTGCCGCTCTCTGTCCCTCGACCCCGACGTCACCGCTCTGTACTGCGCTCCCGGCAACGCCGGCATCGCAGAGGTGGCCGAACTGCACCCGGTCGACGCCCTCGACGGCGCCGCCGTCGCGCACCTCGCGACCGAGCTGGGCGCCGGACTGGTGGTCGTCGGCCCGGAGGCGCCGCTCGTCGCCGGGGTCGCCGACGCCGTGCGCGCGGCCGGCATCCCGTGCTTCGGCCCGTCCGGCAAGGCGGCCCGGCTGGAGGGGTCCAAGGCCTTCGCCAAGGACGTCATGGCCGGTGCGGGCGTTCCGACCGCCCGCAGCTACGTCTGCACCACGCCCGCGGAGATCGACACCGCGCTGGACGCCTTCGGCGCCCCGTACGTGGTCAAGGACGACGGCCTCGCCGCGGGGAAGGGCGTCGTCGTCACGGACGACGTCGAGACCGCCCGCGCCCACGCGCTGGCCTGCGACCGCGTGGTCATCGAGGAGTACCTCGACGGCCCCGAGGTGAGCCTCTTCGCGATCACCGACGGCACCACCGTGCTGCCGCTCCAGCCCGCCCAGGACTTCAAGCGCGCCCTCGACGGCGACCAGGGCCCGAACACCGGCGGCATGGGTGCCTACTCCCCACTGCCGTGGGCCGATCCGAAGCTGGTCGACGAGGTCATGGAGACGGTGCTCCAGCCCACGGTCGACGAGCTGCGCCGCCGCGGGACGCCGTTCTCGGGTCTGCTGTACGCGGGCCTGGCGATCACCTCGCGCGGGGTGCGGGTCATCGAGTTCAACGCCCGGTTCGGCGACCCGGAGACCCAGGTGGTCCTGGCCCGCCTGAAGACCCCGCTGGCCGGTGTCCTGCTGGGGTCCGCCAACGGCACCCTGGACGAGCTCCCCGCGCTGAAGTGGCGCGACGAGGCCGCCGTGACCGTGGTCATCGCCTCCCACAACTACCCGGGTACGCCGCGAACGGGTGATCCCATCGAGGGGCTCGACGAGGTCGCGGCGCAGGATGCCCCGCACGCGTACGTCCTGCACGCCGGGACCCGGCTCGACGGCGGGACGGTCGTCAGCGCGGGCGGCCGGGTGCTCTCCGTGACCGCGACCGCCAAGGACCTCGCGGGCGCCCGCGAGCGCGCGTACGCCGCCGCGGCTCGGATCCGGCTCGACGGTTCCCAGTTCCGTACCGACATCGCGAAGAAGGCCGCGGAGGCCTGACCGGTCCCGTGCCGGGGCCCCGCCCCGGCCTCCTGACCACCACTGACGCGCTGCTGCCCCATGGGCCGCGGCGCGTCAGCACCTTTGCCCAAAGCCATTCCATCGAGTGACGGCTGAGCCATCCGGATGACGCTCGTCGAAGCCCCAACTAGGGTGCGGCGCAAGCGTTCCGGCACTTGGCCCACCGGCATTGCGATGTCAGTGACGGGTGCCACAGTGGGGGAGTGAGCAACACCGCCGTGGGGGCAGAGGGGGTGAGGTCCGGCCGTGTCCGTTACCGGTACAGGTGAGGAGCTGGGTGCGCAGGCAGCGCGCACCCGTGCGCTCGCCCTGCTGCGCATCCGCAGCAGGGCGACGGCAGCGGCTCTGCTGCCGGCCGCGTGCGCCGTGGTGCTGTTCGCCGCAGGCGCGCAGGGCTTCGCGGAGGGCGGCGGCTGGGACGCGGCCCGCTGGGCGGTGACGGCCTGTGCCGTCGTCGTCCTGCTGGTCGCCGCGGCCGTCGCGCTCGCGGTCGTCCGCGCGAAACCCGCGGTGAGCCCGACCGTCCCGCTCAGCGAGGCGGCCGCCCCCGATCTCTACCGGCTGGTCCGCGATCTGGCGGAGCGGCTGGGAGTGCCCGCGCCCTCGGCGATAGCCCTCACGCCCGACTGCGACAGCTGGCTGGAGGACCGCACGCATCCGGCGGCCGAGCAGGCCGTACGGGCGGCCTCGGGCGGTTCCTCCGACGGCTCCCCGGACGGCGCGGGCCGGCGGACGGGACCGCGGCGCAGGACCCAGGCCGCGCCCGTGCTGGTCATCGGCTCGCCGTTCCTGTGGTGGATGCGCGTCGCCGAGCTGCGGGCGGTGCTCGCGCCGGTCGTCGCGGGCACCGGCCCCTCCGCCCACCCCGACATAGCCGCGGCCCGCCGTTTCGTGCGCGGTCTGGACGGTGCCGTGGCCGACGCCGCCGCACCCGCCCCGGGGCCGCTGCGCGCCCTCCTGCGGCTTCCGCGCCTGCTGACCGGCCGGATCGCCCGGCTGCTGCTGCGCAGCTGCCGCGGTCACGCGGCGGAGATGGAGCGCGGGGTCGCGGCCGCCGCGTCGACGCGCGCCCAGGCCGTGGACTACGGGCTGCGGATCGTCGCGCAGGAGCAGGTCGGTCTGGCCTACGCGGGCTGGGACCGGCTCCTCACCCGTGTCGCCCTGCCCGCCTGGCGGATGGGGCGCTGGCCCTCGCGGCTGGACGTGGGCGTGGTTTCGGCGCTCACGGAGCTGTCCCGGCGCGACCGGCTGGCCGAGGGGTTCGCCTCCCGGCTCGGTGAGCGCCCCGCCTGCGACCTCCTGGAGGAGCCGGGCGCGGCCGACGAGGCGGCCTCCCTGCTGGCCGCCAGGCTCTTCCACGGCGGCCCGGCGGAGAACGGGCCCGACTGGGCCCCGGTGGACTGGCAGGCGTATCCCGACGAGGTCGTCGACCGGAAGTGGCGCAGTGAGGCCGCCCGGCTGCACCGGGTCCTCGACGCCCTGGGCGTGCCCCTGGCGGCGGGTTCCGCTTCCGATCCGGTCTGTACGGGTGTGCCGACGCTGGCACGCGTCGTGGAGCATCTGTCCGGCGGTGGCGGCGGTGAGGAGCTTGCGGCCGGGATCAGCGCGGCTGTGGCCCGGGACGAGGCCCGTGCGCCCCGTCCCGCCGCCGGCGCGGGGCCGGGCGGACCCGGTGGGGCGCTGGATCCCTGGGGCCCCGATCCGCTTCCGCTTCTCCCGCTCCAGCCGCCTCGTACGGGGACGGAGCTGCTCGCCGACCATGTCGCCGCGATGGTCTGCTGCGCGGCGGTCGACACCGCGGGCGCGCGGCCGGGGCTGGACTGGCTGGACGGGCCCGCGCTGCTCGTGGACGGCGAGCGCCGGTCGGACCTCGGCAGCCCGGTGCTCAGTCTCGTCGAGGACGGCGACGCGGGACCGCTGCGGTCCTGGCTGACTTCGGTCGGTGTGCGGACCGACAAGCCCGTGCGTCTCGTCTGAAACACCGCTGGATGGACGGTTGTTGACGTCTATGGACCCGAATATCCGGAATAGCGCCTTCCGTTCACGTCAATTCGCGACGAACGGTGACGGAGTGCGTGCGTTATGTGATGTGCTGGGGACCGGCGCTGACAGTCGGCGCACCAGTGTTGTTCCGGGGGTCAGAGGGAGGGATGCGTCATGGGGGCGGAGAACATTCGCCGGTGGGAATCGGGCGCCCTCGCGCACGCCGTAAGCGATCCTTTCGGCCAAGGACCGCTCCCCTGGCTGCGCGGCAGCGAGAACTACTTCGACGACACCGGGCACGTCGTCCCCTGGTACGCCGACCCCACGCTCCCGCGCGGCGGCACACGGACCGCAGACGACGTCCGGCGCCAGATCAAGGGCTTCATCTCGACCGGGGCCGCCGCCCCCGGCGAGGCGATCGACTTCCACATCACCGTGGACCCGCCCCAGCAGTTCTCCGTGGACATCTACCGGATCGGCCACTACGGCGGCGATGGCGCCGCCAAGATCACCACGAGCCCGCGGCTCTCCGGCATCGTCCAGCCGCCCCCGCTCACGGCCGACCGCACCGTCTCCTGCCACCACTGGTGGCAGTCCTGGCGCCTCCAGATCCCGTCGTACTGGTCGATCGGCGCGTACGTCGCGGTCCTCACCACGGCCGACGGGCACCGCTCCCACATCCCGTTCACGGTCCGCGACGACCACCCGGCCGATCTGCTGCTGGTGCTCCCGGACATCACGTGGCAGGCGTACAACCTCTACCCGGAGGACGGCAGGACCGGCGCCAGCCTCTACCACGCCTGGGACGAACAGGGCCTGCTGCTCGGCGAGGAGGACGCGGCGGTCACCGTCTCCTTCGACCGCCCGTACGCGGGAGCCGGCCTGCCGCTCCACGTCGGCCACGCCTACGACTTCATCCGCTGGGCCGAGCGCTACGGCTACGACATCGCCTACGCCGACACCCGAGATCTGCACGCCGGCCGCGTCGACCCGACCCGCTACCGGGGGCTGGTCTTCCCCGGCCACGACGAGTACTGGTCGGTGCCCATGCGCCGCACCGCCGAACGCGCCCGCGACCACGGCACGTCCCTCGTCTTCCTCTCCGCCAACACCATGTACTGGCAGGTCAGTCTGGCGCCGTCCGCGTCCGGGGTCCCCGACCGGCTGCTCACCTGCCGCAAACGCCGGGGACCCGGCAAGCCCGCGCTCTGGCGGGAGATCGACCGCCCGGAGCAGCAGCTGCTCGGCATCCAGTACGCGGGCCGGGTCCCCGATCCCCATCCGCTCGTCGTGCGGAACGCGGAGCACTGGCTCTGGGACGCCACGGGCGCCGTGGAGGGCGACGCGATAGAGGGACTGGTCGCCGGCGAGGCCGACCGCTACTTCCCGCGCACCTCGCTCCCCGAGCACGACAACCGCATCCTGCTCGCGCACTCCCCGTACCAGGACGGCGAGGGAGTCACCCGCCACCAGGAGACCTCGCTGTACCGGGCCCCGTCCGGCGCGCTGGTCTTCGCCTCCGGCACCTTCGCCTGGTCACCGGCGCTCGACCGCCCCGGCCACGTCGACCCCCGCATCCAGCGCGCCACGGCCAACCTCCTCGACCGCATCTGCAAGCGCGCCTGAGGAAGCGGACCGCCGTGCCCCGGGCCGGCCCCTCGGACGCGCACCCCCTCCGCAGCCGCTGCCGCCCGGATACGGGACAATCGGAGCAGCTCCTGGATCAACCTACGCGGAGGCAGCGTGTCCGGATTTGTAGAAAAGCCCGAGCCCGTGCAGGTGCCGGGGCTCACCCACCTGCACACGGGCAAGGTGCGTGACCTGTACCGGAACGAGGCGGGTGACCTCGTCATGGTCGCCAGCGACCGGATCTCCGCGTACGACTGGGTGCTGCCCACCGAGATCCCCGACAAGGGGCGGGTCCTGACCCAGCTCTCCCTGTGGTGGTTCGACCAGCTCGCCGACCTCGTGCCGAACCACGTCCTGTCGACGGAGCTGCCCCCCGGCGCCCCGGCGGACTGGGCCGGCCGCACCACCGTCTGCCGCTCGCTGCGGATGGTCCCGGTCGAGTGCGTCGCCCGCGGCTATCTGACGGGCTCAGGACTGGCCGAGTACAAGGTCTCCCGCACCGTCTGCGGCCTCGCCCTCCCCGAGGGCCTGGCCGACGGGTCCGAACTGCCGGAGCCGATCTTCACCCCCGCCACCAAGGCGGCCGTCGGCGACCACGACGAGAACGTCAGTTACGAGGAGGTGGCCCGCCAGGTCGGCGAGGAGACCGCCGCCGCGCTGCGCACCGCCACCCTCGACGTGTACGGCCGGGCCCGTGACATCGCGCGCGAGCGCGGGATCATCCTGGCGGACACCAAGTTCGAGTTCGGCTTCGCGCCCACCGCCGACGGCGGCGAGGAACTGATCATCGCCGACGAGGTCCTGACCCCGGACTCCTCCCGCTTCTGGCCGGCCGCGTCCTGGGAGCCGGGCCGCGCCCAGCCGTCCTACGACAAGCAGTTCGTCCGTGACTGGCTGACCTCCCCGGCCTCCGGCTGGGACCGCGCGAGCGAGCAGCCGCCCCCGGCGCTGCCCCAGGAGATCGTGGACGCGACCCGAGGCAAGTACCTGGAGGCCTACGAACTCCTCACCGGTACGCCCTGGAAGTAGGGCCCCGCACAACGAAGAAGCCCCCAGCCGAAAGACCGGGGGCTTCTTGCTGAACCGAGCGGACGACCAGGTTCGAACTGGCGACCTCAACCTTGGCAAGGTTGCGCTCTACCAACTGAGCTACGTCCGCAAGCGCCGAAGCGCGATGCCTACTATACCCATCCTCACGGGCGCGTGAAACACACTGCCCCGGGACGGCTCCCTCTGTGGCCACCCTCACAACACCGGACGCGGACATGGAAACGCGTACGGGTACGACAAAGGCCCCGGTCGATAATGACCGGGGCCTTTGAACTGAGCGGACGACCAGGTTCGAACTGGCGACCTCAACCTTGGCAAGGTTGCGCTCTACCAACTGAGCTACGTCCGCATTGCAACCACTCGGCTTTCACCGGTGGAGCGAGCACTACTCTACCTGATCCACCGGAGTGGTCGTGAAGAGCGATGCAGAGCGGGTGACAGGAATTGCACACTGCGCCTTCCCCCTGGAAGGGGGATGTTCTGCTACTGAACTACACCCGCACGCTGCGTCGGACCCGGCTTTTCGGCCTTGCCCTTCGGCGTGCTCCAGACTCTAGCCGACCTGCGGGGGTGTCGCGCAAGTCGGCCCCCGGAGGGTGTCGCTCCGGGGGCCGCTGACGGAGGGTCCGCTGTGCGCGCCGGTGGGCCGCGGCCGGTCGCGGCCGGCTCAACCGGCTTGCTGGAACGCCTCGTAGACCTTCTTCGGGATCCGGCCGCGGGCCGGCACCTCCATCCGGTGCGAGCGGGCCCAGGCGCGGACCGCCGCGGGATCGGGCGCGAGGGAGGTGTGCCGGTACGAGGCGGGGGCCTTGCCGTGCCGGGCGGCGTTCGTCTGCTTGCGGCCGGCGGCCACGTACGGCGCGAGCGCCTTGCGCAGTTTCTTCGCATTGGACGGATTGAGGTCGATCTCGTACGACTTCCCGTCCAGGGCGAAGGTGACCGTTTCCGCCGCTGCTCCCCCGTCGATGTCGTCGGAGAGGGTGACCACTACGCGCTGAGCCACGGATATCGGTCCTTTCCTACGGTATCCGTGCCTGACATGCGCGGATACCGGCCTTCCGGCTGTGAGCGCGGATACGGCCGACCGGTGCCGGCCGTTTAGGGGCAATGCCGCTTTCCCTGGTAATCATTTGTACAGCGATGGATGCCGCATTGTGAAGCCCGCGCAATTCGATGCGCGTGTCAAGGTGCTTTGTGTGGTGCCGGTGGGGATTTTCGTCGCAGGATTTTCCGTGGTCGTTGTTGTGTCCGATATCTCCGCGTGATCTTGGCCTGTGGATATCTACCCGCGTAGAATTTCTGGCCAGGTACGCTGAGTGGACCCGCGGGGGTCTGGGGAACCCCCCGGAGAAACAGCCGCACCACACCACCACACCGGGAGTGCCAGTGGCACGCGTCGTAGTCGACGTCATGCTCAAGCCCGAGATCCTCGACCCGCAGGGGCAGGCTGTGCAGCGTGCACTGCCGCGCCTCGGCTTCGAGGGAATCGCGGACGTACGTCAGGGAAAGCGTTTCGAGCTGGAGGTCGAGGGGCCCGTCGATGACGCCGCCCTCGCCCGTATTCACGAGATGGCCGAGACGTTCCTCGCCAACACCGTGATCGAGGACTTCACCGTGAAGGTGGAGAGCGCCGAGGAGTCGAAGTGACCGCTCGTATCGGAGTCGTCACCTTTCCGGGCACGCTCGACGACCAGGACAGCCTCCGGGCCGTACGGGTCGCCGGCGCCGAGCCCGTATCGCTGTGGCACCGCGACAAGGACCTGCACCAGGTCGACGCGGTCATCCTGGCGGGCGGATTCTCCTACGGCGACTATCTGCGGGCCGGAGCGATCTCCCGCTTCTCGCCGGTCATGGAGACCGTGATCGAGCAGGCGAAGGCGGGCATGCCGGTCCTCGGCATCTGCAACGGCTTCCAGGTCCTCACCGAAGCGCACCTGCTGCCCGGCGCGATGCTGCGCAACAACCACCTGCACTTCATCTGCCGCGACCAGAAGCTGCGCGTCGAGAACGCGGACACCGCCTGGACCTCGGACTACGCCGCGGGCCAGGAGATCTCCGTACCGCTCAAGAACATGGACGGCCGGTACACCGCCGACGAGCGCACGCTCGACGAGCTGGAGGCGGAGGGCCGCGTCGCCTTCCGCTATCTGGACGTCAACCCCAACGGCTCGCTGCGCGACATCGCCGGCATCACCAACGCGGCGGGCAACGTCGTCGGCCTGATGCCGCACCCGGAGCACGCCGTGGAGCCGCTGATCGGCACCGGTCGTACCGACGGTCTCGGTTTCTTCACCTCGATCATCAAGAAGCTGGTCAACGCATGAGCCTGGACACGGTCAAGCACGCGGCCGAAACCCCGGACACCGCGCAGCCCTGGAAGGAGCTCGGCCTCAAGGAGGACGAGTACGCCCGGATCCGCGAGATCCTGGGCCGTCGTCCCACCGGCGCCGAGCTCGCCATGTACTCCGTGATGTGGTCCGAGCACTGCTCGTACAAGAGCAGCAAGGTCCACCTCAAGCAGTTCGGCGAGAAGGCCCCCGCCAACGACGCCATGCTCGTCGGCATCGGCGAGAACGCCGGTGTGGTCGACGTCGGCCAGGGGTACGCGGTCACCTTCAAGGTCGAGTCGCACAACCACCCCTCGTACATCGAGCCCTACCAGGGCGCGGCCACCGGCGTCGGCGGCATCGTCCGCGACATCCTCGCCATGGGTGCCCGCCCGATCGCGGTCGTCGACCCGCTGCGCTTCGGCGCGGCCGACCACCCCGACACCAAGCGCGTCCTGCCGGGCGTCGTCGCGGGCATCGGCGGCTACGGCAACTGCCTGGGTCTGCCGAACATCGGCGGCGAGGTCGTCTTCGACGCCTGCTACCAGGGCAACCCGCTGGTCAACGCCGGCTGCATCGGCGTGATGAAGCACGAGGACATCCACCTCGCGCAGGCCTCCGGGCCGGGCAACAAGGTCATCCTGTACGGCGCCCGCACGGGCGGCGACGGCATCGGCGGCGTCTCCGTGCTGGCCTCCGAGACCTTCGAGTCGACCGGTCCGGCCAAGCGCCCGGCCGTCCAGGTCGGCGACCCGTTCCAGGAGAAGCTCCTCATCGAGTGCACCCTGGAGATCTTCAAGGAGAAGCTCGTCGCGGGCATCCAGGACCTCGGCGGCGCCGGGCTCTCCTGCGCCACGTCCGAGCTGGCCTCCGCGGGCTCCGGCGGCATGCGCGTCGAGCTGGACACCGTGCCGCTGCGCGACTCCTCCCTCTCGCCCGAGGAAATCCTCATGAGCGAGTCGCAGGAGCGCATGTGCGCGATCGTCGAGCCGCAGCACGTGGACCGCTTCCTGGAGATCTGCGAGAAGTGGGACGTCATCGCCACCGTCATCGGTGAGGTGACCGAGGGCTCCCAGCTGGAGATCTTCTGGCACGGCGAGCAGATCGTGGACGTTCCGCCGCGGTCCGTCGCGCACGAGGGCCCGACCTACCACCGGCCGTTCGCCCGGCCGTCCTGGCAGGACGCGCTCCAGGCCGACGACGCCGGCAGGCTGGCCCGTCCGGCCGACGGCGACGAGCTGCGCGCGCAGGTCCTCCAGCTGGTGTCGTCGCCCAACCAGGCGTCGAAGTCCTGGATCACGGACCAGTACGACCGGTTCGTGCAGGGCAACACCGTGCTGGCGATGCCCGAGGACGCGGGCATGGTCCGCATCGACGAGGAGTCCAACCTCGGCGTGGCCATGGCGACCGACGGCAACGGCCGGTACGCGAAGCTCGACCCGTACACCGGCGCCCAGCTCGCGCTGGCCGAGTCGTACCGCAATGTCGCGGCCTCCGGCGCCAAGCCGCTCGCCATCTCGGACTGCCTGAACTTCGGTTCGCCCGAGGACCCGGACGTCATGTGGCAGTTCGCCGAGGCCACCCGTGGTCTCGCGGACGGCTGCCTGGAGCTGGGCACCCCGGTCACCGGCGGCAATGTGTCGCTGTACAACCAGACCGGCGAGACGGCGATCCACCCGACGCCGGTCGTGGCCGTGCTCGGTGTGATCGACGATGTGACCCGGCGTACGCCGGTCGCCTTCGCGGAAGAGGGCCAGCTCCTCTACCTGCTGGGCGACACGCACGAGGAGTTCGGCGGTTCGGCCTGGTCCGAGGTGGTCCACAACCACCTCGGTGGGCTGCCGCCCAAGGTCGACCTGGGCCGCGAGAAGCTGCTCGGCGAGATCCTGATCTCGGCGTCCCGCGACGGCATGATCGACGCGGCGCACGACCTGTCCGACGGAGGTCTGGTCCAGGCGGTCACCGAGTCCTGCCTGCGCGGCGGGAAGGGCGCCCGGCTGGTCGTGCCGGACGGTCTGGACGCGTTCACCTTCCTCTTCTCCGAGTCGGCGGGGCGCGCGGTCGTCTCGGTTCCGCGCAGCGAGGAGCTCCGCTTCAACGACATGTGCGGGGCGCGGGGTCTGCCCGTGACCCGGATCGGTGTCGTGGACGGTGACGCGGTCGAGATCCAGGGCGAGTTCAGCATTCCGCTGAGCGAGCTGCGGACGGCGCACGAGGGGACGATTCCCGCGCTGCTCGCGTAGGACGCCGACGGGCCGTGCCCGTCCTCCCTCACCGAAGCCCCCGCCGGGCCCGATCCGGCGGGGGCTTCGGCGTGTCGGTTCACGGATCCTCTTGACGGGGATTACGTAATTACGTAACTTTGTGGAATGGAGTTGGAGGAACGGGTCTCGGAGCTGGAGCGGCGGCTAGAGGCGCTGGTGGGAGAGCGGTCCGATGCGGCCCGGAAGCCTGCGGACGCCGATTTCTGGGCGTTGGAGGGGCTGAAGGAGGAGCTGTCGGAGGCCGGCGTGGCCGACGGCGGGGTGCTGTACACGGGTGCGGTGCGTCTGCCGACGGGCGAGCGGTACGAGTGGCAGTACGGCGCGCTGACCGCGCAGTTGCTGGACGGAGAGCCCGAGGAGGAGGGGGCGGAGGGCGGGACGGACTGGGCCGAGGCGGCCGAGTCCTTCGCCGCGCTCGGGCATCCGGTGCGGTTGCGGCTGCTCCGGGAGATCCTCGGCGGCCGGCGTACGGCGGCGGAGCTGGCCGCGCTCGACGAGACGGGGACGACGGGCCAGATCTACCACCATCTGCGTCAGCTGACGGGTGCGGGCTGGCTCCGGACGAAGGGGCGGGGGAAGTAC
Source organism: Streptomyces sp. NPDC024555 (assembly GCF_055559335.1). NCBI lineage: Bacteria > Bacillati > Actinomycetota > Actinomycetes > Kitasatosporales > Streptomycetaceae > Streptomyces > Streptomyces sp. NPDC024555. Next base: position 587,684 of record NZ_JBVHKV010000001.1, read on the forward strand.
GAGGTTCCGGGCGCCCGTGTGGTGCCCCTGCTGGTGGTCCTCACGGCGGCGAAGCCCTGAGGAGCGCGCGAGAACGCTGAACCGGGATCGAGACCGGAATCGGAATCGGGATCGGGACCGACGACCAGACCGACTGTCAGGGGGATGTCATGTCTGTCCGCAAAACCGTCATGGTGCTCTACCGCATCTGTTTGATGATCTTTCTGGCGATGGTGGTGTTCGGGCTCGTTGCCGAGCCGTCGTATCCGGCCTGGCTGACCTGGGTGCCGGTCGCCGTCTCGCTGCTGCTGGTCCTGGCGGCGGGCCACAGGGCGCGGGCGGCGAAGGCGGATCCGCCGCCGGCGGTCGAGGTCGAGGCCCCGGTGTCCGGGCTGTGGACCGCGCTGAACAGCCCGGCGGACCGGGTGCCCAGCCATGGCATCCACACCTACGGGCAGACCTACGCGATCGACATCGTGGCGGAGCGGCGGGAGGAGCCGGTCCCGGGGGACGGCGGGCCGGTGGGGAGCGCGGACGGGGGAGCGGGTCCGGCGCGTCCGAAGTTCCGGGTGCTGTGGCCGCTCGCCCGGCGCAACCGCGACTTCCCGGCCTTCGGGGCCCCGCTGCTCGCGGTGGCGGACGGCACGGTGGTCCGTGCCTCGCACGGCCGGCGCGACCATCTCAGCCGGAATTCGCTGCCGGGGCTGGTCTATCTGATGGTGGTCGAGGCATCGGTACGGGACGTGGTCGGCCCCCGGGCCGTGGTGGGGAACCATGTGGTGCTGGATCTGGGTGGCGGTACGTACGCGCTTTACGCCCATCTGCGGCACGGCTCGCTCCGGGTCCGGGTGGGTGAGACCGTCCGGGCGGGCCAGCAGCTGGCCGAGTGCGGGAACTCGGGGAATTCCACCGAACCGCACGTCCATTTCCAGCTGATGGACCACCCCGATCCCGATGTGGCGATAGGAATTCCGTTCACCTGGCGTGGAATAGGCGTGCCGGCCAACGGCCGGACGTTCACCGCCGGGAGGGCCGTGAACGAGGACGGGGGCCGGGCACTGGGCGCCGACCGCGAATCGGGCGCCGACCGCGAATCGGGCGCCGACCGGGCGACGGGCCCGGCTCGGACGGTCTGACCCCGGGGCCGGACTCAGACGGTCTGACCCGGGGCTTGGCTCGGACGGTCTGACCCAGGGGTGGCGCCCGGGAGCCGGACGGCCAGGACGAGGGCCGTGGCCATCACGGCGGCCGTGCATCCGAAGACCAGGTGGGTGGAGGTGGTGAAGGCCTCCAGGGCCTGCCGGCGGGCGGAGCCGGTGAGCCCGGCGATGTCGCTGGTGGTTCCCCCCGGCCCCCGGGACGTGTACATCCTGCTGAGGAGGGTGCCGAAGACGGAGGCGCCTAGGGCGGTGCCGAGGGTCTGGAAGAAGCGGAGCCCCGTGGTGGCGACGCCCAGTCGACCGGCGGGGACCGTGTTCTGGATCAGCTGGATGAGCTGGCCGATGAGCTGGCCGAAGCCGAGCCCCAGCACCAGCATCGTGGCGCGCACCGTCCACAGGCCGGTGTCGGTGCCGAGGGTGGCCAGCAGGGCCAGGGCGGCCGAGGCGCAGGCGGCACCGCTGACGACGAAGGTCTTCTGCGACCAGCCCAGGGCGACGAGGCGTCCCGAGGCGAGACCGATGACGGTCATGCCGATCGCCATGGGGACGAGAAAGAGCCCGGCCGAGGTCGCGGCCACACCGCGCACGACCTGGAGGTAGATCATGACGTAGACGATGGACCCCATCATCGCGACGCCGGCCAGCCCCTGGATGGCGAAGCCGTAGCGGACCGGCCGGATGGAGAACAGCCCGAGCGGCAGGATCGGCTCGGCGGCCGTGGACTGGCGGCGGAGGAACAGGGCGAGGGTGGCGACAGCGGCGGTCAGCAGCCCGATGATCTGCGGCGAGGACCAGGCGTAGTCCTGACCGCCCCACTGGGTGACCAGGAGCAGCGTGGTGGAGAAGGCGGCGGCGAGCCCGGCGCCCAGGAAGTCGATCCGGTGGCGGGAGATGCCGGTGGAGGGTTTCAGGACCACGACGGCGGTGGCCAGGACCGCCAGGCCGACCGGCAGATTGACGAAGAAGATCCACCGCCACCCGGCGTGGTCGGCCAGCACGCCGCCGAGCCAGGGGCCGATCGCCATGCCCGCGCCGGCGACGATCCCGCCGAGGCTGCCGCCCCGTCCCGTCCCCTTGCCGCTCGCCTCGTCCTCCGTGCCGAGCTGGTGCAGCACCACCATGGTGATGCTCATCAGCCCGCCTCCGCCGATGCCCTGGAAGGCGCGGGCGGCGATCAGTTCGCCCATGGACCGGGCCGCCCCGCAGAGGGCGGATCCGGTCAGGAAGGTGGCGAGCGCCCCGATGAGGACGCGCTTCGAGCCGAGGGTGTCGCAGAGCTTTCCGTAGAGGGGGAGCGCGGCGGTCGCGGCGAGCTGGTAGGCGGCGATGAGCCATGGGATGCGGTCGACGCCGTGGACGGGGTCGAGGTCGTGGACGATCGGCACGGTCGCCGAGGACACGATGTTCGAGTCGAGCAGCGCCAGCAGGATCGTGACGATGCAGAGCACCAGCGCGACGGTCCGGCGGATGTCGGAGCCGGGTCGGCGACCGGGACTTCCGGGGCCGTGGGCCGAGGGTGGGGGCGGGGCTCCGACGGCGGTCCCGGACCCGACGGCGGTCCCGGTCCCGGTGGCGGTGGGTGCCGCAGGGGTGGCGTCGGTCCGGGACGTGGATGCGGGCATGGCTGCGGGCATGACAGGGCTCCCCTCGGGGCGGCAGGTGCCGCCGTGGTCGGGTCCCACTCTCTCGATGAATCTATACTGAGTCAATGTTTCATCCAGGATAAAAATTCATCCTGGTACAGTGATGCCATGACCGAGGTGATGGGCCTGCGTGAGCGCAAGAAGATCCAGACGCGGCGACGGCTGCTGTCCGAGGCCACGCGGCTGTTCGGTGAGCGCGGGTTCGACGAGGTCTCGGTCGCGGAGATCGCCGAGGCCGCCGACGTGTCGAAGATGACCGTCTTCAATTACTTCGGCAGCAAGGAGGACCTGGTCTTCGCCCCGGTCGAGAAGCACACCGGCGATGTCGCCGATGTCGTGCGCCGCCGGGCCCCCGGTGAGTCGGTGGTGGTGGCCGTGCGGCGTCAGTTCATGACCTCCATCGAGGAGCGCGATCCGTCGGTGGGGATGAGCGATTCGGCGGTGGCGCTCGGGCTCGTCCGGCTGATCCAGCAGACGCCGTCCCTGATGGCCAGGGGGCACGCCGTGTTCGTGCAGACCTTCGAGCTGCTCACCGACGCCCTGGTCGAGGAGGGGGAGGACCCCGCCGTCGCCCGCATCGTGGCCACCCAGTTGATCGGTACGCGGAACGCGCTGATCACCGAGAACCACCGGCGGCTGCTGGCGGGGGAGCCGGCCGACGCGATAGCCGAGGACGCGAAGGTGCTCGCGGAGCGCGGGTTCGACCTGCTGGAGCAGGGCCTGGGCGACTTCGGGGCGCGGGCCTGAGAGCGGGAGCGACCGGCGGGGCCGCCTGACGGTAGCCGGCGGGCGGGGAGGTCGTAGGCTCCGGTGCATGCCGCCGTCCCAGAAGCGCGCCCGCCGCTACGACCTTGCCAGGACCCGCACGGCGGTTCTGGCGCAGTTCGCCCATGTCCGGACCGCTGTCGGGGCGTTGACGCCCCAGCAGCTGGACGGGCCGAGCGGGCTCGGTGACTGGACGGTGCGTGAGCTGGCCGTCCATCTGACCATGGCCCTCTCGCACGTCTGCCGGACCCTGGAGCTGCCCGAGCCGGCGGTGGGGAAGCCGGACGTGGCCCTGGTGGAGTGGCCGTTCTCCACGGCGGAGCGGGCCGGTGCGATCGCCGACGACACCGTGGCGATCGCGGCGGACCGTCCGGACCTGGACGCGCTGTACGCGGAGGTGGCGGAGCGCTTCGAGGCCGCGGTCTCCGGCGTGCCGGAGGAGCGGCTGCTGGCCACCCGGGTCGGCGCGATGCGGTTCGGGGACTTCCTGGTCACCCGGACCGTGGAACTGGTCGTCCACAGCTACGACCTCAACGAGGCGGCGGGTCTCTCCATCCCGTACGACCGTCAGGCGCTCGCCGCGTGCACCCGGCTGCTCGCCGACGCCCTCGCGGAGAAGGCCCCGGGCGGATCGGTCGAGGTGAGGGTCCCGCCCTTCGCGGTCGTCCAGTGCGTCCAGGGGCCCCGGCACACCCGGGGGACGCCGCCCAACGTGGTCGAGACCGATCCGCTCACCTGGATCCGGCTCGCCACCGGCCGGGCCCGATGGGCGACGGAACGGGACGCCGCGAAGGTCAGCGCGAGCGGCGAACGGGCCGATCTGGACGCGTTGCTGCCGTTGATGGGGTGAGCCCCGGGGGTGCCTCGGGGTGCTCGCGGCCCCGGGGGTGCCCGGGGCCTCGGGGGGTGCTGGCGCGTCACGCCCCCCGAGGCCCGTGACGATCAGGTCGTCTTCGGATACGGGAGGAGTCCCGCGTTCGTGGATTCCCAGGCGGTGCGCAGGGAGGCGAGGAGTTCCGGTTCGGCGCTGGCGCGGTCGGCCTGTTCGCGCTGGTCCTGGGCCAGGTTGAAGAGCTGGTCGGTTCCGCTCCTGCCCCGGTAGTACTTCCAGTCGCCGCGCCGCAGGGCCCGCTCCCCGCGTACGCGCCAGAAGAGGTCCCGCTCCTTCGGCCGCTCACCGCGCAGCAGATAGCCGGCGAGGCTGACGCCGTCGAGGGGGTACGCGGGATCGGGGCGCGCTCCGCCGAGTTCCAGCAGGGTGGCCGTCCAGTCGGGCGAGAACAGCGGCAGGTCGCTCACCTGGTGCGGGTCGATCCGGGCGGGCCAGCGCAGGACGGCCGGGACGCGGATACCGCCCTCCTGGAGGGAGCTCTTGTTCCCGGAGAGCGGCCACTGGTACGAGAAGCGCTCGCCGCCGTTGTCGCTGGCGAAGAAGACGAGGGTGTCCTCCTCCTGGCCCGACCGCTTCAGCGCCTTGAGCACCTCGCCGACCGACCGGTCCAGGTCCTCGACCATCTCCTTGTACTTGGCCAGTGAGCCGCCGTCCGCGTGGAACAGTCCGCCGAGGCCGCCCTCCTTGATCCTGCGGACGATCTCGGCGCTCTCGGCGGTGTCGCCCTCCGCTATCCAGGGCCAGTGCGGGGTGGTGAAGTTGAGGTTGAGGAGCCAGGGCCGGTCGTGGTCGCGCCGGACGTACTCGCTCGCGCGCTCGGTGAGGATGCGCGTGTAGTACCGCAGGTCCTTGTACTCGGCATCGCCCTCGTAGAGGTCGTACTCCCCGCCCAGGCCGAGCTTCGAGTAGTACTCCAGCGCCCCGCCGAAGTTGCCGAAGAACTCGTCCCAGCCCGACTTGGTGGGGCTGTAGTCCGGCAGGTAGCCGCAGTGCCACTTGCCGATCAGCGCGGTCGCGTATCCGGCCCCGCGCAGCAGCGAGGCGAGTGTGGGGTGGGTGGGTTCGAGGCCGACGGACCGGTCCGCGATGGGTTCGGCGAGGCCGCCCTTCGTGCGCCCGGGGTAGCGGCCGGTGTAGAGGCTGAACCGGGTCGGCGAGCAGGTGGCGGAACCGGCGTACGCGTCCGTGAACCGCACGCCCTGACGGCCGAGCCGGTCCAGGTTCGGGGTGCGGATGTCCGGCGCACCGTACGAGGAGAGGTCGGCCCAGCCGAGGTCGTCGCCGAGGATGAACAGGATGTTGGGCCGCCGCGCGTGCTTGCCCCGGGCGGCCCGGAAGGGCTTCTCGTGGGCGTTCGGCCCGTGCTGCGCGGCCGGTGCGGCGGTCGCGGGGGCCGCGGTGAGTCCGACCGCCGCCGTGGCGGCCGTCGCGCCGACGGCCGTGCCGAAGGCGCGCCGCGTCAGGGGCTGGGAGGAAGGGGCGTTGTCCGGTTCCGAAGGAGGCATGTCTGCTCCGAGACAGTGCGGGGCCCGCCGCCGTCGAGGGCGGCGCAGGCGAGAGGGGCCGGTCCGGGATGCGCACCCGGACGGCAGAGGGCGAAAGACTCAGAGGAACGCGACGGACGACACCGAGGGCCGACGACAGGGCTCACCGCCGGCACCCACCCGGCACCCGCCCGCCACCCGTCCGGCAGTTCACCGGCAGGGCAGGGGCAGTGCGTACGGCTCGGAGGATCAGCGGCTCAGAGGCTCAGCGGGAAGGTCCGGGACGCAGAAAACCCCACGGAGTCACGGAAGAAGCGGCAGCGGCAACAGCGCCGGCAAGCGGCAACCCTCAGGCGTACCCGTCGCGTCAGGCGCGGCGACAGAGGGCGCTCGACACACGTCCCAGATCGACGTGGCGGCGCTCCACGAGCGTGACCGTGCGGTCACCGAGGGGCTGCATGGGGGAGGAGCCTGCCAACGAGACATGCGCGTGTCAACGATGGTCTCGCGCTTCGGACATCCCCACCCGCCCCAGAAGCCCCATACCGACCTCGCCCGCCCTCACCCGCCCCCGCCCCGGTGTGAGGCTCGCCACGAAACGGGCGTTCGGCCAGGGGGTTCGGCGGGGTGGTCCGCGGCTTCACGCAGTGCCACGAAGAGGGTCCGGCCGCGGCCGGGAAGCGAGGGGATCGATGGCCGGAACCTGTCGGTAACCCGGTGATGGTCCGGGCGGCGGCGGCTCGGGGTCCGTTGCGGGCCCTGGTCCGGACCGGGGCGGTGCTCACTGAACGTGATCGCGCGGTGTGGCCCGAAAGGGGGGTCGCGGGGCGCTCCGCCCGTGCTCCGGCGGGGTGTCCCCAATTCGGACCAGTGGTCGATCTCGCCTACACTCGGTGGCGTGCCTCGTGGTGATGGACGACTCAACCACGACCTGCTCCCCGGAGAGAAGGGCCCCCAGGACGCTTGCGGCGTCTTCGGTGTCTGGGCTCCGGGCGAAGAGGTCGCCAAGCTCACCTATTTCGGACTGTATGCCCTGCAGCACCGTGGACAGGAGTCCGCGGGCATCGCAGTGAGCAACGGGTCGCAGATCCTGGTCTTCAAGGACATGGGACTGGTCTCGCAGGTCTTCGACGAAACGTCTCTGGGATCGCTCCAGGGCCATATCGCGGTCGGTCATGCCCGCTACTCCACCACCGGTGCCTCGGTGTGGGAGAACGCGCAGCCGACGTTCCGTGCGACCGCGCACGGCTCGATCGCCCTGGGTCACAACGGCAACCTGGTCAATACGGCCCAGCTCGCCGAGATGGTCGCCGACCTTCCGCGCAAGGACGGCCGCGCCACCCAGGTCGCCGCGACGAACGACACCGATCTGGTGACCGCGCTGCTCGCCGGCCAGACCGACGACGACGGCAAGCCGCTCACGATCGAGGAGGCCGCCGCCAAGGTGCTTCCCGATGTGCGGGGCGCCTTCTCGCTGGTCTTCATGGACGAGCACACCCTCTACGCCGCCCGTGACCCGCAGGGCATCCGCCCGCTGGTCCTCGGCCGGCTGGAGCGCGGCTGGGTGGTGGCCTCCGAGTCCGCCGCCCTGGACATCTGCGGTGCCAGTTTCGTCCGCGAGATCGAGCCGGGCGAGATGGTCGCCATCGACGAGAACGGTCTGCGCACCTCCCGATTCGCTGAAGCGAAGCCCAAGGGCTGTGTCTTCGAGTACGTCTACCTGGCGCGCCCCGACACCGACATCGCCGGACGCAACGTCTACCTCTCCCGCGTGGAGATGGGCCGCAAGCTGGCCGCCGAGGCCCCCGTCGAGGCCGATCTGGTCATAGCGACGCCGGAATCCGGCACCCCCGCGGCCATCGGCTACGCGGAGGCGAGCGGCATCCCGTTCGGCGCCGGACTGGTCAAGAACGCCTATGTCGGCCGGACCTTCATCCAGCCGTCCCAGACCATCCGGCAGCTGGGCATCCGCCTCAAGCTGAACCCGCTCAAGGAAGTCATCAAGGGCAAGCGCCTGGTGGTCGTCGACGACTCGATCGTCCGCGGCAACACCCAGCGCGCGCTCGTCCGGATGCTCCGCGAGGCCGGTGCCGCCGAGATCCACATCCGGATCTCCTCGCCCCCGGTGAAGTGGCCCTGCTTCTTCGGCATCGACTTCGCGACCCGCGCCGAGCTGATCGCCAACGGCATGTCCGTCGAGGAGATCGGCACGTCCATGGGCGCCGACTCGCTCGCGTACATCTCGATCGACTCGATGATCGAGGCGACGACGATCGACAAGCCGAATCTCTGCCGCGCCTGCTTCGACGGCGAGTACCCGATGGAGCTCCCGGACCCGGAGCTGCTCGGCAAGCAGCTGCTGGAGACCGAGCTGGCGGCAGGCCCCGCGGCGACCGCGGCGGCCGACGCGCTGCGCCGTCCGTGACCCGGACCGCTCGGCAGTCCTCCCACCGGCCCCGTACGTCCACACGAAAGATCCCGGGCAATGTCTGAGACAACAGGTGCTTCCTACGCGGCAGCCGGCGTCGACATCGAGGCCGGCGACCGCGCCGTAGAGCTGATGAAGGAGTGGGTGAAGAAGACCCAGCGCCCCGAGGTCGCCGGTCTCGGCGGCCTGGGCGGCTTCGCCGGGCTCTTCGACGCCTCCGCGCTCAAGCGCTACGAGCGTCCGCTGCTCGCCTCCGCCACCGACGGCGTCGGCACCAAGGTCGACCTCGCCCGCCAGATGGGCGTGTACGACACGATCGGTCACGACCTGGTCGGCATGGTCGTGGACGACCTCGTCGTCTGCGGTGCCGAGCCGCTCTTCATGACCGACTACATCTGCGTCGGCAAGGTGCACCCCGAGCGGGTCGCGGCCATCGTCAAGGGCATCGCCGAGGGCTGTGTGCTCGCCGGCTGCGCGCTGGTCGGCGGCGAGACCGCCGAGCACCCCGGACTGCTCGGCGCGGACGACTTCGACGTCGCCGGTGCCGGTACGGGGGTCGTCGAGGCCGACCGCCTGCTCGGCCCGGACCGCATCCGCAAGGGTGACGCGGTGATCGCCATGGCGTCCTCCGGTCTTCACTCCAACGGGTACTCGCTCGTGCGCCACGTCGTCTTCGACCGGGCCGGCTGGACGCTGGACCGCCAGGTCGAGGAGTTCGGCCGGACGCTCGGCGAGGAGCTGCTGGAGCCGACCAGGATCTACTCCCTGGACTGCCTGGCGCTGACCCGTACGACCGAGGTGCACGGCTTCAGCCACGTCACCGGCGGCGGTCTGGCCAACAACCTGGCCCGGGTCATCCCGGACCACCTGCACGCCTCGGTGGACCGCTCCACCTGGACGCCCGGCGCGGTCTTCGACCTGGTCGGCAAGGCCGGACAGGTCGAGCAGCTGGAGCTGGAGAAGACGCTCAACATGGGCGTCGGCATGATCGCGATCGTCCCGGAGGAGTCCGTGGACGCGGCCCTGACGACCCTGGCCGACCGTGGCGTCGACTCCTGGGTCGCCGGCGAGATCACCGACCGCGGCGACCGTACGACGGGCGCGGAGCTCGTGGGCGGGTACGCGCGCTGAGTACGGGCGGGCGGGATGCCGCCGAGCACCGGACGGGCCGGACGACCGGTCCGTCCGTACGCCGGGGCGGCATGATCAGCGAGCCGGGTGCGAGCGCGACGGCCGCCGTCCGGCCGCCCGGTTCGGGACAGCACAAAACCCGGTCCGGGACAGGCCCGGACCGGGTCGTTGTGTCAGCGCGAGGTCAAGCGCCGCGACGCTTGGACGACGGACCGGACTGGTCGTCCTCGTCCTCGTCATCGTCGTCGTTGTACAGATCCGCGTACTGTGCGTACGGGTCATCTTCCTCGTCGTCGTCCTCGAACGGCTCCGCGTTCGGTGGCTGACTCGAAGTCGATGCGCCCAGCTCATTGGCCAGACGCGACAGGTCAGTCCCGCCGCTGCTGTACTTCAGCTGGCGGGCGACCTTTGTCTGCTTGGCCTTTGCCCGGCCGCGCCCCATGGCTCGACCCCCTCGGTGACGGGGCTCGACGGCCCCAGAGTCTTGACACGCGTTCATGTTTCAGGACGGACTCTCGGCAGAGAGACCGCGCCTGTAGTGCTTTAACGGTACCTGCTTCCGCGGCCATACGGTACGCCGCCCGCATCACGTGCCCCGGAAGAGGACCCGCGAAGAGCTGTGTCCTCGCTGGTCAACTGCGATTTTAACCTCTTCCGGGCATGCGACCCGCCGACCGGCGTGAGTCTTCTCTCGCCGGCCGGCGGGCCGCTGTCCGTATGCGGAGTGCGACGCCTTCCTCCGGCGCCGGCGCGATCAGCCGCGGCGGGCTTCGGCCATTCGCTGCTCGGCGATCCGGTCGGCGGCGGCGGCCGGCGGGATTCCGTCTTCCTTCGCGCGCGCAAAGATGGCGAGCGTGGTGTCGAAGATCTTCGACGCCTTCGCCTTGCAGCGGTCGAAGTCGAACCCGTTCAGCTCGTCGGCGACCTGGATGACACCGCCGGCGTTCACCACGTAGTCGGGCGCGTACAGGATCGCGCGGTCCGCCAGGTCCTTCTCGACGCCCGGGTGCGCCAGCTGGTTGTTGGCCGCGCCGCAGACCACGGCGGCGGTGAGCACCGGGACGGTCGCGTCGTTCAGCGCGCCGCCGAGCGCGCACGGGGCGTAGACGTCCAGGCCCTCGGTCCGGATCAGCGCCTCGGTGTCCGCGGCGACGGCCACCTCCGGGTGCCGGTCGGTGATCCGGCGGACGGACTCCTCGCGCACATCGGTGATCACGACCTCGGCACCGTCGGAGAGCAGGTGCTCGACGAGGTGGTGCCCCACCTTGCCGACACCGGCGACCCCCACTTTCCGGCCACGCAGCGTCGGGTCGCCCCACAGGTGCTGGGCCGAGGCGCGCATGCCCTGGAAGACGCCGTACGCGGTGAGCACCGAGGAGTCGCCGGCGCCGCCGTTCTCGGGGGAGCGGCCGGTGGTCCAGCGGCACTCGCGGGCGACGACGTCCATGTCGGCGACATAGGTGCCGACGTCACAGGCCGTCACGTAGCGCCCGCCGAGCGAGGCGACGAAGCGGCCGTAGGCCAGCAGCAGTTCCTCGGACTTGATCTGCTCGGGGTCACCGATGATGACCGCCTTGCCGCCGCCGTGGCCGAGACCGGCCATGGCGTTCTTGTACGACATGCCGCGCGCCAGGTTCAGGGCGTCCGCGACGGCCTCCTGCTCGGAGGCGTACGGGTAGAAGCGGGTGCCGCCGAGGGCCGGGCCCAGAGCGGTGGAGTGGATGGCGATGACCGCCTTGAGACCGCTGGCGCGGTCCTGGCAGAGAACGACCTGTTCGTGGCCGCCCTGGTCCGAGTGGAACAGGGTGTGCAGTGCATCTACAGGCGCGCCGGTTACATCGGTCACTGTGGTGACTCCCAAGTACGAAGCGGCGGAAGGCCCTCCTGAAGGTGGGGAGAGCCCCGGACCGGCCGGTACGGACGGTCCGATGGGCAAGAGAGTAAGTCCTCCGGGGGCGCGGATCGGCGTGAGTGCCGTGGATCACCCACTACGGGAGTACGGGCGTGACACGATCGCTGCATGTCGGTGGTGTCTTCGGTGCGGGTTCCGTACGCGTCCTACCTCCGGGTCTACGAGCCGCTGGCCGCCTTCCCGGAGGCCGAGCGCGCGCACTGGACCCGTTACGCGAGCGGGGGGCGGATTCCCACCGCCCAGGACGAACTGCGGCGGTCGCTCGCGGACTTGGCGGCGACTCCGCCCGTGGGTGTGCCAGCGCACGAGAGCGGGGACGCGTTCGTCGCCGAGCTGGACGGTGTGGTGTGCGTCTGCCCGTGGCGGACCCGGCTGCGCGGCTGGCTGGCGCTGGACGCGCTGGCGGAGATGTTCCCCGGGCCGGTGCTCGACGCGGTGCTGCCCCCGGTGGTGCGCGGGCAGGCCGTCGCCGACCACGAGCGGTGGTCGGCGCGCAATCCGGACGCCCGGCCGTGGATCAGGACCGCGGTGTGGCAGGTGCCGGTGCGCTGGTTCGTGCTGTTCGCGGACGAGGAGCGGGACTACCGGGAGGCGGGCGGGGGCGGCGAGCCGGCCGTCCTGCGCTACCGGACGCCGATGGTCCAGGCCCGGCGGCGGCTGGCGCGGGGGCTGCGGACGCTGCGGGAGTCCATGGACGAGGGTCCGCTGACCGAGGGGCTGGTGGACGTGGGCCGCTGGCTGGAGGAGTTCCACCCCCGGGCCCTGGTGGAGCTGGACTACGGCGGGCTGGTGCACGCGCTGCCGGCGGAGCAGTTGCTGGCGGACCGGAGCGCGGCGGACGTCGCCGAGGGCATCGCGGCGCTCGGCGCCGGGGACGCGGAGCTGGCCGGTGAGGCGTACGCGCGTCTCGCGGAGCGCTGGAGGGCCGTGAGGGACCGTCAGTTCGCGAACTGACGCATGCTGAACCCGTGACGCGTGTGACACGTGTGGGTGAAGGTGCGGGAGCGTACGGGAGTGGTGTGGGACCTACGTCCCGAACCGGGCCTTTGCCTCAACCGTGATGGATAGCACTTACGGGGCCCTTGCGCCCTTCCCTACCCCTCGTGCCAAAATAGGACAAGGAGTCCGGGGAGGGCTCCATCCGTCCAAGTAAGGGCGGATTGCTCTGCATTGCACGCTATGGGGGGTCTGATGACTCCTGATCGCTCTGTGACTGATCGTCACGGTGGTGTGACTGTCCGCTATGGCATGGTCCATCGGCTTCCGTCGCTGATGAACACCTGGGAGGGCAATTCCATCGGTTTGGCCGACGTGGCTAGACGGATGGTGTAGTTGTAGTGCCGAGGACAAGCCGTTCGTCCTATAACCGACTCGGCCCGCGTCCGCCATTTCGGGCAACGTGGGTCAAGGTGCAGAATTTAGAGGAAAGAACCGAGATGGTTCGGTTCTCCCGAGGAGGCCGCTCATGACCGCTCGCACCCCTGATGCCGAGCCGCTGCTGACCCCGGCTGAGGTTGCCACGATGTTCCGCGTGGACCCGAAGACGGTGACCCGTTGGGCCAAGGCAGGCAAGCTCACGTCCATCCGCACGCTCGGTGGACATCGCCGGTACCGCGAGGCAGAGGTCCGCGCACTGCTTGCGGGTATTCCGCAGCAGCGCAGTGAGGCCTGATCCACCCCTGTCGCGCCGCTTCACCCCTGGGCTTTTGGGTCCCCCAACCCGACTGACCCACCCATAGCTCCATATGACGGGCGCCCGCCCCAACGGGCGCCGTACCTGTGTCTCACAGGCCTCGTCGTCAGATCGCGCTGGACTCCGCCGGGTCCAGCGCGATCTTTTTTTGTGCGCGCGGGGAGCCGGGCCGGCCCGGCGGAAAACCGGACGTCCGGTTGGCTCCGAGGGCCTTCAGGGAGCCTCGGAGCGCCCTTCCGGGACGCTTCCCGGGGTGCCGGCCGGGGCCGTGCGGAGCGTCGCGCATCCACCCCGAGGAGGCCGGACCGGGGCGGGACGGGGGTTCATGGGCGGACCCTCACCGAGTGGTGCAATTGCACATATTAAATTCGCCACTTGTAGGAAGGGCGTAAAGTCGACCCTTCTCAAAACTGATTGGGTGACACCCGTCACATCGCGCGACTCTTGCCAACTACGAGCCTGCCACTTCGTACCCATGGAAAGCCAAGCCATTGGTCACGCGGCGGGGGGACTTTCGTCCCGAGGCCAGGAGGACGCGGACCGGCCGCCGGGCGCGCGCCCCTGAGCCCCCGTCGGGTCACCCGCGCCACGGAGGCCCGTGACGGGCTCCACGGCCCGTGGAGGCGCCCCTGCGGCTGTGACGGGGCCCACGGCGGCCCCCGGCCCGCCCGCGCCCGTCACCGGCTCCATGGCCAGCCGCAGCAGCCGCGCGCACACCGCGCAGTGCCGGGTCAGATGGCGCAGACCGGCCGCCGCCGCCAGATGGGCGCGCAGCAGGGCGCGGATCTCGTGCCGGGGCTGCCGCCCGGAGGCCGGGGCCGGGGCCGGGAGCGGCTCGGGGACCGCGACGGGGCCGCGGTCCGGAACGGGGACCGGCTCGGGGAGGCCCGGTCCGCCCGGCAGGAACTCCTCGCCCGTGGATGCCGCCATCCGCGCCACCTCCCGGTGGATGCGTGCCGCCCCGCCCGGGAAACCGGGAGCAGCCCTGGTTTCTGAGTACTCGTCGCCCGCCACCGCAGTCAAGACGCGCGAAAGCCCGGATCCAGGGGATCCGGGCTTTCGTTACTGCGGTCCTGACGGGATTTGAACCCGCGGCCTCCACCTTGACAGGGTGGCGAGCACTCCAAACTGCTCCACAGGACCAGGTTTTCGCGGCGGCCTCGCGGCTGCCTGCGAAGACAGACTGTACAGGAGGCCGGCGGGTGCGGTCGAACTCACTCCTGGTGGTGGAGCCGTCACGCACCCGTGGTCACGGCCGCGTGCCCGCCGTGACCCGCCCGCCGGAGGACCGTTACGGCACGGCCGCGTCGATCGCCTTCACGATCCGCTTGTCGGAGACCGGGAACGCGGTGCCCAGCGCATGGGCGAAATAGCTGACCCGCAGCTCCTCGATCATCCAGCGGATGTCCAGGACCTCCTGAGGGACGGGCCGGCCCTTCGGCAGCTGCTCCAGCAGCCAGGCGTACTCGTCCTGCATCTCGTGGACCTTCTCCATGCGCGTGGTGTCGCGCTGGACGTTCGTCGGCATCTGCTGGAGCCGGCGGTCCTCGGCGACCAGATAGCGCATCAGGTCGGGCAGCCTGCGCAGCCCGGTCGCGGTGACGAAGCCGGGCGGCATCAGCCGGGCCAGATGGTCCCGTACGTCCGTGACGTTGTTGATCAGGACCAGGCTGTTGGTCGACTTCAGCCGGCGCTCGCAGGCCTGCCAGGCGGCGAGGATCTGCTGCACCTGGCCGATCGTGCGGACGGTCAGGTCCACCAGATCGGCGCGGACCTTGTCGAACAGCGTGCGGAACGACGCCTCGTCCCAGACGGGCCCGCCGTGGGCCGCGATGAGCCGGTCGGCGGCCGCGGTCGCGCAGTCCTCGAAGAGCGCCTGGACGGAGCCGTGCGGATTGCGGGAGAGGGCGAGCTTCTGCTGGTTCGTCAGGGTGTCCGAGGCGAACTTGGCCGGATTCACCGGGATGTTCAGCATGATCAGCTTCCGGGTGCCCCGCCACATGGCCTGCTGCTGCTCGGCCTCGCTGTCGAAGAGCCGGACGGCCACGGTCGCGCCCTGGTCGACGAGGGCCGGATAGGCCTTCACGGGCTGGCCCGCGCGCCGGGTCTCGAAGATCTTGTCCAGCGTGCCGATCGTCCAGTCCGTGAGGCCCGAACGCTCGATGGAGCTCCCGGACGGGCCCGCGGTCGCCGCGGCGGCCTTGGAGAGCGCCTGCCGGGCCTTCGGGCGCAGCTGGACGCGCAGCGCCTCCAGGTCCTTGTCCTCGGCGACCTTGCGCCGCCGTTCGTCGACGATCCGGAAGGTGATCTTGAGGTGGTCGGGGACGCGGCTCAGATCGAAGTCGTCCGCGGTGACCGGCACGCCGACCATCCGCTGGAGCTCCCGGGCCAGGGTCGCGGGCAGCGGTTCCTGGAGGGGCACGGCCCGGTCCAGGAACTTCTCCGCGTAGTTCGGCGCGGGGACGTAGTGCCGGCGGATCGGCTTGGGCAGCGAGCGGATCAGCTCGGTGACGACCTCCTCGCGCAGGCCCGGGATCTGCCAGTCGAAGCCCTCGGCGGTGACCTGGTTGAGCACCTGGAGCGGGATGTGGACGGTCACACCGTCGGCGTCCGCTCCGGGCTCGAACTGGTACGTCACACGGAACTTGAGCTTCCCCTGGCGCCAGGAGTCCGGGTAGTCGTCCTTGGTGACCGCGCCGGCCTTCTCGTTGATGAGCATGGAGCGCTCGAAGTCGAGCGCGTCCGGCTCCTCGCGGCGCTTGTGCTTCCACCAGGAGTCGAAGTGCGCGCCGGAGACGACGTGGTCCGGGATGCGCTGGTCGTAGAAGTCGAAGAGCGTCTCGTCGTCCACGAGGATGTCGCGGCGCCGGGCGCGGTGCTCCAGCTCCTCGACCTCGCCGAGCAGTTTGCGGTTGTCGTGGAAGAACTGGTGGTGCGTGCGCCAGTCGCCCTCGACCAGGGCGTTGCGGATGAAGAGGTCCCGCGAGGCCTCCTGGTCGATCCGGCCGAAATTGATCTTGCGCTGGGCGATGATCGGTACGCCGTAGAGCGTGACCCGTTCGAACGCCATGACCGCCGCCTGGTCCTTCTCCCAGTGCGGTTCGCTGTAGGTGCGCTTCAGCAGGTGCTGGGCCAGCGGCTCGATCCACTCGGGCTCGACCCGGGCGTTGACCCGGGCCCAGAGCCGGGAGGTCTCCACCAGCTCGGCCGACATCACGAAGCGGGGCTGCTTCTTGAACAGCGCCGAGCCGGGGAAGATCGCGAACTTGGCGCTGCGGGCGCCGAGATACTCGTTCTTCTCGGTGTCCTTCAGCCCGATGTGCGAGAGCAGACCGGCCAGCAGCGAGGTGTGCACCGACTGCTCGGGCGCGTCCTCCTCATTGAGCGAGATGCCCATCTGCTTCGCCACCGTGCGCAACTGCGCGTAGATGTCCTGCCATTCGCGGATGCGCAGGAAGTTCAGGTACTCCTGCTTGCACATCCGGCGGAAGCTGGAGGAGCCCCGCTCCTTCTGCTGCTCGCGGAGGTAGCGCCACAGGTTCAGGTAGGCCAGGAAGTCCGAGGTCTCGTCCTTGAACCGGGCGTGCTGCTGGTCGGCCTGGGTCTGCTTCTCGGCCGGGCGCTCGCGCGGGTCCTGGATGGAGAGCGCGGCGGCGATGACCATGACCTCACGGACGCAGCCGTTCCGGTCCGCTTCGACGACCATGCGGGCGAGCCGGGGGTCGACGGGAAGCTGGGAGAGCTTGCGGCCGAGCGGGGTGAGCCTCTTCTTGGGGTCCTTCTCCGCCGGGTCCAGCGCGCCCAGCTCCTGGAGCAGCTGCACACCGTCGCGGATGTTGCGGTGGTCCGGCGGGTCGATGAAGGGGAACTTCTCGATGTCGCCGAGACCGGCCGCGGTCATCTGGAGGATGACGGAGGCCAGGTTCGTCCGCAGGATCTCCGCGTCGGTGAACTCCGGACGGGTCAGGAAGTCGTCCTCGGAGTACAGCCGGATGCAGACGCCGTCCGACGTACGGCCGCAGCGGCCCTTGCGCTGGTTGGCGCTGGCCTGGGAGATCCGCTCGATCGGCAGCCGCTGGACCTTGGTGCGGTGGCTGTAGCGGGAGATACGGGCGGTGCCCGGGTCGATCACGTACTTGATGCCCGGAACGGTCAGCGAGGTCTCCGCGACGTTGGTCGCCAGAACGATCCTGCGCCCGGTGTGGCGCTGGAAGACCCGGTGCTGTTCGGCGTGCGAGAGGCGCGCGTAGAGGGGGAGCACCTCGGTGTTCCGCAGATGGCGTTTGCCGAGGGCGTCGGCGGTGTCGCGGATCTCCCGCTCGCCGGAGAGGAAGACCAGGACGTCGCCGGGGCCCTCGGACTGCAGCTCGTCGACGGCGTCGCAGATCGCGGTGATCTGGTCGCGGTCGGCGTCCTCGCCGTCCTCTTCGAGGAGCGGCCGGTAGCGCACCTCGACCGGGTACGTCCGCCCGCTGACCTCGATGATCGGGGCGTCGCCGAAGTGGCGCGAGAAGCGCTCCGGGTCGATGGTCGCGGAGGTGACGACGACCTTCAGATCGGGGCGCTGGGGCAGCAGCCTGGCCAGATAGCCGAGCAGGAAGTCGATGTTCAACGACCGCTCGTGGGCCTCGTCGATGATGATCGTGTCGTACGCGAGCAGCTCGCGGTCCGTCTGGATCTCGGCGAGCAGGATGCCGTCCGTCATCAGCTTGACGAAGGTCGCGTCCTGGTTGACCTGGTCGGTGAAGCGCACCTTCCAGCCGACCGCCTCGCCCAGCGGGGTGTCCAGCTCCTCGGCGACGCGCTCGGCCACCGTGCGCGCGGCGATCCGGCGCGGCTGGGTGTGCCCGATCATGCCCCGGACGCCCCGGCCCAGCTCCATACAGATCTTGGGGATCTGGGTGGTCTTGCCGGAGCCGGTCTCGCCCGCGACGATCACGACCTGGTGGTCGCGTATCGCCTCCAGGATCTCGTCCTTCTTCTGGCTGACCGGGAGCTGCGGGGGATACGAAACGGCGGGCACCCGCCCCGCGCGCAGCGCGAGCCGTTCGGCGCCCTTGCCGGCCTGGGCGGCGATCTCGTCCAGCACGGCCTGCCGGGCCTCGGGCTTGCGGATGCGGCGGGCGCCTTCGAGACGGCGGCCGAGCCGGTGCGCGTCGCGGAGCGAGAGCTGTCCGAGCTGGGACTGGAGATCGGCGAAGGAAGTAGACATACGGACCCCAGGATCTCACCCGGGCCCGAGGAACGGCGAGCGTATTTCGTGCGGCCCCGGTCACCCGCGGGGCGCACGACGGCGTACGCGCGCGGCGTGCGGGGGCCCGGGGAGCCTCGCACGGGCAACGACGAAGGCCCCGTCCTGTGGACGGGGCCTTCGGAAGGTGGCTGGGGCCGGGATCGAACCGGCGACCTATCGCTTTTCAGGCGATCGCTCGTACCAACTGAGCTACCCAGCCACGCAGCTCGTACAAGCTGCAGCGGTCCTGACGGGATTTGAACCCGCGGCCTCCACCTTGACAGGGTGGCGAGCACTCCAAACTGCTCCACAGGACCAAGCAATGTGCGAGAACAAGTCTCGCACACGGTAAAGCGTGCCCCCAACGGGATTCGAACCCGTGCTACCGCCTTGAAAGGGCGGCGTCCTGGGCCACTAGACGATGAGGGCTAAGGGCCCACCTGCGCGCTTTCCAGCGCGTCGGGGACGTGAGAAGCATATGGGATGCCGGGGGGTATCGCCAAAACGGTTTACGGGGAGGGTGCGGAGGGCGTCGGCGGGGCCGGTGCGTCCTTGGGCAGATGGCGGCTGACCTCGGCGGTCGTCAGGCCGAGTCCGCCCAGGGTGATCTCGTCCCAGGCCTGGAGCGTGCGGGTCGAACGGTCCAGATAGAGCACCGACGCCAGAACCTGTTCGGGCTTCTTGTTCTGTACGGCCCGCAGTCCGCCGCCGCCCGTGGACCCCTCGACCATCAGCCGGGTGCCGCCCTTCATGACCTCGTTCTGCCGGTGGTGCACATGGCCGGCCAGCACCAGGGGGACCGCCCCGTCGGTCTGCCGGGCCGCCTCGGGCTCGTGGGCGACGGCGATGTCGGCCGGGGTGCCGGCCCGGCGCTGGGCCCCGAGGCCGGCGGCCAGCCGGAGCCCGGCGGTCCGCTGGACGTCGCCGGCCTGTTCGGGGCCGGTGCGGTCGGGGGTGAACTGCGGGTCCCCGATGCCCGCGACGCGTACCCCGCCGACGTTCACGGCGCGCCCCTCGTCCAGCACCCGCACGTTCGGGAACCGCTTCCTGTTCTCCAGATACGTCTGCGTCACGGCGGAGTCGTGGTTGCCCCGGACCCAGACATAGGGCGCGCCGAGGTCGGCGATCGGGTCGAGGAAGCTGTTCTCGACGGCCGCCCCGTGGTCCATCGTGTCGCCGGAGTCGATGATCACGTCGATGCCGTACTGCTCGACGAGCGAGCCGATGATGTGCCAGGCGGCCGGGTTGAGGTGGATGTCGGAGACGTGCAGCACCCGGAGGGTGGCGGGGTCCGGGCGGTAGACGGGGAGCGTCGAGGTGGCGTCGTAGAGCTTGGTCACGTTGGTGACGAGCCGGGCCAGCTCCTGCTGGTAGACGTCGAAGTCGCTGACGATCGAGCGGGCGTCGCCGACGACGGACGGGGCGCTGGAGAGCAGCCCGGAGAACTTCGGCTCCAGGACGGACTTCGGGTTCCAGGTGGCGTACGCGCCGATCCCCGAGGCGGCCAGCAGGGTCAGCGCCAGCCCGCCGGCCGCGAGGGCGCGGCGGGGCCTGCGGTACACGGCGAGGCCGAGCGCGGTGGCTCCGGAGACGACCGCGACGCAGGAGCGCACGGCCAGTTCGCGCGCCCCGGCGCTGACGTCGCCGGTGACCTCGTCCTCCAGTCCGGCCAGCCGTTCGGGGTGCTGGACCAGGGCCTCGGAGCGGATCGGGTCGAGGCGGTCGACGTCGACGTCGAGGCGGACCGGGGCGTGGTGCGAGTCCAGTTCCAGGGCGCCCAGCGGTGACACGTTGATCTTGGTGCCGCCGCTGAGGGAGGGGCGCAGCGTCATGGTCGTGTCCATCGGGCCGACCGGGGTGCGGACGCTGCCGACCGCGAGCAGTCCGAGCCAGGCCCCCAGCAGGACGACGGCGACCAGCCCCAGCGCGCGGACGAAGGGGCGCGGCGCGGCGCCGGGCAGGCCGCCGGTGCGGGGGCGCCGGCCGGTGCGGGGGCGGATGAGGTGCCGTACGCGGACTGCTGCGGCACGGAACGGGTCGCGGGCCATTGGGCGCGTATGCCCCAGGAGGGAAGCGGATATGCGCGTATGCCGCGCGGGGACACGTCCGGGGGCGGTACGGGACAATGACGGGGTGCTGGAGATGACGCGGGAAGCGTTCGAGGAACTGGTCGGCGAGGCGCTGGACCGGATCCCGCCGGAGCTCACCCGGCTGATGGACAACGTCGCGGTGTTCGTCGAGGACGAGCCGGAGGCGGACGATCCGGAGCTGCTCGGTCTGTACGAGGGCACGCCCCTGACCGAGCGCGGGGAGTGGTACGCGGGCGTGCTGCCGGACCGCATCACCATCTACCGGGGGCCGACGCTGCGCATGTGCGAGACGCGCGAGGACGTGGTGGCCGAGACGGAGATCACGGTCGTCCACGAGATCGCCCACCACTTCGGCATCGACGACGAGAGGCTGCACGCGCTGGGTTACGGGTGAGGGGCGCGCCCCGGTTCTCGCGGGGGCGCGGACGGGGGCGCGGGCGCCGTCGGCGCGGCAGTCGGCGGCCGGGGCGTGTCCCCGGCGGGGCGGCGGGAGTTGGGCAGAGCGCTCCCCGGCTCGTTCTCGCGGGGCCCCGACCTTCTTCGCGCCCCGGAGGTGCCCCCGTGCGCCAGTTGTCCGTCCCCGTCCGCTGGGCGGCCGTCACGCTGGTGACGGCCGCCGCGTCCACCGGCTGCATGAGCATCGGCTCCGGCGGCGGCAGCCCCGAGCCCTCGCGCTCCGCCGCGCCGAAGGGGTCGGCCGAGGAGCCCGCCGGAGCCACCGTGGCCGGGACGGGGCGGGCGCGCACCGGGGGCGGCGCGGGGGCGCACTCCGGGCAGGAGGCCGGCCGGTCCGCCGACCCCAGTGCCTCGGCCGCCCCCTCGGACAGTCCCGGGGCGACACCGGACTCGCGCGGTCCGGGCGGGTCCGGCGGGCATCCGGCGCCGACGCCCCCGGAGCCGGGGAAGGGGCCCGGAAAGGGGCCGGGCGCCCCGGAGCACTCGGAGCCGCCGGCTCCGTCCGACCCCGGCCCGGGGGCCTCGGAGAGCCCCGAGCCGTCCGTACCGCCGGAGCCCGAGCCGGAGCACTCCGAGCCGCCGGCACCCTCGGCCTCGCCCGCCGCGCAGCTGCGCTCCGACTCCGCGCAGTCCTCCGAGGGGGTCTACGCGCTGCGGACTCCGCGGGCATCGCCGCAGGTGGGGCCGGTCTGAGCGGGGGTCCGGACGGGGGCGGCTTGCGCAATGCGGGTGAGAGTGCGTATGGTGGTAGATCGTTTGATCCCATTGCCCGGCGCCGACACAGAAGAGCGCCGTGTGGCGCGTACTCTCCCTTGCCGTGGCTGGACCGCATTGAGGCGGTCGAAATTGCGAATCACGGAGTTACGGGCGCGTGCCGAGACTCCGGAAGGTTTCGCATTTCGCATGTCAATTTCCAGCTCTGACCGCACCGTCATGCCCGAGAACGTCGAGAACGACGAGCTCGCCGAGGTGGCGAAGGCCGCCGAGGCCGCCGTCGCCGAGCAGTCCGACGTCATCGAGGCCGACGCCTCCGAGGCCGAGCAGGCCGGTTCCGCCGACGCGGCGGACGCCGAGCCGACCATCACCTTCGCCGACCTGGGCCTGCCCGAGGGCATCGTCCGCAAGCTCGCGCAGAACGGGGTGACCGCCCCGTTCCCGATCCAGGCGGCGACCATCCCGGACGCCCTGTCCGGCAAGGACATCCTGGGCCGCGGCCGCACCGGCTCCGGCAAGACCCTCTCCTTCGGTCTGCCGACCCTGTCCGCGCTGGCGGGCGGGCGCACCGAGAAGAAGAAGCCCCGCGCCATCATCCTCACCCCGACCCGTGAGCTCGCGATGCAGGTCGCGGACGCGCTCCAGCCGTACGGCGACGTGCTCGGCCTGAAGATGAAGGTCGTCTGCGGCGGTACGTCGATGGGCAACCAGATCTACGCCCTGGAGCGCGGTGTCGACATCCTCGTCGCCACCCCGGGCCGGCTGCGCGACATCATCAACCGCGGCGCCTGCTCCCTGGAGGACGTCCAGGTCGCGGTGCTCGACGAGGCCGACCAGATGTCGGACCTGGGCTTCCTGCCCGAGGTCACCGAACTGCTCGACCAGATCCCGGGCGGCGGCCAGCGCATGCTCTTCTCCGCCACCATGGAGAACGAGATCAGCACCCTGGTCAAGCGCTACCTGACCGACCCGGTCACCCACGAGGTCGACTCCGCCCAGGGCAACGTGTCGACGATGTCGCACCACGTCCTGGTCGTGAAGCCGAAGGACAAGGCGCCGGTCACCGCCGCCATCGCCGCCCGCAAGGGCCGCACCATCATCTTCGTCCGCACCCAGCTGGGCGCCGACCGCATCGCCGAGCAGCTCATCGAGTCCGGTGTGAAGGCCGACGCGCTGCACGGCGGCATGACGCAGGGTGCGCGCACCCGCGTCCTGGAGGACTTCAAGAAGGGCTACGTCAACGCCCTGGTCGCCACCGACGTCGCCGCCCGCGGTATCCACGTCGACGGCATCGACCTGGTGCTGAACGTGGACCCGGCCGGTGACCACAAGGACTACCTGCACCGCTCGGGCCGTACCGCCCGCGCCGGCAAGTCCGGTGTCGTCGTCTCGCTGGCGCTGCCGCACCAGCGCCGCCAGATCTTCCGGCTGATGGAGGACGCGGGCGTCGACGCCTCGCGCCACATGGTCCAGGGCGCGGGCGTCTTCGAGCCGGAGGTCGCCGAGATCACCGGCGCCCGTTCGCTCACCGAGGTCCAGGCCGACTCCGCGAACAACGCCGCCAAGCAGGCCGAGCGCGAGGCCGCCGACCTGACCAAGCAGCTGGAGCGCGTCCAGCGCCGTGCCGTGGAGCTGCGCGAGGAGGCCGACCGTCTGGTCGCCCGCGCCGCCCGTGAGCGGGGCGAGGACCCCGAGGCCGCCGTGGCCGAGGTCACCGCCGAGGCGGAGGCCGCCCTGCTGGCCGCCACCTCGGTCCCGGAGCAGCCGGCCGGCCGCGACGAGCGCGGCAACTACGAGCGCCGTGACAACCGGGGCGACCGTGGCGGCTTCCGCCGCGACGACCGCCGTGACGACCGTCGGGACGACCGGGGTGGTCGTTCCTTCGAGCGTCGTGACAACGACCGTCCGTCGTTCCGTGACCGTCGTGACGACCGTCCGTCGGGCGGCGACCGTGGCGGCTTCCGCCGCGACGACCGCCGTGACGACCGTCGGGACGACCGGGGTGGTCGTTCCTTCGAGCGCCGTGACAACGACCGTCCGTCGTTCCGTGACCGTCGTGACGACCGTCCCTCGGGCGGCGACCGTGGCGGCTTCCGCCGCGACGACCGCCGCGACGACCGTCGGGACGACCGGGGCGGCCGCCCCTTCGAGCGTCGTGACAACGACCGTCCGTCGTTCCGCGACCGCCGCGACGACCGCCCGTCCGGTGGCTACCGCTCCGGCGGCAGCGACCGTCCGTTCAACCGCGACCGCCGCGACGACCGCCCCTCGGGCGGCTACCGCTCGGACCGCCCGACCGGCCGCCGCGACGACCACCGGGGCACCGGCACCAACACCGGTTCCTTCGGCCGCCGCGACGACAAGCCGCGCTGGAAGCGCAACGGCTGATCCCCGGCGCCGCACCGCCTGAACCGAAGGGCCCTGCCCGATGCACCGCATCGGGCAGGGCCCTTCGGCGTTCCCGTCCGGGCGTCGCGTTCCGGCGCACTTCAGGCCCGTGGCCCGCTGCGAATCTCGGTACCAGGGCCTGGGCGGCTGCTGTTATGGTCACGTCACTTGCATGGGGGGTCGGGCCGGGGGGCTTTTCTTCGCGCAGACCGCGGCACACGCTGCCGCGTCCTCCCCATGTTTTTCGAAGATGTCCGGGAGGGGCTCGGTTTGAGACGTCATATGGCTGTGCGCAGTGCTGTCGCCGTGGTTGCGGCAGTGGGGATCAGCGCTGGATTCGTACCGCTGTCCGCGGAACCCGCGCGAGCGGCGACGAGCGAAGAGGTGGTCTTCCCGGCCGATGTCGCCGCGCAGCCGAGAAAGGTCGTCCCGCTGTCCGCGGGGCCCACGGGTTTCCTGCGGTACGAAGAGGGACGCGGCCAGTTCTGGAGTACGTACGGCGGCGAGGACCTCATCATCTACAACGACTCCGAGGGGCCCGACGCCGACGGCACCTACGGGGCCGGAGCGGATGTCGTGGCCGCTCCCCTGTACCAGGGGTGGTCCCGACCGGAGCAGATTCGGCTGTACAACCCCGTGGCTGGGGCGAACACCTACGTGGACCTCCCTACCGGGCACACGTACGTGGGTACGTACGGCACAACCGTGGTGAGCTACAGCCGCACCGACGCCGAGGCGGCCCCCGAGTGGCATCTTCTGCGGCTCGTGAACGGGGTCGTCCGGGAGACCGGGGTCGTCGGATGGCCCGAAGGCGCCGAGCGGCCGCTCAAGGCCGTCACCGGGGGAGCCGACGGAATCCTCGTCCAGTACGGACAGGGCGGCCGCCAACGGCCGTTGTGGATCTCGCTCTCCACGGGCCGGGCCCAACCGGTGGGCCCCGACGTCACCGCCGGATCGGTTTCGACGGTCACGTCACCGGACCAGGTCGTTGAGTGGACCGAGGACGGCAAGGCGACGTTCTACGCGAAGGACGGCGACGCACCGACCGGCCCCCTCGCCGTGAGCCGGGTGGTGGATCTTCCGTACGGGAAGGGCGACAGGCTGCTCGGCGTGGTGGGGGACCGCCTGGTGGTGGCGCGCGCCTCGGGCCAGGACGGTTCGACCCCGTACGGTCTCGTGGGTGTGCCGCTGGACGGCGGGGCCGAGGAGACGCTCCTCGCGTACGGCCGGGCCGACGCCATGCCGACCCCGGACGGTGGGCTGCTCGTGGTGGGGGGGTCCGCCCCGGACCGGCTGGGCGTGCAGGTGATGCGGCCCGGAGCCGACGGGCCGACGGTGGGCAAGCTGAAGGACGTCACGCCTGCGACCTCCCGGCCGAGGGCGCTCAGCTTCAGTCAGGGGGCGCTCGAATCGCTGGAGGTCATGCCCGGCCAGCGCAACGCCTTCCGGTCGCGGACGGTCAGCGTCTCGGGCCCGCCGGCCGCCGGCTCCACCGGTCCGGCCGGTGACCGCGGCTTCGACCTGTCGGAGTGCACGGACACCGGGGGGTGCCCGACCCTGACCGCGACGGGTGACGGGCGCACTGTGATCAGGCCGGCGCCGAGCGGCGGCGCCGACGAGATGCCCTCGGTGGTGGCGCCGGGGGGAGCCACGGCGGTGCCCCTGAGGATTCCTGGTCTCGCCTGGTTCCAGGTCGCGGATGTGTCGGGCCGTTACGCACTGGGCCTCGGCGGCCGGACGGACGGAGAGGACACCGGCGCCGTCACCGTCGATCTCGACACCGGGACACAACTGGCGAGCCTGCCCGTGGACGCCAGCGACTCCGACCTGTACGGGGACCGGGTGTGGAGCGCAGGCACGGTGGCCGGAACGGTCGTCGCCCGTGACGTCAGGACGGGTGAGGTCGCGCAGACCGTCGACCTCGGCACGGGATGCAAAGCGGAGGGTGTCAAGGTCCTGACGCACTGGCTCAGTTGGTGGTGCGCCGGAAGCCCTGCGCGAGGCGGTGTCTTCGATCTCGACACGAAGCGGAACGTGACGCACACCGATCCGGTGTCCGTCCTCGGCGACGGATACGTCGCCTGGCGCAACGGCGGCGACGTGCGGATCACCGACGTCCGGGGCACGGACCCCGTACCGGTGCACACCTACCGGATGACCGGTGACGGGGAGCGCGAAGAGCAGTACGCGATCGACACCGGGACCGGGCGGATCGCCTATCAGCGGGAGGCCGACGGGGACATCACCGTGGCGGATCTCGGCATCCCCGCCTCGCCCATGACCCGGATCGACTCGGACGTGCCGGCGGCGGCGTCGGTGCGGGGCGGTGTCCCGTCCTGGACGGCCCGCTGGTGGCTGTCGAAGCCGGCCGCGTCCTGGCAGATGACGGTGAAGAGCAAGATCAGCGGTGCCACGGTCCGGACGCTCACGGGCGGCGAGGCGCGCGGTCTGCTGAAGGCGGTGTGGGACGGCAAGGACGCGTCCGGCCGGTTCGTCGCCAACGGCGCGTACACCTGGACGCTTTCGGCGAAGCCCGCCGACGGGCAGGGCGCCGACCTCACGGCCTCGGGCTCGGTGAAGCTGTCCGGCGGCGCCGCCGTCCACCGCGACTTCGTCGGCGACGACGGCTTCGGCGACCTCCTCGCGATCACCCCGGCGGGCGTCGCCGACTTCCGCGCCGGCACCGGCACGGGGTCGGGCTCCGTGGACGCGAAGGTGTCGGGTCCCGGCTGGACCGTCGCGAACACCGTGACCGCGGCCGTCCCGTTCGAGGACGTGAGCGGCGACCGCCGGTGCAACGACGTACTGGTGCGGGTGAAGAGCGGTGAGCTGCGGACCTACAAGCCCGCCTGCGGCGCCGCGCTGACTCCCTCGACGCCGTACACGAAGGTCGGCCTCGGCTGGAACGTCTACGACGCGCTGACGTCGCCGGGCGATCTGACCGGTGACGGCCGGGCGGACCTGATCGCGCGGGAGACGTCCACGGGCCTTCTCTTCCTGTACGAGAGCAAGGGCGTCGGCGTCTTCGCGTCCCGGGTGCAGATCGGCAAGGGCTGGAAGGGCTACCTCCTGGCGGGCGCCGGTGATCTGAACGGTGACGGCACGTCCGACCTGCTGGCGCGGGACCCGTCCGGGGTGCTGTGGCGCTACCCGACGACCGGGACGGGGACGCTGGGGGCCCGGGTGCGCGTCGGCGGCGGCTGGCAGGTGTACGACGCGCTGGCGGGTGTGGGCGACATCAGCGGGGACGGGAAGGCGGATCTGCTGGCCCGGGACACGGACGGGGTGCTGTGGTCCTACCGGGGCGACGGCAAGGGCCTGTTCGCGGCGCGGGCGCGGGTCGGCGGCGGCTGGAAGATGTACTCCACGCTGGCCTGACGAACGCCCGGACGATCTGACTCCGGGGAGCGCACGGGGCCCGAAGGATCTGATTCCGGGCGGTGCGGGGGCCCGTACGGCGGATGACGCCGTGCGGGCCCCCGCCGCTTTGAACGGGTTCGAAACACGCTGTCGGGATGTCGGGGACGGCTGTTAAAGTCGCCGCATCTGCTCGGGGGTGGTGGTGCGAGCGGTATCGGCCGCACCACGCAGGCCGCGGCGCCTCTCGTGCGCGCCGCGAGCCCCTCCCGTGCCCTTGTTTCCCGGGGAGGGACTTTCACATTGACTCGCTCATCCAGCGGGTGGAGACGCAGGCGTGCGTCCGGGCACCTCGCTCTCCTGATCACCCTGGCGATCACCGGCGGCGCCGGTGCGGCCGGCGCCGGGACGGCGGTGGCCGACACGGGGACGGCGGTGGCCGGGACCTCGGCGGCCGACACCGTGGTCGCGAGCCCGGGGGCGCGTTTCGTGCCCCGCATGACGCGGATCCTCAACGCCGGTGAGACCGGCTTCCTGACCGCGCAGGAGGGCGACGACCGGCTGCGCTGGATCGACTACGCCACCGGCACGGCCACGGTCCTGCCCGAACGGCTGCCGAAGCCGCTCGCGTACAACCCCGAGGAGGGGCGCGAGGTCGGCGCCTGGCCCACCGGGTTCGGCCAGGGCTCGGACACCGTCGCGGTCTACGCCGCGACACCGAGCCCGCAGGTGACGCTCCGGCAGGGCGCGGGCGGCGGGGCGACCACCGTCGTCCCGATCCCGGAGGGGCAGACGTACGTCCAGACGTACGGCACGACCGTCGTCACCCGCACCGGCACCGAGAAGGCCACCACGAGCCTCCATCTGCTGCGGCGGACGGCCGACGGGATCGAGGACCAGCGGCTGGAGGGGCTGCCCGAGGGGTGGAACCTGGGCCTCCAGGAGGGGGACGGCCGCTCGGCGCTCGTGCGCGGCATCCTCTGGGAGGACACCACCATGAAGAACGGGTGGTGGCTGGTCGACCTCGCGACCGGGGCGGTCAGGACCCTCGACGCGCACGCCGAATCGGTCAGCCTGACCCCGGACTCCGTCCTCCAGGTCGGTTCCTACGGCGGGGAGGTGCTGGACCGGAACGATCCGACGGCCGCGCCGCGCCCGCTGGACCTGCGGAACTTCTCGTACGACACGACGTTCCGGACCCTCGGTGACTCGCTGGTGGCGGTCGACCGCGCCAACGCGGGGAACAACGAGTACCGGGGGAACAGCCTGTCCCTGGTCGCGGACGGCTACTGGGGCGAGGAGCTCCTGGCCGTCGCGCACACGGACCTCACCCGGACGCCGGACGGCTCCCTCCTGGTCGCCGGGGCCGAGAAGCGGACCGATTACGGGGCCCTCGACTGGGGCTACTACCGGTTCACGGCGGGCGCCGACGGCACGGTGACGCGCACGCGCGTCGCGGACATCGAGGACATGCCCGCCCGCCCGGCCGGCATCGCGCTCGGCAGCGGCATCCTCACCACCGCCGACGACTCGTACCTCTACCAGCCGCACACGTACGTCGGCGGCTACCGGAGCACCTGGCTGAAGACCTCCGGCCGCCCCGAGGAGATCCGCACCACGCAGGACGGACTCATCGGCGGGCGGGACGCCGACTGCGGATGGACCGACGCCATCTACTGCGTGACCATGTTCGCGAGCGGCGACGGCTTCCACGGCCGCAAGGACGCCACCGAGCAGGACGTGACCCTGCTCTACCGCAACGGTGAGCAGAAATGGGGCCCGCAGCTCACCACCGGCCTGTCGTCGCCGGAACTCGTGGACCTCTCCGGCCGCTACGGCGTGATCGGCCAGGGCACGGGCGGAACCCAGCGGATCGCCGAGTTCAAGGGCGCCGACCCGGGCACGGTCGTGGAGACGGGGAAGCAGAGCGCCGCGCTGTGGGGCGGCACGCTCTGGAGCAACCTCCCGGGCTCGTCCACGATCACCTCGAAGACGCTGTCCACGGGCGCGGCCGGCGCCTCCTTCACCACGCCCAACGGATGCGTTCCCAGTGAGCTCCAGGCCGTGGGCCGGTGGGTGTACTGGGAGTGCCGGGACGGCTCCTGGGTCCGGGGCGCCGGGATCAGCGACCGGCAGACCGGCCGGACGACGACCGCGCCCGAGGGCCCCGGCCTGCTGGGCGACGGCTACTTCGTCGCGTACACGGAGAAGGACGGTCTGACCGTCTACGACCTGCACAGCGGTCTGCCGGCCTCGGGCGCGTACGCGGACCTGCCCCGGCGGGTGCTGGTGAACGCGGCGGACCTGGGCGACAGCACGGTGCGGCGCTCCGGCTGGACCGTCGACCGCTTCGGCGGGCATGTCGCGTACACCGGGCAGGACCGCCGCGTGCGGATCGTCCCGACCGGCATCGCCGCGTCCCCGCTGTCGGTCATCGACACCCGGGCCCCGGCCGCCTCGCTCGACCTGCGCGCCTCGGCGCCGCGGTGGACGGGCACCTGGTGGCTGTCCAAGCCGGCCGCCTCCTGGCAGCTGACCGTCAAGAACAAGGCCTCCGGCAAGGTCGTCCGCACGGTCTCCGGCGGCGAGGTCCGCGGCTCGCTCACCGCCGTCTGGGACGGCAAGGACACGGCCGGCCGGCTCGTCGGCAACGGCGCGTACACCTGGACGCTGACGGCCGTGCCGGCGGACGGCCAGGGCGCCGCCCTCTCCGTCTCGAACACGGTGAAGGTCACCGGCGGCGCCGCCGTCGCCCGCGACTTCACGGGCGACGACGGCTTCGGCGACCTCCTCGCGTTCACCCCGGCGGGCGTCGCGGACTTCCGCGCCGGTACCGGTACGGGCACCGGCCGGGTCGACGCCAAGGTCTCCGGCGCGGGCTGGACCGGCACCTCCACGGTCACGGCCGCCGTCCCGTTCGACGACGGCGACGGCGACCGCTGCAACGACGTCCTCGTGCGGGTGAAGAGCGGCGAGCTGCGCGCCTACCGCCCCGCGTGCGGCGCCGCGTTGACGCCGTCGACGCCGTACACGAAGGTCGGCCTCGGCTGGAACGTCTACGACACGCTGACGTCCCCCGGCGACGTGACCGGCGACGGCCGGGCGGACCTGATCGCCCGCGAGACCACGACCGGTCTGCTCTTCCTCTACGAGAGCAAGGGCGCGGGCGTCTTCAAGGCCCGCCTCCAGATCGGCAAGGGCTGGAAGGGCTATCTGCTGGCCGGCGCCGGCGACCTCAACGGCGACGGCAGGCCGGACCTCCTGGCCCGCGACACCGCCGGCGTCCTCTGGCGCTACCCGGCCGACGGCACCGGCGCGACGACCCTGGGCACCCGCGTGAAGGTCGGCGGCGGCTGGCAGGTCTACGACGCCCTCGTGGGCGTCGGCGACATCAGCGGCGACGGCCGGGCGGACCTCCTGGCCCGCGACACCTCCGGCGCGCTCTGGAGCTACCAGGGCGACGGCAAGGGCCTGTTCGCCACCCGCGTCAAGATCGGCGGCGGCTGGCTCATGTACGACCGCCTCGCCTGACCCCGCACCGACGGAAGGCGCCCCCGCTCCGGCGGGGGCGCCTTCCCCGTTCCACCCCACCCGGAACCCCCGCCGACCGATACCCGATCGGCGGCCGGGCCGCGGCGGGCTATGCTCGGGGGTGATGTGCCGAGGGCCGTTAGCTCAATTGGTCAGAGCAGCGGACTTTTAATCCGTTGGTTGTGGGTTCGAGTCCCACACGGCCTACGCGACGCAGGGCGGGGGAAACCCTTCTGACCTGCGAGGGAGCGCCCCGCCCGGTGTCGACCGGGCGGGGCGCTCCGGCGTTCAGCCCTCGTGGAGGGCCTTCTTGAGGGCGTCGGTCGCCAGATGGCGGGCGACGTTGGCGGCGCGGGTGTCGCGGAGGCTGTCCAGGAGCAGGAAGTCGTGGACCATGCCGGCGACCCGGACCGAGGTGACGTCGACACCGGCCTCGCGGAGCTTGTTCGCGTACATCTCGCCCTCGTCGCGCAGGACGTCCGCCTCGTCGGTGATGACCAGCGTCGGCGGCAGCCCCTTGAGCTGATCGAGGGTCGACCGAAGCGGGGAGGCGTAGTGCTGCTTCCGCTCGGCGGGGTCCGTCGTGTACGCGTCCCAGAACCACTTCATCCCGTCGCGGGTGAGGTAGTAGCCCTCGGCGAACTGGTGGTACGACGGGGTGTCGAAGTCGGCGTCCGTCACCGGGTACAGCAGGACCTGGGCCTTGAGGGCGATGCCGTCCTCGCGCTCCTTGTTCATGAGCGCGAACACCGCGGACATGCACCCGCCGACGGATTCGCCGGT
This sequence comes from Streptomyces sp. NPDC024555, assembly GCF_055559335.1. Lineage (NCBI taxonomy): Bacteria > Bacillati > Actinomycetota > Actinomycetes > Kitasatosporales > Streptomycetaceae > Streptomyces > Streptomyces sp. NPDC024555. The sequence continues at coordinate 619,323 of NZ_JBVHKV010000001.1, forward strand.
CACCGCGACGCGTGAGGCGTCGAGGCCGTGGTCGGCCCCGTTCTTGCGGACCCACTGGCCGACGGCGTAGTTCTGCTCGACCTGCGTCGGGTACTTCGCCTCCGGCGCCCGGTCGTACACGGGGAAGACACCGGCGGCACCCGCCCCGACGACCAGCTCGCGGAAGAGCCGGTCGTGCGTCTTGTCGTCGCCGAAGACCCATCCGGCGCCGTGGATGTAGACGACGACCGGGAGCGGCCCGGACGCGCCCTTGGGGCGGATGATCCGCGTCCTGACCGTGCCCCACTCACCGGCGTCGACGTCCACCCACTCCTCGTCGACCTCCGGACGGGGAACGCCCTCGCCGCTCTGCAGACCCGCGAGGATGTCGCGGCCCTGCTCGGGCGGTACCTCGTAGATCCGGGGATGCGGGTCGGTGGCTTCGGCGAGTTCCCGCGCGGCGCGCTCCAGATAGGGCGTGACGGGCGGGGGCTGCTGCGTCATGAGCACTCCAGTGCGTGCGGGCGCCCCGGGGGCGGGGCACGGGCCCCCCTGTTCCGGCTCTTCCGCTCCCATGATTCCCGTGTACGGGGCCGCCGCAAGCGGGGAGACGAGGACACCGTGCCGAGGCGCGGCCGGTGCCCCGGGAACACGCCGGCGGGCGCACCGGTCCGAGGTCCGGTGCGCCCGCGGTCCCTTACGGGCGAGCGTCAGTCGCAGGTGTTGGAGGTGTAGCTCGCGTCGTGCCAGACGTTCTTGTGGTAGAAGCGGTACTTTCCGGACGCCGTCCGGTAGAAGTCGAAGTAGTACTTCGCGCCGTGGTACCGCAGCTTGTACTTCGTGGAGTCGCCCGAGCCGGTGCCGAGGTACTGAAGCTCCCCGGCGCCGGTCGACGCGTTCCACTGGCTGTCCGCGGCGCCGAAGGTCTGCGGGCCGACCTCGCCGTCCACCCCGAGACCCCAGGTCTTCTGGAGGCTCTTCGTGGCCGCCGCGGTGTTCGGGCCGAAGTGGCCGTCGATGTCCGCCATGTCGAACGCGGTGCCGTCGCTCTCCTTGGCGCCCTCCGCCAGGAGGATGATCTGCCACAGGCAGGTCGCGTTGGAGCTGGCGTACGACGAGGTGGAGAGGTTGCCCTCGTCCCCGAAGTCGTCGTAGAAGGAGTCGGCGCCGCTGACGTAGCCGCTGGAGGCGGAGGCCGCGGCGGGTGACGCGCCCACGGCCAGGGTGCCTGCGGCGAGCGCGGCGACGGTGGCGATGCCGAGCCGGGCACGCGTGGTACGGAAGCTCATGATGGGTCCTTCCCCCGTTGGTTCGAGCAAGGTGTTCTTGCCGTGACCATGCTGCGAGGGAAGGGGTGGTGCCGGTACCTGCAACATTTCAGGGGGGGGCAGGGTGCGGCGCGGCCTCCGGACCGGGACCGACGACGGCGCCGGTCCTCGGGTGAGGTCCGGCGCCGTCGTGTTCCGCGGTCAGGCCAGCAGCTTGGTCTTCGCGCGCTGGTACTCGTCCTCCGAGATCGCGCCCTTGGCCTTGAGGTCCGCCAGTTTGGACAGATCGTCGACGTGTCCGCCGCCGTGCTGCGCGTCCGAGGTGCCCGCGGCATCCCGTACGTACGCCTTGAACGCGGCCTCGCGGTCCTTCGCGTCCTTCATGTCGCGCTGCCCCATGGACCTGCCCCGGGCGATCACGTAGATCAGGACACCCAGATACGGCAGCACCAGAGCGAGGATCAGCCAGCCCGCCTTCGCCCAGCCGCCGAGGTCGTCACTGCGGAAGATGTCCATGATGACCCGGAACAGCAGGAACAGCCACATGATCCAGAGGAAGAACCAGAGCATGGTCCAGAACAGGTTGAGCAGGGGGTAGTCGTCCATCGTCCACTCCTGGCGCAGCGTCGAAATGGCTGAAACTGGAATCAGTCATATCACCGCATTTAGCCCCTCGCCCGTTGGTGTGGTCCCCCTTCCGCCGTGCGGGGGAGAGGGAGGGGCCGGGCGAGGGGCTGTGCGGCGCGGCGCCGGAGGGCGGCGGCTACTTCTCCGGTACGGAGACGGCCTTCGCGGACTCCGTGGACTCGGCGGCGGTCGCGTCGTCGGACTCGGCGACGCCCTCGGCCTTCGCGGACTCCTCGGCCTTCGCGGGCTCCCCGGCCGTGGCGGGCTCCTCGGGCTCCGGGGACGCCTCGGGTTCCGGGGCGGTCGTGGCCGGGGCGGTCCCGGTGGTCGCCGGAGCGGTCGCGGGGGCGGTGGCGGCGGTGTCCGCCGCCGTCTTCCTGCTGTGGACCATGATGCCGATGAAGCCCGCGATGAAGCCGCTGATCAGGCCGGATATCGCGTGGTTGACCGCGTTGACGGACTCGCTGCCCGGCAGGCCGATCGCGAAGTAGTTCACGACCGCGCTCATCACCGCGCCCATGACGCCGCCGATGAGTCCGCCCGTGGCGGCGGCGCGTACGGGGGAGGCCGGGGGCGCCGGGGCGGCCGGGGAAGCGGGGGCGTGGTCAGAGGTGAGCGGTGCGGTCATCGTCGAGGGCCCTCCAGACGGGTTGCGACGCGAGGCCGGGAGAGGCGTCCGGGCGCGATGACATGCGCGGTCGGCGGCCTGCTCGCACGGGCAGCCCACCGGACCGGGGGATGCAGCAGTTACCTTGCGGCAGAACACGTGTTCCTTGCAACACCTTCTCGCTTTCCACACCTTGACGGACCGACGGTCGGGCTGCACCTGTGCCGGACGTCAGGAGTCCCGGATTCCGCTCTCCAAGGGTGGCCGAGACGGCGTGCGTTCGGGATGGCTGGTTTCTACTCCCTTGGTTGCTTGGGGTGTTGGGGCGCGCAGGACGTGCAGGTGGCGCGCGCTCCGGCGTGTACGGAGAGGGGGTGGGGTGCGTGTGCGAGGGGGGGGTGCGGAGGGGGTGAACGGGGCGAGTGGTCACGAGTGCGTCGGGGATGGCGTAGAGTTGTGTTCACCGACGCGGGGTGGAGCAGCTCGGTAGCTCGCTGGGCTCATAACCCAGAGGTCGCAGGTTCAAATCCTGTCCCCGCTACTGAAACATCAGGCCCGGCACGCATACAGCGTGCCGGGCCTGATGCATGTGCGGGGCCTGATGCGTGTGCGGGGTCCCGTGGCCCGCGCCCCCTTCCCCCATTTGCCGACGAGCGTTCGCCCCGCGCGTCCGCCCGGGGAAACCTGGGGGCGGTGGTGCGGCACCGGCCGTGGCCGTCGAGGCGCCGGGCAGGAGGCCAGACAGGTGGGGAAGCGGGAGCGGCGGCGGACCGGGCCGGCCGGGGGCATCACGGCCCGCCGGTTCGTCCGTGCGCTTCCCGCGCTGATGATCGTCGGCGGGGTGGTGTTCGACGCGCTGACCCCGCCCCGGTTCACCGCCATCCCCCTCTTCGCGGCCGCCCCGCTGATCGCCGCCCCGCTGTTCTCGCGGGCCGGCACCGTCCGCACGGGCGCCGCCGCCCTGCTGGCCGTGTCCCTCCTGCGGATCTACCACGGCAGCCTGACCGGGCCCGTGATCATCATCGAACTGCTCACCGTCCTCACCGTCTCCGTCCTCGCCGTCGTGATCAACGGAGTCGTCCGGCGGGGCAACGAGCAGCTGGCCTCCGCCCGGGTCATCGCGGAGACCGCCATGCGGGCCGTGCTGCCGACCCCGCCCGAGCGCATCGGAGGGCTGCGGGTCGCCGCGCGGTACGAGGCGGCGCAGGCGGACGCCTATATCGGCGGCGACCTGTTCTCGGTGGCCGACAGCCCGCACGGGGTGCGGCTGCTGCTCGGGGACGTACGGGGCAAGGGGCTGGACGCGGTCGGGGCGGTGGCGGTGGCCATCGGCTGCTTCCGGGAGGCCGCCGAGCAGGAGGACGGCCCGGCGGAGGTGGCGGTGCGGCTGGAGCGGGCGCTGGCCCGGGAGTCGGACGTACGCGGGGGCCTCGACGCCTTCGAGGGGTTCATCACCGCCGTCCTGGCCGAGATCCCGGCGGGGGCGGGGCGGGTGCGCATCGTCAACCGGGGGCACCCCGAGCCCCTGCTGCTGCACGCCGACGGGGCGCTGGAGGTGCTGAGGCCCTCGGTGCCCGCGCTGCCCCTCGGGCTGGACCTGGGGACGTGGCCGGACCGGACCGACGAATGGGAGCTGCCCGCCGGGGCGATGCTTCTCTTCTACACGGACGGCCTCTCCGAGGCCCGTGACGCCGCAGGGGTGTTCTACGACCCCGCCGCCCGGCTGCGGGGCCGGATCTTCCCCGGCCCCGAGGAACTGCTGACGGCGCTCACCGAGGACGTGCGGCTGCACACGGGCGGGGAGACGACGGACGACATGGCGCTCCTGGCCGTCGCCCGGCCCGCCGAGGGGCAGCCCGACCGGCGCAGGACGGTGAAGATCGTCGGCAGGGGCGACGAGCAGGGCCACGGACCGTAACCGGGAGACCCCACTCCGCATAACATTTGACGCACTGTCAGAAACCGGGTGGTCGTCGAGGGGCGATGAACTCGCCCGATTCCACCCGGTTGTGTCCCGTAAAGTCCAGGCCAAGGGCGGGAACGATCAAGGGGAACGGCTTGGTATCGAGCCCGTCTGTCTATTAACGTTCGATAACGCAGCGCGGTTGTCCCAGCCGCCGTCAGTGGCGGCACCGTGCGCGAGCGCCGAATTCCGCAAGGGAACCGGGGAACCACCTACATGGGGTGAATCGGGCATCTCTGTCTCGCCTGTCGAGGCCGGGAAACCCGTAGGAGACCTTCCTGCTCCGAACCCGTCAGCTAACCCGGTAGGCGAGAAGGAAGGAAAGGAGTGCGCCTCCGTGGCGTCCAACAAGCCTGCCCCCGAAGGCTCTTCCCGCTTCGGGTACGACTACGGCAACGACTTCGCGCCCGAGCGCGGGATCGATCGGGGCGACGGCTTCGCGGCCGGCTTCCGTACCGAGGAGGCCGGGTCCGATCAGGCCTGGGAGGAGTGGAACCCCACCGAGGAGTCCATCCGTCCCGTACGCGGCAGGCACCGCGTCGCCAAGCAGCGCAACGGTCTGGCCCGCAGCTCCACCGTCCTCGGCGTCGGTGTCATCGCGGCCGTCGGAGCGGGTGGCATGGCCACCGCCCAGAGCAAGCCGCCGGTCTCCATTTCTCTTCCCGATTCCATCGCGGACAACCTTCCGGCCGCCAAGTCGCTGCCCGGCGTGGGCGCGCTCTTCTCGTCCGACAAGGCCGAGACCCCCGAGGAGAAGGCCGAGGCGGCCATCGCCGCCGCACCGCTGACCTCCGCCGGTGTGACCACCGCCGAGGCCGAGCAGGGCACCACCGACGCCGGTGAGGCGCTGCGCGCCCGCATCCTCCAGCAGGCCGAGCAGCAGCAGGACGCCGCCGCCGCCGAGGCGAAGGCCGCCGAGGAGAAGGCCGCGGCCGAGAAGGCGGCGGCCGAGGCCAAGAAGAAGCAGGACGCCGCCGAGGCCAAGCTCGCCGCCGAGAAGAAGAAGGCGGCCGAGGAAGCGGCGAAGAAGGCCGAGGCCCTGCGGCTGGCCAAGCTCGCCGCGAGCTACGCCATCCCCACCTCCTCGTACACGATCACCTCGACCTACGGCGAAGCCGGTTCGATGTGGTCCTCCGGCTACCACACGGGCCTCGACTTCGCCGCCCCGACGGGCACCCCGATCAAGGCCATCCACACCGGCACCGTCAAGTCGGCCGGCTGGTCCGGGTCCTACGGCTACCGCACCGTCCTGGAGCTGGAGGACGGCACCGAGCTGTGGTTCTGCCACCAGTCCTCGATCGGCGTCAGCGTCGGCCAGAAGGTCACCACCGGGGACGTCATCGGCAACGTCGGCGCGACCGGCAACGTGACCGGCCCGCACCTCCACCTGGAGGTCCACACCGCGGACGGCACCGGCGTCGACCCCATGGCCTGGCTGAACGCCCGCGGCCTGACCGTCTGACAGCCTTCCCCGAGGCGCTCTGAGAAACCCCGGCAGCCCTGACGCTGACCCCCCGACGTCAGGGCTGCCGGTCTGCCCGCGCCCGGCCGCCCGGGGGCTTCCGGGTACTTCCCGTGTACCGGGCACGGAATAGCGGCCCGGGTGGGAAGGGTTGTTCACCCCATGACTTCCCTTCGCCCCCTCGGCACCTCCGGTCTCCAGGTCTTCCCGCTCTCCCTCGGCGGCAACGTCTTCGGCTGGACGGCCGACGAGACGCAGTCCTTCGCCGTGCTCGACGCCTACACGGCCGGTGGCGGCAACTTCATCGACACGGCCGACACCTACTCGTCCTGGATCCCCGGCAACGTCGGCGGCGAGTCGGAGACCATCATCGGCAAGTGGCTCACCGCGCGCGGCAACCGCGACGACGTGGTCGTGGCGACGAAGGTCGGCGCCCACCCCGACTACAAGGGCCTCTCCGCCGCCACCGTCAAGGCCGGTGCGGAGGAGTCGCTGCGCCGGCTCGGCACCGACCGCATCGACCTCTACTACACGCACTTCGACGACGAGACCGTTCCGGTCGAGGAGATCATCACCGCGCTCGACCAGCTGGTGAAGGAGGGCAAGGTCCGCGAGATCGCCGCCTCCAACATCAGCCCGGAGCGGCTGCGCGCCTCGCTGGAGTTCTCCGAGCGCGAGGGCCTCGCCCGGTACGTGGCCCTCCAGCCGCACTACAACCTCGTCTCCCGGGACACCTACGAGGGCGAACTCCAGGAGACCGCCGCCCGCGCCGGACTCGCGGCCGTCCCCTACTACGCCCTCGCCGCCGGATTCCTCACCGGCAAGTACCGCCCGGGGACGACCGTCGACAGCGCCCGCGCCGGCAGTGCCTCCGCCCATCTGGAGTCCGCGCGCGGACAGAAGGTGCTCGCCGCACTGGACGCCGTGGCGACCGAGCGCGAGGCGGAGATCGCCACCGTGGCGCTGGCGTGGCTGGCCGCCCGGCCGACCGTCGCCGCGCCCATCGCCTCGGCCCGCACCGTCGAGCAGCTTCCCGCCCTGCTCGCCGTCGCCGACCTCCACCTGACCGACGCGGAGCTGGCCCGCCTCACCGAGGCCTCCGCCTGACCGCACCGGCCTCCCGGCGCCCCGAAGCCGGCACGACGCGATGCCCCGACGCCCCCGCGGCCTTCGGGCCATCGTCCTTCTCCGCCCCGGGGGCCGCCCGCCCCTGGAGCCGCCTGCTCCGGGGCCGTCAGCCCCGGGGGCCCGCCTGCGGATCGTACGGAAGCGGGCCGCCGCCCTGATACGGGACGGGCCCGGACTCGTACGGGGCCTGGCCCGCCGGGTACGTGACCTGGCCGCCCGGATACGGGGCCTGACCGGTCGGATACGGGGCCTGGCCGGTGGGGTAGGGAACGGGGCCGCCCCGGTACGGCACGGGGCCTCCCTCGTACGGGAGCGGCCGGGGCCCGTACGCCTGGCCCGGGTACGGCGAAGGCACCGGCGGGGCGAAGCGGGGGCGGAGCCGGCCCGTGGCGTGGGCCGCGTGGACCAGGGCGGGGCCTGCCGTGCCGCGGCGCTGCCACAGATGGTGCAGCAGCTCCAGCTCCCGTTCGGCGAAGTCGGGTCCGGCCGTGCCCCGGCGGGCCTGGCGGCGCAGGAACGCGAGGGAGGTCGCGAACGACTCGTACTCGGCGACCGTACGGGCCGCGGCCTTCTCGCGGGCCTTCGCCTCCTTCCGGGCCCGGCCCGGCGGCGGGGCGGGGGCCGGTACGAGCTGCGGGGCGGGGGCCGGTATGAGCTGCTGGGCCGGGAAGGGGTGCGTCCCCGGTCCGTGGTGCAGGCGGCGCGCGATGTCGCGGGCCATGCCCCGGGCCCGCATCGAGGACAGGGCGAGCGGCTCGGCGGGCGACAGCCAGCCCGCCGCGGCGTATGCCGGGAGCTCGACGACCAGGGTGCGCAGATCCCGCTGCCGGGACCAGATCGCCAGCCAGGTCACCAGCCCGAACACCGGGACCATGAACGCCCCGTACACGGCGTAGAACCCGTACGGCCCGAAGGAGGCGGAGCCGTTCCACAGGGCGTGCATGCCCATCGCGAGGAGCAGGCCGAGGACCGGCGGCCCGAAGCGCCGCAGGCGCTGGTGGCGGGCCGCGCCGGCCGCGATGCCGAAACCGATGCCCGTCAGCACGGTGAAGAGCGGATGCGCGAACGGCGACATCACCGCGCGGACGAAGAACGTCGCCACGGTCACCGAGGCGAAGCCCGAGCCCAACTGCTGGTCCTCACCGAAGGCGTTGCCCAGATAGAGGATGTTCTCCGTGAAGGCGAAGCCCGTGGCGGCGAAGCCGGCGATCACCACCCCGTCGACGACACCGCCGAAGTCCCGTCTGCGGAACAGGAAGAGCAGGAGCACGGCCGCGGCCTTGGCGCTCTCCTCCACCACGGGGGCGATGACCGTGGCGCCCAGGGTGTCCGCGTGCCCCGGGTCCGCCGTGGCCGTGGCGATCCACCGCGCCGCCATCGAATTGGCCAGGATCGCGATCAGGGCGGCCGCACAGGCCCCCCAGGCGAAGGCGAAGAGCATCGTGCGCCACGGGCCCGGATCGACCCGGTCCAGCCAGCGGAAGGCCGTCATCAGCACGGGAACGGGCAGCACGGCCAGTCCGAGGCCGACGAGGAAGCCCCGGGTCCCGGTCTGGTCGCGGACCAGGGCGAGGATCACCAGTCCGCAGAGCGCCAGCACCGTGAAGACGGCGACGACGCGGAGGGTCCGGCTCCGCCACAGCATGCCGACCCCGCGCGGCCGGTAGCGCCACTGGCCCCGCTCCGGCACGGCAGCCAGGATCTCGCCGACCCGCTGCTCCTCGAGCACCGGGACGGCCGGCTGCCGCTGTTGCTGCACGGACCCGTCGGACACCCTTCGACCCTAACGACCGGGACTGACAACGGCCATGGAGTAGGGACGAACCGGCCGACGGACGACGCCCGCGCCCCGTCCGCCCGTGCCCCGTCCGTCAGCGGCGCGCGAAGAGCAGGTCGTGGACCGCATGGCCCTTGTCCAGGCCCTGGCCCTCGAACCGGGTCAGCGGCCGGAACGCAGGCCGTGGCGCGTAACCGCCGTCGGCCGCCGTGTTCTCGAAGCGGGGGTGCGCGGTCAGCACCTCCAGCATCTGCTCGGCGTACGGCTCCCAGTCGGTCGCGCAGTGCAGCACCGCGCCGGGCTTCAGCCGCTGCGCCGCCAGGTCGAGGAACTCCGGCTGGATCAGCCGGCGCTTGTGGTGGCGCGCCTTGGGCCACGGGTCGGGGAAGTACACCCGCATCCCGTCGAGGGCGTCCGGCGGAAGCATCTCGCGGAGCAGGATGATCGCGTCGCCGTTGGCGACCCGGATGTTGGTGAGCCCGTTGCGGTCCGCGAGGCCGAGCAGATTGCCCTGGCCCGGGGTGTGCACATCGACGGCGAGGATGCCGGTGCCCGGGTCGTCGGCGGCCATCTGGGCGGTGGCCTCGCCCATGCCGAAGCCGATCTCCAGGACCACCGGGAGCCCGTCGAACAGCGTGGGCAGGTCCAGGACGCTCAGCCCGTCGATGTCCAGGCCCCACTTCGGCCAGAGCCGCTCCAGCGCGTTCTGCTGGCCGGTCGTGACCCGGCTGCGGCGCGGCTGGAAGCTGCGGATGCGGCGCTCGTGGTGCGATCCGGCCGGGTCTGCCGAGGGGCCGCCGGGGAAGCGGGGCTCCTGGCGCAGTCGGCGCGCGCGGTCCAGCGAGGCGGCGCGCAGCTCGTCCGGGATACCGGCGGTGGCGGACTCCCGGCCGTCCGGTGATCCGGCGGGGGGCGTCGCGGGGGAGTTCATGGGCTCAGACACAATGCCCCGATTCTACGGCGGGCGGCTTCCACCCCGTCGCCCGTGCCCGGAGCAGCGCCCTGCGTGCCACCTCCCGCCCGATGGGCAGCGAGGCGGTGGCGGCGGGGGACGGGGCGTTCAGCACATGCACGGTGTGCGGGGCCTCGCGGATCAGGAAGTCGTCGACGAGCGTGCCGTCGCGCAGCACGGCCTGGGCCCTGACCCCGGCGGGGGAGGGGCGCAGATCGGCCTCGGTGACCTCGGGCAGCAGCCGGCGCACGGCGGCGGTGAACGCGTGCTTCGACAGCGAGCGGTGCACCTCGCCCGCCCCGTACCGCCAGTGTCTGCGGGCGATCTGCCAGGAGCCGGGCCAGCTGAGCGTGGACAGCAGCTCGCGGGGGCGGACGACCGGCCAGCCGTAGCCCTCGCGGGCCAGTGCGGGGACCGCGTTGGGGCCGACGTGGACACCGCCGTCGTGGCCCCGGGTGAGATGGACGCCGAGGAAGGGGAAGGCGGGATCGGGCACGGGGTAGACCAGACCGCGCACCAGCTCGGGGCGGGTCAGCTCGTAGTACTCCCCCCGGAAGGGCACGATCCGCATGCCCGGGTCGTCGCCCGCCAGCCGGGCCACCCGGTCGCAGTGCAGCCCCGCGCAGTTGACCAGCACCCGGGACCGCACCACCAGGCCGTCCGCCGTGCGGACCGCGACGCCCCAGGGCCGTCGGTCGATCGCGGTGACCTCGGCGCCGAAGCGGATCAGGCCGCCGGCGTTTCGCACCTCGTCGGCGAACCGGTTCGCCACCGCGCCGAAGTCGCACACCCCCGTGGTGCCCACCCGGATCGCGGCGAGGCCGCGGACGTGCGGCTCGTGCTCGGAGATCTGCGCGGGGCCCAGCTCGCGCACCGGCAGTCCGTGCTCCCGGCCGCGCTGGACGAGGGCGTGGAGCCGGGGCAGCTCGGAGCGCTCGGTGGCCACGATGAGCTTGCCGGTCACCGCGTGCCGGATGCCGTGCTCGCGGCAGAAGTCGATCATCTCGGCGCCGCCGCGGACCGCGTACCGCGCCTTGAGGGAGCCCGGCGGGTAGTAGATCCCGCTGTGGATCACCCCGCTGTTGCGGCCGGTCTGGTGGAGCGCGGGGGCCGCTTCCTTCTCCAGGACCGTCACCCGGGTGCCCGGCGCGCTCCGCGTGAGCGCGTACGCGGCCGACAGGCCGACGATCCCGCCGCCGATCACCAGCACGTCGCAGTCGTACGCCGCGTGCGTCATCACCACGCCACCTCCCACCCCGATAGTGCACTGGCCCACTGACAACGCACTCAAACCCCCGCGGGCACAGCGTGGCGCATCCCGTGCCCGCACGGCGGGGGCGGGGCCCGCCGCCGCCCCGGTCCGGTCCGGCGGCGGGCGGGACTTTCAGAACACGCCCTACGCGGGGGCGACCAGCAGCGGCCGGGCGCGTTCCCGCAGCTCGGCCACGCGCGGCTCGTCCCCGTAGGGCTCCAGCCGGTGCAGGAGATCGCGTACGTACTCGGTGGTGCGGGCCGAGGAGATGCGCCCGGCGACCTCCACGGCCCGGGTGCCCGCCGCGCAGGCCGCGTCCAGGTTCCCGGACTCCAGCTCGGCGACGGCCGAGACGACCAGCCGCAGACCGTGGGAGCGGACGAACTCCTCGGTGGGTCTGGAGAGCGCCTGCTCGGTGAAGCGCCGCACCTGCCGGGGGGCCTTCAGGTCGAGATGGCACTCGGCGGCGTCGGCGGCGAAGCGGTCGTACGAGTAGAAGCCCAGCCACGACGGGTCCGCGTCGCCGTCCCGGGAGCGCTCCAGCCAGCTCTCGGCGGCCTTCAGCGCGGCCCCCGCGGCCGGCGCGTCGTTCGCCTTCGCGTGGGCCCGCGCCTCGACCAGGCGGAAGAAGCTCATGGTGCGGGCCGTGGCCAGGCCGCGGTTGCGTTCGACGGCGGCCTGGGCGAGGTCGACGCCCTCGTCGGCGAAGCCCCGGTAGGTGGCCTGGAGGGACATGGACGCGAGGACGTAACCGCCCAGGGGGACGTCGGCGGCGGCGCGGGCCAGGCGCAGGGCCTGGATGTAGTAGCGCTGCGCGGCCTCCTGCTGGCCGGTGTCGAAGGCCATCCAGCCGGCGAGCCGGGTCAGCTCGGCCGCGGCCCCGAAGAGCGCCCGGCCGACGTCGTCGCTGTACGAGCCCAGCAGCAGCGGCGCCGCGTCCACCCGTAAGCACTCCGGGACCATGGACGAACGCCAGTCGCCGCCGCCGTACTTGGAGTCCCAGCGGCGCGCGTCCTGTGCGGCCTCCCGCAGCTTGGACACATCGCTGTGGCCGACCCGCAGCGGCGAGGCGTCGTGCGCGGCGTCGGGTCCCGGCTGCGCCGGGATCGCCGCCCCGTACCCGGAGGGGGGAGCGGACACACCGGGGGCCAGGAGCGTCCCGGGTGTGCCGGACGGCGTGCCGCCGGGGCTCTGCGCCCCCGACGCGCCCCGTGCGCCCTGTGTGCCGTTCCGCTGCGCGGCCGGGGCCGTCACCGCCGCCGTGGCGGCGCGGGCCACCGAGGGATCGGCGGGGGATATCAGCCAGCGGGACGCGGGCGTCGCGTAGGCGCTGACCGAGAACGAGCCCGCCAGCGACTGCCAGATGCCGCCGCCGCCCGCCCGGCGTCCGGCCAGATCCAGCCGGTACAGCTCGGTCGCCGAACGGACCGCCTCGCCCACGTCGCGCGGGAAGGCCAGCCCGACCTCGGGCGCCGGATCGGCGTCGGCGAGCCCGATCTCGTGCAGCGGGACCGGCCGGCCGAGCTTGGCGCCGATCGCCGCCGCGATGAGATGGGGCGCGGCGCCCTGCGGCACCATCCCCTTGGAGACCCACCGGGCCACCGAGGTCTTGTCGTACCGAAGTGTCAGTCCGCGCTGCGCCCCGAGGTCGTTGACCCGCCGGGCGAGCCCGGCGTTGCTGATTCCCGCGAGGGCGAGAACGGTTCCGAGCTTGTCGTTCGGTCCGCGTTGCTCCCTGGACATGCGCCACCCCTCGACACACAGACGGCAGCCGCGTCACCGTTGCGGCGCGCGGCATTCGTACCGGGTTCTCCCCAGGGACGAACCCCGTCACACCGGCCGCACACGCATATGGCCGAGCCCCGGGGAATATGCCCCCCTGCTGAGAACATCAGTAAACCCAGCGTAGTTCGCCGCATCCCTACCGTTAAGGGCCGGACGTCCGGATGGCGGGATTGTTGTCCGTCCCGGCCATCCGGGGCGTGCCGAGTGAGGTGAGTGGCGCGGGGGACGGGTGGGGCGAGCGGGGGGCGGAGGGTCCGCGAAGGAGCGGCGGAGGAACGGAGGGGGCCCCGGGGAGGGGGTGTGGAGCCCGTCGGCGGCTGTCCGCGGCGGTCCGGGCGCCGGGCGGCCGGTGGGCGCGCGGCCGGTTCGCGGGCCGTCGGCGGCGGGGTGGCCGCGGAGGCCATGGGGTACGGCTCCGAGCGGGCGGCCCGGCCGTGACCAGGGGCGCACCCCGGGGCGGGCGCGGTGCGGCGCGGCCTCGGGCGGTCGGTGCCACGGCCTCGGGGAAGCGCTCCCGCGAGGGGTTCGCGCGTGCCCCGGGTGTGTGGCCGTGCGCCCGGCCGTGCGCTCTGGCCGGGCCCCGGCGGGAGCGCTTGCATGGGTGCTGCGTGGGTCGGCCCGTCGCTCTGGAAGCGGCGGGCTGGGGGAATCCCGCCGCCTCATTCCCCGCAGGCGGCGGACCGGTCCGGGAGGTGGGGCTCGCCTCCCGGACTGTGCGTGAACGGAAGTGCGGGACCGGTCGCGGAACGGTGTCCGCCCCGGCCGTCGAATGGTGCGGCGGCCGCGGGAGGGGCGCCGGTCCGCCGTAGCCTCCCGGGAGCAAACCGGGATGAACTGGCTTACGTGGGGCGGTGATTGGCCGCCCGACCGGTTCCCGTCCCTCCCGAGATTGGCCGGATGTCGTCGGTCCGGCACGGTTGGGCCGGACGATTCGCGGACATCGTCGCGGACGGCCGGACGGGCAGCGGCTTTCCGGCCGGATCACAGCCGCTGCCCGGCCCTCGGGGGCCCGGACAACCGCCGGAGGCCCGGCCGCGGTTGATCACGGGGGCGACGCGCGCGGGCGGCACGCCCCGCCGGGGGGCCGCGGCCGCGCTCCGGCCCTTGCCAGGGGCGCATGCCCGTACGACGTGCGCCGCCCGTAGCCACTCCCGCACGCCGTTGTCGTGGCAGCATGTCCGCAACGGCGCCGCGCGTGACCGGAGTTCCCGCGACTGCTTCGCTGCGCCCCTTCGTCCACAGCCCGTGGAGGCGGCGATGCGTTGGTTGGTGGGTTGGAGCAGTATCGCCGCGAGCTTCGGCACGGCCGGAGCGGTCGGCGCCGACGACGACGGGCGCACGATGCACCCGGTCGGCTCGCAACTCCTCTGGGGGGACCCCGATCCCCTCTGGGCGGTCGGTGACTGGCGGCCCGACGAGATCCGCACCGTCCGGGTGGACACCGCCGAGGGCGCCCCCACCGCACGGCTCGCCGTCCTCGGCTGCTGCGGCGCCACCGACGAACAGCTGCGCGTCGGACTCCTCGCGGCCCGCGGCGGCGCCCTGCGCCACCTCACCGCCTGGACCGGCAGCTACACGGCCGTCGTCCAGATAGGCCGCCGGATCACCGTCGTCGGGGACCTCGCGGGCGCCCGGCCGGTCTTCTACACGCCGTGGGCCGGCGGTACGGCCTACGCCACCGCCGCGCTCCCCCTCGCCGACCTCATCGAGGCCCAGCTCGACATCGGCCACCTCGCCGCCCTGCTGGCCTGCCCCGAGACCCCCGAGGCCCTGCGCGACGGCACCCCGTACGCCGGGGTCAAGCGCATCCCGCCCGGACACGCGCTGATCCTCCGCGAGGGCTCGCGCGAGATCACCGGCTACGAGGCGGTGGCCTCCCTCGCTGTCGCCGCCCCCGAGACCGACCCGGTCAGCGCGGTCGACGGGGTGCGCGACGCTCTCGTCGAGGCCGTGCGGGCCCGGCTGCTCGCCCCGCGCCACGCCCCGGAGACCCTGCCGCCCGACCCGGGCCCGGTTCCCGGCATGGGCCCGGCCGAGCGCCGAGCGGCCCGGGGCGCGCCCGTCCCCGGCATCGGCTCCGACCTCTCCGGCGGCAGCGCGTCGGCGACGCTCGCCCTGCTCGCCGCCGGACTCCCCGGACTGCCCGGCACGATCCTGGGCCACGGCACCGGCGCCGGGGAACGGCTGCTCGCGGTCACCTTCAACGATCTGACCACCCGCGCCCACGAGGACGAACTCGAACGGGCGCGGGCCATCGCCGCCAACCCGAGGCTGCACCACGTCGTGGTCGCCGCCGGCGAGGAGGCCCTGCCGTACGCGGATCTGGCGAACGGCCCGCTCACCGACGAACCGGCCCCCTCCCTCGTCCTCGTCGAGCGACACCGCCGCAGGCTCGCGGCGGGCAGCGCCGACCACTTCGTCGGCGACGGCGCCCGGCAGGTCCTGGACGCCCACCCGGCCCGCCTCGCCGACCTCCTGATCGACCGCAGACGCCGCCATCTGGTGCGCCCGGTCGCCGCCCTCGCACGGGCCGAAGGCCCCTCCGCGCACTCCCTGGTCGTCCCGCTGACCGTCTACCGGGCCGCCCGCAGACTGGCCCGCACCTCCTTCCGCACCGGCCTGGAGACGGCGGCCGGACGCCTTCCCGAGGCCAACCGCCTGACCCCCGGCCTCGACACCCCCGCCGACGCCTCGCTCGCCGCGCTCGCCTGGTCCCGCCCGGGACCGGCCGCCCGCTGGCTGACCGGGGAGGCCCTGGCGGAGGTCTCCGTACGCCTCCAGGAGGCGGCGATCCGCCCGGCCTCCGTCCAGCGCCCCGGGGAGGCCCGCGCCAGGGCGGCCCTGGCGCGCCACGCCGCCGACCACCGGATCCTGGAACAGGCCGCCGAGGTGCGCAGCCAGCGCCTGCACGCCCCCTTCCTGGACAACCAGGTCGTCCGCGCCGCCCGAGCCGTCCCCGAGTCCCTGCGGGTCCAGCCGGGCGCCCGCGCCGCGATCCTGCGCCGGGTCCTGGCCGGTACGGGCATCCATGACCTGCCGCCCGGCTGGGGCACCCCCTCCCACGCCACGTCCACGGCCGTCAACCGCACCGGACTGCGCGCCGCCCTGCCCGAGCTCATCGCCCTCTTCGACGCCCCGCTGCTCGCCGACGCCGGACTCGTCGAGGCCCGTGTGGTCCGCAAGGCCCTGCGCGCGGCCTCCGAGGGCGAACCCCTGCCGCTGGACGGCCTGGCCGACCTCGCCTCCACCGAGCTGTGGCTGCGCCGCCTGGTGTCGCGCCGCGGCACCTGCTGGACCGGCACGGCGGCCCCCCGCCAGCGCGCCGTCGCCGGCGGCGTCGCCCCGGCCCGCCGCTCCCTCCAGCGCTGAGACCGGCGCTCGGGG
This sequence comes from Streptomyces sp. NPDC024555, assembly GCF_055559335.1. Taxonomy (NCBI): domain Bacteria; kingdom Bacillati; phylum Actinomycetota; class Actinomycetes; order Kitasatosporales; family Streptomycetaceae; genus Streptomyces; species Streptomyces sp. NPDC024555. The sequence continues at coordinate 635,507 of NZ_JBVHKV010000001.1, forward strand.
CGCGCTTCGGGGCCGTACGGACGGAACGGGGCCCTCCGCACCGGTATCCGTACCGGTGTCCGAGCGGGGGGACACAATGGCGGAGTGCGGTATCTGATCCTGGGCGTCACGGAGGCGCGAGACGAGAGCGGTGGCGTGCTGCCGCTCGGCGGCACGCGCCTGCGCGCCCTGCTGGCCGCGCTCGCCCTGCGGCCGGGCCGCGCCGTGCCGGTCGGCGAGCTGGTGGACGACGTGTGGGCGGACGATCCCCCGGCCGACGCCCCGGCCGCCCTCCAGGCCCTCGTGGGCCGGCTGCGCCGAGTGCTGGGACGGGAGGCCCTGACCAGCTCTCCGGGCGGATACCGGCTGGCCGCCGGAGCGGACGACGTCGACCTGTACGTCTTCGAGAAGCTGGCCCGGCAGGGCGCGGCGGAGCTGGAGTCCGGCGCCCCGGAGGCCGCCGCCCGCACCCTGCGGGCCGCGCTCGCGCTCTGGCGCGGCCCCGCCCTGGCCGACCTCCCCGAGGCTGACCGGGGACACGCCCTGCGCCCGGAGGCCCACCGGCTGGCCACGCTGGAACGCCGCGTGGAGGCCGACCTGCGGTGCGCGGCGGCGCCGGGCCCCGAGGAGCCGCGCCGCGCTCCGGGCGCCGCCCCCGCTGTTCCGGGCACCGCTCCCGCCACTCCCGCCGCTTCGGGCGCCGCCCCCGCCGCCCTCGTCGCCGAGCTGGCCGGTCTCACCGCCGCGCACCCCTACGACGAGCGTTTCCGGGCGCAGCTCATCCGCGCCCTGCGCGCCGACGGCCGGCCGGCCGACGCGCTCGCCGCGTACGAGGACGCGCGCCGCACCCTCGCCGACGGCCTGGGCACCGATCCCGGGCCCGAGCTGACCGCCCTCCACCAGGAACTGCTGGCCCCCGCGCCGCCGCCACCGCCCGCCCCGGCCCCGGCCCCGCAGCCGGAACCGGAACCGGCGCGGGGCAATCTCCGCCCCCGGCTCACCTCGTTCGTGGGGCGCGAACCGGAACTGGCCGCGATCCGCGCGGACCTGGCCCGGTCCCGGCTGGTCACCCTGACCGGACCCGGCGGTTCCGGGAAGACCCGGCTCGCCGAGGAGTCCGCCGCCCACGAGCAGCGCACCGCCGCGGGCCCCCGGGAGGTCTGGATCGCCGAACTGGCCCCGGTGGAGGACCCCGACGCCGTCCCCGGCGCCGTGCTCTCCGCCCTCGGACTGCGCGAGACGTCCCTGCTGCGGGACGGCGCGCACGACGGGCCGGTGCTGCGCACGGACCCGGTCGATCTGCTCGTCGACCACCTCGCGCACGGCAGCAGGCCCCGGCCGGTCCTCCTGATCCTCGACAACTGCGAGCACGTCATCGACGCGGCCGCCGCCCTGGCCGAGACCCTGCTGACCCGCTGCCCGCACCTGCGCGTCCTCGCCACCAGCCGCGAACCGCTCGGCGTCCCCGGTGAATCCGTCCGGCCCGTCGACCCGCTCCCCGCCGACCCCGCCCTGCGGCTCTTCACGGAGCGCGCGCGGGCGGTGCGCCCCGATTTCGACCCCGTGCACGATCCGGCGCACGACCCCGAGGCCGTCGCGGAGATCTGCCGCCGGCTCGACGGACTGCCGCTCGCCATCGAACTGGCCGCCGCCCGGCTGCGGCTGCTGGGCCCCCGCCAGATCGCCGACCGGCTCGACGACCGCTTCCGCCTGCTGACCGGCGGCAGCCGCACCGTACTGCCCCGCCAGCAGACCCTGCGGGCCGTCGTCGACTGGTCCTGGGACCTCCTGGACGAGGACGAGCGCACCGCCCTGCGCCGGGTCTCCGTCTTCGCGGGCGGCTGGGACCTGGCCGCCGCCGAGGCCGTCGTCACCACCCCCTCGGGGCCGGGCGGCCCCCGCGCCGACACCGCGGACCTGATAGGCGCCCTGGTCGACAAGTCCCTGGTCGTCGCCGCCCCGGCGGCGGACGGCACGATGCGCTACCGCCTCCTGGAGACCATCCACGAGTACGCCACCGAGCGCTGCGCCGAGACCCCCGAGACCCGGTCCGCCGCCGAGGCCGCCCACAGCGCGTACTTCACCGCCGTGGTCGAGGAGGCCGAGCCCCGGCTGCGCTCCGGTGACCAACTGCGCTGGATCCAGCGGCTGGAGACGGACCTGGACAACATCCGGGCGGTGCTCCAGCGGGCCGTCGCCGCCGGACCGCCGGGTGAACCGGCCGCCACCCGGCTGGTCATGGGCATGGCCTGGTTCTGGTGGCTGCGCAACTACCGCGTGGAGGGCCTCACCTGGACCGAGCGGACCCTCGCCCTCGGCACGGACCCCGAGGACGACACGGATCCCCGCTACTGGCCCCGGATGAACGTGCACATGGTGTGGTTCTTCCTGGGGATGGACTCCCGGGCGGCCGACGTGGACACCGACGATCCCGGGCTCCAGACCCTCATGGGCCGGGTGGCCCAGGCGTTCGCCGGCTCCGCCGAGCAGGGCGCCCGCTTCCCCGGGCTGCTCTGGCCGATGACCTCGTTCCTCACCTGGACCACGGCGGACGTCCGGCTGAAGATCGACCGGGCCGTCGACAACGCCCGCGTCCACGGCGGGGAGTGGGAGTACGGGGCCACGCTGATGTTCCGTACGCACATGGTCGTCGACACCCCCGGCGGCATGCCCGGAGTCGACGACGACCTCGCCGAACTGCGCCGGCTGAGCCGCCGGGTCGGCGACCGCTGGATGCGCGCCCAGGTCGCGAGCGCCGCCGCCGAGGCGAACATGATGCGTGCCCGCTACGAGGACGCGCGCCAGGACTACGCGGAGGCGCTGCTGCTCGCCCGCGAGGTCGGCGCCCACGCCGAGGCTCCCTTCCTGCTGGCCCGGCTGGCCGAACTGTCCTACCGCACCGGCGATCTGGCCGCCGCCGAGCGGGACCTCGACCGCTCGGAGACCGAGGCGGAACGGCACCACACCCGCGACGCCACGTCGTACGTCTACTACCTGCGGGCCGTCATGGCGCTCCACCGCGGCGATCCGGTGGCCGCCCGCCGGTTCCTCACCGTCGCCCGGGAGGAGAACGTGCGCGGCGGCCCCGCCTCCCACTTCATCGTCATGCAGGAAGGGGTGTCGGCCCGGATCGCCCTGTGCGAACCGGAGCCCGGGGGCGGCCCCGCGGCGGCCGTGCGCGCCCTGCTGGAGACGCTGGTCGTGTCCCGGGACGCGCAGTGCCCCGAGATGGTCACGGGCTATCTGGCGGACGGTCTGGCCACCGTGCTGCCGCTGGTGGGCCGCACCGACGCCGCCGTACGCTTCCTGGCCGCCGCGGACGTCTGGCGGCTGCCCGTCCTGCGGGCCGAGGGCGAACAGGACGAGGTGGACGCCGTGGCCCGCCGGGCCCGGGAGGAGCTGGGGCCGTCACGGTACGAGGAGGAACACGCCGCAGGGCGGGGCCTGACCCTGGACGACGCCATCGAGCTGCTGAAGGGCATCGCGGCGGACCTCCCGTAACCCTGTCCGCCCGCCCCGCACCGCCCGTCAGACGCAGGTGATGCGCGAGTCGGCCCAGTCGGCGAGCGCGATCGCGCCGAACGGGCCCGCCGGTTCGACGACGAGCCGGATCCGTTCCTGACCCTCGATGCCCACCCCGACCGGAACGGCCGGGTCGTTGCCGTTGATCACCGGGGACTGCCACAGCCGTGTCCCGTCCCCGCCGAACACGGAGAAGCGCACGGAGCCGAGCCCCCGGGTCAGATCGTCCACGCCGACCATCGCCTCGTACCGCGTGCACGCCCGGTTGAGCTGGATGTTCACGGAGGACCTGCTGTTGACGGTGACCCCGTGCGCGTACCGCGTACCGCCGATCGACAGCGCGGACCGCTGCCAGACCCAGCTGCTCTCGCCGAGCACCACCTCGGGGCCGGAGTGGTCGCCGAGCAGGGTGTAGGCCAGCTCGTTGACCTGGTACACCTCCGGGGCCGGTGGGGGCGGGGGAGGCGTCGTCGGGGGCGGCTCCGGTGAGGGCGGCGGAGGCGTGGGCGTCGGCGTCGGAGTGGGGGTCGGCGTCGGAGTCGGAGTCGGGGTCGGTGTGGGCGTGGGTGTCGGGGTGGGGGTCGGGGTCGGCTCCGGGGCCGGCGGGGCGGGCACGGGAGCCGTCGGGGTGGGCTTCGGCGGGGTCGGGGACGGCACCGCGGGGGCCACGGCCGGGGGCTTGGCGACGGGCTTCGGCTCGGGACGGGGCTGGTCGTCCCCGACCAGGGCCCACACCAGACCGGCCGCGGCGGCGACCGCGACGGTCGCCGCGATCCCGGCCTTCGCCGGGGCACCGAGCCCCTCGGAGACGGCGGCCCCGCCGGCGGACGAACCCGCCGACGAACCGCTGCCGGTGGCCGCCGCCGCCGCGCCCGCACCGGCGGCGCCGACGGCACCGCCCGCCACGACCCCGGCGGCCTTGAGCGCGTACCCGGCGGCGAACCAGCCGATGACCGCGACCGGGAGCAGCGCGGGGATGCCCGCGTTGACCTGGGCCAGTTCGCCCGCGGCGAGCCGGCACTTCTCACAGGCGTCCAGATGGCCGCGCAGTCCGCGCTCGGCCCGCATCCGCAGCCCGCCCCGGGCGTAGGCGCCGAGCCGGTCGGCGTAGCGGGCGCAGTCGCCCCCGGCGGTCAGGGCCTGGCTCACATGGGCCTGGAGGTAGGCCTGCTTGAGCCCTTCCCTGGCCCGGCTGGCCAGCACCGACGTCGCGTTGGCGGTCAGCCCGAACAGCGGGGCGATGTCGCTGGGCGACTCCTCCTCGACCGTGGTGTGCCAGAGCACCGCCTGCCAGCGCTCCGGAAGGCTCCGGAACGCCTGCATCGCCATCGACTGCTCGGCCTCGTGCATGGCCCGTACGTCCGCGCCGAGGTCGAGCGTGTCGGCGTCGGAGACCTCGGAGGTGCGGACGGCCTGCGCCGCGAACACCGCGAAGTCGTCCACCAGGTGCTCGCGCTTCGCCGTTTTCGTCCAGGCGGCGGCGACATGGCGGACGGCCGTCATCAGATAGGCCCGCACCGCCTCCTCGGGCCCCTTGCCGCCCCGGACCGCCTGCAGGGTCCGGGCGAAGACCTCGGCCGTCAGGTCGTCCGCCGTGTGCGCGTCCCGGCAGCAGGTACGCGCGTAGCGCCGCACGGCGTCCGAATGCCGCCGGAAGAGCTCCTCGTACGCCAGGTCGTCGCCGCCGCGCATCCGCTGGATCAACTGCGCGTCCGACGGCGCCGCGTCACCGGGCGCGGCGCCCGGCCCGGTGGCCGCGGAACCGCTCACCGGGCTCCGCTGCATGGGCACGGCCGCGGCCGCCGCGGCGTCGATCGCGCCGGACCGCGCGGTGTCCGCCGCGTCGGCCAGGGTCTCGACGGGCGCGGGCGGCCAGGGGCCGGGGAGCACCGTGCCGCCGTCCTCGTCGGACTCCGGGGCGCGCGGCCCCTTCCGGCCCTCCGCCCGCCGGCCCGCCGGACCGTCCGTCCCCGTGCCGCCACCGCTGGAGAAACCTTCGAGCGACTCTTCCTGCTGCCCGTCACCGCTCATCGCGGACGCCCCCGTATGCGCTTTTCGGCCCCGAATACCGGGCAAGCGTGCCACAGAGCGCGGGAGCCGCCGCCTTTCAGCCCCGGCAACCACTCATCCGGGGAGTTTTCCCGCAGGCGAGCTCTAAAAGACACTCGTGAGGGGGAGGAGTAACGGGACGTGTTGACGGGGCAGTTGGGGTGGAACGGCACGAGATGGCCGAAGACCGCCCTTCTCGGGACACGTCCCGGGCCGCCCCCGGCGCACCCTCCGGACACGCCCCGGACCGCCCCCGGCGCACCCCTTGGACACCCCGGACCGTCCCCGGCGTACCCCTCGGACACGCCCCGGACCGTCCCCGGGGCGCCGCACGGACGTCGCCGCCACCCGTACGGGCACGCCCGCACTCCGCCCGGACCGGGCCCGCCGGTCCACCGCGCGGACGGGACATGCCCGCACCCCGTACGGGCCGGGCACGCCGGTCACCGCCCGGACCGGACGTGCCGGTGCCGGCCCACCCCGTCCGAGGCGGCTCCCCGATGACTGCTCCCGCTACTCCGACTGCTCCCGCTACTCCGGCCGCGAGCGCAGGCCCTCCAGCAGGATGTCCAGCAGCCGGGCCGAGGCGGCCGCCTGCTGGGCGGCGTCCGGCAGCGAGGGGGCGGCCGTCGCGATGACGAGCAGCACATCGGCCACCGTCACATCGCGGCGCAACTCCCCGGACGTACGCGCCCGCTCGACCAGCCGGCCCACGACCTCCAGCAGCTCGGCGGCACCGGCGCCGAGGTCGTCGGCCTCCTCGGACGCGGGGCGGCGCTCGGCCACCCGCAGACCGGACTGGCCGACCTCCTGGCGCTGTTGGGGCACCCGGGGCTCGTCCCGCGGGTCACCGCTCTCCGAGCCCTGGGCGGCAGCCGTCTCACCGGCCGCCGACGCCTCGTCCGACTCCACGCCGACCCGCAGTATCTGCGGGGGCAGCAGCCGCCCGGCGCCCGAGGCCACCGAGGTCCGCAGGAAGCGCGACAGCGCCGACCACGGCTCGTCCTCCTGGCCGAGCGCGGCGCGGGCCTGGGACGTCAGCCGCGCGGTCTCCTCCTCGGCTATCCGGCGCACCAGCACGTCCTTGCTGGGGAAGCGCCGGTAGACCGTGCCGACACCGACCCGGGCGCGGCGTGCCACGTCCTCCATCGGTGCGCCGTACCCCAGTTCGCCGAACACCTCGCGGGCGGCGCGCAGCACGTGCTCCAGATTGCGCTGCGCGTCGACGCGCAGCGGTGCCGAGCGGCCGTGCGCGGGGGCCTGCGCGCCGAGCGCGGTCCCCAGCGTGCTCACGGTGCCCGCGACCGCCGCGGTCCCGTTGGTCCCGCTTGCCGTACCGACTGCCCCGATTCGCCCGTTTCCTTCGGGTGAGAGCGCGGCCGTCGGCCAATGGGATTCCTGAATATGCATAACTGTTCCCCCGGTTATGACGTCTCCCCCCGGAGACTCCCGCCGTGTCTGTCGAGGGTGGATCGATGGTCACCGTCCGACACCCCGACGACATACGAACATAGTTGAGCCCGGGTCAATTCAGAAGGGGGCAGCCCGCCGGGAGCGCCCCCCGATCGGAGCAACCACCGCCCGTCCGGCGGCCCCCGGTTCGCCCGCACCCCTCCCCGTAACGCCTGACCTGCGGTACTTCCGCCCGACCGGCCGGAAAGGCGGAGTCGGCCCGAACGCGCGCTCCGGTCACACAATTCGCCGAGGCTGTGGACAAACTCTTGTGCACGTTGCGTCATGGGGTGGTGATGGCCTCAGAATCCGGGGGAACAGCCCCCGGCCCCCAGCCGGGCGCGCGCATTCTCGTCGTCGGTGGCGGCTACGTCGGGATGTACACCGCGCTGCGCCTCCAGCGGAAACTGAAGCACCGGCTGCGAAGCGGGGCGGTGGAGATCGTCGTCGTCACCCCCGACGCGTACATGACGTACCAGCCGTTCCTCCCCGAAGCGGCCGCGGGCTCCCTGTCGCCGCGCCACGTCGTCGTCCCGCTGCGCCGGGTGCTGCCGCACTGCACGCTCGTCGTCGGCGAGGCCAGGCGCATCGACCACGCCAAACGCACCGCGACCGTCACCACCCTCGCCACCGGCGAGGACGGCACCGGCGCCGTCGAGATCGCGTACGACGAACTCGTCCTGGCCCCCGGTTCCGTCTCGCGCACCCTCCCCGTCCCCGGCCTGGCCGACCACGGCATCGGCTTCAAGACGATCGAGGAGGCCATCGGACTGCGCAACCACGTCATCGAGCAGATGGACATCGCCTCCGCCACCCGCGACCCCGAGATCCGCGACGCCGCCCTGACCTTCGTCTTCGTCGGCGGGGGCTACGCCGGAGTGGAAGCGCTCGCGGAGCTGGAGGACATGGCCCGCTACACCGCGCGGTACTACCACAACATCAAGCCCGAGGACCTGAAATGGATCCTCGTGGAGGCCACCGGGCGCATCCTTCCCGAGGTGGGGGAGTCGATGGGCCGGTACGCCGTGCGCGAGCTGCGCGGCCGCAACATCGACGTCCGCCTCGACACCCGGCTGGACTCCTGCGAGGACCGCGTCGCCGTCCTCAGTGACGGCTCCCGCTTCCCGACCCGCACCCTCGTGTGGACCGCCGGGGTCAAACCCGCCCCGCTGCTCGCCGAGACCGGCCTGCCGCTCGACGATCGCGGCAGACTGCTCTGCACCGCCCGGCTCACCGTCGAGGGCACGCCGCACGCCTGGTCCGCCGGAGACGCGGCCGCCGTCCCCGACCTCACCTCCGACACACCGGGCGCACGCACCGCGCCCAACGCCCAGCACGCCGTCCGCCAGGCCAAGGTGCTCGCCGACAACCTCGTCGCCACCCTGGACGGCCGGCCCACCGAGGAGTACCGCCACCGCTACGCGGGATCCGTCGCCTCGCTCGGCCTCCACAAGGGCGTCGCCCATGTCTACGGCCGCCGGGTCAAGGGCTACCCGGCCTGGCTGATGCACCGTACGTACCATCTGAGCCGGGTCCCCACGTTCAACCGCAAGGCCCGGGTGCTGGCCGAATGGACCCTTGCCGGACTCTTCAAACGGGAGATCGTCTCACTGGGCTCACTGGAGCATCCCCGGGCCGAGTTCGAGATCGCCGCGGGACGGCACCCCCGCCCGGACGACGACGACTGTCAGTAGGGTCCGACACACTGGACGTGTGACCATAGGTGGGCTCACATCTGCACAGAGTGACCCGGCCGGCAGCGACCGACAGTGACCATCCAGGAGACCGTCCCAGGGGCAACCGACCACCAGCACATACTTGTGACGCCCCGGCAGAGGAAGCAGCCCGCCCGAGCGGACCAGACCGACACACGAGGCCATAGATTCCGTGAACTTCACGCGTTGGAGCGCCCGCCTACCCGGTGCGCAGCGCAGAGCCGCCCGGGACGACCGCAGCCCCGTCCCGGCGGCCCGCGGTGAGTACGCACAGGCGGACACCGATTCGAGCCCTCCCCACGGCGGTTCCGACACGGTCCCGGACGACACCGGGGCCCGGCCCGGCGCACCCACCCCCGAGGACCTCTCCACCCGCGACATCCTCGGCCGGCTGCCCGCCCTCGTCGCCCTCGTCCACGGCCCCGAGCACCGCATCGCGTACGTCAACGACGCCTACACCGCCGCGTTCGGCCCCCGCCCCCAGGGCGCCCCCGCCGCCGAGGCCATGCCCGAGCTGACCGAGCTGAGCCTGCTCCCGCTCATGGACCAGGTGCTGCGCAGCGGCACCCCCAGGACGGTGAAGTCCCGCAAGGCCGGCAGCGGCAGTTCCTACACCGTCACCTGCACACCGGTGCGAGGCGACCGGGAGAAGGGGTACGAGGGCGGAGTCCTCGTCTACGCCGCCGACGTCACCGACCACGCCGAGGCGGCCGAGCGGCTGCGCGCCAGCGAGCGCCGCCACCGCGAAACGGCCGTCACCCTCCAGCGCTCCCTGCTCCCGCAGGAGCTGGAGCACCCCGACGACCTGCGGATCGCCGCCACCTACCAGCCGGGCGGCACGGACGCCGCGGTCGGCGGCGACTGGTACGACGTGATCACCCTCGGGGCGGGCCGCACCGCGCTCGTCATCGGGGACGTCATGGGCCGCGGCGTCCGCGCCGCCGCCGTGATGGGCCAGCTGCGCACCGCCGTCCGGGCCTACGCCCGCCTCGACCTGCCCCCGCACGAGGTGCTCCAGCTGCTCGACGGCCTCGCCGCCGAGATCGACGCCAGCCAGATCGCCACCTGCGCCTACGCCGTCCACGACCCCAACGAGGGCCTGCTCGTCTACGCCTCCGCCGGGCATCTGCCGATCCTGGTGCGCGACGAGGACGGCACGGTCCGCCGCGCCGAGGACCCGACCGGTCCGCCGCTCGGCACCGGCGGCTGGATCCACACCTCGGGGACCATCGCCCTGCCGCCCGGCTCCACCGCCGTCCTCTACACGGACGGCCTGGTCGAACGCCGCAGCGAGGACATCGACGAGGGGGTGGCCGCCCTGGAGCGCGCCCTGGCCGGTGCGAAGGGCGCCCCGCAGGTGGTGTGCGACCGTCTGATCCGCTCCCTGAACGTGACGGCGGAGCACGACGACGACGTGGCGGTCCTGGTCGTCCAGCACCCGGCCCGCACGGGCCCGGCAGCGGAGCTGTTCCACAACGCCTCGCTCGATCTGCTCGGCGGCATCGAGGCCGCCCCGCGCGCCCGCGCCTTCGCGACGGGGGTGCTCACCTCGTGGCGCTTCCCGGTCGAGCTGTGCGACCTGGGCGTCCTGGCGGCGGGCGAGCTGGTCGCCAACTCGCTCCAGCACGGGACGCCGCCGATGCGCCTGGGCCTGCGCCGCACCGACCGCAGACTGATCATCGAGGTCACCGACGGCGACGACCACCTGCCGCGCCGCCGCCGCGCGGAGCCGGGCGACGAGGCGGGCCGGGGCATCTCCATCGTCGCGACGATCGCCACGTCCTGGGGGAGCCGCCGCACCCCGGGCGGCGGCAAGGCGGTCTGGTGCGAGTTCGCCCTGCCGCAGTAGCCGCCGGCCCCGGGGGTCCGGTCAGCGCGCGGCGGCGGCGACCGGCGCCGGTATCTCGGCCGTCGCGTTCTCCGGCAGCGACACGGCCACGACCCGCGACGGCACGGCCGCGAGCGAGGGCTGGTCCTGTACGGGGGTGAGCCGCTTCCCGAGCCGCAGCGCGAGCACGGTGATCCCCAGCGAGAACAGGACGAACGTGACGATGTACGGCCCGTGCAGCGAGGCCCCCATCGGGCCGCCCACGGCCGGTCCGACCGCCAGCGCCAGCTGCTTGCACAGCGCGAACGCCGAGTTGTACTGACCGACCATCGACTCCGGCGCCAGGTCCGCGACCAGCGGCGCGACCGTCGGCGACAGCATCGACTCACCCAGTCCGAACAGGGCGTACGTGGAGATCATCGCGGCCGTCGCCATGGTCTGGCTGCCGTGGCCGAGCCCGGCGTACCCCGCCACGATCCAGGCGAAGGCCCAGATCAGACCCACCGCGGCGATGACCCGGGTGCGCTTGCGGCGCTCCACCAGACGCAGCACCACGAACTGGGCGACGACGATGACGGCCGTGTTGGCGGCGAGCGCGATGCCCAGCGTCGAGGGCTGGATGCCGGCCGCCTCGGTGCCGTAGGCCGCGAGCCCGGACTCGAACTGTCCGTAGCAGGCGAAGAACAGCACGAACCCGAGGACGCACAGCTGCACCATCGCCCGGTGCGACAGCAGCTGCCGCAGCCCGCCGCGCGGCGCGGCGCCCTCACCGGCCGCCGTGCCGGTGACGACGGCGGGGGTGCGCGGCATGCGCACGGTCGCCGCGATGACGCCGAGCACGACGAACATGACGGCCTCGATGAGGAACAGCAGCGTGAAGGAAGCCGGGCGGGAGGTGTCCACGATCTGCCCGCCGACCAGGCCGCCGATCCCGAGCCCCAGGTTCTGCAGGAAGAACTGCATGGCGAAGGCGCGGGTCCGGGTCGCGGTGCCCGTGCAGCGCACGAGCATGGTGGCGAGTGCCGGCTGCATGACGGCGGTGCCCGCACCGAGCACGGCCGCGGCGAGCACGGCGGTGGTGACCTGGGAGGAGAGCCCGAGCGCCACGGCACCCACGGCGGCGATGCCGGAGGCGCCGACGAGCACGGGAAGCGGCCCGCGCCGGTCGATGACCCGGCCGGTGAACGGAAGCACCGCCAGCGCCGCCATCGCGAAGACGGCCAGCACGACTCCCGCCGTACCGGCTCCCAGATCCCGCACCTGCGCCACGTAGACGTACAGATACGGAACGGTGAACCCCAGCCCGAACGCACTCAGCGCGCTCCCCAGCTGGATCCGCCGCAGTGCCGCGCCCATTTCCCTGGTCACACTCACCTTCCTCAAGGTCTCGAACCACACCGTCGAAAGACTCGAACCCGAAGACTTTAGCACTAAAGTTAGAAGCTCAACAATTCAAGGTGAAGGACTTCGACGGCTGTGGGTGGCGTGCCATACTGCGCGCCATGTCTGACACCACCGAGCCCGGTCCGCAGGAGCCGAGCCTCGACGAGCAGATCGCCGCCTACCAGCGCGAGTTCCGCGACCTCGACCCGCAGGTCGAACAGGTCGTCTCCGCGCTCGGCCGGCTCAACCGCCGGATGAACGTGGCGTACGGACGCCAGGTCGCCGCCCTCGGCATCAGCAACGCCGAATGGGAGGTCCTCAAGACATTGGTCCTCTCCGGCGCCCCGTACCGCCTGGGTCCGGGCGAGCTGGCCAAGCGGCTCGGGCTCACCCCGGCCGCGATGACCCACCGCATCGACCGCATGGCCGGCGAGGGACTGGTGACCCGCGACCGCGACGAGAACAACCGCGTGCGCGTGATCGTCGAGCTGACGGACGAGGGCCGTACGAAGTGGCTGGAGGCCATGCGGATGGCCACCGACTTCGAGGAGGACCTGCTCCAGGACCTCTCCGGCGAGGAGCGCGGCGTCCTCGGCGAGATGCTGATCCGCCTGCTGCGCCGCGTGGAGCACGCCCAGCCGGACGCCGGCGGCCGCCTGACCGACCTGGACTGAGAGCGCCCCCGGGGAGGGGTTGACACGCCCCTCCCCGATCCGTAAGGTTCTTCGAGTTGTCATCGAGCCGTAACGGTTCCCCGACAGTCGATCCCGCCGCATCCGCGGCAACCAACTCTTCAGCACGACCTCCCGCACGGGACAATTTCGGCATGCCGAAATTCAGTTGCGAGGCTCGATTATGAGTCGCCGGGAGAATCCGCTAAGGTTTTGGACGTCGGAAGGGCCCAACGGCCCGGAGGACAAACCCCGCTGACTGGGAATCAGGCCCGAAAGGATCTGATAGAGTCGGACTCGCCGGAAAGGGAAACGCGAAAGCGAAGAACTGGAAAGCGAAAAACGCTTGACCCGCTTCGACCGGGAATCGGACACGAAAGAGTCTGATAGAGTCGGAAACGCAAGACCGAAGGGAAGCGCCCGGAGGAAAGCCCCAGAAAGTGTTCTGAGGGTGAGTACAAAGGAAGCGTCCGTTCCTTGAGAACTCAACAGCGTGCCAAAAGTCAACGCCAGATATGTTGATACCCCGACCTGCCGAAGGC